>DIYK01000094.1:157112-184875 GCA_002429005.1 Verrucomicrobia bacterium UBA6056
CGGCACCAAGATGGAGCCGCTCCTTCAAGGGTTCGAGTATTTCGAGCATAGGATTGTTCCTGTTTTTGGAGCGGCGTCATTCTGACGCCGATGACGTTAGACGAAGGAGGAATCGAGCCCGGGCTGATGCTGCGGCTATGAATTTTTCCGCTCAAGGTTCAGGTGGATAAACTCCGCATCTTCATCAAATTCTATGATTTCATAAAAATAGGTGGTGATTGGTTTGCGAAGCATCTTCTGGGGTACTGACATGAGAAATTTCCACGCACGACCGTCTTGATGTTTCATCATCCAAATTTCACCCTGAACATCAATTCCTACATTGGTATTGCGGATCCCCGACAGATTAAACCCGTCGACCCAGTATTTTCGCAAATCGGCTGACTCATTTTTCGAAAAATCAGCTGACATTCTGAACTCAAGGTCCAGCCAGAATTCTTTGTCTTCGAGTATGTATGATCTATCCATTATTGAAGGAAAACGGTGACGCTTACCAAGCGTGGTCTGGCCTGTAGCAAGCTTGCTTGCGAAAGGCCAGACCAGGTTTCGATGAAGCGGGGTTGATCTAAAGGCGAGATCGGCCGTAGGTGGATTGACGCAGCGAAAGGAATGAGCGCCAACGATCCGCGAGTACCAGCTCGCGGATCGGTTTACGCTGACGGATCCCGATACCCTCCTCAGGCGGTCTAAACGGGATTCGGACGGTTGGTCTATCAAGGTTTTCGAAGCAATTCCCACTCCCATGAATCTAATCTTTTCTGAGCATAGCCAGCGACCACGTTATTCGATGATGCAGAAATTTCGTTTAGAGCCTGTTTGGCCTCTTCGGTTCCAATATCAGCCAGTGCCCAGATGCACTTCCGAGCGAAGGCTTCTGAGTTGTCATAAGCCAGGTAGTCAAATTTTGTTTCAGCGCTTTGTTGCAATGCTTTGATCGCTTTTGGGTCTTTAAGCTTCTGCAGAGTTAGCGCAATGTCCTCGTGTGAGTGGTGCCAGTCGCATTCCAAGAGCTGAACTAAAATTTCAGTGCACCCGTCATCAATCGTGATTTCCTCGTACAGGGCACATTCAACATCATCCGCTTCGCGGTTTTTGTATGCGTTTTCTAGTCTATCGAGATGTTGCATAATGTTTTACGTTGGTCGTCCCCTGCAGCCCTAAGGGCAAAGAAGAGTTCGAGCAACGGGTCTATTGGTTACGAATTAGGGCCATAGCTCTTCAAGTGCATTACGAATCTCGGGTACATCTTCGTATGGATCTTCAAGGAGAAATTCCATGTACTGCCTTAGAACATGTTTCTGATCTGAGTTCAGTAGCCTGATTCTATCCTTTCGCCTGGAGAGTTCTGAACATGAGGCAGTTACAGGTGCAAGATAGCAGGTATCGATATCCCCTCTCAAATTTGCGCACATAAACGCTGGCAAATGAAATCTGAAACCTTCCGCATCAAAGAAAAAGGTGGGAATACCCTGGAGTGATGTCCCTATTAAACAGCGCCATTCTTCCATTTCATCGTTGTCACGAACTTTAACTCTCGTTTCCTCGTCAGAATAATCGTCTAAGGCAAACGTTTCCATCAGACCCACACCTTCTCCCAGAGTTACGTCGGTGAATGCATTTTCAATCGCAGGTATGAGCTTCTGCCCTTTCTTAAAAAGAGCCAAACGGTGCTCGGTATTTCGGATCGTTTCAGAATCGAAGCCTCGCTTCTTCCATTCCTCGATTTCTTTACTCGTTGGGGGCTTTTCCATGTAAGGTTCTGTGCTGGCAAGATCCTGCGTCAACGAGTTCGATTGATTGGCATGGCATCAGGGTTTCACTTAGTTAGATTAACGATTTGTCTCACAAATCACACCAAATTACTAGGCGTACTTGATCAGGTCCCCCATATCTTCTCAACTCGGCAATCACATTATTCAAGTGTTCTTCCCCAAAGGCTTCAAGATAGCTTGATGTCCAGTACACACGTTCTCCATCGTGACTCATTTCGCTATAACTCTTCACTCCATCAGGTAATCCATGTTGGTCTGGTTTGAACAGTTTTGCGTCTGACTCAGAAACCATAGCGGTCTGAGTAAACCTCCTGTCTTTCCATGGAAAATCTTCAAGTTCTCGTAACGTCAACCAACTTGAATGTTTGACGTCTTCCTTCATGGCTTGATAATCAGCCGCCACTTCTGGAGACGCATCCATTGGAAACCCTCGCTCGGGGACAATTGGTAGGATTTCATTAACTGACCATGCTTTTCTGGTGTAAATCAAAAGTGCTGCATAGGTCTTACTGAACCCTAGTTCTAATGTTCTCGGGATATATTCAGGATTTGGGCATGGCCCATATGCAGGATTATCTTTCACGGGCCAATAATCAGGATTTTTGATTAGTTCCGTTGCTCGTTGCCATTTCCCCTCTAAAAACCTCTCGGGGTAAGCCCATATGGTAATTGCCATTAATCGTTTCTCCAGAACTCAGATAACATTTTACTCTGACCAGATCACGCTATGCGGGGTTCAAACGGGTGTCATTGTCTTTACAAGACCAATAATGTTTAATCGCGCCATCAAGGAATTCCCACGGTATTTCCATTCGTGCCCTATACTCTTCCAATGATTCCTTTTCATAGTTCCTCCTAATCGATTCGGAATACGTTTTGAGCATGGATTCATCAAATCGCGCCGTACCCCGTAAAGCAGGTAGTCATTTAGAATGTTCGCGACATATTGTGCATGGTCAGTCGCAATTCGAATTTGAGAAAAATCCGCAGAAGAATTCGCAAGAACGATGTTTCTCAACGCCTGTTCCAAAATATGGTTTAAGCATGCGTTTAATGGATGTGGTGGCATGTTTGACTCGGATAACCACGTGATTAACAGATTTTCTGACATCCACCCATTTGGGGGAGATACCGAAACTGATACGGGTTAATATTTACGATATAAAGTTAACTGTTTGTTTTAGATCCTCTTTTATTCACAAAACAAAAATGATAGGCAAGGTCTTTTGAGTGTATGCAGAAAAGGGTACTGCTTGTGGTGCATCATTGATCGGCGTCACCTTGGAGTTGAAGCAGCTATCCGTTAGAAAGCGACGAACTGGTTCTCGTAGCTGCGATGCCAACCTGAGTTTTCGGAAGTTACTGGCATTTGACCTGCCGGCTGGGGGCTTTTTGGCTTGGGTTCCGGCCCGGCTGGCAGCCGGGGCTCCCAACTTCTGCCCATCGGCACCAAGATGGAGCCGCTCCATCCAGGATGACGCCGTTTAGCTTCGGGTAAAAAAATGTTTACTTGCTCTCCAGCCCAGCGACTAGCGGGGGCTTGCAGTTCTGTCCATCCTGCCTATGTTCGGTCCATGAAACATCCTGTTGTTCCTCTGCTACTGGCCTTTGCCTCTCTGGCCTTTTTTCCCTTGGGCATCTATGTGTTGGAAACGGAACGGGCTTTTGGCCCCCTGATGATGCTGGCCACTCCTGCCCTGTTGTTGGCCTTACTGGCTTCCGTTCTGGGTTTCCGGCGCTGGGGACAAAAACCGAAAGGTGGCGCGTATGGATTCGCCGTTTCGGGCTCCTTGGTAGCGTTGTTTGCCTGTGTGTTCTGGTTGGTGATGGTGCCCATGCTCAGCCTCTTTGCTCTACCTGCGCGTGAACTGGATGTGGAAGACCCGATTCTGGCGGAGAGTGAACAAAATATGCGCATTCTCGTACGTCAGATCAAAAGCTTTCACCGTGAAAGCGGCCGACTTCCTGTGAAAATGGAGGAGTTGGTGGACACGGGATATGTCGCCGCCCGTATCCTTTATGACCCACGCGATCCCCTGAAAACCGTGGTGAGCTACCGTTTAATGGTTCAAGAGCTTCCCCCCGAAGATCAATGGGACGCCATTCCTTTCCTGGAAGGACGCTGGCCCGACGCAGAAGGATTCCGTTTAGTAGCCTATGCCAGTGAACGGATGGACCGTATTCGACCCTGAGTACCTTTTCGTGAGAAGACTTCGAATTCCCTTCAAAAAACAGGTAAGGTGGGAATGGAAACTGCGTCTTCTGAGTATGAGACATATTTTTATCATGAATCTGTTCTTGCTGCTGCTGCCGCTTGCAGCAGAGGAAGCTCTTGTTCTGGAAGGTCACCGTTACCCTCAGGAACTGGAAGCCCACGGTGAAACCTGGAACCTGCAAGGTGCGAAGCATCACGTCTATAAAGTGTTCTCCGTGTTTACGGGAGGCCTCTACAAACAAGAGGGGGGTGAAGGTCTTCGCCTCTCCTTTAGCTACACCCGTAAGCTCAAAGCAAAGATTCTTCGGCGGGAAGCCCGTAAAGTCTTGGTCTGGAACTTCGGAGAGGAAGGCATTGCCGCGAAGCAACCCCTCTTTGATGAACTCCAGGCGGTGTTCGATGACGTCGAAAAAAATGACACCTATGTGTTCACCATTGTACCCGACAAAGGATTCTGGCTGGAACGCGATGGAGAACAGGTGTTTTTCTCCCCGGATGCCGAATTTGGCTTTTGGTACGTAAATATCTGGCTGGGCGAAGCCCCCATGTCTATTTCTTTCCGAGATGCGCTCCTTAACGAAGGGAACCCATGAGCTTAATCGATCTGGCCGAATCCGGCCGAATGCCTGACTTTCTGCTGCGCATTGGCATGCGCCGCCTGATGAAAAAACGACTTCAGGAGCAGCAGAGCTCTCCCCAGAGTACCGAATCCTTTTTAAAGCAGTTGGAGGATCAGCCTATCGCCATCGATACCTCGGAGGCCAACGAACAGCATTACGAAGTGCCCACCCGCTTCTTTCTCAAAGTGCTGGGCCCCCGACTGAAATACAGCTCCTGCTATTGGCCCGAGGGAGTCGATACCCTCAAGGACGCCGAAAATGCCATGCTGGACCTGAGTTGTAAGCGAGCTGGGATTCTCGATGGCATGGATATCCTGGAACTGGGATGCGGCTGGGGCTCTCTCACCTTGTGGATGGCGGAACAGTTTCCCCGCAGTCGCATCCTCGCGGTGAGTAATTCAGCCACCCAACGGGCTCACATCATGGTCCAGGCAGAAGATCGTGGGCTGACCAACGTAGAAGTGCGTACCTGCGATATGAATGACTTCGATCCGGAAGCGAAATTCGACCGGATCATGTCCATTGAAATGTTTGAGCACATGCGTAACCCCGGAAAACTCCTGGATCGTTGTGCGGATTGGCTTCATCCCGATGGATTGGTCTTTCTGCATGTGTTCACGACCTCCTTGAGTCCCTACCTCTTTGCAGACGCGGGGGATCAGGATGATTGGATGGCCAAGTACTTCTTCTCAGGAGGTATGATGCCCTCCCCTGACCTGCTGGCGAAAGCCTCTTCCCGCTTCAGCTGTGATGAGGATTGGGTGGTCAACGGGGAACACTACAGCAAGACCCTGGAAGCCTGGCTTGAAAAACAGGATGCAGGCAAAGCGGACATTATGCCCCTGTTTGAAAAAACCTACGGCAAGGAGCAGGCTGAAGTTTGGTTCCAACGCTGGCGCATGTTCTGGATGGCCAGTTCGGAGCTGTTCGGCTTTGGGGATGGAACTCAATGGCCGGTGCATCATTACCGCCTCAAACTGTCGGGGGCTTCATGAGTAAGCCCAGAGTCGCTGTCGTAGGCTGTGGGGTGGCCGGTCTCTCTGCTGCCTGGATGTTACGTGAGCAGTGTGAGCTGCTGCTGTTTGAAAAAAAAGACTATGTCGGTGGGCACACTCGCACCCTCGAAGTTCCGGATGGCCCAGACCAGGGAACCGCCGTGGATACGGGCTTCATCGTCATGAACCATCGCAACTACCCGCACTTCACCAAACTTCTGGAGGAGTGGGAGGTTCCCTTGGAAGACTCCGATATGTCTTTCAGCTACTTTGATGAAAACACGGGATATCAATATGCCGGAAAAGGTCTGAAAGGACTCTTCCCCAGTGCGGGGCACCTGGTCAACCCGCAGCATCTGAAATTGCTGAAAGACCTTTACCGTTTTGGCCAAGTCGGCACCGTAGCGCTGAACGACGGGTCCGCGGCTACCATGTCCCTGGCCGAATTTCTGGACCGGCATCAGTTTGGCCGCGCCTTTCGGGAACGCTATTTGTACGCCATGGGTGCAGCCATTTGGTCTTCCCCTCCCGACAGTCTTGCCGATTTCCCAGCAGAACCCTACCTCCGTTTCTTCGAAAACCATGGCTTGCTTACCCACCGGAACCGTCCTGACTGGCGGGTGGTCTCCGGAGGCTCTAGGGAATATCTTCGCAAGATGCTTCCACGCCTGGGCAGTGAAGTTCAGCTTAATTCTCCCCCTGAAGCGATCTTCCGAACATCGGAAAAGGTGGAGCTTCACTTTTCCGATGCTCGGAAAGAGATCGTCGACCATGTCATCATCGCTGCCCATGCCGATGATGTCCTTCCCATACTGGGAGATGCCGATGAAGAGGAACAGCGCCTCCTGGGTGCCTGGACCTATCAGCCGAATGAAGTGGTTCTCCATAGCTGGGAGGGAGTGATGCCGACCCGTAAACCCTGCTGGGCGTCCTGGAACTTCAGTCGAGAGAACCACTATGATGGAAATGCGCCGGTCTCGGTCAGTTATTGGATGAATAACCTTCAGAATCTGAACTGTGAAAAACAGTATTTTGTGACTCTGAATCGACAGGGAGATATTCCTGAATCTGAGGTCATTAACCGGACGGTTCTCAACCACCCACAATATGATCAGGCAGCGATGGCAACTCAGAAAGCCTTGCAGGATCGCAATGGCAGCCGAAACACCTGGTTGGTGGGCAGTTACTTTGGATATGGGTTCCATGAAGATGCGGTGAAAAGTTCCGTCGACATGGTGGCGAAATTAAAACCTCTCCTGAAACAGGCTCAGGGCTGATCATGACCCCTCCCGGGACCAACACTCGAGCTCCCGCTGCCGAACTTCTGGTCGGTCATGTGGAGCATGCCCGTTTGCATCCCGTTCAGCATCGTTTCCGAAACAAAGTTCATTATTACGCCTTTGACGTGGATGCTTTGGAGGATCTGCGTATCCGGGGCTTTGCCTTCAACCGCTTTGCCCCCCTCTCCCTCCGGTTACGGGATTATCTAACGGAAGATGCACAGGCCAGCTTCCGGGATAAATTACGTCCCTGGTGGGAACAGGCGGGCTTGTCGGAACCGGATTCCATACGCATGCTGACGTCGGCAAAATGGTGGGGTTTCATTTTCAACCCGGTCAGCTTCTATCTTTTGGAACGCCAAGGCAAAACGGAAGGTATGATTGCCGAAGTGAATAATACCTTTGGCGATCGGCATATCTACTCGGTTCCTTTGCAGGCGCAAGCAGGGCCTGCACCTCAATGTGGAGAACAGCCGAAGCAATTTCATGTGTCCCCCTTCAATAACCTCGAAGGACGATACCGCTTTAGCCTCCGGGAGAGTGCAGAAGAACTCTATATCGGGGTGGATCTGTACCGGGATGGCGAAAAGATTCTGGAGACCTGGATTGAGGGCCGCCGCAAGGAATTAACGACAACATCGCTTTGGCGGGAAAATCTTCTGCACCCGCTGCGGCCTTGGCTCACCATGCCCCGCATCGTGTGGCAGGCCATCTTTCTCCGCTTCAAACACAAGCTCATGTACCATCCCCGCCCGGAACCCGCCTCCCCCGACAGCATTCGCGCCGGGGGAAAAGCGATTGCGCCGCGCTGAAGAGTGTATCATCGAAATCGGTGATTGTTAGGGGTGGAAACTCGGGGGGGGTGTGGCTTGGCTTCCGTTATGTTTTTTACCACGAAGGGCACGGAGGATGGATTGAGGGGGATGGGTGAGTTTTGGCTTCCAGCCTGAGATTCTGCCCAAGGACAGATCTCGGGAATGGCTGGAAGCCATTTGTTTCAGAAACTTTTTTCCAGATTCAAAATCTGATCCACACTGGAATCCAAGCTGCTTTCCCATTGCATCTCAGAGCTGATACTCGCGCTGGGGCTCTTCTGAACCATCTGCGCCAGATTGTTGGGATACTCCACTTCGTAAAAAACAGTAAAGCTCTTCCGGCTCTTGGCAGCTAGAGTCACTTTCCACTGCAACAGGCCATCTTCATCCGGTTGGACCTGAGGCTTGAGCGAAATCCGCTTCACGTTGATTTCCCGTTCATTCGAGACGGGCACACGATCCGACAGAAGCAAAGGCAAGGCTTCGTCCCCTGTGTTTTCTACAATAATTTCAAACTGAACGGTCATCACATTCTGTCGGCGTCCCCGGCGTAGCTGGCTGACATCGTTATTGCGTTTACGTTGCAGTTTCACCCGGTCTTCCACTCCGGCATAGAGCACAAATTCCTCTCCGGGTCCGACAAAATCCATGCTGGCTCCCCCGATGTAGGCTCCTTCCAGAAACAGGGATACTTCACCCGGCAACAAAGGTTGCCCTTCATTTTCCAGGCGTATGCCTCGGGCCGCGTTCACGGCCACTTCCGGAGCTGCCACCACTTGCAGTTCGCCCTGCTGATCCAGTTTGCCGAAGGGAACCCTCACCGGGCTGCCATCACTGCGCAAGGTCCAGCGGCCCTCGGCCTCAAACAGCGCGCTGGTGCCCCGTTCCGCCAACTCGGTAAACACCTGCTGACTCCGCTGCTGCGCTTTGGCCTGTTTGGCAAAATTTCCCTGCAGGCGTTGCGACTGATCCGGTAAGCCCTGCACAACGTTGTTATACAGAGCGCGGTTGTCATAATAGTATTTGTTGGCATCGTTCCAGCCGGCTTCCAGTTGTTGCATCACCGGATTGTTTGCACCGGGCAGTGCCTTGCGACCGAGCAGCATGGATTCCAGTTCAGGCAGTTTACCCAGGCGTTCCGGCTGCTGCATGGAAAAGGCCAGTTTGACGTTGTTCCAGTCCTCGCCACTGCTCTGACGGATTCGGGCAAGAGACTGCAGGCTGACTTCTCCGGCTTTGCCAATACGGGCGTCATGAACGGTCTCCCAGGTGGCCCCGGGGAGCACATAGACCAATTCCACCGGATAGGTCCCTGCCTTGGGAATCGACAGTTGCAGGGTCAGAAAGAGCTGCTCCAAACGGTTTCCACGCTGCATATCACTGAGCTGGCGACGGGAAGCCGTCAGTTCCGGCTGTAGTTGCCGCATGTCCATCTGCAGTTTGCGGCGCTCCTGATCCACCTCCAGTTGTCCTTCAGAAATAAACTTCGCCATGTCTTCGAAGTATTCCACCGGAATGTCCCTTCGTTGAACTTCCAGAGGCAGCTCTTTGGTCACAAACTCCCCACTGCGTTCAATCAAGGTCCGCCGGGCCTGCAGGGCCTGCAAGCGATCCTGAAGCGTCCCCATTTTCATTTCCAGGGCCTCAAGGTCGTTCTGGGCTTTCTGAATGTCCTCATCCGGAGTGCGTGCGAGATATTTTTTCTGGCTCTGTACTTCCAACACCTCTGCGCCCGGGACCCGGGCACGAATGGAGGCCCGGTCGACCCAGGCGGGTAAGGGTCCCACTTCCACAGACAGTGTACCCGCTTCCACATCGGCCTGGCCTAAACGAATCACCCGGGCGCGGTCGGCAAACAAGGTGACTTGATCAATGCGGGTTTCGAGGGGCGCGGCCAACGCGGTGAACGACAGGCTACAAAAGAGGAACATCCAGGTTTTCATAAGGGTCTCCGATTGAGGATTCGCGAAACCCATAACAGATAGTCCCCCTGAAAATGTCAAGGACTTGTAAAAAAGAAGGAAAGCTTCTTCAGAAAGGTGTTTCTGCGGAAGCCTTCCCCTCTTCCGCAGCCCGGACAATCTGTGCAATCATGCCTCTAAAAATCACTTCATGAAGCGGAAAGATGGAATACCAATACAACAAGCCCATCAGACCCAAGGGATCAAACACTGCCGTCTGACGCAGTTGACTGCGCCCGTGTTCCAGCGGGGTTACCTCAAATTCCAGCCAGGCCCGTCCTGGCAGTTTCATCTCTGCCCGCAAGCGCAGGCGGCGCCCTTCTTCCACCGTGCTTACCCGCCAACAGTCCACGACATCTCCAGGCTGTACACGTTCCGGGTCTTTGCGTCCCCTTCGCATGCCCACCCCGCCAATGAGCTCATCCATGATTCCACGGATCTGCCAGAGCCAATTGGCAAAGAACCACCCCTGTTTTCCACCAATACGCATAAAGGTCTGAAAGACCTCTTCCGGGCTGCAGTCGGCCTCGCGCATACGTACATCAAAGAGGCGGGTTCCAAAGCGGACTCCGGCCCAGGTTTTATGGGTTTGCCCCGAGGTCAGGGAATCCGACCATCGGGTTTCCGCTAAGCCCTTCTCTTCTTCTGCCAGGGCATCCCGTACGGCCTCCTGAACGCCGCGAGGCTGCACGCTAAACATGTCCATCGAATCCGGGTTATTGATGATACTGGGATGGGTGACCGATTCGATCAGATGGCGTCCCACGCGGGCAAACAATGGGGTGACCAGGCCCAACCAGAGACTGGAGAGTGTTGGGCTGAGAAAGGGAACGGGAAGGTAGATCCGATGCAAGCCACGTTCCTGGGCATAAGCTTTCATGATCCCCAGGTAGGAGGTCACATCTTTTCCGCCCACTTCCACAACCTGGCTGCTGCTTAAGGGTACAAACAGGGACTCCTCAAGACAGGACAGCAGGTCATCAATAAAGATCGGCTGGGCCTTCACATGCACCCATTTCGGGGTAATCATCACAGGCAAGCGCTGCACCAGCGCACGGATCATTTCGAAAGAGAGCGAACCCGCACCCAAGACAATCGAAGCGCGAAGCTCCAGAACCGGGATGCCACTTTCGCGCAGAATCCGCCCGGTTTCCATGCGGCTGTTCATGTGCGGGGATAAGGGAACCCGCTCATCACAGAGCCCCCCCAAATAGACAATGCGTTTCAGGCCCGCCTCTTGTGCCGCCTTGGCAAAATTCTGCGCACAGATGCGTTCCCGTTCCTCAAAATCCCCGGGAGATCCCATAGAATGAACCAGATACACCGCAGAATCCATGCCTACCAGCGCAGGGGCTAGGCTTTCGGGCTCCATCAGGTTTCCCTGTATCAGCTCCACCTGATCCCCAAAGCGGGCCTGCAATCCTTCTGTCCTTCGTGCCAGGCAGCGAAGATGCAGATCTCGATCCAACAGACATTTCAACAAACGTCCCCCGACATATCCACTGGCACCCGCGATGAGAATGTTGTTCATGGCTTCCTGGGAAAGGAGGTTCAGACGCTCAGGCCACCACGTTGTCTCATGTGAGTAACCTATACCTTATTCGTATCAAGAAGCAGGGCCCTTACCCAGTCCAGGTCCAAAAAATTCTCAACCACCTCATCCGCTCCAGATTTCCGAAGTTCCTCTTCGGTGTAAGAACCACTGGCGACTCCCAGAGCTTTGGCACCAATCTGCTGCGCGGCGGCCATATCCCGCGGAGTATCTCCGATCAGCCAGCCAGCAGACAAGCTGTGTTCCGGATCCAGTTGTTTCCGAGCGGCTTCCACCGCACGATCCGCCAGGACATTGCGGTCGGCATGTTCGTCCCCATAGCCCCCGGCCCGGAAATCCGCATGCAAATCCGCATGCTTTAACTTCAAGAAAGCGCAGGCCTTGGCATTCCCGGTAATCAGGCCAAGCATCACCTGCGGATCCTGATGCAGCTGCTGCAGCAATTCTTTGGCTCCGGGAATTCGCTCCGGTGTTTCCCGGGCCAGGCCCACGTCCATATGATGCGCCATGCGCTCAAAAAAGTCCTGCTGCCCGGCCAGCGTTTCTTGCAATTCCCCCTGATGCCGTTCGTTCATATCCATCAGGACTTGCAGATCGGTATTGCCGGCAAAGCGCACGGTAGCCATATCTTCTTCCCAGCCATAGACTTCATGGAGTGCGAAGCGAAAGGCATCCTTTCCCACCCGCGTATGCAGAAGGGTCCCGTCAATATCGAACCAGATGGGCGTCCGGATCATTCCGGCAGACTCACGCGGATAAAGGAACCGCTGCCGGACAATTCAGCCTCTCCCATAGATGCCGGCAAGAGCATGGAACTGTAGCGTTCCGTGCTCACGCCATTTACGCTAAGCGCCCCATCCAGTGGAAAGAGCACCTGGAAGGATTCCGGACAAGCCGGCAAGGTGGCTTCTCCATCCAAGCTCAAGCGCTCCAGCAGAAAATAAGGAGACTCCATCACCTTCTTGCGCGGCATTCCGGCCAGGTCGGGCAGATCTTCGGCAGGAGTCAGTGCGGATTCGCGATCCTCCCAGAGAGTGACTTCAAGCGCCTGATCAATGTGCAACTCGCGGGGCTTGCCATCATGACCCACCCGGCCCCAGTCATAAATCCGGTAGGTGGTGTTGGAATTCTGCTGAACCTCCAACAGCAAACAGCCGGAGGCAATGGCATGAACACGTCCACCGGGAACAAAAATGGCATCCCCGGGCTGCACCTCAAATTTCTTCAGCAAGGGCTCCAGCTCATTGGCTTCAATGGCCGCGCGGAAGTCTTCCGGGCTGACGCCCTCCTGCAAACCACAATATACGGCTGCACCGGGATCCGCCTCGAGTACGTACCACATCTCCGTTTTCGCTTCCCCGCCAAATTCGGCGGCCGTGGCATCATTCGGATGCACCTGTACGGAGAGCGTTTTGTTGGCGTCGAGGACCTTAATCAGCAGCGGAAAAAGTTCTGACGTCGCACGACTGCCCAGCACAGCAGCAGGATCGGCGGCAATCACCTCACGTAGGCTTTT
Source organism: Verrucomicrobia bacterium UBA6056 (assembly GCA_002429005.1). Taxonomy (GTDB): domain Bacteria; phylum Verrucomicrobiota; class Kiritimatiellia; order SS1-B-03-39; family UBA6053; genus UBA6056. The sequence continues at coordinate 169,839 of DIYK01000094.1, forward strand.
GCCTGCGAGTTCCCCTTCCGCCACCAGACTCATGCCGTCGGACCGATCCGAAACCTCCCAGGATTCCGCGACAATGCCCTCCGGAGTGTCGTTGCGGCCCAACACCGTACGTAATTTTTCACCGCCCCAAATATAGGGTTGGTACACGGGTTTGAAAGTGAGAGGGCTGCTCATCAGCGTTCCGGGGTTCTGGGGTTGAATGGTGTCTACGCTAACTATCGAAGGGAAGATGGACTGGCAAGGGACAAACGCTTCGTTTGCTTCTGTCCAAAAAGTCCCTATCTTGGAGCTATGAAGTTTGTTTTGATTGCCCTGATCTTCCTACGTGGAAGCCCTCTGGTTGCTAAAGAATTGGAGGCCCGCATGCTCTACACCCGCGGAGGCAAGGTCTGGGTACATGCTCTGGGAGAGGATCGTGCTGTGTCCCTGGGTCCGGGAGATTTTGCCCGCTGGTCCCCGGACGGGACGAAGATTGCGGTATCCCGTGGCACTCAGATCCTGGTCATGAATGCCGATGGCAGCGAGCGCCGCATCCTCGCAGACAACGCCCTGCGCAAAGATGGCAGCAACCTGGATTTCATGGGGAACGGAAAAGAGATTCTCTATCTAGGTCCCGGACGCCGTTTTCACATCGTGCATCTGGAGAGCAAAGAAATCCGAACGTTGGATCTGCCCGGAACCTTCACGGGAGAGCCCGTACTCTCGGCAGACGGACGTTGGCTGGCCGCCCGGGACAAGCACGATCTCTACCTCTACGATCTCCACAAAGGAACACGCAGCAAGTACGCCGAAGGCTGTTCACCGGGCGTGTCTCCTGATGGGTCGCGAATGATGAACAATATGGGAGATCATCAGCGGCTGGCCATCCACAGCCGCTCCCCAAAGAGCACCCAACAGCTCCGCATGCCTTCAGGACAGGATGATAGTCATTGGGATAATCATCACTGGTCCAATCATCCGGATTACCTGGCCGCACAAGGCGAAAAAGGTCCTGTGGGGGCCTACCTGGTGCGGATCAGTGATAATTACGTCCTAAGAATGGATCGTAGTCAACGCATTCAGTATCCGGACCTCTACATCGATCAGGTTCCCTCAGGGAGCAAAACGGAAATCAACGAAGTGCCCAAATCCCTTCAGAACTCCGAAACCCTGACCGTGCGGGTACGTTTGGTAGAGCGAACAGATCCAGGTGATCCAGAAGACCTCAAGGATTATCAGCACGCACTGGCCGCAGATCTCGTGGAGACCCTCGAAGACGCTCCGGGACTTCCCCGAGGATCCAAAGTGCTGATCATTCATTGGGTGATCCGGGATCGAAAACGGCTTTCCCCCTTAGCCTACAAAGACAAAGGAAATCTGCTGGAACTCCGTGACTTTGAATCCCTGCCGGAAATGCAGAGCAAACGCTTACTTCAGGATCTGGGGGAATTGGATACGCCCCGTTTCTGGTTAAAGCGAATCGATACTCAGCAAGCCCCAGGACCCCAACCTTGAGCAGGAAAAGCCTTCAAGGGACTTTTCAGGCCCCCATCCGCTTGCTAGGAGACGCCCATGAACGATCAGCTTCTTTCCCGTGCCCGTGCCGTGATTCCCGGTGGAGTGAACAGCCCCGCCCGTGCCTTTAAATCTGTTGGCGGCAATCCCCTGTTTGCCTCTCACGCACAGGGCCCCTATCTGTATACCACCGATGGGCGAAAACTGATCGATACCTGCCTTTCCTTTGGGCCTATGATCCTGGGCCATGCGGATGAAGAGGTTCAGGAGGCGGTCAAACAGGCGGTAGAGCGCGGAACCAGTTATGCGGTAACCACCGAAGCCGAAATCGAAATGGCGGAACTCTTGTCCGAAGCCATTCCCATGTTGCAGAAGGTGCGCCTGGTCAACAGTGGTACCGAAGCGGTGATGACGGCTCTGCGTCTGGCCCGGGGAGCCACCGGCCGCAGCAAAATTCTTAAATTCAGTGGCTGTTATCACGGGCACATAGACAGCATGCTGGTTCAGGCCGGCTCCGGGGTAGCCGGGATCGCCTCCGCCTCCTCTGCAGGCGTAACCGAGGAGCAAGCCAATGACACCTTAGTCGCTCCATACAACAACTTGGACGCGGTCAAAGCCCTGTTTGCAGAACATGCCTCCGACATCGCCGCGATCGTGGTCGAACCCCTGGCCGCCAACATGGGGCTGGTCATGCCAACTCCGGGTTTCCTTCGTGAACTGAGGCATCTGTGCGATGATGCTGGTGCTCTACTGATTTTCGACGAAGTCATCACCGGCTTCCGCCTCGAATTCGGTGCCTACGCCAATATGTGCTGCGCTACGCCGGATCTGGTAACCCTGGGTAAAATCATTGGTGGCGGTCTGCCCATTGGCGCCATCGGCGGGCGAGTTGACCTCATGGATCATTTGGCCCCGGATGGGGATGTCTACCAAGCGGGAACCTTGTCGGGGAATCCGCTCTGCGTGGCCGCGGGACTGGCGACCCTGCGCAAACTTCAGCGACTGGATCCCTACAAAGACATCTCCGATAACGTTGAAGATCTATGTGGGCGCATCGAAGACAGCGCCGAGGATGCAGGAATTGATATCGCCATTCCCAGAGACGGCACCATGTTCTCCGTGTTCTTCCGGGACGAGGCTCCGCAGAATTTCAATGAAGTGATGGAATCCGACAGCGAACGCTTTGTACGCGTGTTCCATCGCTTGGTGGACGCAGGCATCTATTTGCCCCCCTCGCCCTTTGAAACCAGTTTTCTGTCAGTCATGCATGATGATGCCTTGCTGGATCAGATGGCCGAAGCCTGGGATGCGGCCCTCAAGGCGGAATGAAATTACATACATAGCCCGAGACAAGCCCTGGCAGCCCAGGATCCAATTTAGAAAGATTCGCACACCCCCCCTATCGCCAATGAAGTTCCTGAATCCTGAACATATAAACGCTTACGAAATTTCCAAACAGGTAGAGACTGAATCCAAAGTAGAATTCGAGTTTTCTCATCAATACAACTGGGGAATGGTGCTGGAACAAATCAATGAACTTGCTGCGAGGCACAAACGAGCCATCGAAGTGAAATTCAATGGGTTTCAGGATGAAATTTTTGACGTTTCCGTGATCAAAGCCATACCGGAAGTTCGCTGCCTTACCTTGGGCTGTATCCTGAAGGCCAGTCACCTGAACGAGATCAGTACTCTGAAAAATCTGAAAGAGTTTTCTCTGGGGATCTATGAACTGAATGAACCTGATATTCTAGCTCAAATCCCCAAAGTTGGTCTTCGCGCGCTCACACTTGCAGATACAGTTAAATCCAACATCGATCTAAAGCACCTGCGCGAATTCTATGGATTAACTTTTTTCCATAGCTCCGGGCAGTCCACCCATTTGAATTATATCTCCGAACTTAAAAATTTAGAGACCCTGTCCTTTTCCATGATTAAAACCTCCGAATGCATGGCTTTCATCTCGGAACTTCCCAAACTTGAAGAACTCCGTCTGTTACGGGGTGGGCGAGCCTCTTTGGCGGATATCCGTTCTTCAAGCCTGAAGCGGATCAACATTTCCAAAGTTCGAGGACTACATGCGTTGGGAAACATCGGCAGATTCAGTCAACTTGAAGAGCTGGTGTTCGAGGATCAGCCACGTGTGGAGGAAATAGATTTCAGAAACAGTGCAGAGCTCAAAGAGGTTACCATCACAAACTGCAAACGTTTACAGAAGCTGAAAGGGCTCGATATGCTGCCCAAACTGTCCAGACTCTGTATATTCAAAACCGCATTGGATTTTGAAGAGGTTCTGGCTTCCGTTCCCAAAAGCCTTTCTTCTTTTGAGTTCTACACGGGCAAGGTTACAACGGATGATAAAATCCGAAACCGGCTGAAGGATCTGGGATACGTTGAATAAAGGATGTCTCAAGCAGTTCCGATAGGTCCAAACGGGCGTTCCGGAGCTGTAAATCCCCCGAAAAGAGCAGGTCTTTTCATTGGTTTGATACCTGCCACGGCCTACAAGAAAACCCGCCTTCTAAAAGGGAAGGCGGGTTTCAAGGTCTGTGCCGTACTTAGTCCTCAAGAGCCAAGCAGACTGCCGGGTGCGCCAAACGAATTTACAGGCGACCAATCCGGCAGTGCGGGCAAGTCCTCAGGGGCAAAGTCCGCCAATGGCCCTTTTGCATGGGTACATTTTCCACCTACCAGGGTGAGGTCAGAGGTAATGTCGGGAATCTCATCCGCATCACAACTGAAATAATCCCGGTCAAGAACAGCGAGGTCGGCGAGCTGCCCGGGAGCGATCTGCCCTTTGACACCCTCATCCCGGGAAAACCAGGCACCGGCTGAGGTCCAGTGTTTCAAAGCTTCCTCACGGGTCAGGCAATCGGGTTCATTCCAGATGATGTCCCCCCCACGGCCTTTGCCCGTTACCAGCCAATGAATGCAGAACCAGGGGTTATAACTGGACACCCGGGTGGCATCGGTACCGGAAGCCAGCGGAACGCCCATTTGCATCATTTTTTTCACCGGCATGGAGGCATTCAACGCAGTTTCCCCATAACGTTCTTTGTACGCATCAGCCTGGAAGGCAATACGGTTCTGGTAAGAGATGCCTCCGCCCAGTCGTGCGACCCACTCCATGGTGTGCTCACTGATGGTTTCCCCGTGGTCAAAAATCCAGTGCAGAGATTCCAAATCATATTTTTTACCCACCTTCTCTACCAGGGTGAGGATACGTTTTGCGCTTTCCTCATAGGTGCAATGGAAACGGATGGGCCAGTTGTTACTCAGCAAAAACTCCAGTACCGGCTCCAGGTCCCCTTCCATGCGGGGCTGCAGCTCAGGCCGGGGATAGGAAAAATCCTCGAAATCATAGGCGGAGGCAACCAGCATCTCACCCGCACCAATGCACTTCAGATAATCACTGCCTTCATCCGGCTTGACCAGGTCATTCCAGCGCTTGAAGTCCTGTAATTCGACACCCGGTTTCTGGGCGAACAATTGATAGCCAATCCGTACCGTCAGCTCTCCACGTTTATCCAACTCCTGGATCACGCCATAATCATCAGGATAATTCAGAAAACCTCCAGCACAGTCAAGGGCGGAGGTCATGCCCAGACCATTCAATGAACGGAAATAATGTTTGGCTGAGGTAATCTGATCCTCGTAGGACAATTTCGGTGCCATATCGAGGAGAGCATACAGGGGCTGGGCATTGGGGCGGGCCAGGGCCAGCCCCGTGGGGTTTCCTTTTTCATCCCGCTCCAGCCGTCCGGAAACGTAGGGTTCATAAAAGTTTTGATCAATATTCAGGGCACGCAGCGCGGCTTTATTCATCCAAACCCGGTCATACAAGTGAAGTACGTATACAGGAACATCTTTGGAAACCGCATTGATTTCATCCAGAGTAGGCAGACGTTTTTCCTTAAACTGATCCTTGGACCAGCCACCCACCACGCGGATCCACTGGCCGGGAGGAGTTTTGCTGACCTGAATACGAAGAAGCTCCAAGGCATCGCCGAGTGACGTGCATGCATCCCAACGCAGTTCCATGGCAAAATTATTTCCCTGCCGGATGATATGGGTATGGCTGTCGTAGAGTCCGGGAATCACCCTGCGGCCCTGAAGATCGACCACAGTGGTATGCTCATGTTTATGTGCCAGAATATCTGCATCCGTACCGACGGCGCTGAAGGTGGTACCGGTAACGGCGGCGGCACTCGCTTCCGGACACTCCGGATCTCCAGTGGTAATCTTTCCATTGTATAGAATGTAATCAGCCATGTTCAGTCTTTCTTTTCAGGGGGGTTGTCGTGAGGGGGTAGGTTTATAAGGTTATAAAGGACATTAGACGTGAGTTAGGTGCCGAACCAGAGGTGGAGCGCTTCCCTGGTGGAATTCCAGTAATTCGGTTTCCACTTTCCGGTCTTCCTCGGTGAAGCGTTCATGGCTGCGGATATGATCCGTTACGGTGGCATGTTGAAACACTTCCCGAACTTCACGGGGATGTTCCGAGTCCACATAAATCCCCCAAAAATTTGCACCATCCCGTAATCGAATCGACCGGAGAGCCTTCGCTTTTTCCATAAACTCAGGAATGCGTTCCGGATCAACTTCATAGGTTTTCTCCAAAAGGACCGGTCCGCCTTCTGCTCCGGTTCCTCCACCAAGATTGGGTACAACCCAATGGTGGGAAGGAACCAACTCGCTGTTTTTGCCATCTCTCAAGGGAAGGCGGTGAGTCAACAACCAGGCAAAGACCTGTAGTCCCGCAGCCACGGTCAAAGCCATACTCGTACCAATCATATTGGCCACTGTGCCCCAGAGCAGACTGCCCAGAGCCATTCCACCAAAGAAGATCAGTAAATATACGGAGAGTGCACGGCCCCGCACCCAGGGAGGTAAGGTTGCCTGCGCACCCACATTGAAGGAGGAGAGCAAGCCAAGCCAGGAAGCCCCCCCTAAAAACATAATCGGTAGGAGGATATAGAAATTGTTTACCTGCCCCAGGGCAACGGTGACACCTGCGAAGACAAAACCGCACAGGGAGATCAGACTCGAAGGACTCAGTTTCTTTTTCAATGCGGACACCTGTGAAGCCAGGGCAATCGCACCGGCACCCAGAGAGCCCAGAAGAATTCCGTACTGGGAGGCCGTTAAGCCCAGCTCAGAACGGGCCACGACAGGAAGTAACGCCCAGACCGCGCTGGCGCTGATCATAAAACAGCCGATGCGGTAGAGAACGGCACGGAACTGAGATGCATGAAAAATAAAGCGGAGTCCGGTAGCCACCGCAGGCCAGAAATGTTCCGGGGGAAGCGTCTCTTTTTTCTCAGGACGTTTCCAAAGAAACAGAGCAATGGAAATGTAAACATACGAAACCGCGTTCAATGCAAAGACCAAACTCGGGCCGGACAGAGCAACCATGAAACCTGCAGCTGCGGGTCCGATTGCACGTGCAATATTAATGCCCATCCCATTCAGTGCCACGGCATTCGGCAGTTCCGATTTATCCACAAGGTCTGGAACAATCGCCTGCCAGGCTGGTGCCGTCATTGCAGTAGCAAGTCCAAGCAGGAACGAAAAGGCCAACAGGGTCACTGGGGTATAACCGAAGAACATCCCTACCAGGGCCAGAGCCCCTGCTGCCAGCGCAGCACCTATCTGCAACACCAACAGATATTTTTTCCGGTCAAACAGATCAGTCAGTACACCTGCGGGAAGTGCGAAAAAGAAAAAAGGCAGGGTAAGCGAGGTCTGCACCAGCGCCACCATCAGAGGGGAGTCGCTGAGATCTGTCATCAGCCAGGCTGCACCTACCTCGTGCATCCAGTGCCCGATGTTCGAAATGACAGTTGCGATCCAAAGCGAACGAAAAACTTTATTTTTTAATGGAGAGAATGAACCCATGTCAAAAATCCAGGGTTAGGGGTTAGGCTGAAGCCAGGGAGAACACCATTTCACCAGCAGCGGCATGACCACCCAGCTCAGAGTGGCCACAACAAAGATATTGAACACAAAGTTGTTCCAGGGGAATGGTAGCCCGAGTTGTTCCACAAAAAGCGGCATCAAAAACATCACAAAGGGCGTGGTCACCACATTCACCCCAACCCAGGTAACCGCGGCCATTTTCCAGGTTGGCGGTGGGGCCTGTTCAGGTTCATCTCTGAAAAAGGCTTCTAAGCCATGGAGCTCCCTGCTTTGAGCCTCTCCCTCTACAAAATCACGCACATGTTCTGACCATAAAAGATATGGCTTAGAAGTATAAAAAGCATCCCGGGACGCTTCATCCGGAAATGAGCGCAGGATGCCAAAGGTTCTTGAGCCTTCCACATTCAGAGGTTTTACAAGTTCTGCCCCGCCTGTGTGAGGGTCATCTGCAACTTCGGAAAAAAACCGTCTCAGCGCAGTTTCAAACTCAGCCTCATAGCCAGGCTTAACTTCTCTGGTAATTAAACAATATATCACGGAAAGCCTTTCAATAGTGATATTAAATACCAACTATAATGAAATTTTGTGGATTTTGAAAAAGAAGATATCATGGAGTCCGTATCAATTGTATTTGACTTACAAAATAATTTATAATTTTTGAGGACCTGTGTTTTTCCCCATAATTTCATCAATTTCCCTGGAAAGCACATAGTCAATAACTGTACGTATGCTAACGATCATCCCTAGTTGTATGAGGGAATAGAACACATCGCTCTGGAAAAAATTTTCATAGGATCCATGACTTTTCACAACGGCCAAAAAACTGTGAATAAGGTCTGAAATAATCATAAGTTCCAGAGCATAAAGGATATGCATTCCAACAATGCAACGAAGCTTTCTGATGTTTTCCGACCGTTTCATCCAGTCATCCCTTCGGATTTCCTGCAGAATCCAACCGGAAGCCCCTCGGAGAAAAGCCAGAGAAAGCACTGCCATGCTGAACAGTTCAACTGTAACAGCAATAAAATCAAAAAGTGATATCAATGGCATCATTGAAATCACATCCGCCTAAAAAGGCTAATAATCAACCAAAATTTTTAAAACTAATTATATCAAAACAAGATTTAAGATATTGGATATCGGAATACAAATATGTAAACGGGACCAACCTCAAATATTTTATTGTTATTGTCTTTTTGAATATGATCCAATCGACCTATCTTAGATCACACATGAACGTTACCCACGCAAATTACATCCACATCCGCAGGGTTTTATCCCTAACACTCGCAAGTATGAGTTGCCTGACTGGACAGGGATATGCTGAGGAAAAGCCACCTTTTGATCTACTGCGCTTTGAGGAAGATGGCAGAAAGTATGAAGATCTAAGCAAGAATTCTTTACTGGATCACTTGAAATTTATTTCCTTCGGCTCCGACAGCTACGCCAGTTTAGGCGGAGAGGCTCGCTGGCGTTGGGACCGGATCCAGAACCCGGATTTCGGAGACGCCGACCCCAAGCAAAATGATGCCTGGCTTCAGCGCTATGCCCTCCACAGCGATCTGGTGTTTTCAGATCAATTCCGGGTATTTATCCAACTTATGGCGACTACAGCCCATGATCGCGAAGGTGGATCCAGCCCTGTGGATGAGACCGGCCTTGAATTTCAGAATCTGTTTGTGGATGTTCATCCAACAGACAGGTCCACTCTTCGCTTGGGCAGACAGGAATTGAAATATGGATCTGGACGCCTGATCCATGTTCGTGAAGGACCCAATGTTCGACGTAACTTTGTAGCTGGCAAACTGATCCTGAATACAGAAATCGGCGACCTCGAAGCTGTGTATGCGCAGCCGATTGCAGCGGAACAGGGAAGTTTCAACGATGAGCGGGATCCAGATCAAACTCTGTGGCTTCTGTACCTGACACAAGGGGCCACTCCCCTACACAGCCAGGTGGAATGGTATTACATTGGCCGGGACAGTGCTGAAGAGAGTTATCTGGATGCGAATGGCAAAGAGAGCAGACATTCTTTCGGCAGTCGCCTGGATGGCAGCACGGCTGAGCTGGGCTGGAATATTGAAGCTGTGTATCAGGCTGGAGATTTTTCAGATCAAAGCATCAAAGCCTGGACGCTGGCGTCGAAATTGACCTGGGAACCGGATCAACTTCCTGCTGATCTAAGCTTTGGATTAAGCCTGAACGTTGCCAGTGGAGACGATGATCCGAATGACGGGACCTTGGGTACCTTTAACCCGCTCTACCCCCGCGGCAGTTACTTTTCGGAAGCTGCAGTACTAGGCCCGCGAAACTTTTATAACATCCAGCCCTCGCTTTCCTTTCAATTTCTGAAGAGCGCAAGGGTCAGTGTAGATACAAATTTCTTTTGGAGGCTGGAGACCGAAGACGGGATTTATGGTCCCTCCGGAAACCTGGTCCGCGGACCGGAGGGAAGCACTGAGAGCTATGTGGGGCAGACTGTGTCCGCCACCTTCGGGTACGCCTTCTCCAGAGAAATCAGTTTTGACGCGATCTATACGCATTTTTTTGCAGGAGATTTTATCGAAGACACAGGACCATCAGACGATCTCGATTTTGTTGAATTGACCCTCACCTATAAATTTTAATATCTGATCTATTTTTTAGTAAGTATTCAATCCGACAAACGATAAAACCACAATCCAACCATTGCAAAGGAGTCATGATGAACAGAAGAGATTTCATACGTAACACGGCTGCCGCTTCGGCGGGGATGCTGATGGGTGCCAAGGGCCTCGCTGCCTGGTCCCCGGAAAACGAAAAAACACGGGTGTACATCAATGGAAAGGTGCTGACGATACAGGAAAAGTTGCCCGAAGCCCAGGCGTTCATTGTTAAAAACGGTCTCTTCAGTTTTGTTGGCAGCACCCAGGATGCGATGGCTGCGAAACCCGATGGAGCAGAAATCATCGACCTGGGTGGGGCCACGGTCATTCCAGGATTAAACGATTCACATACACATGTAGTCCGTGCAGGAATGATGTATGCTCTGGAGCTCCGATGGGATAATCTGGATTCTTTGGATGAAGCCATGGATCGCCTTCATGAGCAGGCGAAAATCACACCTCCCGGACAGTGGATCCGTGTTGTGGGTGGTTTCAGCTTTGAACAGTTCAAGGAAAAACGCCTCCCCACGCTTGAAGAAATTAACAAGGTATCGCCCAATCATCCGGTGATGGTTAAGTACCTGTATGCGAAAGCCATGTTTAACAAAAAAGCGATGGAGGCCATCGGCTATAATGGCCCTGACGCCCCGTCGTATCCTGGAGGCTATATCGCCAGGGACCGTCATGGCAATGCCACCGGACTGCTCATGGCGGATCCCTCCGGGCTTATTCTGTACCGGACACTGGCCCGGGCTCCGAGGCTCTCCCGTGAAGACCAGCTGGTCTCCAGCCGTCATTACCACCGTGAACTCAACAGTCTCGGAATTACCAGCGCCGCAGACTGCGGCGGCGGTGGCATGGTGTTCCCCGATGCCTATGACGTCATCCGCGAGCTCCACGACAAAGGGTATCAGACGGTTCGCCTGGGGTATTCCACCTTTCCCCAAATCAAAGGTCAAGAGGATGACGACTACCGCCGCTGGACTAAGCAGTTCAAATCCGGCGAGGGAACGCCCATGTTCCGCTTCATCGGTGCAGGGGAAAATATCTGCTGGGCCGCCTATGACTACGAAATTTTCTCGATGCCCCGTCCGGATATCGATCAGGATGCTGAAATCCGTCAGGAACACATTCTGCGTACCATTCATGAAGCAGGCTGGCCCTCCAGACAGCACATGACCTACAACGAAACCATCGACCGCCTTCTCCCCGTTTACGAAAAGGTGCATCACCAACTTGGCGGTCTCAGTCCGCACTGGTGTATTGATCACGCCGAAACGATCACAGATCTGAATATGGAAAAAATTGCCCGTCTCGGTGGCGGCATAGCGATCCAAAACCGGATCTGTTACCAGGCTGAGGATTTCCTTGAGCAGTACGGTGCAGAAGAGCTTGCCCAGACCCCGCCGATTCGCAAGATGCTGAACATGGGGATTCCCGTTGGGGCAGGTACGGACTCCACCCGTGTTTCCAGCTATAACCCATGGCTCTCTCTGGAGTGGCTTGTTACCGGAAAATCGCTTAGCGGCCTGCAGATGTACGGGGATGAAAATATCCTCGACCGCATGGAAGCGCTCAAGCTCTGGACCAAGGGAAGCGCCTGGTTTACCGGTGAAGAAGATGTCAAAGGCTCCATTTCCACGGGAGAATATGCTGACTTTGCCGTACTCAACAAAGATTACCTGTCGGTACCGGACCGTGAGATCCGTGCACTGACATCCGTGCTGACCTCCGTAGGAGGACGCGTCGTCCATGGGGAAGGCAAGTTCAGTAAACTGGCCCCTCAGTTACCCGCCCTCAAACCGGACTGGAGTCCCGTCAATAAATACGGCGGCATTCATCCTCCGGCCTGATCGATCCAAAATCCACCTTTTCTCCTCACTTGAGGAAAATGCAACCCCAACCGAACATCCAACCAAATCAACCTTAAGGTACTTATGTCTTATCAAGAAATGTTGACCCCCGACAACTGCGCCCTCGTGCTGATTGATTTCCAACCTGCCATGTATCAGGGCGTTCAGTCCCATGACCGCCTGACGGTGGTGCATAATGTTCAGGTCCTGGCCAAAGCAGCCAAGCTGTTTAAGTTACCGGTGCTGATCTCCACCGTTGCCAAAGATTCCTTCAGCGGTCCGTTCATGCCGGAAGTGACCGATCTTTATCCGGATGAGGAAGTCATCGACCGTACATCCATTAATTCCTGGCTCGATGAAAACTTCAGAGCCAAACTCAAATCCTTCGGTCAGAAAAAGATCGTCCTAGCGGGTCTCTGGACTGAAGCCTGTGTCCTCTTTCCCACCCTGGACCTGCTCAAAGAAGGATATGAAGTATATGTCCCTGTGGATGCCTGCGGTGACATCTCCCCGGAAGCTCATGAACGTGCTGTTCAGCGCATGGTTCAAGCCGGAGCCGTTCCGATTACCAGCCTTCAGTTCAGCTTTGAACTGCAGCAGGACTGGGCACGTGGTGAAACCTATGATGGCATGATGGACATCATGAAAGAGCACTCCCCCTACGGGATCCAGATCCGCTTCTCCAAGTGGGCCCTGGGCGAAGGTGCCCACGAAGGCTAAGCACATCCAGTGATACACAGCAAGTTGTGGATCTATAGCCACAGTGTGCTGTGATGCGCTATGGTGGCCGGAGGAAGTTCCTCCGGCCACCTTTGTTCCTTTGCCCGCCCTGATCTCCTGAAGCCCCCTCCCCTACGTACATTTCTGTGAACCCAATTCCCAGCCCACCCAAAGCTCCCGAAGCCTTTCCCGTATTTACTGAACAGCAGTTTCAGGAAATCCTGAACTCCGGCACCCTCTGCCACTTTCAGGCCGGAGACGTGCTGGTTGCTGATGGTGAACAGGACTATGATTGTTTTTTCATTCGTCACGGAACTGTTCAGGTCACCGATGTCAGTCAGGATCAACACCAAACTGTGGTTCTGCATGAACGAGGCGAAGTCACCGGGGATCTTGACCTCCTGACCGGGCGGCCTTCCGTTGTCCGCATCACGGCAACAGAGGAGGTGGAGGCCCTCAGAATCCGTGCAGCAGATTTGCGTACGTTTCTGATCCGTCATGCGGCTATTGGCGAACGCCTACTGAGTGCCTTCCTCAACCGACGGGTAGAGCTCACGAAAACCGGGTTTGAAGGTTTTCGGATCTACGGAAAAAAAGACTGTGCGCACACCCGGACCCTTCAGGAGTTTTTTTACCGCAACGGCGTACCGTTTACCTGGAAAGATGTTGAGGAAACTGAGGCCCACACTGCATTTCGGACCTATTCCTGCTCTGACCATGAAGTCCCCCTGATCACATACGGAGACCGGGAGCTGTTTCGAAACCCTTCTCTGGATGTGTTGGCTGCACACCTCGGAATTAAACGGAAGGCGAAGCACGAACATTACGACACCCTGATCATCGGCGCAGGTCCCTCAGGCCTGGGCGCAGCAGTCTATGCGGCCTCTGAAGGACTGAAAACCATTGTCGTGGACAGCATAGGCCCGGGGGGACAGGCTGGATCCAGCTCCAGAATTGAAAACTATGCAGGCTTTCCTGCCGGGCTCTCTGGAAGAGAACTGGCCTTGAGAACCTATTTGCAGGCCCTGAAATTCGGAGCCGAGTTTATTGTCCCGGTCAGTGTAACCGGGATCACAAGTCCCTCTGAACAGTGTCTGGAGGTGCACCTGAGTTCTGGGGAGAGCATTCGAAGCAAAACCCTGATCCTGTCTACCGGCATCAGTTACCGCAGCTTGGAAATCAAAGGCATGTCCGAACTACAGGGTGCGGGTGTGTTTTATAATGCGACCCAGGTGGAGGCACTGTATTGCAGGGGCCGGGTGGTACATGTAGTCGGTGGAGGAAATTCTGCCGGACAAGCCGCCATGTTCCTGAGTCAGCACTGCCCCGAGGTGCATTTGTTGATCCGTGGCAGCAACATTGCAAAAAGCATGTCTGAATACCTTTGGGCCCGCATTCAAGAAAACCCCAAAATCACAATACGTTATCAAACCGAGCTCTGCAGACTTCATGGCACCAAGGAGCTCCATGCGGTCACAACCATAACCCACCCCGAGGATCAGCCCCGTGAAGAATCCAGCGGAGGGGTTTTTATTTTCATTGGGGGAAAACCCTGCACGGATTTTTTACCGGACACGATTGCGAGAGATCACAAGGGCTTCATTCTTTCAGGCCCGGAATCCCTTCTCTCAGGACACTGGCCGGAAACACGCCCGCCCTTACCCCTCGAAAGCTCTGTGCCCGGTGTGTTTGTCTCTGGGGACTGTCGATCCGGAACGACAAAACGGGTAGCATTTGCCATTGGGGATGGCGCTATGGCGATTACCTGCGTGCATGATCTCCTGGGCACCTACACGTAAGGATACGAACCCGGATGATCTGCAGAATGCAGCAGTCTTGACAATCAGGTTTCGGAAACTCAGGGTTTCGACATGAAATCGATTGCCCTCATACTCTCGCTGTACTCCGCATCTGTTCTTCTGGCTGAAGAAAGCTTTGAAGATAAAATCGGTCCCATGATCCTGGAAGTCCGCACGATCATGAAGGAAAATCAGGGCAAAGCAGAAGGCAAGCTGGACGAAATCATTGCCAAGCTGAAAGCGGAAGCCCCCGCAGTGGAAAGCAAGGCCCGGGAAATGTATTTGCAGGCCCTGGGTGAGCTGCAAATGCTCAATGGTGAGTTTAAAGACGCCGCGGATTCTCTGAAAGAAACCGTCGCTGCCAGCAAAGACTATGACTGGGGCGTATGGAAAAAGATTGTGACCTGCGTAAAGGAATCCGAAGGACTTGAGGCCGCCAAAGCCGAGTACGATAAGATCCTGGAGGAACTGAAAGACAGCCCCATGAAACGGGACTTTGAAGAAATGGTCGGGGCTGTACTCAAACAGGATGAAGCCGAGACTGAATGATTTTGGTGACAGGAAGCTGACCGGACAGAATGATTTTTGTGACAGAATGATTTCAGTGGTA
>DIYK01000023.1:0-11461 GCA_002429005.1 Verrucomicrobia bacterium UBA6056
CTGACTCCTGACTCCTGACTCCCCGCCTACGCCAAGGCTTCGGCGTGGCTGGCTGACTCCTGACCACCAATCCCAACGCACATCCGGCTGCCCCTGGGTGGCAGCAGGGAGAGAGGAATGTGGATTTTGCTGTTCAAGCGCTTGTGGCTGGGGCAGGGGTGGGGGGATTCCCAATCTGTATAGATCTGTTGTGAGATAAGCTGCTGATGAGTGAAGAGGTGATTCCGGATATAAGGAAAGATCTGCTGCTGGGGCTGAGCTGGATGGGGCTGCCTTTGCTTTTCCTTTCCCTGGCCCCGGGTTCCTGGCCGGAAGGTCTGAACTGGCTACTGTGTTTGGGCTCGCTGCCTCTGATCAGCCTTCTATCGTATGTGTTCGATCGGCTTTTCCCTCCCTCCCGCTGCCTGGAAGCGTTATGGATGCTGCCCTTGCTGTGGCCTCTAACGCTTCTCATCCTGCTGTGGCCGGATACCCTGACCCGTTGGTTGTGGCTCTTGCCCTGGGGCTTCTTTCTACGCCGCCGGGGCTTGCATGGTCTGGCACTGCAAAGCTGCCTGCTTTTCCTGTGTTTGATCGTCTTTCGGGTGGAAAGCCCCTATCCCCTGCAAGCGCGGCCGGATCTGTATCGGTTGATTCCGGATGCTGTGTACTTTATCCCGGTCATTCCTCTGGGGTTTTGTATTTCCAAAAGTACCCGCCGCATTGCCCGCTGGCTTACCGTTATTGCGGTAACGGCTCTGTTGCTGTGTGTAAGCCTGTTGCCGCTGACTTGGGTCGTAGCCACCTCGTTCCAGGAAGCCGGGCAGGCGGAACGGGAACTCTACTCCATGATTCCGGAACCCCGCTATGTGTTGCTGGAGATTCCCGCCCCAGCCGAGGGAGAGCTGTCGGATGAAGCCCTGCAGCTCTTGGCAGGCGTCTTGGAGCGCTTGCAAGCTCCCGAGTTAGCGGAGCTCCTGAAGTCCGACTTGGCCGAGCCGGAAGAGATGCTTCGACTCTATAAAATGCACGGATTTCTCCAGCAGGACCGTTATGGCTTGCATGTCGCGGCGGCCAGCTGGCGCCAGCCTCCGGCTACCATGGGCGAGCGCTTTCTCCCCGAGTTGGAGGCCCTGCGCCACTATGCATCCTTCTCCCCGCAGTCTCTGGGGGTCGATCCGGAGTCCGCAGCCTGGCGAGAGCTCCTGCGTGCAGGATATTTTACCGGAATTCCGGAAGTGCCGGGGCGATTTCGTTTAACCCCCCAGGCCCGGCATGAACTCCGCGGTCCCTTTGTCGCTCGGCAGATCGATTGGCTGCTGGATGGTTTGACTGCAGATACCCGGCAGGAAGTTGCAGGGCGGACGGGCCTTCCACTTGAGCAGGCGGGTCGGGAGTTACAGGCCCTGCAGGAGGCTGGATACCTGGACGTCCGCATCTGGAATCCAGAGAGAATCGTTGCCTCCTGGCGGCATCCCCTGATGCTGCTGTTGCTGCCACTGCTCTGCCTGATCCTTGTCCAGCTGTTCCTCTCCTCGGACAAGCTGAACCAGCTGCTCTTTCTCTCCTTGGTCAGCTTGCCGAATCTTCTTCTGCTTCTCGCGGCACCAGGCATGGCCTACAGCCAGCTCTGCGCCCTGCTGATCCCCTTCTGGTGCCTGTGTCTGCTCGGATTAGGACTCTTTTACGCCAAACAGCACAGCTCTTGATGGGTCGGGGCATGCTGGCTGTGACTTCGGATACCCCTAGCAGCCTGTTAGAGCAACTGTTCCGGAAGTTCCTCATCAATACCATTCGGAATGAGGATGTAGGCATTCTGCCGATCGCTCCATTCCAAACTTGGACGTCCATCGGGCAGATGATCCAGACGCGGCCCTTGGATGGGGAAGCGTTCTTCGTTGGAGACGATAAACAGGTGCAGGGTCTGTCCATCCCGGTCAAAACAGATCAGGGCAATTTCCCCCTGGGGACTTGGGAAGCGGGTGCAGCCAATGCCGCCAAACTGTTGCAGTCGCGGGGGCAGGGGCATGGGATCCCAGCCCTGATTCTGTACCCAGGAAACCAACTGATTGGGATCACTGTTCTGGTAGGAGAGCTCAAAGCCCTCTTCCCAGGTTTTCTGTACAAACTTCCGGAACTCTTCTTTGTTGTTTGCGGCAATCACACTCTGATCATCGCGATTGCGGTTGCCAAGAATCTGGGAAGACATCATGGCCAAGCCACCCAGCAAGAGGACCAGAACGGCAGCCCAGGCAAGCTGGCTGCGAAGGGACCAGGATTTCAGCTGTAATTTTTTCGCAGGTTGTGCCGCAAGCAGGGCTTCGCGAATGCGTTCACGGGATTCCTCGGGGAGACCGGGAACGTGGATGAGTTGCTGGTGATGCTGGAAAAAATCCTTGGCCTCGTTGAAGGCCTCTAGAAAGCTGGGGTCCGTTTGCAAACGGCTCCGTGCCTCCTGTACGGAGGCCTCTTCCTGCAGGTGCGGGAATTTTTCCGCGGCCAGCAATAGGGCTATGGGATCGTAAAATTCTTTATTCATATCAAGTAGGCGCTCGAGAAGGGCTGATCTTACAAAAAATCACGGTGCTGGGCAATGTTTCCTCTGCTTTTCCGGGGTGCTTCTCAGGTAGGCGGCGATGCTACGCGCGAGCGAGGCACCAAAGCGGCGCAACGAATCCGGATTCACCTCGACCGACCCAGCCGTGGCGTAAGGAATCTCAAAGGTAGATGCAAAAAAGCAAGCGTCCTGCTCCCAGGACCAACGGGCGAAGGGTTTGAAGCTGCTGTAATTTTTGTGGGTGTTCCAGGATGTGCCATAAGCGACATTGTGTTTCCGCTCATAGGGGAGGCCCTCAGCATATTCTTCCAGCAACTGGGAAAAAGGTTCTTGTCGCCGGGCTTGCTCTGGATCGGAAGCACCAACGATGTAGAGCTGTTCATTGTGATCGGAGCGGATCCAGGGACAATGCAGGTCCAGAGCCATAAAGGGGCCTTGCATCTGTTCGACATAGGCCATCAGGGCCCGGGTTTCCACATAGGGGGGATTGGCCAGATAGGCCCGGTTGTGATCCTGCCCCTTGCGGTTTTTGCCCTGATCACCCTCTTCGCAGCCATCGAGATCGACAAAGGGAATCACGCAGAGTTCTGCCGGCGAATCCCAGGCCTCCACCAGCCCCTCGATCAGGTATCCGGGACTGGACTCGCAACTGTGATGCCGGGCCGTGACCATCACAACTGGAGCATCAGTTTCTCCTGGCAGACGCAGCATGGGAAGCTCCCGGCCTTTGCCGCTCAGACCGAGGCATTCCAGCTGATAGGGCCGCTGCAGGCCCTTCAGCCAGCGCTGCCACTCTGCGAGCAAATAGGGCAGCGCCATACAGAACCACAGCTCATCCTCGTCTTCGGCAAAGCGGTAGCGGAAGGATTCGTTCTCAGGCAATCCTGTGGACTCGATGCCCAGCCAGCTCCAGCTTGTTCCCTGATCCCGACTGATGGCTGGACCGCGGGCACCGACGCAGCAGCCGGCTTCCGGGCTGAATGCAAACTGAATCTCCTGTCCCGCAGCGCCCCGGACCCGGAATTTCCAGTAAAACCAGGGGCCAAGGGTATCGCGAAGATCAGGTCGTAGCCACACCCGATGGCCTTCCTGCGCTTCCACAATGATATTCCCGGCGGGGAGGTCCGCATCCACTCTCCACATACTCATAGAGCATCTATGTGCGTTCGGCTGCCGAAATCAAGCAGGCTCCCGCAGCAGATGCACCCGGGCAACGCCCCAGGGCACCTGCAGTTCGGGATAAGCGAGCAGGCTCATCATGCGGATACAGCCCAGATACATGAGCGTGCCCCAGAGATCACTCTCGGCCTCTCCGGGGCTGATCGCCACCTGCGCATGCTGATCCATGGCGCGCTCGTGGTAGAAGGAAAATCCGCCGTCGGGCTTCTGTACAGCGAGTATCATGGGCAGACGCTCCCGGGCCCAGTCCATGACCTCTTCCTGGCGGTGGCTGCAGTTCAGGGAGGCCGAATAGAACATCAAGGCCAGGTCCAGATCATTGCAGGCATAGCCATGTTCCCAGCTGTAGAAGCGTTCATCGCGACAGGCCTGCAGGCAGGAATCAATGATCTGTTCTGCGCGGGGCAGAGGCAGCCCACACTGGTTGTAGCTGTATGTGATACTGTGAAAGCTGAAGTTGATGGAGGGGGTCAGAGCCTCCTCCGGGTTTCCATTCAGCCAGAGACCCGTGCGGACATCCTGCTGCGCGGCAAGTTCGCTGAGAAACACCCGGCGCAAGGCTGAGGCTCCCGGGACCTGCAGCCTTTCATTGTGATACAGCAGTACGCCCAGATCGCCGGTGGAGAAAGGATCGTGTCCACCCCGTCCCCAGCGGATGGCTGTGGGCAGCTCGTCTACGGGCATGTCGGCCAGATAGGCTACGGGGAAGGGCAGGGCCGCATCCCAGGCCCAGAGAGCACAGGCGGCGCAGCGGGTGAAAAAACTGTCGCCCACTACATGCATGCGGGTGGAGGCGGGGTCTTTCAAACGGGCCTCCCAGCTGGGGTCCAGCATGAGGCCGCTTTCCGGATGCTGCCCTTGCTGCAGCTGCTGAATAGCGAGTCTTCGATCCCCCGCACTCAGGGGCAGATCCAGCATGCGCCATAATTCCAGCGCGACATTCGTTGCCGAGAGCTCCGCCTCCGCGTAGGCATGCGCGCAGAGCTTGAACTGGCCGAATGCTGTGCCCGCACTGCGGCAGGAGAGCAGAAAACGAATGGCATCCTGCCGGAGTCGCTCCAGCTCAGTTGAGGTCACTTCCGCATCCTCAGGACTTTGGCCGGAACCCCGCCGACAATGGCATGGGCGGGGACATCCTTGCTGACCACGGCCCCGGCGGCGATCACGGAATTTTCGCCAATGTGCACTCCATCGAGAATTTTCACCCCGGCACCGATCCACACATGATCATCAATCCGAATCCCTTTGTTGATACAGGATTTATGAAAAATGGGGGTCTCCGGATCGGAAATGTCATGATTGGACGCCACGATCACGCTGTGGGTGGCAATGCGCACGCCGTTCCCGATCTGCAGGCCGCCATGGCCGTAGAGCACGCAGTAGGGGTTTACCGAGCAGTCGTCGCCCAAGGTGATGGAGCCCCCATAGGGAATGAGCAGGGCCCCGGGTGAGATGACATTGCGTTTCCCCAAACGGATGGGTCCGCTCTCCCCGTCCAATACCGCGCTGGGTGCGACGGCCGAGCCTTCGCCAATGAGAAGGTTTTCCGGAGCGGTCTGTGCCCGGGTCCACCAGGTCGCGGCTTGTTTGGCTTTTTCCCAGAACTTCATATCGGATTATTTTCCCTCGGATGGGTCGCGCTGGGTGCTGGGTTCGGCGCGGGTGCGGTTGTAGAAGACATGCCAGTCGTAGGTGCGGCCCCAGTTTTTACTGGCCACGCCCTGGAAGGGCGCATGGAGAAAGCCGCGGTCGGGAAAGGGCGCGGGGAGGGGTTCTTGTATCCCTTGACGGCGGGCCAGCACATGCAGCATGGCCAGCGGGGTGGGGCTGTTGATGCTGGCCCAGATGCGATCCTCCTCCGGCACGAAGAGTCCATTCACGCGATGCGTATCCAGCATGCGCAGCGCCAGCTGCTCCGCCACCTCAATGGCATTCAGACGGGGCAGCGCTTTATCCACATCCACCAGGCCGAACAGCACATAGGCATTCCGCGTGCCTTCCTCCCGGATCCTGAGGCGTTGCGTGCCTGCTTCTACGTCAAAACCCAGTCCCTGCAGGATGGAGTAGAGGGCCTGGCCGGTTTCTCTGCCCGGCTGAAGCCGGTAGGCTAGGGCCGCCAGCTGCAGGTCTTTGCCGTTACTGGTCTTGGTCTTCCAGTAGTTGCTGGCATAATAGCCCTTCTGGGTCATCTGATCGACGGGGAGGGGCTGTCCATCGGTAGAAATGGACACCCATTCCCGCTGCTCCGGCCGGTAGGCATAGCGATGGTAGGCGAGCCATTCTCCGACGCTTTCTTTAATCAGCCGCTCCCGCAGCGTGTGGCCCTCCGGCAAGGAATCGGCATGCAGCAGGAGCATGAGATTAAAATCGATCATGCGCGGACTCAGCGCGCGGAGCATCAGCCATTCCCGGGCGCGCTCCCCCAACAGCTCCCCGTATTGGTGTTGGGCTTTGTCTCCGGAGTCCCGTTGTTTGCGTTCATTAAACTGGAAGCCACTGAGTCCGGTCACCGGATCCCGCATCTGCCAATAGCGTCCGGCCAGGCGCAGCGCCCATTCGTTCAGCTCGGGTTCACCGGTGAGGGCGGCATGTTCAAACGCGGTATGAATGAGCGAAGAGGCTGTGTTGATAAAGGTGAGGTCACCGGAGCTGGGTTGTAAGGGCAGTTCCAGCTCTTCGGTGAACGGATAGTTCCAGCCGGCTTTGGGGGATAAACGAATCTCCTGGGCAGAGGGTTTGCTGATGCGGCCATGCCGGTTAAACAGCAAGCTGTCCCAGTCCTTGATATGCCGCAGCCAGATGCTTTCCATCAGTTTCCGGGTGGCCTCGGGATTGACCTCATACATGCCGGAAAACCAGGGGTAGTGATACTTCATCTCATGCCCGTTGTTCCACATGCCCCAGGCCTCCTCCCGCTCTAAATCGTAGGCGAGATGCCCGCCCCAGTAGAGCAGGCCTTCGGGGGAGGCGAGGCGATCGAAGGCTTCCTGAATGCAGGCCTGAGCCTGGAGGCGATATCGCTCCTCTCCGCTGAGCTGGCTCAAGGCTTCCAGACTTCGCAGCCACATCTGCTGACTGGCGAAGTTGCTCATCACCCGTTTGCGTTGTTTGTCCTGCCAGCGGGTGGGCTGATAGTCATCCACATGCAGGCCGTCCACATAGAGCTCCGATGGCTGCGGCCCCCAGGAATCTTTTCCATGTTTGGTGAATAGATCCACCTGTTGTTTGACCGCAAGGAGGAGAGGGGATGGCTCTGCACATCGCCCGAACACACTCAGGATGCAGAGGAAAAGACTGGATAGGAGGACATACTTCATATGCTTCGGCTCTGGAGCGGAAAGAGCTCCAGTATAGCTCCTGGAATGCAGTCAGGGGACCCCATTATTGGCATCGTAGCTATGTGGATTCGGAGAAAGCTGGGAGGGGGGCACACTGAAGCGCTCTGCAAGACATCCGCCTCAAGAGGCTGTCGAAGGATGCAGAGAGCTTTTTTAAATCCACAGAGAGCACAGGAACGGGTTCCAAAAGTCAGGGGCTGAGACTCCAGTATTCTGGTAGGCGCTTTTCACTGTTTCTACTAAGGTCATTTAGCCTTGGCATGTGAGGATGATGTGATGAGTGCGGCCATTGACCTGCAATGTGCTCTGCTCAGGCAGCCTGACGATGCCAATCCCCGCAGCTCTTGTTTTGTCAACAGGACGGCATCTGCGTTACAGTTTTCGGAGAATGGACCTATTTAACGACTATCTTGGTATCGGTTTCGTGAGCTTGGGCTACACGGGAATCGACGCTCAGATCCGTCGGGGGATTTACAGCTTTCGCGGGCCCTCACGGAAGTGGTTGTTCCGGGACCTGGGCTGGGAGACGGCTCTCTTGGAAGAGATGTTGGCGGGAGCTCCCCATCTGCTTTGCCATGGGGTCATTGGGCATATCACGAATCCGGAACAGATCCGTCTCCTGAAGGATGCGCAGCTTCCGATTATCAATCTGGCCAGATCGGAGTCGCCCGAGGCCTGGAACAGTCATCGCATCTCCATGGAATCTGTCGGACGCATGGCTGCAGAGTATTTCCTCTCGCTGGGGCATCGGCACCTGGTCTTGGCTTCCCCGCCCCCCGGGCAGGCGGACTTTGATGTATGGGAGGGCTTCCAGGCGGCGGCCCTCGCACAAGGAGTGGAGCTCTTGGCCTGGCTGCGTTCCTCTGCCAACCAACGTGAAGTGTATGAGCTGCTGCCCAGCCGTTCCACCTATCCCATCAGCACCATGACGGAATGGTTGTTGCAGGCTCCCAAACCGGTGGCCTTGCTCTGCAGCTCGGATCAGACCGCACTGCGCTATACGGATTTCTGTATGTTTCAGGGGCTGAATGTACCGGAGGATGTGGCGATCCTGGGCATAGGGGATGTGGAAGAAGTCTGCATGATGAATCATGTTCCCCTGTCCAGCATCGCACTGCCGGGTGAAAAACTGGGGGCTCTGGCAGCGGAGGAGCTGGAGCGCCGCATGAAGGGAGAGGCATCCATGGAGCCGCACCTGCTGGGAGCGGAACGTGTGGTGCTGCGCCGCTCCACGGATCAGTTGGCCATGAAGGATCCGGTGATTGCTGAAATGCTGGCCCGGTTGCATCGCTATGCCGCAGAGCGGATGAGCATCGCCGACATGTGCAAGGGCTTGCCCTTATGCCGGCGCAGCATCAATGAGCGCTTTCAGGCGGCCATGGGGCGGAGCATACGGGAGGAATTGTTCAGGATCCGGGTGGATCTGGCCAAAGAGCGTCTGCTAAGCACAGATCAGACTGTGTTCCAGGTGGCGCTGGAATGCGGTTTTGTCGATCCGGAAAGTATGGCGAAACATTTTAAATCCTTGCTGGGCTGTACCCCCAGTCAGTTCCGGAAAGATGGGGCCCGAGCCTAGTCTGCTCTTCCTTCAATCTGAACGAATTCTTGAGCACATGAATATTCTTTACCTGCATACCCACGATCTGGGCCGCTACATTTCCCCTTACGGCTATACGCCGCAGACGCCCAACCTGCAGCGCCTCGCCCGGGAGGGGGTACTGTTCCGCAATGCTTTCTGTGTGGCCCCCACCTGTTCTCCCAGCCGGGCCGCCTTGCTGACGGGACGCTATCCTCATGAAGTCGGCATGCACGGCCTGACCAATCAGGGCTGGGGCTTGCGGGATCCAGCCGAGCATCTGGCTGCGCATTTGTCAGCTCACGGCATGGAGACGGTGCTTACCGGAGTGCAACATGTGACCGGAGCTTCGGAAGAAGAACTGTACAAGCTTCCCTATGACCGCTTTATTCAGCCCATTGGTGAGGCCGGGGAAATTACCCATGATCAGAGCACGGAAAAAGCGATCGCCTATCTGCGCGAGCCGCATGAGCAGCCCTTCTTTCTCAATGTAGGCTATACGCTGACCCATCACAGTAATTGGGATCGATCCTTTGTGCTCTCCCGTGAAGAACTGGGCGCCCTCGATGTGCGGAATCAGCGGCCCTTGTCCCATTTGCCGGATACCCCGCGCGCCCGCTGGGAGGCGGCCATGCAGTACCGGGCATCGGAGTATCTGGATCTGAGACTGGGGCTGCTCTTCGATGTGCTGGAAGAAACGGGCTTGGCGGAAGAGACGTTGGTCATTTTCACCACGGACCATGGACCGGGGCTGCCCGGGGTGAAAACCCATCTCAACGACAGGGGAACCGGAGTGGCCATGATCATCAAAGGTCCCGGTGGGTTTGAGGGCGGAAAGGTCATGGAAGGACTGTCCTCGCACCTGGATCTGTACCCGACGCTCTGTGAACTGCTGGGCATTCCCCCACAGGAAGGCCTGCGGGGCAAATCCCTGCTGCCCTGGCTGCGCGGGGAGCAGGAACGCATTCATGAAGAACTCTTTCACGAGCAGGGCTATCATGGGCGCTATCTGCCGCTGCGTTCCATTCGAACCGAACGCTATCGCTACACCCGCAGGCTAGGAGAGGGCGGGGCCTACTGGATGGATTTCAATGCCGACGGCGGGGAAGCCTACCGCTCCATGCAGGAAGGCGGATTGGCGCATGTGGAGATGCCGGAGGAACAGTTGTTTGATCTGTTAGGAGATCCGCAGGAATTGCAGAATCAGGTGGATAACCCGCACTACGCCCAGGTGCTGGCCGATCTGCGACAGCGCCTCGATCAGCATTTAGCCGACAGCGGGGATCCTGCACTTCAGGATGCCATTCCCGAGCCTCCCGGAGTCCCGGACTGGGCAGGCAAAAAACGGGATGCCCAACGCATTCGGGTGCAGAAATGGTATGACGAACGCTGTGCCCTGCAACAGGCCGATGGGCAGAACTTCCCCTATACTCTGCCCGATGGAGAAGAGGACCTCGGCGGCTTATCCTTTTAGCCGGAAAGAGAGCGCAGCTGGGAAAGCCGCCCAGCCGGGATTTGCACGCATCAGCTTCACCGCGGCCAGATGCAAGCCTGCCAACCGAAAGAAAGGCTTTCCCGCACTTCATGGATGGCCTAAGTTCAGTTTCGAAAATGGAGATTAGTAAAAGACAGTTAAAGAAGGTCTACAAAGAAAGTCATGACGAAGAAGATCTGGCTGAAAATTTCGTTTTTTATATCGAGGACTATGTCGAATTAGATGACCATCAACGGTTCTTGGAGAGCATAATGGCTCTTCCCGTACTGGCTCGACGTATTTACCTCGCAGTAAATGCCGATCTGACCATGTCAGGAAGTGGTTTGCCAGCTTTCCTGGCCGCATATGACACGGGCGAGATCCGACGAGAGGTCGAAGAAAGTTTTAGAACCATTGGGAAATTACAATTAGCCGAAATAGTCACCAATGCGTGGGAGTACGAACAAGTCGTCGAAAAGGATCCTAGCTGGATTTCCGTGAGAAATAATACAGACGGAATTCAAGACCAGTATTTTAATGATCATGATGATGTAATGTTTTTTGCGGGCCGATGTTTGAAACAGAATCAAAAAAAGATTTTAACAGAATTGTCGCATGGAGGATATAACGGTTAGCCACTGTGCCCTGCAACAGGCTGACGGACAGAACTTCCCCTATACTCTGCCCGATGGAGAAGAGGATCTCGGCGGCTTATCCTTTTAACCCGAAAGAGAGCGCAGCTGGGAAAGCCGCCCAGCCGGGATTTGCACGCATCTGCGTCACCGCGGCCGGATGCAAGCCTGCCATCAGAAAGAAAGGCTTTCCCGCGCTTCATGGATGGCCTATGTTGTGACATAAGATGGAAGTTGAACTGACACAGCTTGCCGCGCAGCACGGTTTCCGCCTTGCTCCTCCAGCAAAGCCCGAACTAATCGACCCGGCTAAGATGGCCTTGCGACTGCCGCAAATCCTTTGCGATATCTATGCCGTTTCCAATGGACTTCAGCATGAGTGGTTTCGTATTCCTCCGCTCCATGATCCGAACCGTACAAAGCAGACATGGGATAGTATTCAGAGGCAGAATGACCCGGAGCATTCCAAGTTCTTAAGCGGAGCATCGGATTTCTTGACGGAGTTCCTTCTCCTTGCTGAACTGGGTGGTTCCGACTTCGCGGTTTTCAAACGTGACGACCGTAGCATCTGGTTCTCCCAGGGACAGGCCCTCCACAAGACCAACCTGGACCTCCTCGACTTCATTAGGACGACGCTCAGGGAAGTCGATGAATTGTAGGGGAGGGCAACAATGCTGTGGACCGTTACGTGTCAATTCGAGCAATTTCGTACCCATAACAGCTCCC
>DIYK01000023.1:11543-19594 GCA_002429005.1 Verrucomicrobia bacterium UBA6056
CCCCCCCCTGAATCATCTGTCGCTGCTCCCTTCATCGCATATCGTTAACCTAGTCATCATGGAACCTATTAAATATACCACCGGAGAACTTGTGAAAGTTGGTGATGCCGTAGAAATAAGGCGTAGATTCAAGTCGCTTATTGGAGTGGTTACTTCCGTGTACGACCCTAAAAAGCCATCGCCACCTTGGGGTGAGAATGATTATGGAATCACAATACAAATTTCTGAGTCCGAATTCCTATGGGGAATGCCAGATAAGAAGATGAAATTTCTCTACAGAAAGGTCTCTTCTGAAACAGAAAGGAGTCTGCAAGATGAGCTATCTGTTTCTAGAATGGAGGATGCTGGTAAAGGATTTAAGAGGTGTCGGTACCAGTTATTCTTCGGCGGGCAAGAGATCGGTTTTTTTTCGCACAACCATAGAGGTGAGGTTGAGCGACTAAAGCTGCTGTCTGGTTATGATGAAGATCCACCGTTTGGAATGGTTCATTCCTTTCTCTCAGGAGGAGGGCAGGAACCACTTGGATTAACGGATGAAGCTAAGGTGTTTTTGCTTAAGCGCTTAAAAATTGACATTATCAGCAATATAATCTCATAGCCAGCCACATACCGATTTTGTTGATGCGAGTCCATCGGCGAAAAACATTCTCCAACTCTATCTCATCGAATGAAGACAGGTAGTAAAAATCGGGATCCAATCGTCGTGGTTGTCGTCATGGCAACCATCGTGGGCTGTTGGTTGGTTAGTTTTCTGGGACACCTTTCCTTTCTCATCATTCCATTATGGATGTATGGAGCATGGTACTCATGGCGAAGGAGGTCCTTAATCGGATTCATGTTACTGCTGACCCTGAATCCATTGAGCATCCCATTTGTTCGTGGGCTGATCGCATATCGTCAAGGTGCTCCAACTATACTGCATAGTGGTCATGCCCGAATGCGCAGATGGAATGTGGACCGGCAGTCACGTGCTTTCCGGGTTGGAGGGAGCAGCATGATGACAGGCAATGAATGGACCTGGCAAGCCCCTCACAACCTTGCGGTTCGATTGATGTGCGCGGTCCTTGGTCCGCCACGCAAGTCATATGACGGCCCCTTTCCTCCATTCGACGAAGCCGTTTCGCTGACGGAAACTGCGGACACCATTTCGTACAACGATTTGATAGAGGGGAGCTTCACCGTGGACTCGAGCGCCATTGAGTTGGGTCCTGATTTTGGCCCTGCCCTGGTTGAGCAATTTACTCAGTTCTATCTCAGTGCCCTTATGCAGGATAGCTCCTACGCCAGAACCCGTATTCATGGCAGATTGGTCAAAGAGCGATGTTTGCTCCTCCGCTTCATCAGGGAGACTTCGTATCAGGAATCAGATTGGATCAGAGAGTTGGACTGTTTGGTGTTTGTGGATCTGGATGTGTCCAGGCCCTTTGCGTATTGGCCATTAACCGGAGCTTCACATATCGGAGGCCCAAGCTTTACATACGTCCCTGGAATGGGAAGAGAACGATCCACGAACTTTTTTCATGGAAGAAGCGAATGAGTTGGTGAACAGTTTTAACAAGTCTCCCCGTCCGAATCGGCTGTCGCGGTTCCAGTCAGGGTAAATCTTTATCCCTCAATTGAAATGCAACATATTGGCCTACGTAGAGAGAAGGAAGACGGCGAAGTCGAAGCAATATATGCAGACGGTGATTCGATAGATCTTCGGATCGTGGCCGCCGCGCCAGCAAGATCCTGTTGCCTGCGTTTCATTGATCCCTACGGGGATACAATCTTCAATCAGCTTCAGATCCCAGTGCTTATCGAAGAGTTGACGGAACTGGCACTGAATACGAAAGAACCCATATATGTTGATGATGTGGTTGAGTTCTTAAAGGATTCCATAGACAACCATACTCATGTACGTTTTGAGGGTGACTGATCGTATTCGTAACCAGACCATTCGTCCGAATGCGATGGTGCTGATCCAACCCGTGTAAACCGTTCGTGTAATCAATGATGAATATCTTTACCCTGTTTTTCGGATTGCTTTGGTTTGGGATGATAGCTGTTTTCTTCGTGTCGATTCCAATTTTGGGCATAATTGGGTTTATTCGAAAGAGTTGGAAATTTTTCGGTATTTCCACTGGCATATCGCTGCTGGCCTTTTGTGTTGGGTCTGGCGCACTATGGGCATTAGTTGCATGTTTATATCAGCCATATGATCCCGGCTCTCCGGAAGAACTGATCAGAGCATTCCATACAGACTTTGGTGAAGCTCCGCCCAAAGGTGTCACTGTGCTCAAGGCTAGACAATATGCTGTAGCTGACTCTGGGGTTCAGTGGTTATTATTGAAGGTTGATTCCGAATCTGTAGAAAAAATGCTGTCTTACGGTTTTACTTCAAGTGGACCGTCTAGTGACTTTTCGGGAGATGCAGGGGCTCATGCTCCTGATTGGTGGGATCCACCTGCGGAGAACATGGAGTATTTTGAAAACCGAAACTGGCCTCATGGCAACAGTTGGTATGGTAACTGGGCCCATATGGGTCTAGACCGTAAAAGGGACCAAGTTTGGGTAGTTGTAAACAGAGTTGATTGACTGCGAGCAAAGCTGCGGCCAAAACAGGAAAGCCTATTGCTTTTCTCTGCATCTCATAGCTGAGGATATTTGACCAGAAATGACGGTATCAGTACTATCTTTACCTGAACCAGAAGACTTTTCAGGAAAAATCCTGTTGGAAGCGAAAGGTATTTCGTTACATCGCAAAGGGCGTGCGGTTCTAAAATCAGTTGATTTGAGGGTATATCAAGGTGAAGTTGTCGCTCTGTTAGGAGCGAACGGGTCGGGTAAGTCCACCTTTCTTTCGATCCTTAGTGGGCAAGAGAAAGATCATCAGGGCTCAGTAATTCTTAATGGACATAACGTCACTACATTAAGTCGTTCACGAAGAAAAAAAGAGGGGTTAGAGGTCTTTCAGACAAATCGCAAAAAATCGAATTTAGTTCAGGTGGCAGAAAGCATTCATGACGGATTACAGGTTTTATGCTTTGATGAGCCAACACAAGGAACGGCGTTAAATTCTCTAACGGCTAAATCGATCCATGCCCTGTTCGATTCCTTGAAAAAAAGCGGATGTGGGGTCCTCATCACGAATCATAATGTTCGGGAATGCTTAAGTTATGTTGATAGGGCATATATCATCTTTGAAGGGAGAATCATTCATGAAGGTGATGCTGATACTATCATTAGTGAACCTTTATAAGCTGACTGCACGTTTGAACCAGTTTCCGCTACTGCGACCTGTGAAAAAAAATCTTGAAACATTTGCTCATGAAGACACACATTCTTATTCTATTCACGCTGCCATTCTTCCTGATTGCAGAGCAGGCTGTAAAGAACGAAAAGGATCCCCCTTTTCGCATTCAGGTTGACTGCGTGTTAACCAAAGATCTCCATCACGTTACTCCCTATGGTGGAGTCCCTTCAAAACCACAATGGGACAAAGCTCAAATTGAAACCGTCCACCATCCAGAAAATCCTGAATCATATGTTTTTAGCAGGGAGTGCAAGATGCTTGAGCCGGGTTTGTTCATTCTGGAGATCCCGAGTTCATCAGCACGATCTCACCCCAACCTAAAAGTTACAGTGACAAGATCGCTGCAATTTCCTTATGAAGGAGAGGTGATGGTTCACCTTACGGAAAAAGTGATCGCTGAAGGAGAGGTAGCGCTTACCTTGAAAGCTCAGCGAAAGTTCACGCGTCGTATTGCACGTATCCTCGTTCATAAAGAGACGGGTAAACCGATCGCCAACAGCCGAGTTGTGCTTATGAAGCAGAATGTTCAAGGCTCAAAAGGGGCAGAGCAAACCCGCACGGATTCAGAAGGGTTCTTTCAATTTCTAATTTGGGATGACTATGAATACTATCTGAAAGCTGGCGGCGTATCTGATAGATTTGGGGTGGTGAATGACCCTGAACTCAGAAGCATTCATTGGGTCCCGCCCTCAACGAAATAGTGCAGTTCCATCCATACCCTATGCAGATCAACCACCTGAATACACCCCGGCGGACAAGCTCGTTTCCTCCTTCGCTTAGTGTTCAGTGGCGGGACAGGAAGGCGAGTTCGACAGAGTACATATTTTCCGAACCATGAAATCAACCTGTTCGATGTGCAGATAAGACGAAGACGTAATACCAAGTTTTGGTGCTGACCGTCCCAGAACCCACCAACCTAAAAGAGATCAACCCCATGAGACCACCAGAGCGCATTGAGCACATCACACAGCTGCTGGAGCAGATTTGGAAAAAGGATCCAGACATGCGATTTATGCAACTCGTATACGTCCTTCAGGCCCGATTCTCTCAGGCGAATGATGGAATGGGGGCGATATGTGATTCGGAAGCAGATGGTTTTACTCGAACCGGATATGATCTCTTCAACGTTGAAGATAATCAGATCGAATGCTTTTTGAGAGAGTACCTTGCTAAGGAAGCCGAGGGATGATCCAAGCAAAACACCGAATGAAATCGTTTCCTTCCTTGCCTAACGGCTTTCACATTCTTAACACGCCATTTCTGCAAGCCGGTTGCGTAAAAATTTGGGTCTTACCGGCCTGAGGGGCTAGTTATTATGTCATGTAGAGGAGTGCATTTTGCAATCACGGATGATGACCAACATGGATAATGTCGAGTAACGGGCATCGTGCATTTTTATCTCTCATGAAAATGGATCGAGAATTACCGGACATTGATAAGCTCCCTTCCCTATTGGAGGTCAGCAAGGTTTCCACTTTGTTGGATGAAATTATTTCGATTGGAGGTGCGAACCCGGATATATTTAGGAACGACATCGCGAGTGCTATGGTTGATGTGATCTTCGCGCAAGGGTATAGACCTGACAAACAGTTCGATACGACGGTGGAATCACGTATACTTAACTGGATTTGTGAAGCATGGCCTAAGGGCGACCTAGAGTTTGCTGATGCCGCAAGTACAGTACTGTGTAACTTGCAGACAATTCCAGTGGTGGATGAGGTTAGCAAACTCCTCAATCGTGAACTGCGTGAGGAAGCCAAGCTCTTTCTTAACGAGGTGCTTGATGAGTACAGAGATAGATAACCCGAGCCTCCCCAACCAGTTAACATCGTTCCTTTCTGGCTAATACGTTTTCCAAAACATGAAAGTACATGACCTAATTTTACCAGAAGCAATCGAAGCTCTTATTGCGGATGCTGTGTGGAGCCCTGCCGATACGCCTCAAGGATTCTTGAAAAACCTGGGTGAGGCATGCGCGAAAAAGATTTCTCCCGATGATGATCAGCTTATACTGATGGCGCCACCTTTCCATACGATTCAAGATGAGGTAGATGGAGGAAATGAATGGTGGGTCAGCGGCTTAACTAACCCTACTGAGATTGATTATAGTCAGGCCGTAATTATTGCTGATTTTGGTGCAGGTTCAGATTCACCGATCATCTTACACTATCAGCATGAACAAGAGCCGGTTGTGATGTATTTGAAGTGGACTTACCACGACCAAGACGTCAAACATAGCTGGGTGAAAAGCCACGAGTCGTTTGAACAATTTGCTTGTGAAATGGGGCTGTTGTAACCTGAGCACCCGAGTGAAATTGCTCCCTAATTCGCCGCTACCGCCTTCGCAACCCTGCGAAGTGGTGGGGCGGCGGGATAGGAGCGCGGAACCGGCAATTCTAGAAGTTTTATAAGCTTAGTGAAAATTCATACATTATCCTGGTTCGAGGCAATACGGGCGAAACCTGCGAAATATTTAACATCGTGGCCTGATCTATTCGAGGCTATGAAGATATCCGTGCTAGGATGGTCTCTGGAGGTAGAAGTCACTGTTTCACAAAGCAATGGGACATTCGAATTGATAGCTACTCCGGTGCATATTCCCGTCTATGGGACAAGCCGTTTTGGTAAGCGCAGGTTCCAACTTCCTGGCCCGTACACGCAGTTGCTGTGCGGAGACCCTTCACCTCAGTTTGGCCCGATAGTGATGTATGGACCCATGTTGATGGCACTCAGTCTTGAGTGTGTCCTCGAACTCCCCTCTGGAGATGAAAAGTGGGCGCTGAGCTGCCAAGGAGAACCAGACCTTGTATCTGTCTACAAATTGGATGAGGTGGATTCTCGGTTACGTGTGTTTTGCAAAACGGATCCAGCGTATTTTCCCAGTTGTTGAGCTTTGACCGATGACCTTGGTATCGATTACGGTTATTACCACTTCGCTCTCCCGAATCAGCCATTCCTGATCCAAACAGCATAAATTGGTATTCCTGACATGAACGTTTCTATGATATGTTTGATCTTGCTATGTTGGGGTTGCACATCCTGCACAAACATGAAGCAAAGGGAAGTCCCTCTACTGGAGCAGGAGCTGCGATTTGGGTGGAGCCAGGAGTTGCTCAGAGAGGTGGTCTCCAGTCTGGATGAACAGGTTCAAGGCGACGTGTTACTTGGCCCTAAACTCAATGAAATCGCAGATCTTTCGATAACCTTTGTGCCATCAAGCGAAGAATCCACGCGCGTCACATTAGCCCTGTCGTTAGACTATCTCCGTAATTACCTGGCGGAAAGATATGAAGTTGAAACGGAATGGAAGCAAAACGGGTCGGTGATCCTGTTTTTCTATGCAGGTTCTGATGAAAGCTACGCCAAATTGCCTAAGCGGGATTAACCGGTCTTATCTGGCTGATCCATCTGAAACCGGCTATCCCAGAACCCACCAGCCTAACAGAGGAACACCCCATGAGATCACCAGAGCGTATTGAGCACATCACACAGCTCCTGGAGCAGATTTGGAAAAAGGATTCGGACATGCGATTTATGCAACTCGTATACGTCCTTCAGGCCCGATTCTCTCAGGCGAATGATGGAATGGGTGCAATATGTGATTCGAAAGTAGACGGGTTTACACGAACCGGGTATGATCTTTTCAACGTTGAAGATGATCAGATCGAATGCTTTTTAAAAGAGTACCTTGGTGAGGAAGCTGAGGGATGATCGAAGCTGCGCAGCAAACGGAATCATTTCCTCCCGTGCCTTCCGGCTTTCCCATTCATAACGCTCCATTACTGCAATCCGGTGGGGTAAAAACCTGCATCTTGTCGGCTTGAGGAACTAGTTATTATGCCATGTAGAGGAGTCCATTTTGCAATCACGGATGATGACCTAAGCGCACTTCGATCAGCTCGGTCCAACGACGCTTTACTCGAAATTATTCAGGGAGACATCGAGGCCAGATGGGAAGTGGATGAGGGCTTTGTGTGTGAAACGGATAAAGCGTGGGATGCCATTCATCGCTGTTTGACTGACGGCCAGCTTGGATTTGTAAACGGTACGGAACCGCTGTGTTTATGCATATTGGGAGGAGAGCAATTGTACTCAGGAGATGACTATATTGTTTCTTTGGTCCCCCACAGAAAGCTACGTTCTTTGGCAGATGCATTGGCAGCCATCACTCCTGAATTTTTCGGTGAACGATATGCTAACCTACCCGTAGACTACGGTCTGGAGAAAAGCCAGGAAGACTACCAGTATACATGGGACTGGTTCTCCGATCTCCCTTCTTTTTTTGATCGAGCGGAGAAGGCTGGCCGGCACGTGATCTTCAGCGTTGACCAATGATTCTGTAGTCATGAATCTAATGTGATGAACCAAGAACCTTCGCACCTAACCAGTGTGTCGCGTGCAACAGTCTAGCCAGCGCCGGAGCGCCGCCGTTATCCAAGGCAAAACAGATGAACTCTTATGCTACATGCTTCAGGAGCGTGTAAGCGCCAAGGGCGTGCAACATCACAGCCCTGGCCGTGAGGCCAGGGAAGAATCCGAAAGCGATTACGAAGCCCCATCGGGGTGAGACCCCTCTTCTATGAAATAAAATCCATGAACTCTGATGATGCATTTCATCCTGGAAAACAGCTTGATCCTGGCCCAATGCTCTGTTGCAGTGAGAACCGTGTTAGAGTTCATCTCCTGGGTACCTGATTCTTCTCATGAACTACGTCTACGAACATCCCAAAGCAGTTTCTGAATCCGAAGTCAGCCT
>DIYK01000015.1:0-73947 GCA_002429005.1 Verrucomicrobia bacterium UBA6056
TTGTTGCGGGCTTTGGCTTGGCATGGCCCTTTGATGCTTTGGGCCTCTTTGGGACCTGGCCTTTCGTGATGGGCTTTTCTTGCCTCATGCATTGGCTTAGCAAGGTTCTTCAATTCTTTGGGCCTCTTTGGAACCTGGTCTTTCGTGATGGGCTTTTCTTGTTGCGGGCTTTGGCTTGGCATGGTTCTTCTTGGCTTCGGTTTGCTGGAGCCTTACGTCGAAACAAAACCTTGAAAGCCGTGGTTCATGCCAACATCGTCTTTGGATGTATTGTGTGTATATATTGGTGAGTGAACAGGATGAATCAAAGCACTACTGCGGCTTTACACAGAACCTGGAATCGCGATTGAAGAAGCACAACCTTGGCGAAGTCAACCACACTCGACCCTTTCGCCCTTGGAGGGTAGAAACGGTCATCCAGTTTTCCTCTGAATCCAAAGCCAGGGCTTTTGAGAAATACTTGAAAAGGGGTTCAGGAAGAGCCATCGCGAAGAAACACTTTTAAGCGGTTTGCCTTCTTCGCGGCGGATGTGATGGAACGGGCTTCGGCTTGGCAAGGCCCTTCGATGCTTGGAAGCACTCGCTAAAGATTGAATTCCTAAGCTTATTCAAAGTCGTACAGTGAGTTGTCCGTGGACAGGAATCCTGTCCCTTCCGCGCTGTTGGGCATGCCGCTTACAGAACCGGGATTCCGGATCCGGGATACATGACCATCGACAAACACGACATGACTATAGCCCCGATGCCGAAAGCCTTGGGTCCCTCCTTCCCGGCCACTGAAACTCCCATCCAAGGGGCCGGGAAAGGGCGAACGCATAAACTTATTCGCTCCGCCACTGTATTCTCCATCGCCAAATAATGCGCATTGCGCGGGGTTGCGCACCTGGGCAATCCGACTGCTGGGGATACTCTGAATCACCCGCCCTCGCCGCTCGGTCTGCATGCCCCCCAGGTAACTGGCATTGTAGTTATAGCCGGTGAAGCTTTCCCCCTGCCAGTTATCCGAGCCCCGGAAGGTCGGACACTGCAGTACCTGATTCGATCCATAATCCTGCCAGATCCAGCCTGGTTCCACCTGCTGGTTCTCAGCGCTGCCGCTGATAAAAAAATCCCAGCCTTTACTTTGCTCTCCACTGCTAACCAAAGCCGGTGGAAAACGTCCTTCATGCTCCACCAAATACAATTGCACCGCCTGCCCCATACTTCGCAGGTTGGCCAGGCATTTGGTTTCCTGCCCCTTTTGTAGAGCCACATTAACCGCCGGTACAATCAGGGAAGCCAACATCGCGAGAATGGCGATGACCACAAGCATTTCGATCAAGGTAAAAGCGCGTTTCAAGGAGCCTCCTCCAGACGTAAACGAAACAAGCGGGTTCCGGAAAGCGGCAGCTCTGGTTGAAAACTCCGCTGCACGCCCTCGGCCACGGGGGTATCGGTATAGCTGGGTTGAGGATTGAGCGGAACCCAAGCCTCGTCATCCTCTAGCTCGCTGCTACTTTCGAGAATCCAGGGAGCCTCCAATGCGGAGCTCGGAATCGAAAAATGCAGGGTGTTTGTATTCAGGGAAAGAACGGGCAAAGGCAGCTCAAGCTCCACCTGCGCCGGGTCCCCTCCCCTGGCAAATTCCTGCCAGTTGCTAAAGCTGTCTCCTTCTCCGGAAGCCGCAGCAGCCTCCAGAACGGGATCACCTACCCAGGGATAATGCTCTTGCTGCCAGCGGACAAATCCCGAAACGGGTGACACGACCGTAACGGCATCAATTTCAGTACGTCGATTGCTCTGCGCATTTCCATCATCCGGTACTTCGATTTTCACAAAGCGAAAACTCGAAGGCAGACTCAGCCCCTCGGGAACAAGGAGATCCTCCAAATCGAAGCCTGTTCCCCCGGCGCCCCCCCGATAGCGACGACACAACTCACCCAGAGCCATTCCAGCAATATCGGAGAGGCCGAGCTCAGGATCCGGGGGAAGGGTCGGATCGCTATCGGCTCCCCATGCCGTACCATTCCATATTTTGCCCAGAGTGGGCATCAAGGCACCCACCCGTTGGCTGGCGGGAAAAGCGAACCAAGTGATCCCATCTGCGGAAACGGAGACCTCCCCCCATTTCGAGCTCAAGCTCGAGGGGACGCCCAAGGTATAGCCTCTGGGGTCGTTAGCTGTTTGGTCATAGCTTCCACCTCCGCTGAGTAAGGCATTTCCAAACACCAGAAAGTCGACGCCATAGGGATTCGCCGGATCATTGCGAATCTCTGCACCCATTTCCAACACCAGCGAGCCTCCTTCACCAATGGAAAGTAGCTGATCCACCTCCCATGGAGGATACACCGGTACCACGACCGTAGAAGGCGAGGCCTCACTACTGTTGGCATAGGTCATCACCGACGGCCGGCCCAAAGCCTCCTGAGGATACACATAACCCGGAGCCGGAGCCGTTCCCTGCACATAAGACACCACATTGGTTGCCCAGGGGGTATTTGCCCTGAGACTGATTGGGGTAAAAAGCAGGTACGCAATCAAGTTTAAGCCGTAAAACGACGCCACCATAACAAAATACCTAATCCACTGAATAAAAGAACAAAGGTAGCAGGTTCCGGAATCGTGCTAGGAGCACTATCACGACCAAACCCGTACCACCCATCATCTACCAGGTCAATTGATGCAGCGCCGAGACTGGTAGCTGTCCACGATGAGGGTGAGCTTAGCCGTTGCTCTGAAATAGACGTTGAAAAATCAGGTGCTGTGCCTGCAACATAGCTTCCCCAATCGAAGCCTTCCTCATAAAAATCACCCTGGTTTGTTGCAGCACCACCGAATGAGGCCGGTTGGTCAAAGGCAGCATCAACACTGATATCCCATACTCCGTTGTTAAAAGCAGGAGCTGTATCCGTGTTACTCACGGCAAAGGGGGTTGCACCATTCTGCCTGCCGATCCCAAAGATAAATTCACCGAAGGCTGTTTCTCCATCAACGCGAAGGTACAATCCTGAACTGGGATCCCCTGCTATGTCGGAGAGCATGTCATAAAAGGTTACTTCACCCGTGAAACGGTATCCGAAGGCCTGCACGTGGTTGGGTTGCCCATTATTCCAATCCACGACAAATGCCGCCCGCTGATCCCCGGCTCCATAATACGTCAAAGAATCTAACTCAAAGGTAGGAGTTGCTGTGACAGACAGTGCTGTCACCACGAAAGCTGTAATGACAGCAAATGGCTTGTTCATATATATTCCCTTACCCCAGACGCGGGGGTGGTTTTTTAGGTTGGTGACAGCTCAAGGCCATCTGGGAAATCCCGCCCCGTATTCTGGCTCCCGGCTTAGCCTTCTCCCCGCCTTCCACTCGTTCAGAGCGTGACCTTGGAGAGTTGTATCCGGTTACAGCGGCGCGTCCGCAGCCGAGTTTCACGGCTTTCCGTACGCGGGATTTCTTGCAACGAAAGATTCGTGAAACACTCCTTATCCCCAGAGAGACGGGGAGGCAAGCGTGAAGCTTTGATATTTAATCACTATATCCGGATAAACGAATTAAGGCGAAGCTTTGAGATGACCCGAACCTTTCCCCCTAAGCGAACGCCCTAAAAAAAAGGGCATGGCTCGAAGCCATGCCGCATACACCATAAAAGTTTGGTTTCTGGCCTTAGCCATTCAGATTGAGCGATTCCATTAGCTCAATTCCGCTCTGCTGCCATTCCACATGCAACAGGTTCAGCATGCGGTTTTCCCGGGAGGCAAAAACCCAGACCGGACCAAAGCCACTGCTGACGACCAGGAAGCGGCTGGGAGCTCCTGAATCTGACGCCGTGGAATTCCATTGAATCAGAAAATCCGCAAAGCCCTTCTGATGCGCCACGTCCGAAATGCCACTGAACAGGAACACCTGTCCCTGATGCTCAAAACGCAGCGCATGCAAATCGCCGCCTTGACGAGGCTGAATCAGAATAAAGTCACGCAGGAAGGCCAAAAAGGCATGAGATTCCTGTTCACTTAATTCATCATCCCGCAGCAGACCTTCAATCACCAGTTGAATTTCATTGATCAGGGCCACCCCCTGCAAGCGTGGCTTGAACTTCAACCAGTCATTCAGCGCCCGAATCTCTTTTTCCGAGACCACATCATCGGAGAGAATTCCCTGCAACATGCCAAAGAAACTGCGTAAATCGCCGTCCGAACCGCTGAGATAATCGCTCTGCAACTTGAAGGCTTCTAATTCCCACAACAGCTGCTCGTATTCGCCACTATCAAAGGATCCATCTTCCATGATGGTTTCCAAGAGCGGAAACACCCGATCGAAGGGGGTGTATTTCATCAGATCCTGATGACTTTCCACCCAGGAGCGCAGGCCTTCGAGTTCCGAACTGTTTACCTGACCATCCATCCAAAGTCCGCGAATGTAGCCTTCCAAGGTATGGAACGCTGCGGAGGACTCTTCAAAGGGTTCGTCAGTATCGATCAGCTCACTCATACTCCATAGGTTAAAAAACGCTGTGGGGGAAATGAAAGCAAAAAGACGAGAGAACCCTGCTAAAAAACGTCAGATCATCAAGAAAGTCCGACACAGGAGCGTAAATCACGCAATTCGCGTCCTACCAATTCGCGACAAGCACCCACGGGCAGCTCTTTCACATCCAATCCGGCAAGGCGGATTCGTTTGATCCGGGTCACTTCGGCTTCCACGGCCTCACACATCCGGCGGATATGCCGATTTCGACCTTCGCCCAGTATCAAGCTGTAACAGTGATAGCGCCCCTGACTGGGAATAGGCTGAATCGCTAAGGCAGCCAAACGTTCCTGATCGGAGAACACCCCGTCCAGCATGGCGTCCCCCTGCTCCTGGGTCAGCTCACTTCGCAACCAGATCAGATACTCTTTCTCCACATGGTAGCGTGGATGAGTCATGCGCATGGCTAAATCGCCATCGTTGGTCACCAGAATCAGTCCCTCGGAGTTCCGATCCAATCGTCCAACTGGGTAGAGACGCAAATCCTGCCATTCCGGAGGCAGCAAATCGAGAATGCTGCGCCGACCTTCCGGATCGGAAACCGTGCAAATGATGTTGCGCGGTTTATGCAGCATCAACACCCGGGTCGACTGCGGTCGAACCGTTTTTCCATCTACCGTGACCCGCATAGACGGCAACACCCGCAAACCAGGTTGGTCCACGGGTGTTCCATCCACCGAGACCCGTCCCGACTCAACAAGTCGGTCACAGGCCCGCCGCGACCCCAGCCCACAGGAGGCGAGGTAGCGGTTGATTCGGGGAGCGGCCTCAGGCTTCGGGTTTGGTTTTCCGTAACCCGAAGGCACGGTCGCCATCCTTCCACTCGCCGTTCTTTTTGAGCTGATCTACGCGCTCAAAGCGTTTGAGAACGTTGCGCTGTTTTGAAATTTTACTGGAGCCCTTCAGGCTGCGGTGCATACTCATGATACTCTCCTAAAAGGAATTACTGAAATTGGGGGACGGGACTTTAATGAAAAATCTTCGACGTTGTCAAGCATATTGACCGGATGGAGCCTTAGAGACTATGCTGGCCTCTGTAACCATGACAGATTCCCAGCTGCTCTTAGCCACCTTTCTCTGTGTCAGCCTCCTCCTCTGCGGGTGGATCCGAGGAATCCGGCTTACCCGTGCTTATCCGAATCTTCTCTTTGATCAAGCTCACCGCCACCTGCCGGAAGGGATCCCCCTGCTTCTGCTGATGCTGATCTCCGTGCTGACTCTGATCTTCGGCTACCGCTCTCCCAGCTTAAGCTGGTTCCTACCTGTCTCCGTAGACCGGGCGGCCATCCTTTTTCTGTGGAGCACATCCGCCGGCATGTTGAGTTATCTGGGAGCCTGCACAGCTTCACTTGCACTCTTCACCCACAGGGAACAGGCCAAGTTGCTGAGTCTGGCCCTTATATGCACCTTGTTGGCCATCAACAGCATCTATCTCCGCTTTTACCGCCCTCGATACCGTGAACTACTCAATTCGGAGCCAGGTCAGATCTTTTTACCCCAAAGTAGCGCCTACAGCTGCGCTGCCGCCGCGGGAGCCTCTCTCACCCGACTCTTAGGCGGCAGCTGTACAGAGAGGGAATTCGCCCGCCTTGCCGGAACCAGCATGCAAGGGACCAATCCCGGACAAAGCATCTTTGCTTTTCGGCAGCTGGGCATCAAAGCCAAGAAAGAGCTCAGCTCCGGACTGAGCTTGGAATCCATGGAGGATCCAGCCATTCTCTTGGTCGCCTTTCCGGGTATGGGCCCGGATTCCCATGCCGTCGTATGGGTTCCTGAATCTCTGGGCGGTCCCTTTGTCCATGATCCCTATGCGGGCCGACAGGAACTGACGACCTTTCAAACGAAGCATCCCGGAAAGCTCCGTATCCTTCGTATTCGCCCCCAGGAGCTTGCCCCCTCTACATGATACTCCGCAGCTCGGAGCGAATTCCACACTAGAAACCTTCAGCAAATTAGGCTATACGGAAAGACCGCTCCAACGGAGAAGTGCCGGAGTGGTCGAACGGGACGGTCTCGAAAACCGTTGTGCGTACTGCGTACCGTGGGTTCGAATCCCACCTTCTCCGCCATCTTCCCCTGCTTTCCGTATTCCAGCGGACCCAGCAACAAGGTCAAGACCCAAGGGCAAACTGGATCATGGAATCCAGGAAAACTCGTAAACACTCGAGTGTTCCAGCCTGCCTGCCGGATTAATTCCAGCCTTGCTCTTCCCAGGTAGTGACCTTCCAGGTCAGCATCTCAATGCCGAAGACCCGCGGTACCCCGGGGGGCGATTGGGTACGCAGAATATCATCAAACTCCCAGTCACGGCGAGGGGGACGATAATAGCTGCCGTTCCAGCGGGAGGTCGCGATCTGGCTGTACCACAAATCGATAATGGAGCCGCGGAAGTAGGCCGTCCGCCCATTCCAATCCTCCATGAAACGGAGCACGTTTTCCAAGCCACCATTATACTGACCATTCTGCACCGTCTCCGTGTTCCCAGTCATGACCACAATATGAAAGGTCGTATTTGCGGCACGCCGGCTGCCTCGGCTGTTGGTACTGTTGGAATCCTGCCAATCGGATGAGAGAAAGGTAACCGCATCCGCTGCCACCATACTGGGCTGACGGGCACGGGTGCTGCCATCCTCGTTCTCCTGTTCCAGATTAAAATCCCCTTCAACATACATTGGAAGGTCGGTAGCCACAGTAAGCCCTCCCGAAGGCATCATCTGACCATTGCGAAGCCGAACCGCCGGCATGACATTATCTTCCAGAGGGGCATCCCGAGTGATGTATACCACCCCACGTCCCTGAGCCTCGCCATATTCAGAGTCCACTCCGGCAAACATTTCCGGAAACTCCTCAATGAGTTGATCCACATAGATATCTACAGGGGCCACGGTTTTGTTTTCACGAGAATCTCTGAAGCGCATGTCTGTGCTGTAACTTCCTGGCGTCGTCATCCGGTAGGCCCCCACCAGTTCTCCATCTTCCTGATCACCGGAGCTGACTTTTACATAGGCAGGACCATCGTCATAGTCATCATCGTCGTCCTCTTCCAACTCAGCCTCGGTCAGTTTATAGGTTACATCTTCACCCCGAAAATCGGTTGCAGAAAGCACCCCGTTTGCATCCACATGAATGGTCAAAGCCGCTTTGTTTGAGAATTTCTCCCGCTCGGTTTCCCAGCGGTATTCTTCCGAAGTCTGAGGAAGCGGGGGTTGAATAATTTCATAAGGCTCGTCCAAACGGTTAATCGGCGGAGTCAACAAAGGCACTCCGTGGCTCGAGCTTTGGGCATTGCCATCGAACTGGGTTAGAGAGTCGGTCATCCAGGAGGGAGAAGAAGAATCAATGACCTGACCATTCTGGTATAATCTCACCGCATTTCCTTCGGCATCGTAAATTGAGGTACTACCAAGCCTCGGGTTTCGACTGTCTTTACGGTCATGGAACATGCCCCCATGCGAAGTAATCGGAGCCCGGATCTGTAAGGGGCCGGTTAAGTAAATATCATGGTTACTGTGAATGGGCCCGTCAAAATACATGGTGGGGCCGGGATTGATCTCCAAATCATACCAATAAAAGACCCCGAATCTCATCAAATAAATCGACGTAGCCTGAATTCGCTGCGTGACCACCGCCCCTTTTCCGGTTTCCGGATTAATCGCCCCGCTGGTAATGGTGAACAGCTGGTATTCGCCATACTCACCCTTCCCCACTGTACCATTAGGGATTTGGCCGAGGGTGGGTTCCGTATCTACCGTCACCCGGAAAGCCGCTTCTCCCGAAGGGGTACTGTAATCGTAGCCGCTCAGAGATGGCGGCATCTCCAAACCATCCATAATCTCCTGCAGCTCGGATTGGGTCAGTGTGAACTGATATTGCATGATCAACTGCTGAACCTGGCTCACCCCGTAATCCAACCCGGATTCAGCGGCCAGTCTGGCCCGTTGATAATCCAACGAGCTTCGCGTGATCTTCGCGCTGTGGCTGGCGTATCGCAGCAACATGACCACACTGCCCGAAGCCAAAAAGGTTAACAACAAAGCTGCCATGGCCGCGGTGCCTTCGCGACGTGCAGCACGGAGACGTTGAAAGGAGCTGGAGGGGGGAGTTCGAGTCTTCATTGCTGGATCACATATACGACGTTGCGGGGAGAGGCGGTCAGGTGCAGAATCGAACCGGTGTAGCTTTTACGAATCGAAGTCGCCTGTTTTGCATTTTCGGGAGGCCTGAGGCCGATGTAGAGAGAAATCAAGGTGGTATTCTGAGTTCCCTCCACCACCCGGAACATAGGGGTATCCGGAATCTCGGAAACATACTGAGCAACCACAAATTCATCTCCTTCCAGAGTCACATCCGCATCATAAACCAGACGATTGGAGGCCTGAGTCTGGCCCTCCACATAGTACAATCTGGAGCGTACTAAATCCGGTTGCACCAGATCCAGAGAAGTGGTCGTTCCCGCAGTAACCGAAACGGCCCGGGCATCTTGAATTTTATTCCAGATAATTTGCTGAGCTTTCCGGGCATCCGAGATGAAATCAACGTGTTCAGTTCCGTCCTTGTAGTGACCACTGGTTTGCACGAACAAAGACATGGCGCCCATCATCAGCACCATGGTCAATCCCATGCCCATCATCACCTCAACCAGCGTAAAGCCAGCGCGGGAGCTTTGTGGGCAGGACTTCTTCAGGAGAGGATATGTTGTTTTCATCGGCGTGGGTAGAGGAGGGTTTCGATGTTTTCCTGGATCTCCCGACCTTGGAAATCCCATTCCACGGTCACGGTGACCTGCTTGCGCTCAGGATCTGTCAGATCGGAGAGGAAGGTGGTACGTCTGGCAGGAATCATCACCTGATTCACACCTCCGAGATTGACCAGTTCCAGGTCAATTTCCTGCTGAATCGACCCATAGCGTTCGGTAAGTTCTTCGTATCCAACCCCATGAAGCTCTTCAATTTTCGCCTTAGCCAGACCGAAAGCTGCCACCCGTTGGGCGTTGATATAATTTAATCGCTGAGAGGTAATGACCCCGCTGACCACCCCCGCCCCAACAAAGGTTACCAGAAATGTGGCAATAACCACCTCCACGATGGAAAAGCCCTGCTTGAGGCTTCTGCACTTTCGATCTGTGAACGATGGGGCCATATAATGTGATCCTTTCCGGAGGGTGAGATCTTACTAACGTATTACAAATAATACGTAGCACCCCACTTGCACACAAGACCCTAAATGGAGATTTCTTTTAAGGAACTTAACTTAAAAAAGAGTATTCCAAGTACTTATATAGATAATACATCTCCACACAAACTCCGCTCAACACCCATCCAAGTAGCCCTACAGCCCCCATATAGGGGTCAATAGTCACCCCAAACCGATATCACTGCCGCATAT
The DNA here is from genome assembly GCA_002429005.1 of Verrucomicrobia bacterium UBA6056. GTDB lineage: Bacteria > Verrucomicrobiota > Kiritimatiellia > SS1-B-03-39 > UBA6053 > UBA6056. The sequence continues at coordinate 9,886 of DIYK01000015.1, forward strand.
TAAATAAACTAAGCCCAGCAAAACGACCTATCTGGGCAGCAAATCCCGAAAATCTGTTTTTTAGGTTTCTTGGAGCATCTGCAGAAGTGCGGCTCCGTATCGCTGGACTTTTTGAGGTCCAATCCCCGAAACATCCAACAGGGCCTCTTCACTTTGAGGACATTTGAGGATGAGTTCATCCAAAGTTTTGTTGCTGAAGATCTGGTAGGGTTTCATTTTTTGAATGCGACTTTGCTTGCTGCGCCAGCTGCGGAGACGCTCCCGCAGTTCGGGATCATCTGCTTCCTCCACATCCCCGGCCTGCATCTGAGGCCCCCGCAGCTCTCCTAAGTCCGGGATTTCGTTACGCTTCAATACCTCACGACCCCGTTCACTCAGCCCCAAGGTGGGGTAACTTCCGTCGCTCGGCAAAATACTGCCATCCCGAATCAGGGCATCCAACCAGCGTACAATATCCTCCAGTCGCCAGTTGGAGAGCAATCCGTAACAGCGATGACGCTCCAAGTGAGCCGACAAGATCCCTTTACTGCGCGAGCCTTTCAACAACTCCCCAATGCGGGCTCGTCCAAATTGCCCATCCAATCGACCTACCGCACTGAGAATTTTCTGAACCACTTCCCATTCTTCCTGAGTGGGTTCACGACTCACGCCGCTCTGCTCCTTGAGACAATTTCCGCAGGCATCACAGTGATCCTGATCAGCGTCACTGTCCCCAAAATACAACAGAATTTGTTGATGCAGGCAGCTCCGGCAGTTTGCAAAGCGCAACATGGCATCCAGTTTGGCCCGATCCCGTTCCGCTTTGGCTTCCGCCTGTTGAATTTCCCGGGCCAGGGCCTGCTCATCTACTTTGGGTAGAGCCATCACCGCGGCGGAAGGGCTTCCGGGTTCTTCCTCCCGCTGAATACAATTCGCCCGTTCCAACAGCCACATCGCGGTGCGCACCGCCATGGCATTGCGGGTGCTATCCAGATCTTCCGCCCAGTGATCTGCGCTCAAGCTAAGCGGACGATGCAGACAACGCTGGCGAATCAGCTGCAACAGCTCCAACAGGGTTTCCCGGCTGGGATTACTCCCCTCCAAAAAGAACTCCTGGGTGCGCACATCCGCATAATTATAGAGTAATTCACAATAGGAATCCTCCCCGTCCCGACCCGCGCGGCCAATCTCCTGGTAATAGGCCTCCATGCTGCCCGGAATATCCCAATGCAGCACAAAACGCACATCGGAACGGTCTACGCCCATGCCAAAGGCATTGGTAGCCACAACCACAGCGGAGCGACCACTCATGAAGCGCTCCTGAACCCGACTCCGTTCCCGGTCCGGCAAACCTGCATGGTAGGAATCCACCGCAAAGCCCTGCGCTTTCATTTTGCTGGCAACCCGTTCCACTTGTTTGCGGGTGGAGGCATAAATGATCCCGCTCCCCCAATTCCGAATCGCCTCAGCCACCCGCTGAAATTTTTCAGCATGCGTTGCGCAACGCCTCACATGAATCTGCAAATTGGGGCGGGCAAAGCCTTGAACAAACACCTCTGGGGCCTTGCGAGGCGGAGCCCCCAAACCCAGGAAACGCAACATATCCTCCCGCACCCTGCCGGTGGCGGTGGCCGTCAGTGCCAGGACCCGGGCTTCCGGGTGACGCCGGGATAGTTCATGAATTCGCAGATAATCGGGACGAAAATCATGCCCCCACTGGGAGACACAATGCGCCTCATCCACTGCGAGAAGAGAAAGATGCACATCTTCCAGCATCCGCAACAAACGGGAGTCCCGTAATCGCTCCGGCGCCAAATACAGAAGCTTTAAGTCTCCAGCCCGGGCCATTGCCAAGCGTTGCTCGATCTCGGCGGCTCCAAGAGTGGAATTAATAAAACCAGCCGGCAAGCCGCGGCGCTCCAAGGCTTCCACCTGATCCTTCATCAACGAAATCAGCGGAGAGAGAACCAAGGTCACCCCCCGGGCTTCCAAGGCGGGTAATTGATAACAGATGGATTTACCCGAACCCGTGGGCATCACCACCACCGCATCCCGTCCAGCAGTCAGCGCATCCAACACCTCGCGTTGTCCACTGCGGAAGGCGGGATAGCCAAAATGCCGCTGCAAGGCCTCCTCCCAGGGAAAGGAGCTTGGTGATTTAGAAGCGATAGTGGGCAGATCGGTCATTGACGGAAGCGGGTTACTCTTTAGAATTTTTGCTCATGTTTCAAGGGTTCATTGCGCAAATGCTCCTATGGATCTCCGGTGCCTGTTTAACCGGGAGAATCTGCAAAACCCTGCCCCGCAAGGGCGCAGAGGCACAGACCTTTGTCGCCATCCTCTGCGCCACGACGACCTTACTCAGCCTCTGGCTTGGCACTCTGAATGAAAATGCCCTGCCCGGAGCCTGGGGCTTTTGCACGCTGATCGGGGCCCTGTTTGGTTTAATTCCCGCGCTAGCAGGTCTATTGACAGCGATCATCTATGGGGTCATCGTTCCGCCCCTGAGTTCGGGTGACTTTCTCTGCGCAGGATGTGCGCTCATTCTGAGTATTTTGTTTCGCCGCTACCAGGAAGAAAAGAAGAGCCTGCCCAGCCCAAAGGACATTGCTGTGTATGCCGCACTGACTCCCCTGCCTCTTCTGCTGTTAAACACGCCTTGGGACCGGGGATTCTGGTTACAACTGCTGCTCTTGCACCCGGCAGCGCTCTACCTCACGGGAAGACAATTACTGCATCAACTGCGGCTCTATGATCGCATTAAATATTTACGGAACCATGAGGAAGAGTTGATCCTGCGAGAATCTCTATACCGCACGACCCTGAAAAGTTTTCCCCAGGCCGTACTGCGTTTGGATCCTGCTGGTAGGGTTCTGGATTGGAACCCGGGGGCCACAGGGCTCTTTGGATGGCTGCCGGAAGAAGTTATGGGACAGATCCCTCCCTTCGTTCCGGAAGATCAACTCGAGCAGTTCCAGGAGCTCATGGCCCGGGCTCTGCGGGGGGAGGTGCTTCGTGAAATCCAGTTAACCCGCAAAAACCGCCTGGGTCAGCAGATGAACGTTGCCCTGAATTCCGCACGTGTCCTCGATGCCTCCGGTCGTCCGGATTGCGTCATCTCTTCTATTCGGGACATCACCGAGGAGCTCCGGGCCAAAGAAGAACGGAAAGCACAGAATGCAGCCTTGGAACAAAGCCTCCTGGAAAGTCGGGGTCTGCTTCAGGAAGTACATCACCGGGTGAAAAACAACTTACAAGTCGTCGCTTCCTTGCTGAGCCTGGAATTCCGCCGCAGCGGCAATGAAGCGTGGCGAAGTAAATTACAGAATCTGCAGGGCCGGATTCATGCCATGGCGCTCTTACATGAGTCCGTTTACCGGGAAGGGGATTATTCTGAAGTCGCCTTGGACAAGTACCTCAAAGAGGTGTTGCAGTCTCAAGTCCATTCCTGGCGGGACATGGATTTTGATTTGCATGTAGACTATGACCTCAGCCCGCTACGATTGGGGATCGACGATGCCATTCCCTGCGGACTCATCTTGACCGAGTGGTTGGCGAACTGTTTTAAGCACTCCTTTGAAACGCATTCCAAAGGCCAACTCTCTCTGGTCCTACATCGACAAGGTGAAGAGATTCGCATGGAGTTAAGCGACTCCGGCGTCGGTATGGATGCAGACCCTTCTCATCGGGGTACCGGATTACGCTTAGTGGAACGACTTACCCAGCAGCTGCATGGCAGACAGGAATACCAAAAGGGGCCTCCCAATAGCTCTATTCTGTATTTTCCGTCTCTTTAGTACATTAATTCATTGGTTCCACCGCTGGGAACGGTTACAAAATGAGTACCATGCATGACTCGGCTTCCATTTTGATTGTTGAGGACGAACCTATCGTCGCCCTCGATTTGGAAGAATTATTAAGTGAGCTGGGCTATCGCGTGAGCGGCGTTGCTTCCAGTTATGTGGATGCCTTAGGTTCGGCAGAACGCCACACCCCGGACCTGGTCTTAATGGATATTTATCTCGACGGAGATCGGGATGGTATCGAAACCGCTGCGCAATTACGGGAACGTTTTCATGTCCCGATCATTTTCCTGACGGCCTACAGCCAGCCGGAGCTCCTGGAACGGGCCAAACAAGTCCATCCCTACGGCTTCCTCAACAAACCCGTGCAACATCGGGAACTGGCGACCATGTTGGAGTTTGCCAGACAGAAATCGATCGAAGAAAGCGAGCTGCGCAGAAACCGCGAATTACTCAAAGATATCATTCAGGGCAGTATGGATGGATTCCTGTTAATTGATGCACAGGGACAGATCCTCGAAACCAACGAAGGCTATGCCAGTATGAGCGGCTACAGTCAGGAGCAGCTTCTCACCATGAACCTGTCTCAGCTGGACCGGGATACCGATTACGAAAATTTCACCCCGAAAATGCTCAAACAGTTAAACAAAGGTCCCATGCGCTTTCAGCGCAAACACACTCGCAAAAACGGCAGACAGATCACCCTCGACATTAGCTGCCGGGCCTTGCATCTGGATTCAGGCACCCTGTATGCAGCCTTCCACCGAGACATTACCGAACAGGAACGGGTGCAGGAACAGCTGCAATTGCAAAGTTCCGCTCTTGCCGCAGCCGCAAACTCCATTGTCATCACCAATCGGGAAGGACGGATTGTCTGGGTTAACCGTGCTTTTTGCCTGAGCAGTGGCTATCGGGTGGAAGAGGTGCTCGGGAAAACCCCGCGCATTGTGAAGTCGGGCCACCACGACGAAGCCTTTTATGCAGATATGTGGGATAGTATTCTCCGGGGAGAGGTCTGGAGTCAGGAAATTGTTAACCGGAAGAAGGACGGTTCTCTGCTCCATGAAAAACTGACCATCACCCCGATGTATGGGAAAGATAAAGAGATCCATCACTTTATTGCCATTAAACAGGACATCTCAGAACGAAAAACGCTCGAGGAACTGTTGCAGCAAACCCAACGTCTGGAAAGCGTCGGCACGCTGGCCAGCGGTGTGGCCCATGACCTGAACAACCTGCTGGCTCCCATTATTATGTCTGCCGACTTACTGGCCTACGAAGCCAGCACGGATAAGCAGAAAGATCTCATCGGCATGATCTCTGAAAGTGCCAAACGGGGTGGAGACATTATTCGCCAGCTTCTCTCTTTTGCCAGAGGGGCTGAAGGAGAACGCCAGGAAATCCAAGCCCGCCATCTGTTGCGCGACATGCTCAAACTGATGACCGAGACCTTTCCGAAGAATATTCATATTCACGATACCGTCGGCCGGGAACTCTGGACCATCAAAGCGGATCCCACTCAGATTCAACAAGTCTTTGTCAATTTAATGGTCAATGCCCGGGACGCCATGCCGGAGGGCGGCACCCTGAAAATCACGGCAGAAAATCGCTCGATTGATCCCGACTGGGCCTTCCGGCACCCACCCGCACAATCCGGGTATTACGTATGTTTTCGTTTCGAAGACCAGGGTTGTGGGATTCCGGAGGAAATTCGAGCCCGGATTTTCGATCCCTTTTTCACCACCAAAAAACACGGAAAAGGTACCGGACTCGGTCTGTCGACGTCCCTCAACATCATTCGAAACCACCAAGGCTTCATGCTCTTACGTTCCGATATCAACGAAGGCAGTTGCTTTGAAGTGTATCTGCCCAGCCAGATGAATGAAGAGAGCGAGGAAGATGAAAAGGTCTATGCCCTGCCTCTGGGAAATAAAGAGCGCATTCTCGTGGTCGATGACGAAGAATCGATCCGTTACATGCTTCAGGGCACCTTAGCTTCCCTGGAGTATGAAATTCAGCTGACCAGTAACGGGCGGGAAGCCTTAGAGGTTTTGGATCACTCCGAGAGCCCCGTAGATTTAGTGATCCTTGACTTAATGATGCCCGTGATGGACGGCCCTACCTTTTTGAAGGAGTTGAGCAAACGATCCGTGCAACCCCCGGTCATATTAATCTCGGGTTTGCTGGCAGATGGAGCCTTGGAAAACAGTCCGGAGCTCCTGAAAATCCCACATTTACAAAAGCCATTTACCCTGAACGACTTATCGCGGACAATACGGGACGTACTCAGTAAAAATTCTTAATAGGCTGCTTCGAGAGAACCTTCCCCTCGGCAAAGGCTTGCCACCGAGCCATAGCCCACTCCGAGGCGGGTAACCCCCATATCCAGATAGCGCAGGGCCTGCTCCCGGCTTCGAATTCCACCGGAGGCCTTCACTTGAATCCGACCGGCTGCAGCATCCAGCATCCAACTCAGCAGCTCCTCTGAGGCCCCGGCACTCGCGAAGCCTGTCGAGGTTTTGACCCAAGCTGCTCCAGCATCCGCACAAATTTCACAGAGCCTGCGGATCTCGGGTTCCTCAAGATACGCAGTTTCAAAAATCACCTTCAGGGGCACCGAGGCTTGGTTTCCAATCGCAGCTACTGCGGATATTTCCTGTTCCACGGCCTTCCATTCTCCCGAGCGAACCCGGGAAATCGAGCAGACCATATCCACTTCATCCACTCCAAGCTCCACATAACGATGCATTTCATCCTCTTTGGAAGCCTGTACTTGGCTGCCATGCGGAAAGCCCAACACCACACAGGACCCGATTCCTGCCTCCCGACAAGAGGGCTGTATGCGCTCCACATCACAGGGACGCACGCAGAGTGTGGCCGGTTTCCAAGGGAGCGTTTCCGCCACGGCGAGATCCAGCTCCGCCAGACTCATTTCAGGTTTCAAAAAGGCTACATCCAGAGTTGCGGCGAGTTCCATTCCTTCCTCCTGACAGCAGGCCGGAGAGAAACAACCCCAAATTCCCCCAGGTCACAGTTTGGAAAACATGGGAAAGGGTTGATTTCAGCGCGTTCTCCCGTACGGTGGACTATTCACATCTTTGAACACTTATGAATGATCCAAGTTCCCCTAACCCGCCCGAGCGGGAGCCCCGCATGCCCGGAAAGAACTTCGCCGCTATCATGGCGATTTTGCTCCTGGTGCTGTTGTTGGTGCACCTTGCTACCTCCAACGCCACCCCCTTGGAGAAAATCTCCTTCAAACCCACGTTCACCGGGTACGTCAATCAAGGCAACATCTCCAAAGTTACAGTGATCAACGATGGCATGGGCTCCACCTATTTGGAGGCCGAGCTGAAAGATGTGGACGCCAATGGGAATCCCCGAAGTTTCCGGGTAGATGTCCAGATGAGCGATGGCTTGAGCGACTGGTTGCGTGAAAGCGAGATCCCCGTACTCGAGTTTGAACGCAAAAGTACCATGGTTCGGGACATTTTATGGGGAACCATTCCTTTCCTGATGGTCATGGTTCTGCTCTATTTCCTGTTCATCCGTCAAATGCGTGCTGCAGGCAAAGGAGCGATGAGCTTCGGGAAAAGCCGTGCAAAAATGCTGACCCGGGATCGCAATAAGATCACCTTCAAGAATGTCGCCGGTGTGAATGAAGCCAAAGAGGAAGTGGAGGAAATCATCGAATTCCTGCGCGATCCCAAGAAGTTTCAGAAGCTTGGGGGTCGCATTCCCAAAGGGGTAATGCTCTCCGGACCTCCGGGAACCGGTAAAACCCTGCTGGCAAAAGCCATTGCCGGGGAAGCCAACGTACCCTTTTTCAGCATCAGTGGCTCTGATTTCGTAGAAATGTTCGTCGGCGTAGGCGCAAGCCGTGTGCGTGACATGTTCGAACAGGGCCGTCGTCACGCACCCTGCATCATCTTTATTGACGAGATTGATGCCGTGGGCCGCAGCCGTTTCAGTGGCATGGGCGGGGGTCATGACGAACGGGAACAGACGCTGAATGCCTTGTTGGTGGAAATGGACGGTTTTGACACTCAAGAAGGCGTGATCATCATCGCCGCTACCAACCGTCCGGATGTTTTGGACAATGCGCTGCTGCGTCCCGGTCGTTTTGACCGCCAGATTGTTGTCGATCTTCCCACATTGGAAGGCCGTATCGAGATCCTGAAGATCCACAGCAAAAATGTTCGCGTGGACGCTGAGGTTGATTTGAGTGTGATTGCCCGTGGAACACCTGGTTTCAGTGGGGCGGATTTGGCCAACTTGGTCAACGAAGCCGCATTGTTGGCTGCACGCCGGGGTGTGGAAGCGGTGGCCATGCCGGATATGGAAGAGGCCCGCGATAAAGTCTGCTTTGGACGCGAGCGCCGCAGTCGGGTCATGGGCGATGAAGAGAAAGAAATGACCGCCTATCATGAGGCGGGTCACGCCATCGTCATGGCCGAATTGGAACATGCCGACCCCGTTCACAAAGTGACGATTATTCCCCGCGGTTCCTCCCTGGGATCCACCATGTGGCTTCCGGAAAAAGAAGAATTCACTCAGGGGAAAAAGAAACTGCTCAGTCAACTGGTGGTCAGCATGGGTGGCCGGGCTGCCGAAGCCATCGCCCTCGACGACATCAGCAATGGCGCAGTAGGTGACATCGAACACGCCACCCGAATCGCCCATGCGATGGTATGTCGTTTCGGGATGAATGATGAACTGGGCCCCCAGGCCTTCGGAAACAACGAAGAACACCTCTGGATGGGTCGAGAAATCAATCGCTCCCAGTCCGTGAGCGAAGCCACCGCCCAGCGCATTGATGCGGAAATGTCGAAACTGATCAAAGACAGTTACGATGAGGCCGTGGCCATTCTGGAACGGAAACGTACTGAATTGGATACCATGGCCAAAATCCTGCTCGAACAAGAGACCATCAACGGCCGGGATGTAGCTGACATCGTAAACTTCAACCGTATTCGTACGGCGGAAGAACGTGGAGATCCCCCTCCTCCGGAAACGCCCAATGCTGCGGCCACCCTGGAGTCGGAAGCTACAGAGTCCGGTACTCCCGCTACGGAAGATAACGTCGAGAACAGCGGCGGACCGGCACACGAAGCGCCGCCCTCCCCTGCTTGAGGCCCCATGCACTGGCAGCTCCGCGACCGTACTCTCAGCTTCAGCGGATGCCCCCGGGTCATGGGCATTGTGAACGTGACCCCGGACTCGTTCTCTGACGGTGGGAAGTTTTTCGATCCGGAGCGCGCCGTTGCTCATGCCCTGCAGCTCCTGGACGAGGGCGCTGAGCTGCTGGACATTGGCGGAGAATCCACCCGCCCGGGTTCAGAACCTGTTGGTGTAGAAGAAGAGTTGCGCCGGGTCATCCCCGTGATCCGCGGCATTCAAAGCAAACGGCCCGAGGCCTGCCTCTCCATCGACACCCAGAAGGCCAAGGTTGCCGCAGCCGCACTGGAGGCAGGTTGCAGTATTCTCAACGACATTTCCGCAGGGCGCCACGATGATGCCATGTTTCCTGTTGCGGCGGAGAGCGGTGCCGGTCTCGTCCTGATGCATATGCAAGGCAAGCCCAGCACCATGCAGGAAAATCCGGGCTACGAGGATGTGATCGATGAGGTCCGCAGCTTTCTCCACACCCGCAGCCAGCTGGCCCAACAGCAGGGTGTCGACGCGGAACGCATTGCCCTGGATCCCGGAATTGGCTTCGGGAAACGATTGGCAGACAACCTCGACCTCATGCGAAACCTGGACAGCCTCTTCCCGAAAGAAGTCCCGCTACTCTTAGGGGCCTCCAAAAAACGTTTCCTTGGCGAGGTGACCGGAAGATCCGTTGATGAACGGAATGCGGCCAACCTTGCCACCTGTGCCCAAGCCTTCTTCAGTGGCGTCGCGATTATCCGGGTTCATGATGTAAAGGACACTTGCGACTTCCTTCGGGTTTTGATTAGCATCAATCAACGTCCTCACCGAACTCTACCACATCCTTCCCCATGAACCTGTTCTCCCGGATCCTCCAATATATGCCGCAACCGGCGGAGGCCATCGAGATCGCGTTGCTCTGGGTGATTTACTACTATCTGCTCCGCCTACTCAGGGGTACGCGTGGTGCTCAGGTGCTGACCGGGATGGCTCTGGCCTTTATCGGCATCCTGACCCTGACCCATTTTCTGAACCTGCACACGCTCAATTGGCTCTTCCGGAATTTTTCCGTGAACATCGTGTTGGCCTTTATCATTATTTTTCAACAGGAGATCCGACGCGCCCTGGCCGAACTCGGCCGTCCGGGCTTACTGCCCAGCTCCACCACCAATCCCAAGCGGCAAGATATTATTGATCCCTTAGTGCAGGCTCTGAGAACCTTGAGCCAGCAGAAAATTGGTGCCTTGATTGCCATTGAACGGGATATCGGACTTCGTGCGGTGGAAGAAAGTGGTGTGGCCGTGGATGCCGAGGTGAACCCGGAGTTGATTGGCAGCATCTTTTTCCCTCGGAGCCCCCTGCATGATGGCGGGGTGATTGTTCGGGGAGATCGGGTGATGGCCGCAGGCTGCGTTTTCCCACTCAGTCAACGGGAAGAACTCAACCGAAGTATGGGCACCCGCCACCGTGCTGCCATTGGTATTACCGAAGAAACCGACGCCGTGGTCCTGGTCGTCTCTGAAGAAACCGGCAACATCTCCCTGGCCTTCAAAGGCCGTATCAGTCGAGGCCTGGATGAGGAGCGGGTCAAACGAATGCTCAGCTCCATGTTGAATGTGAATCGTCGTAAAAAAGATAATGGCAAAGAAGGCTGGGTCGAAAACAGCTCCGAGCATGGCAACAGGGGGCCCTCATGAAACGCCTGAGCAATCCTGGCCTTAAACTCTCTGCCTTATTACTCGCCGTTCTGACCTGGTGGGTCATTTCTCAGATCACCAACAACGACAAGTTGGTGGAAGGCGTACCCATTCGCATTGACCTCCCCGAGGGCTGGGCTGTCCGCGATGCCAACCTGAATGATCTCAGCATCACTTTCCGGGGTACCCGTGAAGACCTGCTTTTGCTTGATGAGCGAACCGTCCAGGTCCTGGTGGACCTGCGTGAGGAGGAATTTGAATCCAGTAAAGTGATTCAAATCGTCCCCCGGCATGTCACCTTCGCCAGCAGTCGCACCCGGATCACCGACATCGCCCCCAATATTCTAGAGCTGCAATTGGACAAAGAAGGCACCAAGCGATTGCCGTTGAAACAGAACATCAGTGGAACTTTGCCACGAGGGGTCCGTCTCGACAGTGTCGAACTGGAACCGAAATTGGTCACCCTGGTTGGAGCGGAAGAACTGTTAAAGAACTTCAGCGCCTTGCAGACGGCACCGATCAATCTCAACGACAAAATCCAAAGCTTCGAACAACGTGTGGATGTATTACCGCCCGCAGATGACTGGGTGGGCCGAATTGAACCCAACCGCGTGCTGGTCAAGATTCATCTCTCCAGTCGGAAGGTGGAGCGCTCCTTCAGCGGGGTCCCTCTTCTCCTCAGCCTACCGCCGGCAACGGCCATGGAGCAGGTTCCCGGGTTGTCTGAAACTCAGGTGGAAGTATTTCTTCAGGGAACCCCTGAGCGACTGGAAGCTCTCAAACCGGAAGAAATCCGGGCCATGGTTCCCTATACTCCCGGTGAAAAATCCGGACCGGTTGAGGTCATTCCTCCCCGGGGCGTCGATTTTCTGGGCGTGCAGCCAAGTAGCATTGAGTTTGTCCTGCCTGAAGTTCCACAGGAACCGGAAAACGAAGAGGAATAACCATGAAACGACTCTCCCTGTGTAGTTGCCTGATCGGCTTTTCCTGCGTGAGCCTGAGTGCGCAAAGTATCCTCAACCGCGTTCCTCTCAGACTAGATTCCGCTCAGACGGCTGAGGAAAGCAACGCCGAAGCCCTCTCAGAACCTCTGCTCCTGCCAAGACGCCTTCCCGCTGAATTGGCTCTGCCTGCAGATCAGCTGGCGTTGCAGAGCGGGCTTCGTGAAAGTCAGGCGAAACTGAACCAGGGTCAACTGGACGAAGCCCTCAGCCAACTGAGAAAGCTCGCTGAAAGCTGGGCCGAACACCCCTCTTTGCGAATTACGCTGGCTGACACCTTACTTTCCGCCAAACAATACCAAGAAGCCGAGAGCCTGTATCTCGGATTGCTGGAAGAATTTCCCAATCACTTCCAGGCCTTAAATAATTGCGCATGGCTCTATTCTACGGCCACGGATCCGGAAATGTTCAAGCCCGAAGAGGCGCTCAAATTGGCCCGGCAGGCACTGATGGTCGCGCCTCTGCAACAACACCATGTCTGGAGCACGCTCTCTCAGGCCTTGTTTGTCAATGAGGAGTACGACGAGGCCTTGCGCTGCGCCCGTATGGCTCAGAACCTGGCGGAACAGGGGAAAGCAGGAGCCCGGGTGATTGTCGGGTACCTCTTTCAGGCCGAGAAATGTGCTGCGGCCCTGGATGCCCGCAAAATTATCGAATGAGAAGACTTCGATTTTTAGGAACAGGCTGGTCGCATGGGGTTCCGATGCTGGGCTGCGAATGTGCGGTCTGTCAGGAACAGCATCCCCGCAATGTCCGCAGCCGTCCCAGTATCCTGCTTGAATGGGATGGTTTTGTTGCGGTCGTGGACACCGGCCCCGATTTTAGACAGCAAGCCCTGCGGGAAAACCTGGCCCAGTTGGATGCGGTGCTGATTACCCATCAACATGCGGATCATGTGATGGGCATGGATGATATCCGCCGCTTTACCTGGTCGAGATCGGAAGCGCTTCCCATTTACTCGGATGCGCAGACTCTGCAGCGGCTCCGTGTGCTGTACCCCTATGTCAGCGAAAACCTGCAACCCGGGAAAGCGGTCCCCAAGATCAGCTTTAAAGAATGGTCTCACCCACAGCAGGTGGGACCTTTTCGCATTAGCCCGCTTCGGGTACCGCATGGGGATCTAATCTGCCACGGGCTACTGATCGAAACCCCTGCAGGTAAACAGCTAGGCTATGTACCCGACACCTCCGGGTTACCACAGGCGGCAGAGCAGGCATTACGGGGAATAGACATCATGATCCTCAACGCTCTGCGCATCGATCCCCATCCCTCTCACCTCAGTTTGGAGCAGAGCCTGGAGCTTCTCAGCATACTCCAGGCGACTCGCTCCTACCTGACGCATATGGGATGCCCCTTAGACTATCTCACGCTCAACCCCAGTCTTCCTACCGGGGTTGAAATGGCCTACGACGGATTAGCCCTCCCCCTCGATTAAGGGAGAGCAGACGCTTATTTCTTTTTCCAGGAATCGCGCAGGGTAGCCGTCCGGTTGAACACCAGAGCGCCCGGGGCCGAGTCAGGATCCGTTGTAAAATAGCCGGTGCGTTCAAACTGGAGCGGACTCCCCGCGGCAAAGCCATCCAATGCAGGTTCAACAAAGGCATTTACAATCTGCGCAGAATCCGGATTCAGACATTCCGTAAACTCTTTTCCTTCGACCTGATCCGGCTGAGCTTCCAGGAACAGACGGTCATAAAGACGGACTTCTGCAGGCAGAGCATGACGGGCAGACACCCAATGCAGCGTGCCCTTCACTCTCCGACCATCGGGAGTTCCACCGCCACGCGATTCCGGATCCCAGCTGCACTGCAGCTCGACGACCTCGCCGGCTTCGTTTTTAATCACCTCATTACAGGTAATGTAACAGGCGGAGCGGAGTCGCACCTCACGACCCGGAGCTAGACGGAAGAATTTCTTCGGCGCCTCCTCCATAAAATCGGCCCGATCTATCCAGATCTCCCGACTAAAGGGAACCTGCCGGGTTCCGTCAGCTTCGTTCTCCGGATTATTCTGAGCTTCAAAAAACTCCTCCTCCCCTTCCGGATAATTGGTAATCACCACCTTCAAGGGATCCAATACCGCCATGCGGCGCTGGGCCACCCGGTTCAACTCTTCACGAACACAAAACTCCAGGAGTTCAAATTCCGTCAGACTGTTGAATTTAGTGATTCCGACCTTGTCACAAAATTTGCGGATAGCTGCAGGAGGGTAGCCACGACGTCGCATGCCGCTCAGGGTGGGCATGCGGGGGTCATCCCAACCACGGACCTTTTCTTCCTGTACCAACTGGAGGAGTTTGCGTTTACTCATCACGGTGTAGGTCAGATTCAGACGGGCAAACTCGGTCTGCTCCGGAAGCGGCCTAGGAACGGAAACCTGTTCCAGAATCCAATTATACAATGGACGATGCACTTCAAATTCCAAGGTGCATAGGGAATGGCTGATCTGTTCCAGTGCATCTTCGAGACAATGGGCAAAATCATAAATGGGATACAAACACCAGGCATCCCCAGTACGGTGATGGCTGGCATGCCGGATACGGTAGATCGCCGGATCCCGCATGTGCAGATTGGGACTGCTCATATCGATTTTGGCACGGAGCACATAGGTGCCATCCTCAAACTCGCCGGCACGCATGCGTTGAAACAGGTCCAGGTTTTCCTCCACCGGACGGTCGCGGTGAGGACTGGGGGTTCCGGGGCGTGTTGGCACACCGCGGTATTCCTTGAACTCTTCAGGGCTCAAGGTGCAGACATAGGCCAAGCCTTTTTCGATCAATTCCACCGCAAAGCCGTACATCTGTTCGAAATAGTCCGAGGCAAACAAGGGCTCGTTTTCCCAGTCAAAGCCCAACCAGCGCACATCTTCCTGAATGGAGTCGACGTATTCCTGATCCTCCTTCACCGGATTGGTATCATCAAAACGCAGGTTACAGCGTCCCTGATATTCCTGAGCCAGCCCAAAATTAAGACAAATGGATTTGGCGTGTCCGATATGAAGATAGCCGTTGGGTTCCGGGGGGAAACGGGTGATCACACCCGGATAGCGTCCCTCGGCCAGATCGGCGTCAATCTTCTCACGAATGAAATGGCTGGGTTTGGTTTCGTCCGACATGCGCATTCCCTATCGCTCCCCGCGGAGGGGGTCAACCCGCTTTGGCCGGAATCCTGCAGGAACGGAAAGGTTCGTACAGATGAGGAAATTCGTTCATTTTGCATTGTTCCTTTAAAATCGCTTGCATGATGAAGGAGGCTCTTCGCATAATGGCGCCTATGGAGGAACTCGAAGCAAGCAGTGCCCCACTGACCCCACCTTCCGGGGCTTTGGCCGAAAAATGGTTTTCCCCGATTATTTCGGATCTGGAAGATCGCAGTCGCCAGTTTCAAACCGACCTCGATATGGTCGACGAAGAGCTCATGGAACTCTTCGCACAGGAAATTCGGCGTGCCGCCAGCGGACTGGAGGAGTCCACCCGCGAACAGGATGAGAATGGGATTCGTGAGCATGCGCACACCCTGCAGGGGATGGGCGGCACCGCAGGAGTCCCGGAAATTTCCGTGGTGGGAGAACAACTCAGCGAAATGGCTAAAAAAGGGGACTACGTTTCCTGCAACCGTCTGGTCCTGGCCCTGCGGGGCTGGGAGAAGGAATGGATTGCTCCGGAAACCACCGTGCGGGATGTGGTCGGAAGCCTCCCCGAACTAAGCGGGACCCTCTTGGTGGTAGATGATGAACTCGCCAACCGGCGCTTCCTGGAGAAATTACTGGGCGATTGCGGAGCCACAGTGTTGCTGGCGGAAAACGGTGAGCGTGCGATTGAGCTCATTCGCAGTCATCATCCGGATGTGGCCCTGGTGGACGTAATGATGCCCGGAATTAGCGGCTATGAGGTCTGTAAACGGGTTACCCGGGATCCGGAACTCAATGACACCTCGGTGATCATCGTCACGGCCAAGTCCACGGTGGAGGACATTGAGCATGCGTTTGTTCAGGGAGCCTTTGATTATATCCGTAAACCCTACCACAGCCGCGAATTGGTCGCCCGGGTGCGGAATGCGCTCCAGCTAAAGCGTCAGAATGATGCCCTGAAAGAATGGAAAGGCCGCATGTCCCGTGAGCTGGAGGTGGCCGGAGTGCTGCAATCCCGCTTGTTTGAGCCCTCTCCTCTGCTTGGACCCACCTGGAACCTGCGTGTGGCCTATCAACCCAGTCAGCATATCGGTGGAGATATGTTTGATCTGCGTGAGCTCAATGACCACATCGTGTTTGCCTACATTGCCGATGTCGCAGGTCACGGGGTCGCCTCCGCGCTCATTTCCACGCTGCTGAAAGCACTGATTACCGAAGTACTGCGTGGGTTACCACCGGATGCCCCCCTGTTCGAAGTCGCCAACCGTATACATCGCAGCTTCCGCAGTTATGTGGATGATCCCGAGCTATACGCGACCATGCAAATGATTCGCGTGAACACCCAGACTGGCAGCGTCGAAGGCTTCTGCTGCGGTCACCCCCCCATGTTGTTGTTTAGCGAAGAGGGACATGTACGGGATGAAGTCATTCCGGATCATGGAGGCTTCCCCATCGGGATGCTTCCCTTAGAGATGGGCGACCCCTACGTAAAAGAAGAGCAGGCTGATTTCCAAATGCCCTCAGGCGGACACCTCTTTATTTACAGTGACGGGTTAATTGAGGCCCGGGACAGTGAGGGCGAGGAATGTGAGCGCGAAGGTCTCATTCAGGCGGTCACGCATCATATTGAAAAAGACAACACCTGGTTCCATCCGGAAAATGTGCTGACCCTGCTCCGCGACAAAGGATACCAGCTCGGTGAAGACGACTGCAGCCTCATGCACCTACATCTTCCCAATCCGGGAGAGTTGATTGGTAGCGGGGGCTTTGCTCCCACCTATGAAGGCGCAGAGCAGGCTTCAAACGAAGTGAATACTCAGTTGATTGCCAACGGCTGGCCTGAGCTCGATGCCAGTATGGTTCGCCTCCTTGCGATGGAGCATGCAGCTAATCTGGCTGATCACAGCGGACTACCGGAATCCCAACTCTGTACCTACCGCCTGACCCGTCATCGCGGAGAGTGCCAACTCCTGTTCCGGGATCAAGGCCCCCCTTGGGATCACCACAATTTTGCCCGCAAAGCAGAGAGTCGTGTAGAGGATGGAATCGCGGAAAGTGGCCGGGGCCTGGAGATGATTAGTAAAATCGCCTACCATATTGAACGATTCCGCCGTGACAAAACCAACGTAGCCCTTTACGCTGTGAAAGAATTGATTTCAGAGACCATGATGGCCGACGAGGAGGGCAGCTGATGAATGATGCGGTATATCAGGCAAGACTCGCGCTGTTTAACAGCCTTGAGCTTCCTATGTCCAAAGCAGAGCTGAAACGTCTACAACGCCGACAGCGGCGTAAACTTCTGATTTGGGAAATCAGTCTGGGCAGTTTGTTTTTTATCAAACGGAGTATCGATGTGCTGGCCTCCCTCGCAGGCATCCTCGCGCTGTCCCCGGTGTTTTTGATTCTCTCCCTGATTATTGTCATCGAAGACAAAGGGCCGGTGTTTTACGCATCCAATCGGGTGGGACAATACGGCCGGGTTTTTCGTTTCTACAAATTCCGCTCCATGGTCCAGAATGCGGATAAGCTGAAAGATAAACTCCTTGAACAAAATGAATCCGGGGACGGGGTGATCTTCAAAATGAAAGAAGACCCCCGGATCACCAAGATTGGACGCTTTATTCGCCGCTACAGTCTGGATGAACTGCCCCAATTGTTCAACGTGCTTATGGGGGACATGTCCCTCGTTGGCCCCCGCCCTCCCGTTCCACGGGAAGTCGCGGAATACACGCTGCAGGACCGGAAACGCTTGCACGTCAAACCGGGCATCACCTGCATTTGGCAGGTATCCGGCCGCTCGGACATTCCCTTTAACGAACAAGTCGAACTGGATGTGCAATACATTCAGACCCAGGGTCTCTGGAACGACATTCTACTCCTCTTAAAAACCATTCCTGCCGTTCTACTCGGCAAAGGCGCATACTGAGAAAGGACGCCCATGCAACTAACCACAGCCCTCGAAGATTCCATTGGCATTGTCACCCTGCAGGGAGATTTCAATGCCGCCCAGGTCAACAGCATCCGCGACAGCTTTAAAGAGTGGTTCGACGGAAACCATGGCATACAAAACGTGATTATGGATTTTGAAGGCGTAGGCATGATCGACTCCGCCGGTCTCGGTCTGTTGATTGCCCTGCTCAAACACGTCACCAATCGGGGTGGCGATCTGAAACTGGTTGGACTTCAGAAAAAAGTCCGCCTGGTCTTTGAAATTACCCGAACGCATCGAATTTTTGAAATCATGGACAGCATCGAGGAAGCCAAAAACGCTCTCTCATGAAAGCCCTGCTTCACACCGGGGATTCCCTCGACTGGCTGGCGGAAACCGGACAGGAGGGCTGGTCCCTTCTGCCCCTAGGGAACCGTCCCTTATTGGAGTACTGGTTTGAGGTGCTCCATGATCTCGGTATCAAAGATGTATGGGTCCTGCTGGGGGACGATGCGCATGATGTCGAGCAATATGCCGGGGACGGCAGTCGTTGGGGCCTGGATTTGCATATGGCGTTCCTCCGGGAGGGCACAAATCCTGATACGGTGTTTAAGCGGAAACCGGAATTATGGCAGGAGGGCGTCTTTTATCTCCGCGCCCCTTGTTTCCCCAGACGGCAACAGCAGCAATTAAACGAACTCCCCACGGGAGGAAGCTTCCTGCTCAACCCGGAGCACCCGGAGTTTGGAGTGCTCACGGATAATGCAGATGACCTAGAGGCCCTGATCCGCTCTGCGACACTCCCCCAACAGGGAGGAGACCTGTCCAGCAGCCTTGGGATCCGCTGCGAGGGTCTTCCCGACGCCAACAGTTATTTCCAACTGAATATGGCCTTGGTGAACGGTGAGATCCAAAATTATTTAACTCCAGGCTATTCCCTGCAGGAGAATTCCCACATTGGCTACAATGTGATTACGCCTCCATCCTGTAATCTGGAAGCCCCCCTGATGGTAGGCAATGATTGCCGCCTGCGCCCACTCTGCTCGGTCGGCCCCCGGGCTGTGATTGGGAACAATGTGGTCATTGATGGACAAAGCGAGCTTCGGGACTGTGTGATTCTCGATGGCACCTACGTGGGCAGAAACCTGGAAATCGAAAACAAAATCGTCGCCGGTCGGCACATGATTGATCCGGAAAGCGGAGTGACCGTTTCCCTGGATGACCCTCTACTTCTTGCGGAGGTAGGTCAGGGCTCCCGTCTGGGGGATTTGATTCATGTATCGTTGGGAAAAATCCCCGCCACCCTTCTCTGGCTGCTTATGGCTCCATTCTATTTGATGTGTATCGGGCTGTTCAAACTAACAGGTTCCGGCTCCTTCCAACCTCATCAGGTATACGATCGCCACGGGGAACCCCTCACCCTCCCGGAACTACTTGCTCCTCCCGAACATGCACTAACTGGATTTTTCCGGGCCTTAAACTTGGATCGTTGGCCCGCACTGGGTGCCTGCCTCAAGAACCAGCTTTATCTCTGCGGCCATCTTCCCGTATCTGTATCTGAGGAGGAGACCCGCCCCTCCTCAGACCGGAATTGCCCTGCGGTATTCTGCGAAGAGCTGCTCCTGGGAGAGGATCCTCCCGAATCACTCCGCAAAGTGTACGCGCGGCAGTATTGTGCTTCCCGTGCCGTAGGTACGGATCTTCGTATCCTGGCCCGGGTTCTTATGGGCCGGGTTCTACTCCGCTCCACCCTCACCCTCCAGGAAGCTGATGCCTGAACTGGTCATTCACATCCTCAATTACCGCACCCCGGATCTCACGCTGGATTGCCTGCGCAGCCTGGCTGCCGAACGGTCTCAGTACAGTGAGTTTCAGGTCTTCCTCATCGACAATGCCTCCGGAGATCATTCCGTAGAACAAATTCAGAACGCGCTCGATGAAGATCCCAGTTGGAAAGACTGGGTCCGTTTTATGCCTTTGGACAAAAATCTGGGCTTTGCTGGCGGCAACAATTACTCCATTCGCCTCTGCCAGGAAGAGCTGCCGGATTGCCCCTATCAACTTTTGCTGAATAGTGACACCTTGGTGCATGAAGGCTGCCTAAAAGCCTCCATGGACTGGATGAAAGCCCATTCAGACTGCGGCGCCTTTTCCTGCATGCTTCGCAACAAAGATGGCAGCGTGCAGAATGTGTGTCGAAAATTCCCCCGCCCCGATCGGGAAACCGCCAGGGCACTCGGCTTACCCTATGTTCTCCCCAAACTCTTTTCCTGGGCGGACCTGGAAGATCTCGAATGGGAACGGGAAGGGGCTGACAGCCGCGTAGTCGAATGGATAGGTGGAGCCTTCATGCTGCTGAACAGTGAAGCTGTCAAACAGGTTGGCGTCCTGGATGAGAGCTTTTTCTTTTACGGGGAGGACACCGAATGGTGCTTCCGCATGCGACGACATGGTTGGAAAGTTTGTTTTGATGCCTGTGGGGAAACCACACATCTGGGCGGAGCCTCCTCAGACACCACCCGCTTGCTGGACAAACGGAAAGAAATCCTCATCTGGCGGGCCCGTTTCGGGGTACAGCAGGCCTGTTATGGCCGTCTGGCCGAGTACTGGATTCGTGGAGTCTACATTTATGCGTTTGCCATGCGTTGTGCCTGGCTCGCCCTCAGTGGCCAGAAAGGGACCGTAAAGTATAAAAGCATTGCTTCCGGATTACATACCCTCACCCACAAACTGGATCCCGATGCCCTATGAAGCCACGTGTTCTGTTTGCCCTCCCCGGTCTGCATCGAGTCAACCGGGGTGCCGAGATGGCCTTTATCCAAATCGCACTGGGTCTTTGCGAACGCGACTTTGAGGTGACCCTCATTGGCGCGGGGGAAGAACTTCCTAATCGCCCTTACCGCTTCATCCCGGGAAGCATGAAGGACCGGGAAGCCTTTCGGAAACGTCCCATGTTTCCTCCCCTGCGTACCGAATACCGTTGGGAGGAACTCAGCTTTTGCCCTTCGCTGTGGAAGCAGTTTCGACCGGAAGAGTATGATCTCACCGTGACCTGTAGTTTTCCCTTCGTGCATTGGCTCCTGCGCATGAAAGGCGGCAAGAAACGGCCGGCTCATGTATTTGTCACTGAAAATGGCGACTGGTGCGCCTACGCGAACAACAGTGAATACAAATTTTTCAACTGTGAAGGCCTCGTGTGCACCAATCCGGAATATCAGGAACGGAATCAGGAGAAGTGGAACTGCGCCCTGATTCCCAATGGAGTCGACACCTCCGTGTTTACCCCCGGTGAGGTCGATCGGAGTGCCTATGGATTACCGGCGGACGCCAAAGTCGTCTGTATGGTCTCCGCCCTGATTCCCTCCAAATTCCCGATGGATGGCGTGCGGGCTGTGGCAGGTCTGGGAGAGGATGTTCACCTGCTTCTGGCAGGAAAAGGCCCTCAGGACGAAGAATGCGATGCCCTCGGCAAAGAACTTCTGGGGGAACGCTATCACCGCATCACCGTGCCCATGGAAAAAATGCCTGAAGTCTACCGCTGCGGAGATGTCTTCCTGCACATGAGCCGGGACGAAGCCTTTGGCAACATTTACATTGAGTCCGCCTCCTGTGGGATCCCAGTGGTTGGACATGAAACCCCCTCAACCCGGTGGATTCTAGGTGAACATGGTCACCTCCTGGACAGCAGTAACCAAGAGAAGCTGATCTCGCTGCTGAAGAATCTATTAGAACAGCCGCCTTCCCCTGAGAAAAAGCAACAGGCCCGGGACATGGTGGTGACGCGCTTCGATTGGAGTGCGGTCTGTGATCAGTACGCGGAATTTTTCCGGAGTGTGGTCTCGGATGCAAGAGCTATCTGAAGTCAGCGAAGGGAAGATCCTCATCATTGATGATGAGCCCGATATGTTGTTTCTGATCCAGGAACTTCTGGAGCCTACCTATTTCGTGTACACCGCCACGGATGTTGAACAGGCCAACGAAATTCTAGAGGAGGATGAAGAGATCAAAGTGATCCTCTGCGACTACGAAATGCCCGATAAAAAGGGTCTGGATTACTTTCAGCATCTCAAAGATGTGCAAGATCCCAGTACCCGTATCCTCATGACAGGATATGAGAGTAAAGATCTTTTGAAAGAAGCCTTAAACAGTCGCACACTCTATGCATTTTTAAGCAAACCCTTTACACGCATGGAATTGCTACAACTCGTTCAGGATGGATTTCTCGACTGGCAGGTCCGTCATATCGATACCCATTCCGAAGAACCCGAAGAACTCACGGAAAAGAAAAAATGGAATCGAAGAATCGTCAAAGGTTCCCAAGCTTTGGTGATCCTAGGTGCACTTTCCCTGGTGATTATCTTCGCACTCTGCTCTCTGGGAGGAGCAACTGGTTATTTTATCCTGACCCTGCTATATCTCTTAAAAAGCTTTCTAGGAATTGACCTCTTCCTTGATGAGCACATAGGAGACTTTTTCTGATGGATTCCCCAGCCTTATTATCCCCTTCCGGCCTACAAGAGGCCCCCTTGTGTTTCTATGGCTGCTAAAGCGCCCATAGAGCGCGGAAAAATCCTGATCATTGACGACGAAAAGGATATGCTCTTTCTTCTCCAGAAACTTCTGGAGCCCCATTACGATGTATTCACAGCACAGGATGTGGAACAGGCCGAAAACATCATCGCCCATCAGGATCAGTTACGGGTCATCCTCTGCGACCACGAAATGCCGGGTTGCAAAGGTCTGGAGTTCCTTGGTCGGCTGAAAGATCGTCGAAACCCGGCCACACGCATCCTGATTACCGGATTCAGCACGGAAGAACTGGTCACCGAAGCTCTGAACAGCCGGACCCTGTTCGCCTTCCTCGGCAAACCCTTTACCGCCCTGCGCCTAACCCAATTGGTACAGGATGCGGAACAGGACTGGAAAAACCGCCAGGGAGAACATGTAGAATCCAATGGCATCCCCCAAACGGAACAGGCCATCTGGAGACAAAAACTTTCTCGGGCCGCACAATCCATTTTCGGTCTGGGCAGTTTGGCGTTGTTGACCCTCCTCGGCGTTTCTGTCATTGGGGGAGGCGTTGGACTTCTCATCCTTCTCCTCCTCTACGTGATCAAATCCGCGTTGGGCATCGATTTTTTTGCAGACCGTCATTTGAGTGATTTTTTCTAATGGGCAAACGAGTACTGGTTATCCAATGTGCCGCGCTGGGACGAAACCTGTTCCAGGGGGATTCCCCCCACCTGGCAGATCTCCCCCTTCATGATCTTCCTTCTACCCTGCCCGGACTCACCTGCCCGGCTCAGGCAAGTTTCCGTTGCGCCGCCCCGCCCTCAGAACACGGTATGGTGGCCAACGGCCTCTATCATCGCTCACTCCGTAAGCCGCTTTTCTGGGAACAAGCCTCAGCCCAGGTGCAGGGTCCCCGGATCTGGGAAAGCTACCAGCAAGCTGGACATCAGGTGGGCATGCTCTTCTGGCAACAGTCTCTGGGTGAATCTGCTGATGTCATTCTCTCCCCCCGCCCCATTCATAAACATGGGGGCGGAATGATTCAGGCCTGCTACTCCAAACCAGCCGATTTACATCCTGCGCTCTGTGATGCCGTGGGCCGGAACTTTAATCTCATGCACTACTGGGGCCCCCTCGCCTCCCGTAAATCCAGTGCATGGATCGTTGAATCCACCTCTGCGTTACTGCAGCGTCCTGATTGTCCGGACCTGTTGTTCACCTACCTTCCGCATTTGGATTATGACACCCAGCGTTTCGGAATCAGCCACGCGAAATCCGCCACCGCTCTGCAGGAACTGGAGCAGTTTCTCCGCACTCTGATTCAGGCAGCCTCCGAACAGGACATGGAGGTGTTGCTCTGGGGGGATTACGCCATGCATAACCGCAGTGGACCTGCCCTCTTCCCTAACCGGGCGCTGCGCGAAGCCGGGTTGCTGGGTATTCAGAACGTCAAAGGCATGGCCTATCCCGACCTCTTCGATGCGCGGGCCTTTGCCATGGTGGATCATGAGATCGCCCATGTGTATATCCCTGATCCAGCGGACATCCCGGCGGCCCGGGAAGCGCTGGAACCTCTCGAAGGCCTGAATGCGGTGCTCAGCCGGGAAGAACTCCCGGAGTTGAACCATGCCAATAGCGGGGAATTAATCCTGATGTCTGAGCCCGGGCGGCTTATGGCCTACCCCTGGTGGACGGATCCAGGAGAAGCCCCCGACTTCGCCACCCATGTGGACATTCACAACAAACCAGGTTTCGACCCCTGCGAACTCTTTTTCGGCCGTTTCCCTTGGCAGGTCAGCCTCGATACCGAGCGGGTAGGCGGTTGTCATGGAGCTTCCGGGCCCGGTAGTGAAACCGTGTGGGCCTGTAGCGACCCCAACCTGATCACAGAAACTCCGGAGAGCCTCCCCGCTCTGGCGAAACAACTGCAGATCTCGCTGGACCGAACATAACGCTTAGCGGAACTTGACGCAAAAAAATAACCATTAAAGGCAATTTACGTCAACTACACAAAAAAGACCTAGAAACAGTTCCTGCATTTCATATCTGTTTTTTTGCTGACCTCCCACCAAGATCTATTGTAGACAGGGATTGTCTGAATAGTATGAAAACGCAAATCCCATCCTCCCGCGGGTTTACGTTGATTGAAATGTTGGTGGTGTTGGCAATCATCATCCTGCTAACTTCACTCATCGTACCGGCGGTCAATACGTCCCTCCAGAATGCGAGACAAACTCAATGTATGTCCCGTCTCCGAAACTTCGGCATTGCCTGGAACACCTACAACCTCGATATCCTCTCAGGTCCTCACGAATCAGAGATGGATGGCGTCTTTGATTGGATCTCGGAGATGCACCCGGACTACATCCAAGACCCTAAGCTGTTTATCTGTCCTGCAGACAAAAGCCGTGGACAATATGGCAGTAAACCGGTGGAAAACAACAGCTGGGCGACCGCATTGCTGCGGGTGGGCCAGAACGACAACGAAGATTTTCCGGAAACCAATGACCTCAGCAACAATCCCGAGGTCACCCGCAATTCCTACATGTATGAGTTTTCGGACACTCCCTGCACCTGGTGGCAGGGCTATGTGCTCAACTCAGAAGGAAATGCCAGCAGCTCTGACGATTTCGACAGCTTCGATATTGATGGCGATGGATCGGTTTCCTGGGGAGAAACGAAACTGAAACAACTGGCCAACGGGGACACCTCACAATTGGGGGATCCCAAAACCGGCTATGATCGAAGCTTTTTCCCCCTCATCCGCTGCTTCCACCATTATCAAAGTAAATCGGTTCGCATCCGGAACCTTGAAAATCCCAACAACCCCATCATTCAACGCTCCGTTCCCGTGTTGAATGTCTCTGTCAATGGCAACGTGTTTGTCAGCGGGTTGCAATGGGAGTACCCGGTTGTCCCCTGAAGGAAATATCGTTTCTATGATGTCTGATCGAATCCGCATCCCTCTCTGTCTCAGCGTCCTCAGTGGGGCCGCTATCTTATTCTGGGCAGGTTGCACCAGCAACCCCAGCCCGGAGAAGCCTCTCAAAAGCGACCCGGCCCTGGAAGAAGCCCGAGCCGCATATGAGGCAGGGGATTTCCGGGCAGCCTTGGTCAAACTAGTGGATGTGGGCCACAGCAACCCCTACGCTCCGGGATTAGCCGAGCTGCGAGCGGAAGTCATGACCGCCTTGAATGACCGGCGTCTGGCACAGCAGCAAATCCGCCGGGAAGACTCCATCAACCGCAGTATGCTCGATTCCGGAGAATCCTCTCTGGTTCCGGACACCTACAAGTTGAGGCGCTTTTTGCAGGGAAATGACAGCAGTCATATCCGCCCCCGTGCCCGTACCAGCCAGTTATTGGACCAGAAAATCAGCCTCCATTTCGATGAAGTGTCTCTGACGGACATTCTGACCTACCTTGGACAGGAACAACAACTCAACTTCGTTGCCGACCCCAACCTCTCCACCCCTCCGGTGACCATTCATGCGGAGGATATCCGCATCGGCGACCTCTTTGATTATCTTTCACGGAACATGGACATCACCTTCCATATGGGTGATTCCGTCATTTGGATCACGGCAGCAGAAGAAAGCCGCTCCACCACGCCTCTCTACACCCGCCTCTATCGTATTCGTCACGGGATGCCTACGCAGTACCTGACTCCAGATGGACTGGATGAAGGCAGTTTGGTCCTGCTGGAAGCTCTGGAACGCTTTGTCACCTTCCCGGATGGGGCCGACCTGCTCTTCGATCCCAACACCCACATTCTGATCGTCAAAAACACCGAACACAACCTGCACATTGTGGATCAGCTGGTCGAAGCACTGGATGTTACCCCGCCGCAGGTATTGATCGAAGCCCGCTTCGTCAGCACCAACCTCAGTGATCTCCGCGAATTGGGCATCGACTGGCTTCTGCTCAGTCCGGTGGAGTTGGCCACCAAAGCAGGAGACACCTCGGTGCAGTTGAACCGGGGTGCGGACATTACCTTTGGCGATTCCGTGAACGCGGGCACAGGCTTCACCGGTACCTTCACCGGGATTCTCACGGATCCCCAGTTCCGGGCCGTGCTGCATGCCCTGGAAACCAAAAGTGACGCCCGTACGCTGAGCGCTCCCAAAGTCATCGCAGTCAACAACCGTCCCGCTTTTATCCGCATTGGTCGGGATATTTCCTATATTGCCGACGTCGACTTTGAACGGGAATCCTTTGGCACCGGCGAAAACCGGGATGAGTTGCTGATCCGTGATCCCCAAGTGGAAACCCTGGAAACCGGATATCAGCTTGAAGCCACCGTATCTGTAGGCGCAAATCGTCGGGATATCAGCCTTCGTCTGCGTCCGGAAATCACCGAACTGATCCGTTTCCGCGATGTGGCTCAAACGGTCGTCAACACCAACACCAATACAGTGGATGACGATGGCAACGTGGACAATCTCCCCCTGCTTCCTAACTTCGGCATTGAGTTCCCTGAGTTGGCCCGCCGGGAAATTGAAACCGAGGTGCTGGTGCAAAGCGGTGAAACCGTGGCTATGGGCGGTCTGATGCGCCAACGGGAACAGGATGAAGTCCGGGGGATTCCTCTGATCAGCTCCATCCCCTTCTTCGGAAAACTGTTCTCACGGACCACGGTCACCCGGGAACAGGAAAACCTCTTGGTGTTTGTAACCGCGACCCTGATTTCAAAACGGGGCGAAGATCTGGTTCCCGTTCGCTGGGATACACCGGATGAAGCTGAAACCCGGGGGCGTTTCATCGAGAACAACGCCGACCCCGACGAAACCATTTCCGACTGACATGGCGTCTCCCCGCACCATGGCTCTGGGACTGGATCCCGGACAGCTGTCCATCAAAGCGGTGCTGGCCCAGCGCCGCGGTGGGCGTATGCAGGTCAAAACGCTGGAAGACATTCCTATTCCGGCCGACCATCCGGAACCTGCAGATGCGCTAAAACGCTGGCTGGAAGAACAGAAATGGTCACAGATCCCCATGGGGATCGCAGTCAACGGCAGCCAGGTTCTTTACCAAAACTTACTACGGGATGAAGGAGATCCCCGCAGCCTGGAACAGGTGGCGGACATGGAAGCACAGCGCTTCCATGACATGACCGACACACTCATGCAGGCCAGTGCAACGCCTGCATCCGATGAACAAGGTGAACGACGCCTGCTGCTCTCCCTCAGCCGGCCGGATCAACTACGGAACCTGGTGGAACCCTTCGTGGAAAGCGGAGGCTGGGTTGAAAATCTCGCCCCGGCGCCAATCGCCCTCTACAATGGCGTTGTGGCACTGGGTGAACCCATCCACAGCCTCACCCTCTTTGCGGAGATCGGACGCACCCATACGGAACTGGTGCTGGCAGATGGCCGGGGCATTCATTCCGCACGCTCTGCGGCATTGGGAGTCGAACAGTTAAACCGTAGTTTAGCTCAGGCCCTGGAGGTATCCCCTCCCGAAGCGGAACGTCGACGGGTCAGCATGCAGTCGACCGACGAACTGCCCGATCAGGCTAAACAGGCCCTGGACCTCTTTGTCAGTCGTTGGATCCGCGAAACCGATGCCTTTGTCCGTATGGCCGGACAGGAAACGCCCACCCGCATGATGCTCGCGGGAGGTGGCGCGCTCTGGGAACCCCTTCGCCAGGCACTGGAATCCGCCTCTCCTCTCTCCATCCATCGGGTGGGACGCATCGCCGGCCTTGAGCAACAGGAATCCGCCACACATATTGTGGCCGCCGGCATGGCCGCGGACCTGTTGGGAATGTCCCGGGCCCCGGCCAGCTTGCTTCCAGCAGAGCTGAGTTCGATGCATTCCCGCAAGCGCAATCAGCGCTACTGGGCCATGACCGGGATCTTTTCCGTGCTCAGTATGGCCTGCATCATTGCTCTGACCCGGATCGCGTTTCAGCGGGAACAAGCCATTCTCAACCGGCACAATAATACCTTGCAACGCTGTGAAAAAATCCGCAGCGAGATCGAGAGCATTGAATCAAAAATGCGGATGGTCGAAGAGATGACCATGCCCTTGATCCGCTTCGTTAATAACAGCGCCCGCATCCGGGATCTCGCATTGCATATCGCCCAGAACAAGGCGGATCGGGATTTCCTGACCTTTTTAGGAGATGGCGAATCCTACTTACGCCTCCGGCTGGAGGCCATCGCCGAAGCGGAACGCCAGGCTGGACGGGAAGCGCCTCCGGAAATCCGGCTCGCAGACCGTATGGAGGATACCCGAAACGCAGCCACCTTAGGGGATGCGCGAATGAAACGCATCATTGTGGAGGGCTTCACCGCAAAGAAAGATCTCAGCACAGTGAAAGCGCTGATCGAATCGTTGCGCACCCATGAAGATGTCACCCAGGCTGACCTGCTCAGTGACGACTTTATTTTCATCAACCCGCTACGCGATGATCAGTGGACCTCCACCGGCTACCGCCGCTTTGTCCTCGATTTGAAACTACGCGATGCCGTGGAGGGCGGGGAATAATGCAGACCGGTCGACTTAGCGAACGGCAGTATTTCGTCATTGCCTTCATCGTCCTCGCGGTACTGCTTAGCTTGGGCTACGTGATTTTCCTGCGTCCCCAGCTTCAGGAACGTGCGATCCTCCGTCAGGAAATCGAAAGCAAAACCCAACAGCTGGCCCGGACCGGTTACCTTCAGGGAGAAGGCCCGCTGTTACGTCGAAAAGCGGAAATGCAACAGCATCTCAATCGGCGTAAGTTGGAGTGGAGCGAACTCCAGGAGCAGCTCAGCAGCCTGAAAGATCCTTCGGAAGAGGGTGGAGTCGAAGTCGGAGTCATTGATTACAAATTCCACCTGTACCTGGTTCGGGAGCGACTACGCAGAAAAGCACGGGCACAAAAAATTCAGGTTCCGGCCCTATTGGGTCTTCAGGATGAAGTGATGAGCAACGAAGTCGCCCGCGAACGGATGCTGCAACTTCGGGCTGTAGAACGCTTGGTGGATACCGCGATTGAGTACGGCATCGCCGATATTCGTAGCATTGATCCCTTACCCTTGATCCAGCATCAGGTGAGCGAAGGCAGCGAATCCTTTCTGGAAGAATACCCACTGCGCGTCACCTTTGAAGGAGACATGGAAGGCTTATATAAATTATGGCAGGCCATGTTCCAACAAGGTCGGGCCATGCTGTTGCGCAACATCGCCATGGAGAAAACCCAATTGCGCCAACCCAATGAAGTGCGTATGACCGCAACCCTCAGCGCATTCCTGTTTGGAGCCGGAGAAAAACTTCTGCAGGAACAGGTTTCCCCGGCGCAACAACGAACCCGGGCACGGGGGCACTGACATGAAACTGATTCAGTCGCTGAAAGAAGGAGACCCTCAGGCCATTGCCATCACCTCGGTCTTGGTATTCTTTGGCTGTGCCTGTTGGTTCAGCTGGACCTTGCTCATGGGCAATCGGGAGGAAGCGTTGCCCTTTGGCAGCAGCCGCAACCAGGCGCCACAGCCGACCCCGACTCCGCTCAGCGCCATGATCATGGAACAACAGGCTCTGGACCCGGGCGAGCGCCCCCCAAACCCTTTTTATAAAGCAGCGCCCCGCCCCCGCAACCCGAAGCCCACCCCGAAACCGGACAAGCCGCGCAACCCTCGTCAGCCCCGTCCGAAGGCTACACCCCGACCAACGCCACCGGAAGAGCTGCCACCTCCTACACCCGTGCCTCCTGAAACGGTGACCTATCTCTACGCAGGGGTTTTAACCCGTCCCGACGGCTCCACCGTCGCCTTTGTCCGGCGACCCAAGCAGGGCGATGCCTTGATTCTGAAAGAAGGAGAGGCCCTGCCTCCCTTTACCTTGCTCCAAATCGGAAAAGATAACATCGAAGTGCAACTAGGTGAAGATCCACCCGTTTTGTTACAGCGCGGGGAAACCAACACCTTCGAACTGCCCTAAGCAAGACCCTACCCCGGTTCTCAAACAGTCAGGACTACCCCCTGACTCCGTTTACGCACATACCGTGATTTCGTAAGCATGTTGGCAATCAGCTCGGTTTCCACATGCTCAAAGGGCAGCGGCGCCGGCAAGGCCGAAAACAGTGGAATTCCTTCTCCCAATAAGATCGGAAAGCGGGTGAGAATCAACTCATCGATTAAGTCCGCTTTCAAAAAATTCTGAATCAGCCGCCCTCCATCGATATACAGATTCTCATAACCTCGTGCCTGAAGAGCAGCCCGCATCTCTTCGGCAGTTCCGGAGAGAATCTCTGCCTTTCCGGATAAGGCCTCCGGGACACCCTGCAGGGTCGAGGAAGCCACAAACACGGGCAGGCTGTAAGGCCATTCACCAAAGCTTAGCACTTTTTCGAAGGTGGCCCGCCCCATGAGCAGGGCGTCCACCCGACTCAAAAACTCCGCGAATCCGAAATCACTTCCATCGGGATTCGGCACGGTCTCCAGCCAATCCAGACCTCCATCCGCGCGGGCAATCTGCCCATCCAAACTCAAGGCAATATACACAAAACAGCTCATACAGCGTATTCAATCAGGCGGTGGATGAATGTCAAAACCGGAAACCCGGATCAAGCGCCCCGGTTCCGCCCCGGAGGCACGCCGTAGGCCTTTCGGTAGGCCCGATGAAAGGTTTGCGCTGACGCGAAGCCACTAGCCGCAGCCACGTCCGCAAGGTGCATACTGTGGGTATGCAGCAAGGTATGAGCATGCTGAAGCCGAAGCCTTCTTAGAAACGCGGCAGGACTCTCAGCATAGCGTTTGGAAAACTCCCGGCTGAAATGTTCGCGGCTCAAACCCACCTCTTCTGCCCAATCCTGTAGACTGCGGGGGGAACGAAACTGACTCTCCATGAGATAGCGACCAAACGCCACGGGGTCCCGTCCCTTTTGACCACTCAATTGCTCCCGCAGCAAGGAAAGAAAAAGGCGGTAGACCGCTTCAGCTCGAAGCAAACGATCCCGGGATTGTTGATGCTTCTCCTCATCCACCAACTGACGCATGAGATGCCCGGCCTCCCCTTTCAGCGAACAGTTAAGTACAGAGCCAAAGCGACCGCGTAATTGCTCAAGCTGCGCTTGAATTAAGAGAGCTCCGGATACCTCAACCCAAATGTGATGATAGGGATCAGGATCCCCCGGATAAATCCCGTAGCTGCTGTTTTCCTCAAAGCAAAACAACATGACCTGGCCAGGTTTCACAGAAGATTTTCCAGACACATCCTCAAAAAATGCAGATCCACTCAAGGTCAACTGTATCACCACCGAACCCTGATCTTTGCGAATGGAATTATCCCAGAAATAGCCATCCTGAAGATGTTTTTCCTCCCGGGCAGTCAGTACATCAGGAAGAATCCCATAAAATGGATCACGTGGTGGCATACCCCTATATCACATTTTGCAGATCAGGCATCAAGAAACTTCCCTTCGCAACTGGGCCCAGATCAGGCAGGATACACTCTTCACCCCCGGAGAATCTTATGCCCGCAAAGAAAAAAGTAATCGGTCACGCCGCCCATACCCAGGATGCCCAGGAAAAGGGTCTTCCCGGTTCATTTTCCCGAAAAATTAAAGTCAGTTTCATTGGTGCAGGCAGCACCTTCACCCCCCGCGTACTCAATGACATTTTGAGAACCCCCGGCCAGCAGGGCGGCACCTTTGCCCTGGTGGATCTGGATGAAAAACGCCTTAAGCTCAGCGCACGCCTGATCCGCCGTATGGTCAAAGCGCAGGGAGGGGCTCCCTGGAAAGTACTGGCGTCCACCGACCGGAAAGAGGTCATCGCAGACAGCGATTACATCATCAACTGCATCGAAGTCAGCGGCCCTCAATGTGTAGAACTGGATAATGATATCCCGCTGAAATACGGCATCGACCAGTGCATCGGGGACACCATTGGACCGGGAGGGATGTTTAAAGCCTTGCGGACCGTTCCCGCCTGGTTGGATATTTTGCGCGACTGCGAGCAACTCTGCCCCAACGCCATTGTGCTCAACTACACCAACCCGATGTCCATTATGTGCACGGCAGCGGCCCGGGTCAGCTCCTTGCCGGTGATCGGTCTCTGCCACAGTGTCCAAGGAACCAGTCATCTGCTGGCGGGGTATGCGGACATTCCCTACAGTGAGATGGAATGGGAATGTGCCGGGATCAACCACCTGGCCTGGTTCACCAAGCTGAAGCATAAAGGCAAAGACCTCTATCCTCTTCTCAAGGACCGTTTCCAGAAAGAATTGAAACTGGCAGAACAGGAGCGCGTTTCCGGCAAGATGCATCCGGAACTGGACTATACCCATTCCGGAATGCCTCCGGAACGGGAGGATCGGCCCAAGCATCAGATGGATTTGGTCCGGAAACACATGTGCATCCAGTTTGGAGCCTTTATCACGGAAAGCTCCGGGCATTTGTCTGAGTATCTCCCCTGGTACCGTAAATCCGAAGATGGTCGCAAATACCTGCGCAGTGGCTATGACGGCGGCTCCCGCTTTTACGCCAGCAATTGGCCAGACTGGCGTGCCCGGAATGATGAAATGCGGCGCAACATGATCTCCGGAAAAGAGGAGATGAACTGGGAGCGCAGTTGGGAGTACGCCTCCTGGATCATCGAGGCCCGGGAAAAGAACAGCCCCTTCCGCATACACGGCAACGTCATGAATCAGCCTCAACAGGGCAGTGGCCTGCTGATCAGCAACCTTGCCGCCGATCAATGTGTGGAAGTCGCCTGCCTCTGTGACGGCAATGGCGTTCAGCCCATTCGTTATGGCGCCTTACCTCCTCAGATGGCCGCAGTCAGTGGAGCCAACTTATCCATGTTCTCCCTGGCGGCAGAGGCCTGCGTACAACGCAGCAAAGAAATGGCCATTCACTCCTTGATGCTGGATCCGCTGAGTGCCGCCGTGTGCTCCACCGATGAAATCCGGAAGATGTGCAACGAAATGTTCCGGGCGGAAAAAGAGTACCTGCCCCGCTACCGCTAAGCCAAGGCGGGCAATGAAGCCCGCTCTTCGTAAATGGGCACTTGGCATGCTCCCGGAAATACGGTACGAAGGGCGGGCACGGAGAGATGGCAGAGTGGTCGATTGCGGCGGTCTTGAAAACCGCTGAGCCGCAAGGCTCCGGGGGTTCGAATCCCTCTCTCTCCGCCAAAACATTTTTCAAATCTTACCAAAACCCCTTTAAACCCAGTGTTTACAGGGGTTTTTCATGTTTTAGGCTTGGATGCTTAAACACCGTAATTACAATTAAACACCGTAATAACGAATAAAAATGCAACTGCAGTTGCAGAAATGTACCAAACTAAAATACTCCGCCATGAAGCCTAAAGCATACAATGCCCCAGGAAGAAAAAAGCCCTTCGGAGTGAAGTGGCTCGACGAAAACAATAAGCGGAAATTCAAGTTCTTCACCACCGAGCGGGAGCGTGACGATTATCTGAACGACTTCGGGAAGCAAGTTCAGCGGGAAGGGACCTCCATCCTGAAGATAAACGCCGCTGAGGCCAGCATCATGGCTGAAGCTATAGAGATCACTGGCAGCGCTACCAACGTCCTGCTTGCCGCCCGCGAATGGAGGGAGCGTCGAACCGTCAAAGAGATCGACGTGAAGGACGCGATCACTGAATACCAACGAGTGAAGGAAATGCTCGGACGTGACGAAAATTACCAAAGAGCAAAAAGGAAGCACTTCGAGAGGATAGCTGCCTTTATGCCCGATTCTTTTGTAGACTGGGATGATGATCTTGCCCAGCAGTTCGCAGCAAAAATCTCTATGGAGTTTTCTCCCGTAACCGTAAAGAACCACATGTCTACAGCCATTGGGTTCTGCCGTTGGTGCGTAAAGCGGGGTTACCTTCTCGAGGTACCATTTAAAAACGTCGAGCTGCCCCACGTCATACGAGAAGAGGTTGAGTTTCTCACCGTCCCTGATATGCAGCTCTTCATAGATACTGCCCTGGAGCATTACCCGGAGGCTGTGCCGTACACCGCCTTAAACGCATTTGGCGGAATTCGCTCATCGATGTGCGCCCGTCTAGAGCTGGTGAACATTCATTTCAAACAGCGCGGGATCCTGATCCCAGCCGCCCAGGCAAAAAATAAACAGAGAGCTTATATAGATGGCTTTCCAGATAATCTATGGGCGTGGCTTGAGTGGGCCGTGAACCACGAGCAGGCCCGCGAAGGTTTCGCACTTAGCAAGCGCATGTGGGACAAGCGGCGCGAGCAGATCCAAGAGAAGGCTGGCATCAAACTTCCTCATAACGCGTTCCGCCATAGCTTTGCATCATACCACGTGGCGATGAACGGGGATGCGGGTAAGACCGCTACCCTTCTCAGCCACCGGGGAAATGTGAGCATTCTGTATGATCACTACAAGGGGGCGGCGACCAAGGCGGATGGGGAGGCTTATTTTAGGATCAATCCAAGATAAAATCTAATGGGCTTTCGTCTACTTCCATCCAGTAATATCTTACCTCTGACCCTTTGCCTTTAGGCACCCTTTTGCTTATGATATTTCGATGGTGCATTAAGTTTGAGATATTATAAAAAAGTTCCCTTTCATCAATATTTGTTAAATTCTTTAAATCATCTAATGTTGCCCCTTGTTCACCTCTCATTCTCAAGGCTGCCCGCATAAGATCTAGTATAATTTTACCAGATATATCTTTCTTCATTCCGCTAGTATTATTCAAATATCGCTTTCTATACTTTTTATGATCTTCTCTTAAGTTATTCACCACTTCATCAATTTGGTTACTATATTCTTTAATATTAGTTTGAGAAGAATCTGTTTCATCAGCACCATCTGATAATTTTTTATGTATATTTTCTATCTCACTGTATGCTGCAGAATTAGTTATTTCAAATAGCCTCATAAAGTGCTCTTGATCATCGAAATCAGATGGCCCGTACAAAACTTTTCTGTTAAAATTCAGTGTTAAAAAGAACAAAAGAACTATCAGCACTGGGTACGCGACTATAAAAAAAAGTAATATTCGTTGGTTAACAGGGTCATCAACTTTACCTAGTCCGGCAACTATAGACACCTCCACCAGCCCCGCAAACAGACCGATAATCGCCAAGGGGCTCCTTACATCTTTTAAGTTTTCAAGCATGCCAAACACTTAGCGGATCAAAAATATTCGCAAGCTTGAATGTGCAAGTTGGTATATTTATTTTAATGCGGAGAGGGAGGGATTCGAACCCCCGGAGCCTTGCGGCTCAGCGGTTTTCAAGACCGCCGCAATCGACCACTCTGCCACCTCTCCGTGTGTGAATCTTACCCAAATCTGGATTATTACTAAACAGTAAAAACCCTTACCTGAGTAATAAAAAGAAGCCCCTCCCCTGAGAGAACAGGTTCAGGGACTGGAAGGTGAAGAAGAAACCTCCTGAAATTGGTGGAGCCCCAGGGTATTGCGCCCATCGGCCACTTCCGCACAGTTGTGAAGCCACTGGTGTTACAGACCAGCATGCGGGAAGGACTCCTTAAATTGGGAGCATGGGAAGGATTCCAACCTTCAGCCCCGGTCATGACTCCGGTATGTTTGCTTGGATCGTCAGGCCTCACGGCCCCGCTCCTACACCACCTATGCTATAAATTGGTCTATGCGGCTGGGTTCGAACCAACGGCCTCTCGGTCCCAAACCGAGCGCTCTACCAAGCTGAGCTACGCAAAGAAAAATGGCATTCCCTGCAGGATTTGAACCCACAACCGAGAGGGTAGAATCCTCCTGCTCTATCCAGTTGAGCTAAGGGAACTTTAAAATGGTAGCAGGGGCGGGAATCGAACCCGCATCTTTAGGTTATGAGCCTAACGTGAAACCGCTTCACTACCCTGTCATAAATTGTCGGACGTCTCTCCGTCCTCGTCACCCCATTAGAGTTATTTGGACCAACTCCAATCCTGAGGTTCTAAAATGGAGCTGCACCCCGCTTCACTCAAACTGGCCCCACCCGGATAAATGGTGGGTTGCGCTCCAGTTCGTCAGCGCGTTGGTTGCAGCTAAATCAGAATAGCATTTTTCGTACGTGTACGTAAATGCTTTTATCGAATATTTCTCCGCGTATCTCGCCGAGCACTTCTCCGTTGCGCACCAGCACCCCCATCAGCCGAAGTAAACTCCACCGCCCCAGGGTCATTCTGGGTAGCCTCCCCTGCCCGGATTCGCTCACGTTTCTTCGGTCGATCCATGTTGCGAAGCTGAGTTTTGATGCTTGCGGGGGTGATATAGCTTAGGCTTCTGAACCTACTCTTACGTACCCGCGCATTATACTCCTCCACATCTCGGAGAAGATCCGCCCATTCAGCCATAGAGCCATTACTCAATCTCCAACGACGCATACGAGCATAGATGTCGGTGCGGTCATCCCGATACCGATCCTCTACCTGCCGCTCGTTCCATTGCTCTTCCCGCTTAATGCTAGTCCGAGCAGGGTTAAAGGAAAGCATTCGCAGCATTGCATCGGTCATATTCGCTTTAAGAGGCTCAGTTCCATAGAACACAGGCTGGTTATTACGGCTGGTAACCCCCTCAGTGGATTCACGCACAGCTTTGATCGGGCTAGCGATGAACCTCGGGGAGAGTTGCTCAAGACCTTTCAGGGTGTCACCTCGAGCAAGGTTACCCGCGCCCTTGAAGGTGTCTTCTACTAAGCTGTACGGCGCTCCGAGCAGGTCTGGGATAGTCTTGGGAATGAAGTCCTCGAATTCAACAGCGAGCGAGCCTTTCATGTTCACCCCGGTTAAGCCGCCCACAGCGCCAGTTCGAGCGAATCGTCCAGCGGTGTCACCAAATGTATCATTCACCCACAGGTAAAACTCTTCTTCCAGGTCATCTGGAGGCTCGAGCCCTACAGCGCTAAAGATTGCGTTAATCATGTGGGTAGCCACTGGAGTAACCAATGATGCTCCAGGGCCCGCCAGAATTGCCGGGGCTGCCAGCATAAAAGCTACGGATTTCGGATCACGCTTACCAATCATTTGCCCCAGAACCTGGGCGTAGTTATGGGTGAAGGTCTTGTACATGTAAAAGGAGCGCATAGCCTGAGCTCCTAGACTGGATCCGCGTGCCCAGGAAGGCAGGTTGGTTTTTCCGTAAATGCCGTGAGCTTTATCGCTGATTTCTTTTGCCTGATCTAGAGCGGCTTCTTTTGTTAGCCCCTGGCTGCGGAGCCCGTAGTAAGCAGCGGCGATTGTGGATCCGCGATTG
The DNA here is from genome assembly GCA_002429005.1 of Verrucomicrobia bacterium UBA6056. Taxonomy (GTDB): domain Bacteria; phylum Verrucomicrobiota; class Kiritimatiellia; order SS1-B-03-39; family UBA6053; genus UBA6056. The sequence goes on from DIYK01000015.1 coordinate 47,275, forward strand.
ATCCGCTCAGTTGTGCTGAACACAAACATTGCCTTGTCCATGACATTGCTCCAGCCACTCTGAAGGCTGTTCTGGAGGACTTTAACCGCCTCTTCGTTCTGGAGCGCGTCATCCCAACCTTTGCTGCTGATTTGATCGAACAACCACGCATCCTCTCCTTTCAGGGATTCACCCTTCCCGAATCGCGAATGCATGTAATAGCGTCCGTAGTTTCGGGCACCACGGGCGAGTAGTCCTGGTGTTTTGCGCAGGTCTATATTGCCAAACGCTTTCATTGCTGCAGGGACCGTCGTTCCCAGAGCGGTTAAGTTGACAATACCACTCGATACGCCTGAGAGGTGCTTGAATGCAGCTAGCCCCCGGAGCTGGCCAATGATCCGCTCGGAGTTCTCTTCATTTCGAAGCATGTCACGACTGTAGCTAACCGCCTCTTTGTACGAGTTTGGTTGAGTTGCGGAATCGATACGCCGCTCATTGACCTCTTTTTGGTAGTCTTTCCAGGCATTGGTGCTGGCTGTGTAATCACCTTCGACAGCACCATTTTCCTTCATGTGAGCTTCGCGATATTCACCCCAATCAATATCCATTCCTGTGATAATCTTAGTCATTCGCTGGGCCATCTGGCGCTTAGCAGTACCGCCCGCAGTGGATTTTGCTGCCATGGTCATTGCTCGAACGGAATCTTCTTCATATCCGCGCCAGACATCATCCCCGACAGCTACATTTCGCCCAATTTTACTGGAGCGACTGCCTCGGCTATGGATTTCCTCAGCCAATTGAGAGTTAAGCTGTTCAGTAAACTTCTGCATGGGTTCAATGGTTCCATGCTGGTGCAGGAACATTGCCTGAGCCAGAGCTTTTTTGAGCTCCGGAGTCGGATTTTTAAAGCGCCAGACCTCACCAAGTCCGTTTTGCTTATCATCGTACCGAACACCACCGAATGATTTCAGGATCCGGGTAAACGGCCTTAAATCCTCATCAGTCAAAACCAAGTGCGGTTCAGCACCACCGTCTTTTAAGTTATAATCGATGGTTTTATAACTCACGCCCACGTCGTCCAGCGTTACTGCATCTGCGGAATTCTCCAGTTTCTTGAGGGCGTTTTGAATCATGTCATTCAAAGCCACTACTCCAGCATCCATGAAGGCATCTTCGCTTGGAGTCTCACTAATCTTCAAGGTGGTTTTATAACCCTCCTTTTCGTATTCACGAGCCTGCTTCTCGCGTAAAGTCTTATGAGTGAACGTCTCTAAAATTGGCGCTTCGCCTTCTTTCTGTGCGTAGAGAAGGTACTTCCCAGGCTTACGCTTACGGGGCATGTAATGACCTCGGCGGTCCCCCATCTGCTTGAGCGCGTCAAAGAGGTCGCTTGACATCTTTTGAATCTGATCATTGGTCCCGTTTTGCTCAATATACTCCTTCAAGCTCAGGATCTCACCACGAGTCTGATTGTAGAGCCTGTTCCCAATCTGGCGGTACTTCAAAAGCATTTGGCCGCCCAGCTCGGTGCCTCCAGCTTTGATGTAATCCTCAACTTCTCGTTTGAAGGCAAACTCCCATGCAGGACCCTCAGCTTCAAAGTAGCTCACAGCGTCCCCGTCAGGGTTGCGAACAACATAGCGGCCTGTGCGGTCTTCCTTTACGGTGTATCCCACTGCATTACGGTCACGCTCCACGATGTATTGATTCAGGCGCTCATATTCGGATTTGTTTTTATTTTTAAACCTCCTCAAGTCGCCAATATCCTTCTCCCCTTCGCCGAGGATGTCTTCAGCAAAAAAGTGTTTATCATCCCTGAGCTGCTGAGCGGCCTCAAACAGGCGTCGAAGTGCAGGGACTTTACTGGAATAGAATGAAATTGTTCCTGCGAGAGTGTCCCAAGCGGAAATATCGGTTTTTGCGTTAGCGTCTTTCCGTTTATTCAGAAACGCTTTAAGGGTTTCCGCCGCCTCATCTCGGCTTCGCTGAAGGAGAGTCTCGCCCTCTTTCCGCTGCTCAGCCTGCTCTTCAGTCCGATACTTAACCTCTTGAGGATTATCCGGGGGATTGTTTTTCTTTTCCTCTTGCGCCTCAAGGAGTTCCTTCATAAAGTTGTATATAATCCCACGTGGTTCTCCGTGCGGCTTGGAGCGTGATAGCTTGGCGGCGGTTTTGACGGAACCACGTGGGTTGTTTTTTTCGTCCAAAAGAACAGCTTCATGAATGTAAAGTCGTTGGATATTAACATCTCGAAGCACCATAAAAACAAGCTCATGCCGTGCCCCATTAATCTCGACCGGGGCTCCCAAGATGAACCCATCCATCCCAGGATTTTTCTGAGGGACTAAGCCGAGCAAACGGCTACCCATGACCGCGTCATGGAGCATATGAATTGCTACTCGCTTTTTGTTACCAATGCCGTGATTTACAGATTTTTTAAGAGAGCCTTTATCTAACCGAATGTCACCTAAATCCACCTGTGGGACTTCATTAGGTAACCCCCGCTCTTCCCAGTTCTTAGCCCCCCATTCAATGGTTTCTTTTTTGGTCCGAACCTCAGCAGGAACCTCGTCGCCTTTCACGCTGGCGGTAGGCTCTGCGCTCTGCAGCCACTCCAAATTCCTTAAGCCGTCTTCTTGGGTGAAGTTAGCAACATCTTTGCGGGTAGAGTAAAACAACTCATCTGCGCTCACCTGTTGCTCACGCTGCTTTAATTCACCGCTAAGCATTTGGTCGTACAACTTACGGGTAGTATCAATTGCTCGCGTTTTTCCACGGTATCCCACCAACGCCTTAACCGCACGCATGACCTTCGAAGCAATCCGCTTCACCTTGGCTTTAAACCCGCTCCGGTCCTTCGCGTACTGAATGAACTCCTCGGCAATTTTCTCCTCTACATCCAAATCGCTCATGCCCTGGGACCGCTCAGAGTCGAATAGTTTGGTTTTCTCCTCAGGAGTTAAGAACAAATCAATCGCCGCATGGACAGCTTCATGATGAGCGGTATCCAGAACTGAAGGTTTATTCACCAAGGTAACCAGCGCATTCCGATAACTACCCAGTGCGTTCTGTCCCTGAGGAGTAAGCATTTTATCTACTGCCTGCACTGACACGTTGGGGCCGAGGAGGTTTTTGACAACTCTCCTAGCCTTCTTCATCCCTGGGGATGTTTCGGAAGACTTATCTTCACCAGTACGGAACAGTTCCACCCCGCCATCCGTACCTTCTCGTGTTTCGATGGTGGTAAAAAGTTTATCAAAAGCGGCCTCCACAGGAGGTAATTCGCTCTCCAAAAGGTAAGGATAACTATCTTTATCTCTGGCGAAATCTTCAAAGCTGGTCACATTCGCGAGGTAGTCATTATGGTAACCTTCACGTTGCATCTTCGCGATCATGTAATTTTCAAACGCTCGCGCGGCCCGCTCGATAATTTGGCTCCAATAAACTTTAGATCGTCCACCATCGATTTTCCGAGACCGCTTAGCCATTGGGGAGTCATCCAAGGCTTTAACGAGCTCGGTGAAAGCCTCATGAACCTCAGGGCGTACTAAATTCTCTTCGCGAGTCCAGTTACTTACCTCTACAGGACGGATAGCACCAGACTGTTGCATTTGCTTGTAGCGAGACTCTGAAACCTTATATCCGCTTTTGTGCTTATACTGCACTTCTGGCTGATACGTGATGTATGGCTCTGCTTCCGCACTCCCACCTCCGCGTTTGCGCTGAAAATAATTATCCAGGGCGTGAAACCATTCGTGGGCTAAAGATCCAGCACCACGAGTTTTCGTAAGGTTGATTACAACCTTCCCCGGCTCATAGTGAGCAGATGCCGACCCTGAACCTCTGGACCCGAGTCCTAATCCCAGCTTACCGTTTAGCGATACTGCTCGGGGTGGTATATTCAGCACATTTGCCATATCCATTAAGGCGTCATATGCAGCGTTGAGCATGCCCTGACGTTCATTGCGGGTTTTCCCTTGAGATACCCAATTGCCAAATTCTACACCCCGGAAACCAAATGTTTCAGTGAACCGCTCAGGTGTGACATCTTTACCTTTGCGGTGATCAGCCCCCACCCTCTTGCGGTTCACTTTCCCGCGAACATCCTTTTTACTTACGTTCTCCCTTGCCTTCACCTCTTCCCATGCATTCACCAACTCGTCGTAGTTTTCTTTCACGTACGCAAATGCTTGTTTCGAATCATCGAACATCTTCAATTTACGGTAAAGCTTGTCGCCCTTTTTGTTGATCCCATATGCGCCCTTATGTCCGCGAACTTCAAAGGCCATTCGTGGAGCTTTGACCTCAGTACCAAGGCGCTCCTTTACTGCATTTAACAACGCATCCATACTGGCATCACCCCGCGTCTCCACTATCCGCTTGTCGATGAAGGCATGAGCTGTGGGGGACGGCACCTTTTTACGCTCAACAAACCTGTAAGCATTAGGATAGCGGCGAACTTCGCCTACTCGCTTCCAGTCAGAGCGGTCAATATTGGTCATGAGCTCAATTTTATCAGCGAGGTGCGGCAGGGTGGACATCCCTGTAGCGCTTCGAAGTTTAGAAATAAACTTTTCCGACCCCATCTCTTGGGCCATCTCAAGTAAGCTCTGAACCTGACGGACCTTCTTAACCCATCCAGCAACTGCATATGCTTTCCGGGGTTTATTTGGAATGCTATCCCGCAGAACGGTGGCAACAGCAGCTTCAGGCACTGCCTCAATTGATTCAATATCCTTTTTAGGCCAGATCTTACTCAGCGGCTGAGTAGATAAGTCATCATCTGACTGATCTTTCAAACTTGGAGCCCAGGTGTCTTTTCGAGCACCGCCTAGTTTCTCTCCAAAGTCTTCCAAGTTTTCCTTTGCAGCGGCTGCAGGTTTATTTTTAACGCTGGAAGAAGATGCAGGAGGATTGGCATCAGGCTTGCCTTGTCCTCCGCGCCCCTGATCAGCCTGATCTGTTGGGGGGGATGTGGGTTGCTCTTCATTCGTAACAGTCGAAGCTCCTGGCTTATCATTAGCCGCCTTTTTCAAACCACTACGCGGACGCTTCACGGCATACCCGCCCTGAACCTCCACCACGTCGTCCAATCCTAATCCGACTTTACCAGCCGCACGCTTGGCAGCAGGGATGGTTTTAAACGGCTTCCCTGCGCTAGTTAGGATATGCCGTTCGTTATCAGCACCGCGCGGTTCGGATTTCTTCTTGGGATACACCTTCACCTTCCGCTCTAGGGCAGGTTTCGTAGGCGGCGTCGGGTTTACAACTTCAGGTTTCGTTGAAGGTTCTGATTTGGCAGCAGTCTTCTCTTCAGCCTTTGGCGCTTTTGTGGGCTCCGGTTCAGGCATCCGCTTTGCCCGCTCGTCTCTGGCCGCAGCCTCACCTTTAGCGCGAGCGCGTCGAGCCTTGCGACGCTGGCCAGCTTTCCAGTTTCGAACCTTCCGGTCGATTTCTGCCAACCCTTCCTGTGCGGCGGTCCCATTGGCACCATTAACAGCCGCCTCTACCCCAGCGATTAACTCCGCATTCCGCTCCCTGAATCCATCATCTACACCCTCGAGCAGCCCATTCAACTGCTCTTGAAAATTTGGGGTGACAGCCTCTGAATCTAACTCTTCAAGAATAGCATGCTTCACGCCACTGTGCTGGTCATATAGGGCCTGGTACAATCCGGGATCATCCTGCCGCAACGTGTCTAATCTCGCTTGATCCTGCGCAGAAACGGCGGTGCCATCAAGTTCAGCCTCCCGCTCAGTTAGCCCAGCTCTGCGAAGCTCTCTGATTTCAGCAGCAATCCCAGCCTCATCCTCTTCAATCTGCTGCTGGGTAGCTTCGCGGTATTGGAGCTCCTCCTCAGCATCCGCTTGCTGTTCTACAGCATCACGGTACTGAAACTGCTCCTCATCTTGAGCTTCCAATAAAGCAACATCCTGCTCCTGCTGGCGCTCCTCAGCTTCGATCTGCTGGTTAGTAGCGTCATTGTATTGAAATTGGTCTTCTAACTCAGCCTGCTGGCCAACAGCATCCTGATATTCAAACTGTTCAAGGTCTGCTTGCTGTTGTTGGGCCGCCGAGATGTATTCCCGCTCCATTCGATCAAGTGCTGACTCGTACACTTTGTCGAGTTCAGCAGCCCGCTCAGGGTCTGATTCTCGAATCAAATCCCGTTCCTCATCGATCTGAGTCAACTGCTCATCGGTGGAAATCTCATCAGCGTTAGGGATCGGAGTATTCAGGTTAGGACCAACACCCTCCCCTGTATCCATGTCTGTTGCGGTATCTGATCCGCCCTCGAGTTTTTGGCTCACAGCATTTCGAACGGATACAGGCGCACCAAATACTAGACCACCCAGGGAGCCTGCTGCAGCAGATTCCGCCCACTGCATGAAGGTCTCCTTGCTGGTGATTTTGAAATCCGGGTCGTTGATTTCCTGATTCACACTGGAGAGCATTTCCTGGAAAGCTTCCTGGAAACCCTCTTCACCCATATTCTTGGAAATATCCCACAAGAAAGACGCGGATTTTTTTGGCCCCTTTTGACCTGCAACTTTACGCAAGGCATTCGAAAGCGTGGATCCGCTTTTACCGCCAAAGATGCTACGCATCGCCATCGGAACGTTACCCAAAAACACCTCAGATGAACCGCTAAGCATGCCGAGCATGATTGCTGAATAAGGGTTGTCATAACCCTCCTTCATGCCGTCAGCCCACATGCCGCCACCTTCCATGGCTGAGCTAGCAGACATCACACCTGCGCGGGAACCCCACATTTGGCCAACCTTTTTGGCGGCAGCGGGGAATAGCTCGGATTTATTTGCAGCCACAAATTTCAAAGCTTCACGGCGAGCCATAGATTCCGCCTGTTCCTGCGCGACACCCTTTGCTAAGTGGCCCTTCAGGAACCTCTCTGCCTGCTCTTCGACCATTTCACGCAAAACCCTCTTGCCGAACAATCGAGCTCCAACACCAGCGGCAGCCCCAGCAGGAACTGCAACCGCATCATCAGGGCCAATCCCTGGAACTGCTTGAGACCCAGCAGCACCGCCAATTGCACCCGCTAAGATCATTTCCGCCATAAACGGGAGTAATTCACCAGTAGTCTTGCCTGCCCAGCGTCCAAAGTTACCCATACTACCAAAAGCCCCCTGCTCTCGGTCGGCGCTAAAGAACTTTACGTCCTCCTGATAGGTCTCCGCAGCATCCATACGATTGCGGGCCTGGACGAAAGACTTCCCCGCCGCCTCTTTGTCGCCGAATGCTGAGTTAAATGCACCTGCAGCGCCATGAGCCATCCCCGCGACGTTTTGGGCCCCGCCCATAAACCCTTTGGCAACAGGGTTCAGATGCTGGCGGTCAGATCGCTTTACGCCTAAGTCAATTTCCCTGATCGTCTCATCTCTTTCAAGCTGAGCCTGCTTTCTGGAATTATTGAGGTTGTAGAATTCATTGATCTGATCATCTGCGCTCAATTCATTCATAGTGTGACACCTAAACCTTCAGCGATTTTCGTGATGTTACTTACTTTTTCCTGTTCGGGGTCAGGCTTATCCCGCTTCTTGTCAAAAATGAATTTAGCTGCGCTGTAACCTTTAGCCGCCTGCATTTCCGCAGCTTCCAGCATCTGTCGGGCTTTATCGCGGCTAATTTTGTGCGTCTTTACAATCTGAGTTAATAATTGGCCTCGGGCTTTTCCAGCGGTGCGGTCTTTGCTGCCTAAGGGCCACTTATTCCGGTTGCTGGACTTCCAGGGAATATCTAAAATTTTTGCCACTGATCCGTATTGAACAACCATGTTTTCATCGTCCGCAGTCAGGTCGCCCCGCTCCACCAGAGCGTCAAACACATCAGCACGCCCCTGATAAGTCATGTCGTCCATATTGTCTCTAAGTGCAGTAACTGCATTAGAAAAACCTACGTCGCTCGCACGAGGAATGCTAGATACCATTGAAGACATTTTGCTCTGCCAAACTTCAGGGTTCACTTTCGCTTCGGCGGCTTTTGCTTCAGCAGCTTTCTTTTCAAGCTTTGCATTCTCGCGAATGATTTCCTTTTGTTCATCCTGAGCAGCTCTTCGCACCTTCTTGTCATCACTGGCCAGTCTCGCATCAAGGTCTGCTTGATTAACCTCATCCGTGGTTAATACACCGACCTGCGAAACTGCGCGCTGAATTGCTTCCTGCTCTGAGGCTCCGTTAGCCACTAGAGCGTCGATTGTATCAAAGACCTCATTAGCCTTTGTGGTGAATTCTCTATTTTCATCGTAGAATTCAGAATCATCTAGCCCTGCCTGACGCAACGCAGAGACATAAAAACCTTCACGGCCTTTTGTAACATTCTGGTTAGGCTTGGGCGGCTGTTTAAGCGCATCCAGTTTTGCCTGCTCCCCTTCCATTTGCAGCGGAAATAACTGAGCGGATTGCTCGCGACGCTGCTGAGAGGTGAGCAAGCCGTCTTCGTGCCGCTGAGCAGCCATGTCGTCTTGCCTTTTCAACCTGTCCATGGTCAGCTCAAAACGCCGTTTATTTTCCAATAGCTGATCGTCGTGGCGCTTGTCTGAGATAAAGTCCCGCTCTCTACCGTATTCAATCTGCTCCCGGCGCATAGCTTGGTTGTCTAGAGCCATCCCCCGATTAAATTCGTCGTTTTCACGAAGCCTTTCCAGTTGTTGCCCTCTGTAGTTCTGATTTGCGTCAAACACCCTATCCGCATGCCGATGGCGGAAGTCCGAATTCTTTTCAGCTAAAGCCAAACGCGCCAAGTCTCGCACCTCAGCAGCTTTCCGGGCATTCATCTGAGCTTGCTCTGTAAACTGCAACCTGGGAGCAGCAGTGGCCCTGCGCGTAGCCTGCTGCATTTGACCTCTCGGGCGCATACTGCGAGTGGCTGGAGTTTGGTTATTAGCAACTTGTTGATCCGCCACCATTTCGCGGCGGCTATCGCGATCTCGGATGCCTTGAAGGCGGGTCATTTGGTTAGCCATACGGGGTTCTCCATTCAGCTTTAAAGGCTGGAATTTTGGGTGATACTGTCTCTTAACATAAATTAGCTTCTATCGCTATTTGGCGGGGAATTTTGTTGGCGGCGTGCGCAGGGCTTGCAGGGGCCCTCCGGCGCTTTTCCTGAAGTCCAGGTTGTCCTGTCTAATTTCTTCTCAGGAGGCCATTCGCATGGATCCGTGTTATCTGGACAATCGACACAACAGCCAAAAGACAGTGTTTGCCCATTGAGTTCACATAAGCCACCATCCGGAGAGTCGCAGTTGCTCCAATGCAGGCATCGCATCAGGTGACCTCCACATTGCATGTAACGCTCTCGTACGTGGGAGGTGGCCCTGCATCATATAGAGCCCCGCACCCATATACGTTATAAACGTCATCTTCTCTCTGGTAGTGGGTTGTACCCCCTACCGGAGTTGCGCCAGTGAACCTGCGCATCCTCTCAATTCGTGTGATTCCAGCCCCTGGCGTACTGCCAAATGCGATTTGCCAAGACCCCCCTAGAAATGTCTCAAGCGATAACGCAATGCTCGTATTTGTTAAAGCTATTGGTGTGGTCCAGTCTCCAGTTCCAATGTCCCAAGATTGGTAGTCTATAGATAGACCCGTCACTCTCCAGTAGCAGGTTGGGTTAAATGGGAAATTATTGAAAGCTGATACATTTGATGCGGCTACTGAATAACGATCTCCGCCACCTAGTTGCGTGGTAGAGCAATCGCTACTCGCGTACAACCGCCGTTCAAAGGTGAATGCTGGTATAGCGTACGTCTGCAACAGTCCACCACAAGGCCAAGATGCAGGCGGCCATATCCCCACGCAAGGACATGTGCTAGGAGCATCTTCATCTTCATCACACGGGCACTCATCACAAAATATCAACTCCCCGCTTTCATTAAACAAAAGCCCCCCGCCTTCACCAAACCATAAGGTATCAGGAGCCACTTCCGCACCCTTCGCCTGTATGAACGGTAGTCCAAGCGGATTCGGCCCCAACGTTATACGCCTCAATATCCCTAGTTTTTATCTGCAGGACTCTCCCGACAGAATCCACTTGGAAATCAGTAACTACCGTCAAACTCTCCATACTGGAGCTTGTGAGGGGGGTAATAGCTAAACCGGACTCCCAGCGTGGATCCAAATGAATGTCAAAAAAGCTAATACTCTGAATGAAGTCATCACCCGTGACAATCTCAGCGAACTTAATCGCCGTCTGATTGGTCGTATCGCTAGGGAGTTTATTTCCTTCGCCTACCGAGGGGTTTGTCCCAGTGGTATTCACCACAATGCTTAAGCCTGAGACGTGCCACTGATAAATGTTCTCGACGGTGACCCTCTCAAAATCTATCTTTAACCAACAGTGGTTGGTTGAATTTGGGGTCAGTGAGGATGCCGCGCCACCTCCTACAGTATGCGTTTGCCACTCCATAGAATCATTAAGCATCCTCATGCTAAATTCATTAAAGACCACATCCATTCGCCCCTTGCGGACGGGGTACAAAGGAGGGCGATACGTGCTATCTCCAAGAGCCAGTTCATCAGCGGAGATAGTTACCCGCCTTTTGGTCTGGTTGATAATTATTCCAAATCCTTGCTCGAATCTAGGCACCTTCACTTGAGGCGCTTCCTCGATAACTGGATCCTCCTTCGCCTCAAGCGTCCTAACTCGATCAGCTAAGATACGTATATTCTCCTGCATCTCCTTCACCTGAGCGGGCGTCACTTCCTGCCCAGGCTCATTCATCCCGGTAATATTATCTCCTCCTCGGGTGAAGCCCGTTAAGCCTGTCATTAGAGCTCCCTCCGATTAGTGGCCAAATCCAACCCCGTAACCTCGCCGTCGGTTTCAATCTGAACTTCCCACTGCCACGCCTTTGGCATCCGAGGCAATAGGGTGTCATCCTGGGGCGACATCGTTACAACCGCACGCTCCACCCCATCGCCATAAAACCGCACAGTAGCGTCACCTACCCCAGTCAGGCGTGCAGCATACCACTGCATCGGCTTAGGCATATCAAACACCTTGGACTTCCAGACCGCCGCAGCACTCCCGTCAGTCACGCTATAATGTGACAACGCGGCTGTGCGGTCCCCTCTGAAATCGTAACGCAAATTGTCCACGGTTCCGAAAAGGCACACAGTCTTATCATTCACTCGAGCTCGAAACGTCTCGGGGGCGTACGCTTGCCAGCGGTCAGCCCTCATGTACGGGCCTGTCAACAGCGCTCCAGCTCTGCCGTCGTAAATCACCAACCCCTCTTCATTGCACCACCCCACGTCCACATCGTCTTGCCACAACGTCAACTTACTCAATATAGGCTTGTCGCTAATTCGGTACATAGCCAGCCGCCCAGGGTGCTGCCCGTGTGCGCGGTAAACTGCTTCTTGGGTAAACACTAGGATGGTGGACCCGGAAAGCGCTAAGCATTCAATATCGGAGTCAAAGGTGTAAGCATATTCAAGAGGAACCGCCCAGGGTCGTGGCACATCTATCCACTCCGCGCTCGGTCGCAGGTCTGCGCCAAAAAAGTAAACAAAATACCCAGCAGGATGCTGCAAAGCGCCCCGAACGGCTTCAGTTGTTGTAGCATGTGGAATATCCCCCGTTGCAGGCAAACCTTCCAGAAGCGACTCCCTGAAATCCTCAATGTATGTTGCGGCCCCGCCGGCAATCGTTTCCATCCGTGCAAAGCCAGAGGCTGAATTCGCACTACGATACAGCTTCCGCTTAGGAGCTCCGCCAGTGTTTGGGATACTGAGAGTGACTATCTTCCCTGGCTCTATGACAACCTCCTCGCTCACATCACTCACCGGGCCATCCCGCTCGCTGGCATCAACGTTAGTCATCACGTAGTAAGTCCGCTGGATCCTGTTTCGGATGTAATTGCACTCGAACGTGAAGTCAGCCTTGCCAAACGTAACAGGGCGAGTGACTGAGCTACCTGAGACGTCATCAGGAACCTCGAAGCTCCCTTCGACCTGAAACCCATTAACGTCTACAACCTCCAGCGTGCCGTATTGGTATTTGCTTCGGCCATTAGCTGTGCTGAAAATCGGAGCCCCAAACGATGGGAGCTGGGAACCGCCTAGGGATAAAGAAGACGGGAAATCTAAGGCCGTATCCGATCCACCTTTACCGACATCCGCCGCTAATCGGACCTGATAAAACGGACCTCGCATGCGGTAGCTGATCCCCTTTTGAAAAGAAAACGTGTTCGTGGCAGGAAAAGTCCCGTGAATGACAAAGCCTGTTGTCGTTCTGGAAATGGATCCAACCGTAAGAGTAGTAGCTTTCTCTACTTCCTGGTAAGCCCCTGCGCCGTCTACATAGGTAATGTATACTGCTGCCCGGATCGTGATACAGCCAGCAGGATCGTTAAATAAATAGGTCTCACCCTGCTTAGTGACCTTAGCTCCCTGCACGATCTTCGCGATGTCATCAGCAGGAAACCCAGGAAGTAAATTCCCTGAGTCGTCGTGCAGGCGTCGAAATTCGTTTTCAACCGCCCAGGGCTTGATAGTCCCCTCGGTTAAATCGACGTTATCCGCTTCCTGCGCTCCCATCGGCGGGAGATTCAGCGGGTCCGTTCCAGGGATGATGCCTCCAAAGCTCTCAAGGGTTAGCTTCATCGTTAAGTGGCCTGCATGTAAAGAGCTTGGTGGCGGATGGATAGCCCCATATTGGCCTCATCCTCAGCATCCAATTCAAACACTCGATAGCTGATGTAATGCGCAAGAGGCTCTCGGATCCACTCTTCAAAGGGTAACGTCTCGGTGTTGTAGTTCCCGGAAGTCAAATCTGTGTAGTCTGCATCCAGACTGCCATCATCATTGAGGGCAAGGTAAGGGCGGCGGGCAATCAAATCCCGAACCCCATCGTTGAGAAAAATGACCATTTCTCCTACGGTATTTCGAATGCCCCCACCGTCTGCAATCATCGTGTAGGCGCGGTCAACTACATCTTTCCCGGTCATAGCCAGATACCTCCCACGGGCCGAACGTGTCCGAGCCCAGACTGCATTTCTGAGTAAACTTCCATTCGGGCCATCCCTACGCCATCCCGATAAATCCCGCTGGCCAACATCCCCCCTTGAGGTTCATACCAAGGATGCGGGTCCTGCTCGCTGCCCTTGTCTATTTTCAACTCATACTCAGCGCCCGCCGAGATAGCTTCCTCGAAGCGTCGAATCAGCGCGTCATCCGCATTATTCGCCAGATTGGTTGGCATGAGCACAATCTGAGCTTTTACTTCTTTGGTCTCTAACTTCGCAGGGGCAGGATCAAAAGTAAGTACCCCGTTGTGGTCAACTGACCAGTAGCTCTCATCCAGTGCCACCCCATCAATCGAGACGTATCGTGTGCGGATAATCTGAGTGTCAGATGCATCCCAGTTCAGGGGGATGGAGGAAGCTGCCGAAACAGTGGGTGCTGGCCCCACGCCTCCAAAGTTTGTCCAGTTCGTGCCTTGGTCAGGCGTATCCCCATCAGTGCAATTATACATCAGCGCAACCGCGCCTCCAGGGGAGGCATACCGGATGGACCAGCCAGGGGCATCGGACTGGATGTAATATGCACTATCTCCAAGTTTATCGTAACGGTTGGTTGCCTCATCGAGGATGTAATATCCGTCCACTTCTGAAGATCCCGCCCCAGAAACCTGCACGACGGCTTTCCCTGCCCAGGCGACAGGGACTTCCGCCCGCCACCACTCCGTATCCCGGCAAAAGCGTCTACACGCATTCCGTAAAGCCTGCAGGCGTAGAGCCTGAGGGCATTTCGGCACATTCATTAAGGGAAGTAGAGTGGTGAGGGCGGTGGCCATAATTATTCTCCAGCGCTCATACGCTCGGTGTACGCTTCCTGAGCATCATTACAGGCCTCTCGAAGGAAATCCCGATCAACGGAATCAGGATCAATAACTTCTCCGGTCATGTCCTTAATCTGCGCGGCCAACTTGGCTTTACTGGCCTGCATGATGGCGCTCGGCGTCATCAATTTCGGCTCAGGCGTGAATTCAATCGGCTCCTCAGCAATGGGAGTTTCCGCAGCGTCCGTGAGGTTTACCAGCTCATCGATAGGCGGAGCTTCGGGAAGCGGGGTTTCTCCTGGCTGCATAGGAGTGTCTTCCACCATCTGGGCGGAAACGGGGTTGTTTTCAAAGCCCTGAATCTGCGCAAGCTGCTCACGCAGGCGGGCAATCTCTTCCTGCTGCTTGAGCTCGCGCTGGGATACAGAATTCGGGTTCAATTCCCGAGCGGTTGCCTTGTCTGGTATAATCTCGTCAGGCTCGTCACCTTCGTAGATGATTTTCCAGCCGGGAACCATGCGTGCGTTGACTTCAAGTACAGGGGTGTATGCAAATTCTGCACCATCATCACGGATCAGCACGCGGAGTTTTTTCTTAACTTTGCTCATTGTTTGCTCTGTTTGGGGTTGTGGTAGGGAAATTGGTAAAGCACCCCCGCCGCAATCGACGGGGGTACAGGGTGCTGTTAGAGAGCAACAGCGAGCACAGTGACCTCGATCACTGCGGCGTCAGCAGCGTTTTTGACTTCCAGGCCAAGGTAAGCAGTGTCGGCAATGTAAGCTTTTCCGGAAGCGTAGGCCGTAGCCCCGCCACTAGTTTTGCTTGCAGCAACTGTATTACCGTTGGCTCCGTCGATATATCCGTCAGCATCCACAGCAGCGTCGGTAGCTTTCAGGTAGTCGCCAATGTCGAAAGTCAGCGTACCACCTTCGGCGGTTTTCACGTTTGCGACTACATCCTGAATCAGAACGTCAGCAGGGATGTTGAACAATTTCACCACGTCGTTTACAGCGGCGTTCACTTTGGAAAAATCGATAGTCTTTTTGATACGTACGAGTTTTCCAGTGTCGTTATTGGAAAGGGCAGCGCCATCTCCAGCGAGTAAATGTGCAAGTACAGCCATGTTATAATCTCCTTTGAGAGGTTAAGACGGCCCCCGGAGACAATCCCCGGAGGCCTATTGTTTAGCCCTTGGTGATGTAACCGTGGCCCACAGCTTCCGGCTTGATGACTTCGAAGCCATAAGCCTGCAGGGAGCGCATCAGATCACCGAAGTCTTTCGGGTTCTTGAGGGTTTCGGTCTCCATCATCTGGGAGGCGAACGCGATACCGCACTTGTGACCGAACAGGGCGTTCGTAACCTTGTCAGCGCCGTCGGTGACAGTGGACAGGTTGTTACTGCGATAGATCGTAAAACGATCAATCATGCCAATACGGCCATTACGCAGAGTGGACTGGCCATCTCCAGTAATGCTGGCGTCCTTCAGGTCAGAGACCTTCAGCATGGCGCAAGCCCAAGAGGGAAGAACCATGTAACGCTCGTCCTCATGAATGTCCTGCTCGTCCAGAGTCAGAGCGGCATTCTCAACAATCCATTCAACGATGTTGGAACGGGTCAGAGCGACAGGAGTACCAGTAGTACCCAGGTCGATGTCTCCAGACACAGCTCCAGCAGTAGCACCACGGTTAGCGGCGTCCACGTCAGCGTAAACACTGCTCAGGATACTGCTATCAATAGCGATCTGCTGGTTGCGGGAGGCGTGCTGAGCCCATTTCTGAACGTAATCAATGTCGATCTGTTTTTTATCCAGCGCATTGAAGTTCATAGCCCAGTATTTACCCTGGTTGATTACCAGATCCACGAAACCACCATCGGGGGTGTCGTAATCCAGGTCCTGGCCCTTCACGTAGTCACGGACTTCGATTTCGGGCAGGGCGCGAATACGCAGGGTGTCGCCGAATTTCTTCAGTTCGCCTTCATACTCGGTCGTGGCAATATCGCCGAACACGGTTGCCTTGTAGAACTCCACGAGCAGCATCTGCGCGTAGAGAGTTGGGATGTATCCACCCGACATATTCGGGTGATCTGCAGCGGTGGGGTATCCACTCATGACTTATTCTCCAGTTATGATATAGCCCCGTGATGGTCGGCGTTTGCGTACACGTACGGAAATGCAGGCTAAGCCTGTGTTGTAATTCCTGAGACGCGGCCTTCCTTCAGCATGGCCATAAGTTCACGTTGACGTTTTACTTGCTCCATTGCGGGAGCTCCGCTCGCGGTAATACCGCGCATCTCTGCCAGCCATTGTTCATAGGGAATGGCTGCGGGTGCCTGCTGCGCATTTGGAGCAAGCGGGGCAGGCTGAGTCAGGGCTTCAAAGCCTTGGGCCTGCTGGGGCATAGCGAGGTAAGCGCGGAAAATTTCCGCTGCTCGAGGTGCGTCAAAGTGCTTACGGGCGTCATCGAGAAGTGTGCTGTGCGTCACACCGAACATCGGCTGAATGCTGGTAAGAAATACATCCCAGGTTGGGTCCTGTTCAACTTCCCGGCGATTCGGGATAAGCTGGTTCAGTTCCCGCTCAAAGGCTGCGGTATTCTGTTGCAACATCTGATGTTCGAGCGCTTTTACACGCGCATCGTTGTCCTGGCCTGCATTTCGCTGAGGCAATGCCGCGAGATCCCGAAGGATGTCGTAATCATATGCTTCAATGGTGTGCTGGCTGAACATCTCCTCAATCTGTGCGTCAGTAATCGAGGACGGATCCACTGTGGCGGGCACTGGCGCTGGCTGCGAAAGCTGCTCCATCTGCTCCTTCAGTTTACGATTCTCCTCTTGGCTTTCTTTCAGCTCAGAAGCGGTCTTCTTAAGCATTCCGTTAGCCACACTGTATTTATGCTCATAGTCAACCTGCGGGGCCGGATCCACGACTGGCGCGGTATTCACGGGGACTGCGGGTGCTGGAGCACTTTGCACCGTCTCAGCTACCTGTTGAGGAGCTGGGACATTCGAAACAGGCTGAACGGGTGCATTATCTGGGTGATTACTCAGAACAGCATCCATCTGGGCCTGCAACTCGCTTGGTATGTTACTCATTTATCTCTCCGGTGAGATCCCTCTCGGGTGTTCTCGGTTTGTTACGTCATGCGATCCGGGGTTCCGGTGTTCGCAGGAAATAGGGCTTCCCTCTCTTGGGAGTGCTTGGCCTGCTCGGGAGCGAATTGAATCGCCTGCAGCAGGTCGTAAAAGTGGCGGAAGGATGCACGTGCCTCAGGCAGGTCTGCTGTTTCGCAGTTCAGGACCTTGTACATTGCGTCCGCCTTCTTGCGTTCCAGGTACTCCACATAGGTTTTAAAACGTGGGTCACCGCTCAGGGCAGCAACATGTAGCAATTCTTCAGGCTTAAAGCTCACGGCGTCACCTCCGCTTCAGCTTCTGGGGAGGCCTGCTCCGCCTGCATCATACCTGCTTGCATCTGCACTCGAGCGCGCAATGCCTCCTCAGTGGGAACGATCTTATCGACGTCCATATCTAAATTATTCGCCACAGCCCGCAGCAGCATGGCCCGCCCTTCAATCCCGATAATTTCCATATCCGTGGGGTTATTGGTCATGGCAAGGAATTCCTGCTGGCGAAGCTGAGTCTGCTCTTTAGTAAGCATCGCGACCGCTCCACGAGGAACAATCTGGGCATCACCCTTCACAGCGTCATCTTTGCTGTGAAGCATGTTGTAGATGTACATAGCGCGGATGGACGGGCGGATAATATCTCTGTCCACGTTCCGAATAACCCGCTTAATACCCCTTGCGGATGCATTCATAAGCATCGCGAGTCCAGAAGCTGTGCCGCCAGCGCCGCTCACATCGCTGTCTCCCGTCACATAGCGAGGGATTAGCGTACGGTCATCAGCCTTTTGCTCGTAGAATTCAGATGTGGCGGTAAGAACGTCCGCGTTTACGTTTGGCTGGAAGAAGTTGACGGGCTGACGGGCACTAGCGTTATTTCCGCCCCGCACAGGCCAAACCTTCATAGGGTATTGCTGGTTACATGTTGATACGTGGGAGGGCTCTAAGGCATCCAAATCCACCACAACCTGAGGGCCTGCCCCCATCGCGAGGTTGTTCAGTAAATTGCGCTGGCAGACGTTCACGCCCTCCTGACACTCTTCAATCTTCTCAGGGATGGAGTGAAGTCCCCAGATGCTGTTCTTGTTCTTAATGAACGAGCTCGTGTAGTAAGGTTTGTGTCCCAAGGGGTGCGGGTTGATAACGCAGCGCACGACGATATTATCAATCATCACCGCGTTAACCTGATAGGACTTAAACTTATCCGGAGCCTTCTCGGAGTCCATGCCCCACTGCTGCAGAAGCTCACCCTGCACATTGCCCCAGAATTCCAGCGCACGAATCGTTGCGTCTGGTGCCCCACCCCGCTCGAGGGTTTCTTTATCCTCATAAGTCCGCATCTCGGACTCGCCTGGGAGGTTGTCGTTACTGTTAGTGGAGCCCTGTTTGGTCAGTGATAAAGCCTGCTCAATCGCTTCATCTTTCCAGCCGCTTACCCCCCGCATATTTGCTAAATCACCACGGTCATAATCGTAGATTTCGCAAACGTAGCTTTCGTTTACATGGCGGGCGTTCGGGCCGGGATAAAAGTTAAACGGATCCACGCAAGTCCAGGTGGGAATAACCTCTTCAGCTACCTTCAGCCCTCCTTGCTCCCATTTCAGGCGGTTCTTCTTAACAAAGATTGGCCCCTTTAGGACGGCTGTGGGGTAATCTCCAAGGTCATCAAAAAAGCAGCTTAAAGCTTCACCAAACCCGCCCTCCTCGGTTTGATCTTCAATCAGCCTCTTCATCCGCTGAGACTTCTCTTCAGCCTCATCTACTTTTAGACTCAACGTCTCGTCGTACAGATCCTGAGCGAAAGCGGTTACATCCGCTGGATTGAATGGCTGACCAGAAGCTAAAAGCCCCTCAAAGCGCTCAACCACGAGCTCTTGGACTCGTTGTGTCTCCTGAACGGAAAGCGAGGGGATCGGAGTCGGGTCAATTCCCCATGGGGTGTCCGTACCTGAGTTAAAGACGTCCGTCATCCAGGCAACAAACGCTTCGCATTTTGGCTCAGTGATGTTGTAAAATAGGTCGGAGCTGCCAACGCTCTTGATCTGAGCCAGCTTTGCAGCTTCGTACTCACCGCTCTTCAGGCGGCGGGATTTAGTCATTCGCTCAGTAACACCGGAAATTTGTCGATGGTTTTCGGCGGCATCAAATGCCCCTTTGATGAAGGCCGCAAGGTTTGTGAGCACGGGTTTTGAAGCCTGCTCCTTCTCTTCCATCGCCTTTTTCTCAGCAGCTTCGAGCTCTGCGTTTGTCTTGATGATGCCTTTTGTCATTTTCGTACACGTACGTAATTACGGTGTACTTCCGCATATAACAAAAACGGCGTTCCTATCGCAAGCTGGCCAGAAAAAACCCTCCCGAACGGCGCAAACCGAACGGGAGGGAACCACAAGAAAGAACACAGACCACTTACCTATACACGAATCAGAAGCTGTATCGCAAGCTGGCCAGGAAATTAGACAAACCCCGCCCAGGAAGGGGGCGGCGGCGGAGGTGCAGGGGTTTTGGCTTTTTCGACTACTACTGTGTCAGCGCCGAGAATAAGATACTGGAGTGCATCATGCGGGTGGCTATATTTATTCTTAGCTGGCTCCTCCTTAAACATACCTTCACTGCCAGTAACCTGCAGCCTTCTGAAGTGGTAGCCGCCAATAAAACCATCTCGAAGCATTTTGCATGAGGGGTCCAACAAGAAACCTGGCTGCCCATCTGCAATTCGATTCAGCCTGTTGATTACCGCACTGCGTCGCTGCAGGAACACGTTTGTTGGTGCTGGAGATGCGGGGATGCCGCAGGAAGCTAAAGCATCAAAGCATGTGAGTTCATCCGCCTGAGAACCTTGCATGCCAGCAGGGTCTCCCGTTGCGATAACATGCATTCCAGGAAACAACTGCGCAAGAGTCGGTTTGATTACATTTTCTGTGAACTGCTTGATCCCCCCCCTCTGACAAATGAGCTCGCGAAGGATTCTCAACTGACCATTAGGGCTTATTTGCCCAATGATGCAGGCTGGAGTTAACCCAAAATCAATACCAAGATGCAGTGGCTCTTTCCGAAATACCCCGAGAGGCCTCTTAGCAACATGGAATAAATCATTATATGAGCCTAGGTAGACTGGTTTACCGTCAAAGATTGAACCATATTCCGAGCAGCAGTGAACTTTAATCCATTCCGCATCATACTCGCCGACGTACCGCATCCAGTATTTGTATCCCAGGGCGTGGTTCTTGACGTTTTCTGCCTTAGGGTTTGCCACATAACCTGTAATCTTGCCCTCTGAATTGGTTTCAGGAAGAATTGCTGCAGGCTGACGAAAAAACTGCCAGGAATAATCACGATCATCCTCTTCATCACCTTGAAGAATGCTCTTTTTTAGTTCGTCATCACCCTTTTCCGCCGCCTTGTACCACCAATGATCAGTACTTGGCGGGTTGGTATCCATGATCATTCCAGTCCACGTGATACCATCAGGTGTATCACTGGGTGAAGGATAACGGGCTGTTCGGGAGTAGATGGCTTTAACAATTTCAAATGGCAGCTCACGAGCTTCATTTACCCATGCTCCAGTAAGCTCGAAAGAAAGAACCTTCCCTACATCCTGGGGCTTGTCCAATGAAATGAAATACACTTCCATCTCTACGTAGGTACCATCTGGTAAAGGCCCCTGCTCCATAACGCCTTTAATTGGGGGGCTCATTGAGATTTTGCAAATCTCCTTTGGGATCCACTGTTCCCAAGTCTTGATCGTAGTAGTCTTTAACTGGCTGTACGTATTCCTAACCACAGCCCATCGAGTTCTGCGGACCCCATCACTACTAGGAGCTTGAGCTAAAGAACGCTGAAGGATTTCAATGCAGCAACCGACAGACTTCCCGGATCCCAATGGCCCCATAAGCCCCCGAACCATTGCATTAGACTTGTGGAATTTCGAAATAGTTGGGGTTGCCTGGTAGCTTATCTCCTTGTTCTGATTTTCTTCACTCAATCCTCTTCCTCCCAGTCATCATCGTCCTCAATAAAATACATCCCAAACTCACTAGCCATCTGCTCCTGCTCGGTGGATCGAATCCACTCTGCAACAGCCGCTTTACGAGCGTAAGCATTACCAACGCCAAGCTGGAAGTGCATGGTTTCTCCATCGGGTGCCGAAAGCGCGGTCGCTACAATTTGCACCGAATCGCACCCTAACTCCATCATAGCGTCGTTAAACGCCCCCATGGCCTCAACGATTTTATCGGACTCTTCCTCGGTGATATGCATGTCTAAGCCCTCGCTTCTAAATACTGCTCGTGATCCCGATTACTGATTGTGAAGTAGCTGTTGCATTCCTTGCACTTCATCTCGAATTTGCGGGTACCGTAAGTCGTTACCCTGGTCTTATTCGTAATTACGCTGGAGCTTCCACAGCGCGGGCAGTGCCACTTTTCGCCGCCGTTTAATACCCCGACATGTGATTTAGGGTTGTGATACGGGGAAATCTCCTTGAATACCCGCTCGAGCAGTTCCACATCTCTCTTGCAGTAATCCACCATACGTTTCATCGCGTGGCGGCAGTTGTGCATCACAATATCTTTCCACATCCCAAATTCAGTGTCGCTCTTCCCTTCCCCAAACAGAAAGTTAGCGAGGTAATCGAGTTTGTTTGAATTGAAGTAAAAACGTGACCTCGCAATGGCTAGCGTGTCCACAGTCTTCCAAATCGGAGCGGGATCAATGCGGTGATACAGGCATCGGGTATTAAACCACTTAATATCAAACCTATCCCCATTGTGAGCAACAAGCTCATCGGCCTGGAGAGCAATTGCCATGAACCGCTGCAGCATCTCGCGGTCGTCGCCCTTCTTCCAGGTCATGGAGTGAACTGTCTTCTGCCCCTCCCACTTCCAGCAAATGCAGATAACAGCACGTTCCTGAATTACGCTTTCGTGTGATACAAATTGTTTACCTCCGCACCGCCATGCAAACGCGATGTTTGGGGAAGTTTCGAGATCGTAGAACAATCGCTTGATGTCTGCCATGTGGTATCTCCTTATCCTAACAACTCTTCAACAGTCGGTTTCACGTTTCGAGAATGGGCGATGTAGGTGCGGGCCAACTGCACGTGATCCGCAATGATGTCGCAGGGACGGGCGAAGCGGCCCAGCAGGCGGTCTATTGAAATACTGATCTCGGAGATCCGCTTGGATGCGACTCCCTTACGGTTGAAATATAGAAACTTGCCAATGTGATCGAAGGTGACGCCAAGAATGCGCGGAACTACATCGTTATTATTCACTACGCGTAAGGTGCTCGCGCCACATGAGGACGACTGCACAACCCATTTACGATGAGCTCGAACAGCTCCAAAGGTGACGCAATAAGGGGGCGGATAAGAATCGCTATATAGCCTCCGCATCACTTCGGAAGCCGCAGCACCTCCCAGGGAATGCCCGATAATGAAAAGCTCCTCATGATCATAAAAGTTCAACGCTTCCTGAATAAACTTCCAATGCCGATCCACCACACGGGAGAATCCGGAATGCACGCCATTCATTGGCCAGAATCGGAGGTTTACCTGGACCCAATTCCGCAAGCTGATCGTTCCCCGGAAAACGATAGATAGCCTCTTGGTGGACTTGCAAAATACCGCAAGACAGCGTGTGCCCGTGAGCGCATCATCGTGGATGCGTAGGGTGTCTGACTCACAAAGCTTTGTGCTGTAAGCCATGTTCGCTTGAATTGCGGCGGTGACCAGTTTCACTTATTCCCCATTCCTTAATGCCTCAAGGCGATGTTCTTCAGGGGTCATCTCTGAGCGTCGAATGATCTCACGCGCCCAGGCGGCCTTCTTCTGGCGAGCCTTGCGCTCCCTGATTTCCTGCGCCTCCTCAGGAGTCGGGAAGGAGATGACTCTACGGGTTGTGGGTGGCAGCTCCATATCAGTCCCGCAGCGCGGCCTCCCTGGAAGCGGAGCCATCCTTCAGCGCCCCGAACAGCTTCTTGCCCGTGCTGGTTCGTGCCCGTTCCTCAGCCTCCCCGAACACGGTCTGGTTGACGTCATACCACGTTGCCCACTCCTCGTCGGTGTGCTGGGAGCGAACATTATCCGCGCTTTTTGCGAGGGTATTCAGCGTTTGCTGGGTAGTGGCGCAGCCGCTCAGGGTGCTAAGCAGCGCCAGCAGAATCAATGCAATCAGGATCTTCATCAGGTTTACCTCCTCCAATTACGGGGATTCGTCTTACGATCGGAAAATGTCGGGCGAGTTGTAGCCACTTGGAAACGATCCATTTCTTCATGGGGTCACCTCCATCTCCTCAAGCACCCACAGCACCAGATCCTCTTCGGAGCGTTGGCGCCGCCAGTAGCTAGGAAACATCCAGTCGATGTGGTTCACCGATGCGTACCGAGCCACAGGCCCAGATCCCCAGGCTACGATATGTTTCAACTCATGGATGACGGTGCGGAATGAAACGGGTCGTGCGAAGATCACCTGCTCATCTCGGACTGCGATTGCGTGGACCTCTGCACCCTCGTACCGGAATACCCCGTAACCCTCATGGGTGCGGCCAGTGGGGTACGTGGGCACGATCATAATCCGGGCAGGGGTAATCCATGTGATGTCCGGTCGTGCCTCCTCAAGCTCCCGTTCGGCGATCTCCAGCGCATCCTCGAACATTACGCGGTCCTGCACCGTCCCACCGTGGAAGCGGGAGGTTTGGGGGGTGCGGGTGGTCGAGCATCCACTCATTAGGATGCAGAGCAGGAGGAGGACCCCGATTGCAGGTTGCCACAGGGATGCGTGGGGGAGCGTTTTCACTTCTTCCCCTTCTTCGCTATACGCTCTTTGATTGCGTAATAAACCCACATGCATCCCAGGACGGCGAAACACACGGCGAATACTCCGCCAACGATCAGCAAGCGTTGGACCTGCATGTCATACCAGACGTCAAATGGTACTTCTGTAACGATCATAATCATCCCCTTGTGTGACTATCGTTCCAGTGCGCCTGTCTAAGCGCTGGCCTGCCGGTGGAGTGCCCCGCCTGACAAACTGTACTTGCCAACTTCTCTAGGTGCTTATTCATAGATGCTAAAATAGCTTCGTGGCACTCTATGCTGTCGTATTTCTCAACCTCATGGCAAAACCGATTGAAGTAATCATCAGCTTCTGCGCGCGCCTTTTCCGCTTGCTCCTTCCACCAGTCACGATCCTCCTTGTAGAGGCGCTTCATGCGGCGGTCGGATTCCACCTTCACGATGAGCAGAGGTAAAGCGATACAAGCCACCCCGACATAGATAAGTATTAAGGCATTCACTCCGCATCCCTCCGCTTGAAGGGGTTCGTCAGGCCGTGGCGCTGTTCCGGATCAGACCGCACCTCAACCTCTTTCCGTGTGGGGAGAGGCGTGGGAGTGGGTTGAAACATGTAGTCCGGAGCATTGGCACCTGTCGGGCCTTTGGAGCCGATGGAGGCCGATGCGTTGGCGGACATGTACGACGGCGAATTTACCCGCACACATCCCTGAGCAGAGATAAAGAACAGCGTGAGGATCGATATGATAATCGCTATGAATAACTGCTTGCACAGATCTTTCATTTCTGACCCGCTTTCATTGTGCGGATCAGATCCGTTTTCACACGCGCTTCAAAAACTGCGATAAATGTACCTCCTATGAGGCCGCTGAGTGTGCAGAGAGCATGTAGATCCTCAGCCAAAAAGAACCCTGCAAGTAACACAAACAGGATAGCAGCGATAATGTAGATGTGCTTCATTCCCCCACCTCCTCATAGACGGGCTGAACCTCAACCAGCTTGTAGAGCTTGCCGTTGATCTCGTTGATTTCGTCCGGGTCGGCTTCTTCGGTAGATAAAGATCCTATGGCTACCCCAATGCTAAACGCCATGATGAGGTAGCAAATAACTTCAATACCACCTAATTTTGGTTTCACTGCGTCACCTCCTCAAGCGTCATCGGAATAAGCTCTCCCGTCTCAGGGTTAATACCAGCATCCAGCAGGGCCTGCTCGCGTTGCAGATCGATGTTGGAGCGGTCTCCGTCTCCGATCTGGCTTCCGTTGTCTACGGTGGTGGTTTCTTGGGATAAATCTATACACCCGCTCAAGAGTGTAGCGGTTACTATCAGGATGAGGATTGCGGTCAGGGTTTTCACGGTTTGTCCTTTCGGAAATCTTCCAAGGTCTTGCGAATCCACAGCACATCCGTCTCGATGCGGACAAGGGAGGTCTTAGACACCATCGAGTCGGCTTGCAGTCGGTCGATTGCGGACTCGCATGCCTGCACCTTTGCATGGAGTCGGCCATAGGCGTTCCCGCCTGCGATCAGGCCACCGATTGCGGTAAATGCGATGGCGATCCAGGTTGCGATGGATTGTCTTTTCTGCGGACTCATGCCTCAACCTCCGGAGCGATGGGGAGGAGCGATCTGTACTGCTCCCACTCAAGGAACCGTGCGCCCCAGGTGCTGCCTTCAGCGTTTGCCGTGGATTCAATGACTTGCTTCAGCACACGGAAAGCGGTTTCCTTCTCCCGTGGGTCGGCGGGCCACTTGAATCGGTCGAGCAGAAACACAGGCAGGTAGTAGCCTTCCTGCACTGGCCCCTCGTTTGCGCTGTAAGCATTCAATGCGCCTTCCGGTACGTAGATTGTGTCCTGCAACTGCGAGATGCGGAACGTACCGTCAAACAGCTCAGAGAGTGCAGGAGTATCGGCAGGAACGAACTCGCCCTCCTCGTCGTAGGTTCCGATGGGGTCGATGAGCGGGAGGAGTGCTTCAGGGATCTGCGCGGCGTCTGCCACGGCTTCACGGATCATTATGGGTCGGCGTTGTGAGATCATTTTGTCTCCTTAAACATTTTCTTAGCAGCTTTCTCGGCTTCGGCGGCGTTGTAGGCCACGGGCTGGTGGAGGAAGTTGGCAACACTGGAGGAGGCAGGGAATGTCCCTTGACGAATCCCAACCTCAAGGGCGGCAGATCCAGTCGCCATCGTCGCCACAAGAGATGAGGAAGTGCCGATCTGCTCAAACCCTCCTGATTCTGTGTAGCGATAAAGTGTGCCATTCACTCCGTCCTTCACCCCAACATAAACAGCCTTCTCTGCCACAAACGCATCCAGTCCGGTGAGGTTCGACCCGCCATTTAATTGGAATGTCAGTGTTGAATCATTGTCGTTTGAATAAATGCTCCAAAGCTGATTAGCGCCGAGGTCGTTCCGAGCTGCAATCATTTGGAAGGTTCCGGTCGCAACAAACGATGGAATACAAAACACCCAAGTAGCCTCAGTGGTAGCCTCGTTCAAACTCTCATCGAAAGGCACAACCGCATAGCTTCCCTCCCCTGGCCGGATCTCGCCCCGTTTGAGCGGATTGGCGATTGCGTTGCCGAGGGCGTCGGTGGATGCGTTTAGGGCTTTCGGGATGCGTAATGCGGTGTATGGCCAAGGATTTGCGAACTCTGTATTCACCGCTGTCGCCTCAGAATCAATCAGGATATCTGTCAGCCCACCGTCCGCAAATGTGTCCAGAAATACCAGATCTCCATAATCAAGCGTGCAGGTTTCTCCCGCAATCGTAGAAAACCCTGAGAGTAGGTGCGTTTTATCATTGAATCGGGCGTCTCCGATCCTGCATGAGAATACAAACGCTTTGCTGTTATTCACATCATGGACTGTTCGAGATCCACCCCGATACGTTCCCCCCACACGCAATATGGTGGAGTCATCATGACCTGTAGAAGCGTTGTCCGAGACCCCAGAGCCAGGCCATACTGTAGTA
>DIYK01000015.1:74132-74592 GCA_002429005.1 Verrucomicrobia bacterium UBA6056
TGGCTAATGGTCGAATCAGATCCACCATAAACCTCGCATCCGTCCAATATCACGGCGGCACTACCTGAGCAGGCTACGACAGCAGAGGCATAACTCGCCAACGTGATCCCCTGACCAATATACACCTGTGCGCCACTCGCGATTTCAAAAGAGTCTGTATCTGCTTCAGTCCAGCATAGAACCCCTTCAGCAGCGACGATATCTTGCAAGGTATCCGGGTCATCATCGCTTAAATGTACATTGCTTGAGCTTCCTCCCACATAGACTGCGGGGATGCCGTCAACGCTGTAAACTCCAGCATCACCGTCCGTTTCTGCTAATGCTGATCCTGAGACTCCGTTTGCCGTATATCCATCTCTTCTTACAAAACCTACAAGCTTGCTTGCTAAACCGGATACATTGAACCGGTTTCCACTTACAGTTGAAATTGTAGCAGTAGATAGATCATTTAAGGTGCCGA
>DIYK01000021.1 GCA_002429005.1 Verrucomicrobia bacterium UBA6056
CTGGTGGCCTGCGGCCAGCCTGTGACCACCGAGCCATCCACGTTGTACAGATGTACTTTATTGGCAGTGGATCCGACGGCAATTTGCAGACTGCCATCCAGACCCAGATCGAAGACCATGGGCGAAGAGGCCATCAGCCAGTTGCCGAACTCATCCTCGGCGCCACCGAGGTTGGCAGGCCAACCCGTGACTGCATTGCCCTGATAATCGATGACCTGTAGCTTGCTCTCACCGGTATGAATGAGAATTTCCGTTTTGCCATCACCGGTAATGTCGACCACAGAAGGCACAGACTTCATGGTTCCGCCCAGGGTCACCGGGAAGCCGCTGAAATCGCTGCCATCCAGATTCCAGGCATAGACTTTTCCGTCCGGAGCCCCGATGACAATTTCCAGGTTGCCGTCCCCATCCAGGTCCCCTACCCCGGGAGAGGTATTGAGTCCGGGACTGGTCATCTGCGGCCAGCCCGATACTGCGGAGCCCGTGGAATCGAAACGATGCACATTGCCATCAAAGGTTCCGATAAGAATGTCCCGGGTGCCGTTCCCTTGCAGATCCCGCAGAACCGGGGAAGCAAAGGCGGCAACGCCCAGACTGATATCTGTGGCCGGAATGGCGGGAGGATCCTCAAGCAGTTCCTCCAGTGCGGATGCAATCAGAGCTTCTGCCAGCGCTTCTTCCGGAGCGGGCGGATGCGGCGGGTTGCCCAGATCATCCACATAGATGAGGCTCTCTACGTAGGTCGTCCACCAATCCGCCGGACTGACGGATCCGGAACGGATGAAGTCCACATAGCTGGGATGTGAGCCCCAGATCGCCTGTGCCTCCATGGGCCAGTTGAAGTCCTGATCGAATTCCACCACATAGGGCACATTCCGCCAGGCCAGAGGGCCACTGGTCACAAACTGGGTGTTGCCAGCCTTGTATTTCACGCGGTGAATTTCTTCGCCATTCCGCTTCACCTTGAGCCAGGTGTCATGCGGAGACTCTGAGAAGTCAGCCCGGGGATTATCCACGGGGGAACGCAGGATGACATCCACCACGGCAAAGCGACCCGCACCGGTAGGATCTCCCCGTACTGCACGGCTGACCGGGAAATCCCCGCCTGCAGCCGGCAGGGCATCCACCGTGGAATCATAGACGAGCATGGTCACTTCATCGCTACCTGATCCGGTGGCCGAGCTATGCACGGTACCATTGCGCTCAAAGATGCGGGTACTGTAATCTACAGCGCCATCCACATCCAGGGTGAGGTAGACCTCCCCGTCGTACTGAGCTCCGCGGGCAATCACTTCGTAGACCACCCGGAGACGTTCCACGTTGCCGGATCCATCCTCGAAGTAGTGAGTAGTGATATCCAGCACCAGGTCGTTGTAGTCCCAGTCATTCCAACCGGCATTCTTCAAGTCTTCCCAAGCCAGCAGGGACTGCTGGGTATCGGCGGCCTGAAGCAGGGGAATCTCGGTGGGGTCATCATCGTCGGTGCTACTGCCGGAGTCTCCGCCGTCGGCGAGGTCATCCCCACGGGGGTCATGACCTGTGATATCGTTGTCGGACACGGTCACCGTACTGCGCTCATCCAGAGTGAGGCTGGCCACGTTACGAATAACGGTGGCAGCAGCATCCAGCGGATCATCAATATCCACAGAGAAGAGGACGGTGGCGGAAGCTCCCTGGGCCAGAGAACCCAGGGCGATCTGCATATTCGGCAGCGTGGGTACCACCGCCTGACCATTCACCATGAGAGAATTGGACACATACTGGGTGTATTGAGGAATGCTATCCGCCAGCACCACCCCACTGGCATCGGCAGAGCCGACATTCATTGCCGTGAGTTCGTAGGTGATGCGGTCTCCGGCGGAAGCAGGCTGACCCAGGTAGTTTTCCTGCAGCACTTTTTTGCTGAGGGTGAGACGGGGCAGCAGCAGAGTGGCATCCGCGCTGAGGCTAGCCCCTGCCCGCTCGGGAATGCCTGCCGCTTTGCTGGCATCTTCGAGACTGCTGTGCAGCGTCACCGTAGCGCGGTTGGTCACATCCGTGGCCTCCGGCAGCACCCGCACATCAAAGCTGAGCGTGGTGCTTTGTCCCGGGCTGAGACCTGCAGTACTGCTGAAGCGTACCGTGCCGTTATCCAGCACGCCGGCGAAGCCGTTGCTGCCTTGAATACTGACCGCGGAACTGGGATCAAAATCCTCGGGATCGAGCACATTTTCCACTTCCACTTCCCAGGCCCGGGCATCGCCGTTGTTACTCAGGGTGAGGGTCACGGTGCTGAAGTCCGGGTTACCGGAATCCGGTGTGCTAATGGTCTGGGTCATCGCCAATTGCGGTTCGGCCAGCTCAAACTCGCGGCTCTTGCTGCCGCCAATGGCGGTGACGGTGACGCCCACCCGATCCGGATCCTGTCCCAGCCCTTGCAGACCTGGTTCATCCACGGCGACCAGTTCAATATCAAAGGTGAACTTGGAGTTGCCATCAATTCCATCGGGCAGGTTGCTCAGGTCATTGAAGTTCAGCGTAACCGCATCACCGCTGCCATCCAGACCCAGACTGCTATCCGGAGTGGGATCGTCGTCGCTGGTGCTGTCATACTGCGCGGAGGCATGAGCCCCTTTGGCTTCGCCGAAGTTGCCGAAGCCGGCTCCGGGAAAGCTCAGACTGACATCGGCGTTGGTACCGACGAAATCCAGACCGGGACCGGGATCAATGACCACATCCGGGCTGACACTGATACCCTCGGGGAGGCGGACTTCGACCCGCATGACCACTCGTTCGCCAATGGCCAGGCGGGGAAACTCGATCCCCTCCTGGGTTTCTTCCTCGGAGGTGGACACGGTCCAGAGGTCGACGACTGCAGAGCGGGTAATGATTTCATTGCTGCCCTGTTCCCCACCATGATCCCGCTCCATAATGCCTGAAGGTTGAGGCACAGGCAGAGAATCATAACTGGTGGCGGTGGCCACGGTTTCGAAACGGCTGTTGGTGACAATGTCGCCATCGGCATTCACTTTCCAGCGGAACTCAACAGAGTCGCCGGCATCGAGGGTGGTTCCGTTATCCGTGGTCAGTTGCACGGTGCGGTCCACATCCCCATCCCCGGGAACCGAGAGCACTTCAGCGGACCAGCCAGTGGGAACCTGCTGCAACTCAATGATACCGGTATCAAACACATCGCCGTCCACGATTTCATCGACAATGATGTTATGGGCTTCAATGTCGCCGATGTTTTCCACCGTAACGATCATGATGTACACATCGCCCCCGTCGCCGAAGGGATCATCGTAGGAGCGGGTAATCTGCAGTTTGGGTTCTGCCAGGTTGGCATAGATATTGTTGGAGCGACCCTGAGAGCCGGTGGATTGGGTGGTCCGGGCCTGGGCGCGGGCCCGCAGGGAACTGGGGTTGGAGCCATAGCCCACCATGGAACCGATATCCAGGACCACCGTTTCAATATCCAGGTAGAAGTAGTCATTGCTATCGTCGAGATCATCCGCATGGGTGAAGGTCTCGAAGCTGAAGGTGATATCATCTCCGTTGCCATCGGTGCTCGCGGAGGAAGTCGGCGTAGCGTCGGCATCGCTGATGCTGAGCAAACGGGCCTCCATTTCAGCTCCCATAGGACCACTGAAGCTATAGCCTTTGCCGGGGAAGCTAAGGCTGGCATCGGGATTGGCTCCGACAAAGTCGAGGCCGTTCCAGAGTTCGCTCTTCACAGTCATGCCGGGCAGCTGTCCATTCGGCACATTCACACGGATGCGGTATACCGCCCGTTCGCCCACGGCCAGACGGCGGGGAGAATCGGTGGTGCCCGAATAGGAACTGGAGAGGAAGCTTAAGGAAGAGGTGGGGAAGCTGCTGGTGATGGATGCGGTATCCGAATCCGTCTCCGTGCTCTCCACGCCGGAAGGGGCTGTGCCCGGAAGACTGCTACCTGTTCCGGTGGCATCCCCGAGCAGAGAGGAAGGCAACAGCACATCGTTATTTACAACGGCGGTGTAGCGGAACTCCAGGGAATCCCCAGGCAGCGGATCATAGCCACTGTAGCTGATGACGGTATCTCCGAGTACAGCCTGCGTGGAAGGCGTAAAGCCCGCAGGGGTCAGGGTGTAGGAGATGCTCGCAGGATCCAGTTCATCGGGCAGGATGCTTTCGAGTACGAAGTCATTGGCCACCGAGGTGCTGGTAACATCACCGGTATTGGTGACGGTGATTTTCACCTGAACGGTACTGCCGGATTCCAGATCCCCGCCCGTGACCTTACTGATCTGGGTGTTGATCTGAATATTGGGACGCACAATGACCACCGGAACCTGGGCATTGACCGATCCTCCAGTCCAGCTCAGCGCAGCGGTATTGATGCGTTCCAGGCCGCGGCTGTTACTGTTGTCATCATCCACGACGGCATAGACTCGAACGACCAGCGGGGTGAAGCTTTTGTCCGGATCGACGCCCCGGCTGAGCGTACCGAAGTCCAGAGTCACCGTCTGTCCGCTCACGGTGATGTCCGCAGAAGAGGCATCGGTATCACCGGCATTGAGTTTGCTGGAGCTGATCGAAGAGTCCATGCTGAGCAGGCGGGCCTGCACTCCGGTAACCGCGATGGGGGAAAGGCCGGAAGGCAGGCTATCTGTGAGCACCACATTCTCGGCTTGCCCTTGGGGCAGTTGCAAGGTGATGTCATAGGTAATGATTTCCCCGATGGTCACGGTTTGTTTGTCCGTGCCGCTGAAATCCTGAAGGGTGGTCTGGCCTTCGTCCCCGAACAGTGAGCTGGTGATTTCTTTATCCATGCCAATCGCGGCCATGGTCAGGGTCGTCGTTCCGGAGTCGCTTTCATAGCCGCCATCTGCAGGCAGACCGGGGGCAAAGCCGGCTTCCACCGTGGAACCGGTCGAAGTACCTGAGGAGGGGGCTACATCCGCGGCCAGGGAGACTTCGAACTGAAGCACCAGAGAATCACTGCCGAATTCCCCCGGGTTGGACACGTAGTTGGTGAGGAAGTTTCCATTCACGGAACTATCCAGACTGAGGGTGCCTGCGAGCAGCGCAGCTTCGTCTGCATTGTTGGCCACCCCATCAATCGGAATCGAGGTGACCATGCCTTGATTGTCGACCCGGTCAATGGAAAGGATGCGTAGGGTGTTCGTGTCAAAGCTGCTAGGCAGACTCTGTTGGAAGCTAAGCTCCGAAATGGGGTCGGAGCCCTGGTTCTGCACGGTCATGGCGAAGGTAACGGTGTCGCCGGCCTGACCTTCGGTGTACACCCCGGTGGAACCGGCCCCTTTATAGTTGGCTGTAGGCGCAGGAGCAATCACCCCATTGGCATTACTGGTGGCAATGGCGCCGAGGGTGACCACGGGCGCTCCCTTGGAGTAGAGCAGGCCGCGGTAGGCCCGACGATCCCCGCTGCCTCCGTTGGTGGAGCCATTGGTCACCTGGGCCAGACTGGTCATCTCAAAGCCGTCAGGCAGATTATCAATGCCTGCTTTTAAGGTAAAGCGGACTTCGAATACATAAACCTTGTCATTATTACCGTCCGCACTCAGCGGCGTATCCAGATCCCCATAATCCAAGGAGAAGGAGTTGTTGGTCCCCGAGACGCTGAAGGTGGGGACCGGGCTGCCGCTGTAGTTGCCGTTGTACTCATCGGAGGGACCGAAGCTGACCACGCCCACGGCAGGAAACTCCTGAACGCTGGCGGAGAAGCTCATGCTGTCTCCCGTCGTTCCGTTTCCGTCGGCATCCACCACAGAAAACATAGAATAGGGCATGAACTGATTGAGAACGAGGTCTTCAATATCTCCGGAGGGAATGCTGTAGGTAACGGAGAAGGTCACTTCATCCCCGGGGGAAACATACGGCGTTCCGGAGGGCGCCAGAGTGGTGACCCCTTCCACGGAAACAATTCGCTCAATGCTATGGCTCATGGTGATGCCCGGCAGAGAGAGGGAGGCGGAACTTTCATCGGCTACCCGAATACTGTCCACCAGACTGTCTGCCGTGATGTCGACCGTGTTATTCATCTGGTCCTGCACATCCACGGAGGCATCACCGGAGGCAGGACTGTCGAAATCTTCATCCATGGTGGCGCGGTAGACAATGCTGGCAATAGTCCCGCTGCCGGACACCGGGTTCAGACGATCGGCGCCGTGCAGCTGGCCGTCATCATCAAAGTGGTTATCGTCCATGAGCTGCTGGGAGAGGTCAAAGCTGATGCGGCTGCTGCCGAGATCATAGCCGCTGGGATTGCTTTCTACACTGAAGTTACTCAGCGCGAAACTGCCGTTCACGGTGACGCCTCCCATGGTTACGGAATAGGTGGGGGTAAAGGTCGCGTCAAAGGTCAGACCATCTCCGAGAATATCCGCTTCGGTGGTCAATCCGGCAGCGCTGGTCAGCCCGTTCAGCACCTCCACATTGTCTACAGAATGAAAATCAGATACCTGAGCATTCAGGGTGAAGGAAACCGTATCTCCAGGAGAAAAGCCGGAAGGCAGCACATCGTTCTGCAGGCTCCGGGATTTCTGAATAGCCAGGGTAAGCGCATCCAGAGTGAGATCACCGGAGCTCAGATTAACGGTCAGACCCCCTTCCGCTTCCACGCCGACGCGTTCGAAGCCATAGGATGCATCAAATTGATTTACCACCGTGCTCTCCCCGGTTGTCGGACTCAACACCAAGTCATTGGCCGCATCGCGCTCCGGCACATAGCCTGTGATCTGCACCAACACCTCAGATCCGCTGTTGGTGGAGGAACCACTGGCACTGGGCCAGGTGGCACTCAAGGTTTGCCCGGGGTTGCTGCCACTCAGTTGCAGGGTTCCACCAGCCGGACGGATAATCTGAGCACTGGTGACAAAGAAATTATCAGGGAGGGTTTCGGTGAAGGACAGATTCTCCACCGTCGCTTCTTTGGCGATATCCCCAATCAGACTCCAAGTTCCTGGAAACGAATCACCGGTTGCGGTTTCCAGTTCCGCATAGGTCAGGGATTGCTTCAGCTTCAGCACGCTAGGGGTGATGTTCCCCTGCGCCACCACACCGGAAATGGCGGGGGATTGTCCGCTGGGATCATTCCCGAAATTGAAAACGCCCCGGGTGCTGAGCGTCTGTGCACTCAGCGGTGTGAGCCCGTTCATTTTCAGGGTCACCACCACTTCAGGCGCCGGCTGATCCGGAGCGATGCTGGATAGCGGGATATGAAAGAGATAGACGGCTGAACCCGGAGTACCACTGATGGTGTCACCACTTTCAGGGTTGACCAGTTCGCCCGTAACCGAATCCAGGTATCCGAGAAAGTCTGTGCGGATGGGGTTACCCAGATAGCTGGCCGACTGAACACTCAAAGAAGGAGTGGGCGTGTCCGGGTAGGCTCCCCCTACTCCATCGTCCGGCAACATCGGGAGCACCAGTTCAACCAGAGGGTCATATCCGATGAGAGTCGGAGAGCTGTTATCGAGCGAGAGCGTTACCGTAGTTTCTTGCCCAAGGAACACAGCTGAATCGGACTGGAGCGACGCAGTGGGGGTTTGAGCATGAGCCTGGAACGAAACAAAGAGAGTAGCAATCCAGATAAACTGGAAAGATCTCCGCAACACATGACGGGGCTGTGAAGCCCGGATTTGGCTGATATTTGTCATGAAAGGTATCTCGGTTTAGATCAAGAGTAGCTCGACCCGATTTATTACGTCAACTTTGTAACGAATGTAATATCTAATATTTTTCTTACAGAAATATTGTTTTTTTTCTATATTGAGCCAAATTTCCAAAAAATAACCCTTTATAAGTTTATATTACTAGTTGCATAACGATATTTTTGTCATAGTATTTTTATATACTAAATATAGTTATAAACATATCGCCTGCAAAATTGGGAAAAGCTTCTTTCAGCTCCTCAACAGCAGGTTTTCAAGTGAACATTCACTTCAGCCTTATTTTACAAGGGTATTCTAACCTTACCCCTCTCAAAACCCGCTCAAAACAGGCTCAAAACCGCCATTTATTTTAATACCTGTCTCATAACCCAGAAAAGGGTCATATTCGGAGGAGACACTTATTCCCGGGTAACGACGGGGTCATCCTGACCATCTTCAAAGCGGCCGGGCTGAAGCACGGTAATTTTCACTTCAATTTTACGGCCCATGCGTCGATTGATGATTTCATCCAGATCCTCCACCAAACGCATGGGCACCGGGCGGTAGGAGGTGAGAATCAGCGTCACATCCTCCGGCCCCCGGGATCCGGCTCGGGCTCCGGTGAGAAAATCGATCCCCTCTTCTTCATCCACCCGGGCATCTAATTCAGCCCAAACCGGCTCTGGCAGGGTCAGAGAGGCGGGTTTATCCATGCCCTGACGGATCTGTTCAAGCAGACTCCAGCCCAGGGGAGCGATCAGAACCAGTGCCAACACCACCAGCACCAGCAGAATACGCTGAAAAAAGACCCAGCGGGGACTGTGATCCCGCAGGCGTATGCCATGAGCCCAGAACATGAGGGCAGCTCCCAGTACAATCGCCAGCAGGTTGGTTCCGTAGAGCATGATCGCCCCCAGGCAGACCCATAAGGAGGATGCGGCCAGTGCGATACCTGAGGCAGCCAGCGGAGGCACCAAAGCTACCGCAATCGCCACGCCCGGCAAAGCAGAAGAAACCTGAGGCCGTACCAGGGCATATCCCGCCGCCACGCCGGCTGTGAATGCGATGAGCAAATCCAGAAGATTCACCCCACCCCGATTCAGGACCTCCTGCGACAGTTCGGAACCGGGAACAATGAACTGGGTGACACCCCCCACCACAAAGCCAATCAGCGTACCAATGAGCAAAGCCTGGGAAGCTCGACCCAGCAACTGGAAATTCCCTTGGATGAGCGCATAGCCAATAGCCAGCAACGGGGTCATCAGCGGAGCCAGCAACATCGCACCAATGATCACCGCCGGACTGCCTAAAATCAATCCATAGGCCGCAATCGCCACCGAGCAGCCCAACATCATGCCAAAATCTTTACTCCAGCTCGATTCCTTCCGGAGTTTCTCCGTCAAAGCCAGCCGTTCCTGTCGTTCCAATGGCGTAAAAAAGCGCTGTAGCATCTATCTTCATGCTGTCAGCCACCGGGAACAGGAACAAGCGAAAAGCCAAGGAAAGCGGGGGAGAATCGGCAGGAGTCAGGAGTCAGGAGTCATTAGTCAGGAGTCATTGGTCAGGAGTCATTGGTCAGGAGT
>DIYK01000025.1 GCA_002429005.1 Verrucomicrobia bacterium UBA6056
TGACTCCTGACTCCTGACTCCTGTAACCATTCCCCTTGCACCTGAACGGCGAAGGCGTACGGAGTAGGGATGTCTGAACCTGTACAGCTCCTCTCTCACGCCATTGCCCGGGACGCGCTTTGTGCGCTCCGGGATACCCATAGCCGCCCCGCCCAGTTTCGGGAGGCCTTGGGTCGCCTGACCACGTTGTTGGCCGCGCAGGCCACTTCCGGTCTTCGTACGGTGCCTCGGAAGGTGGAAACGCCGTTGTGTGATTGTATCGGCGAGGCGTTGCAGGGGCGCATTGGGGTGGTGCCGATTCTGAGGGCAGGCTTAAGTATGGTGGATCCCTTTCTTAGCTTGTTGCCGGACGCGGAAGTCTGGCATCTGGGCTTTTATCGGGATGAGGAAACCCTGCAGCCGGTTTCCTATTACCAGAAATTGCCTCAGGGAAAGCCGGTTGAGGAAGCTTTTGTGCTCGATCCGATGCTTGCCACCGGGGGATCTGCTGCGGCCGCTCTTCGGGATTTGCAGAACTGGGGGGTGCCCCGCCTGCATTTTCTGGGGATTCTCGGGGCTCCCGAGGGGCTGCAGCGCTTGCAGGAGGAGTTTCCTACGGTGACCATTCACTTGTGTGCACTGGATGAACGCCTGAATGAACAGGGCTACATTGTTCCGGGTCTGGGGGACGCTGGAGATCGGGCCTTCAACGCCACAGCGGAGTAGAATTTCAATGTTTGCTTGCACCCCGCCTGCACCCGCGTAGGAGGAATGCATGAAGAAAGCGTCTAAGAGGTTGCTGCTCACCCTGGGGTCTGTCCTGGGACTGCTGGTTCTGGCCCTGTTGATTCCGATCCTGATGAAGGATTTCCTGGTGGAAATTCTGTGGTACGACAGCCTGGGCTACCTGAAGTACATGTGGATGAAGCTGGGCTACCGCTATGTGGTGCTGGGAGCGGCCATCCTCCTGTTCTTTGTGATCCTGTTCAGCAACTTCTGGTTGGCCTCACGAACCCTGGGAAAAGCCTCCAGTGAAGAGGAAAAAGGACGCCTGAAGGGCTTCCGTTCCTGGGCCACCCGCCTGAGCGCCCTGTTTTCGTTACTCCTGGCGATTCCCTTGGCGATGCCTCTCTATGATCAATGGCAGCGCACTTTGATGATGCTGGTCGCTCCGGCTGCGGGCGAGGTGGATCCCGTTTACAATCTGGATATCACCTTTTATCTGTTTACCCTGCCGGTCTTGAAATTGCTGCATGGCCGCCTGCTGTTGGTGGCCGCGGCCTTGGTGGCCGCATTGTTGGTGCTGTACATCGCAAAGATCAAGGCACAGCATAAAGAGGATAAAGGCTTTGGAGCTGCCGCACGCTTTCACCTCTCCCTGAGCCTGGTTTTCCTCTTTCTTATGCTGGCCGCAGGTCTGGGGATTCGCATCCTGATGCTGATGTACAGCACCGGAAGTTCGGATCTCTTTTTTGGTCCCGGATTTACCGAACTGGTCTGGGTCCGAAGCCTCATCTATGTCTGTCTGGGCTTGTTGAGCTTCAGTTTCGTACTCTTGCTGGTTCGCATCAACAGTGGAAAAGGGACCGCGGTGCTGTCCTTCTTCATGGTGTTGACCACGATCAGTTACTGGATCAGCCACTGGGATGGCGTGCCGAATGCGGTGGATGAGTACATTGTGACTCCCAACCGCTTGAACAAACAGAAAGAATATATCGGTAATGCCATCGAATCCACCTTGGCGGCTTATAATTTAGGTGAGGTGGAGCGCCGCGTATACGGACTGTTGGCGGAGGATGAAACCCTGACTCGCGGTGAATTGCAGCAGGGCCTGGATAACATTCCTCTCTGGGATAATGAATTGTTGCACGAGGTGTTCCAACAGTTGCAGTCCCCCAACGAATACTACGTGTTCAGTGATGTGGATGTGACCCGTTACAGCTTTGAAGGTGGGAAACATCAGGCCTATCTGGCCGCCCGTGAAATGGATTCCCGTGGCTTGCAACGCAAAGACTGGGTCAATGAGCGGCTTATGTTCACACACGGCTACGGAGCTGTGGCCATTCCTGCAGCCCAAAAGGGTGAAGAACCCATGGACTGGTACCTGCGTAATATGCCGCTGGAATCAGAAAAAGGCCTCCGTGTGGCCGACCCCAGTATCTATTACGGAACCGGGTTCAGTGAATGGGTTGTGGCTCCCTCCGGTACAGCTGAATTTCATTACCCCGGCGAGCCGGATGTGACCAATCATTACGAAGGGGATGGGGGCATCGCTGTCAACTCCTTCTGGCGTAAAGCGCTGCTCGCCCTGTACCTCAAAGACAAAAACTTCTTCTGGTCCAAACAGGTGAATCGCGAAAGTCGCCTGCATCTCCGTCGTTCCCTGAATGAGCGTCTGGAGCACCTGGCTCCCTTCCTTCACCTCGATTCGGACCCTTATCTGGTCATTACTCAGGAACGGCTGTTCTGGATCCAGGATGCCTACACCCGCAGTAAATGGTATCCCAATGCCGAGCGCTACGGCAACGAAGGCTTTAACTACATCCGCAACTCAGTGAAAATTGTCATGGATGCGGTGGATGGCGATGTCACCTTCTATCTCTCTGATCCGAAAGACCCGATTGCACAGGGAATCAATACGCTGTTTCCCAAGTTGCTGAAAGAGATGGATGAGATGCCGGAAGAGCTCCAGAGTCAGTTGCGTTATCCACGCGATATCTTTTCCATCCAATTGGAAATCTTTGGCGATTATCATCAGGATGATCCCGTGACCTTCTTCAAGGGCGATGACCGCATGGATGTGGAACAGCAGGTACATCAGGGCACAACCATCAACATGCACCCCTATTACCTGACCTTGAATCTCCTGGATCCCGACGAAACCGAGTTCGTGCTGTTGAGCCCGATGCTGCCGGTGGGCCGGACAAACTTGCGTGCTTTGTTGGTGGTGAGTTGTGAACCGGAAAACTATGGTCAGATGGTGCTCTACAACTTCCCGCGTGGCAATCAGGTACTCGGTCCTCCGCAGATCAATTCGCTGATTGATCAGAATACGGATATTGCCCGTGACCTTACCCTCTGGAATCAGCAGGGCTCTGAGGTCAGACGCGGTAAAATGATTGTTCTGCCTATGGGACGAAACATCCTCTACATCCAGCCCTTGTACATGCGTGCTGCTGGAGATCAGGGAATTCCTCAGCTGAAGCGCGTGATTGTTTCTACAGAAAAAATCGTGGTCATGGATACCAGTCTGGAACGGGCGATGTTGCGTCTGGAAGCGATGCTGTCCTCTGCGGAAGCGGAGGACCTCGATGAGCCCGACGTGGAGGCTGAGACGCTCGAGGAAGTGGTGGAAGGAGCGGGTGTGATTCTGGAGGCAAGCGCCGAGGCATCTGCTGAAGTTCCCGTGGATGAGGATAACACGGACAGCGCTCCTGCTGAGTAAGTCTCATGGCTCCGGTGGATCCCAAACTGGAAGCCGGCTGGAAGGCCCAATTATTGCCTGCATTCCAAACGCAGGGCTTTGCGGGTCTGAAACAGTTTCTGCAAGAGGAGCGTGCTGCCGGGCAAACGGTGTATCCGCCGGCCTCACGCATCTTTGCTGCCATGGACGAAACGCCCTGGGATCAGGTGCGGGTGGTACTGCTCGGGCAGGATCCCTACCATGGTCCGGGGCAGGCGAATGGGCTTTGTTTTTCCGTGGCGGATGGGATTCCTCTGCCACCGTCATTGAAGAATATGTACAAAGAGATGGCCACGGATTTGGAAGTGCCGGCTCCGAGCAAAGGGGATCTCAGTCCCTGGGCAAAACAAGGGGTTCTGCTGCTCAATGCCACCCTCACCGTTCGGGCCCATCAGGCTGGAAGCCATCAAAAACGGGGCTGGGAAGAGTTTACCGATGAGATCGTGGCTCGGCTCAACGAACATCCCCGCCGCCTGGTGTTCATTCTCTGGGGCAGTTATGCCAAACGCAAAGCGCAGGGCATTGACCGTACACGACATCGGTTTATCAGCGCCCCGCATCCTTCACCGCTGTCTGCTCATCGGGGATTCTTTGGCAGCCGTCCCTACAGTCAATGCAATGAGATTCTCGAAAGCTGGGGGGAAGCTCCCATCGATTGGGTGAGTGGGTTATCTTAAAACCATTGCCTGTTGTCATGATTCCTGTTGAACAGGAACGCCACGGGGTGGATGTCGACCGGACCCTTTTGGAGGATGGAAGACCGTACGCGTACTCGTACTCGTACGCGTACTCGAAAAACCTGGAGCGAAGAGGGCAAGGGGGTGGTGGTGATTCTCTGCATCTCGCGTACGCGTACGATGAATATTTTTTGGGTGATCCCCGGAGGGGGGACGACCTTAGGGCGTGGTTTGCCCTTCGTCCCTCATATATCCCGTGTGGATCAGTGGTCTATGTTTGCATCTATGCAAAGCGGTAGACAAAGTTTTCGAAGCTGGGGATTTCGGCAGGCTGGAAGCTGTCGACGAGCTTGTGGAAGAAGTCAGCTGCGGCTTTGAGATTGTCGTCGAGCACTTCTACCGGGGTAGGCTGATCTTTGACACCATTGGCGTAATCAATACCGAAGGCGACCATGGCGTAGGGCAGTTCCAACTCATTGGCAAGCACCGCTTCGGGGCCGCAGGTCTGAGAGAGGAACTGACAGCCAAACTGTTGGAGAAAGCGGATTTCGGAGACGCTGTTGAAGCGGGGGCCGGGAACATGGGCATAACAGCCTTCCAAGGTCTCGCCGATGTGCTCGTTGAGCAGGCCACGCAGCCCGGAGTTGAACAGGGTTCCTGCCAGTAGGTGGCCACGACCTGCTTCACCGGGTTCCTGAAACATCGAGCAGACCGACCCATCCCCCAAACGGTTATCCGGGAAAAACAGATCGTTGGTGATCATGGGTTTTGCCAAGGGCCAGGATGCATCCAGAATCCCGCACACCGACAACGAGATCACGGCGCTGGCTCCGGCTTCTTTCAGGGCAAGTAGATTGGCCCGGTGAGGAATGTGATGAGGCAGGTTCCGATGGCCACTGCCATGCCGGGGCAGCATCAGTGCCGGCGCTCCGGCGAGTTCCCCTTTGAGCAGAGTCACCTCTCCCAGGGACGTGGAGACCGTTTCGGGTTGCAGGGCAGGGTGGTCGTAAAATCCGGATCCGCTAAGGTAGGCTATCATTAGTTCGCTTTCTGAATGTTCAGACTCCAGTCGTAGTCCAGATAGGAAATCGAAACCTTACGTTTCTTCAAGGTCTTCCGTGCAGATTCTGGACCATATTTCTTAAGCAAGGCTTCGACACGGTGGTCGCCCTCATAATCACCTGCATACCACTCAAACAATTTGGAGAGCCGCAGCTCCTTGTTCTTTTCGTCAAATTGGTTCAGATCTTCGCGGGCAAACCACACCCGATGGCGTTCTTCCATGACCTCTTCCCAGCTGTCGGCCTGAAATGCATTCTGAGCCAATGGTGGACAGCTCACAGCGGCACACACCACCATAGAGTGCACTTTCCAGCCAATGATGGGGCGGATGCCGGTATGTTCGATCTCATCCAAGGACCATGTTTTTCCGGAAATGAGGTGCTGTTTTTGTTTAAAGGGTTCTTCCAAATCCATGATGCTGTTCAGGGGCATATTCTGAAGAATCATCCGCAGGGTGAACGCATTGTAGGCATTGGCCAGGGAGGCAATATGTTCGCCTCCTTCTGCTTTAGCCCCTGCTTCGGGGGCAAATTGTTCAAGGTAGGCGTCGAGTCGCTTGAGATCTGTAGCAGAGGCTTTCCAGCCCTTGTAGTCGACCAAGCCTTGTTCATCTACGTATTTTCCGAGCAGGGCATCGAAGTCACGATGATCAATTCCCGCGGGCACGGGCAGACCCGCAGCGCTGAGCAACGAGCTGATGAGAAAGAACACAGAAACAAGCCAGGTTTTCATAGAGCCTCCATAAGGGTTGCGCAATCTGTCGAAGGGAACAGTGTAACCTTTCAGCCGAAGGAAAAAAAGATGGATGAGTGGATCTGTCTGGGCCCCGCATCGCGTGCAGGATGCAGGCGCAGCATTGAAGAAAAATGGAGCGAACCCATCTACGCTATGGGGTGGATGGGGCTGCGATGCAGAGCCTTTGAGCGATGCTTTCGTTGAGTTTCGATCTTGTGTTATCGATTGAAAACCAAGATCGCGTTCAGGAGTAAGTTCAACGAAACGAGCGCCAAGGCCAAGCAGACCTGATAGGGGTACCAGCGTTTGCTCCCTGCTTCATCCAGTTTTAGAAAGCGTCGGTTCCGGGGATGCATGAGCAACAGATAGGAGCAGAGACATAAAAGAATGGGTAACCACAATTGGCTGATAAGCTCTCCAAGCCCGGAGAACTCATTGGCAATATTGCTGAACTCAGCTCTGGAAAGGAAATATCTAGCGATGCTGAGTAGATAGATCAGGAGAAGGCCTAGAGAGTAGCCTGTAGCGAGGATCCAGCCCCAGCGGCTTGAACGGAGTAAGCCGATACCAGATCCTAGAGGCAGGAGGACGTCAAAAATCAGATTCGAAACAAACAGACTGGCGCTGGCATTCCCCATGAGAAGGAGAGAGTAAGAGCCCAAAAGCGCCCACGTACAAAAACACCAGGCGATTACGCTGAATTCTGGTGGACGTTTGATCTTAGGATGACCCATAAGAGAGGGGCTCTTTCAGTATCGCAGCGCCCCATTCCCGGGGCGCTGCACATGCATCAGCTCTGTTGGATGCGTACACTGACGATTTGATACGGAGTGAAGTCGAGCTGGAGGGCGTCGCCGTCTTTCTCCCGTCCGTCGATGCAGCTGAGCTTGGCCTGGTAGCCATCCGCAAGCTGGAGGTGGGCCCTGCCTGCTTTGCCTTCAACTTCATGCAGACGCAGGGTGAAGGACCCATCATCATTCGGCTGAATCCAGGCGGGAATGAGGCTTTCTCCGCCCTCCAGACCCAGGTAGGGGCTGCGGGTTTCTGATCCGTGTAATAACGGGGTGTAGAGGAGGTCGGCGAGGGCGGCAGGATGCTCTTCGCGAAGCTGGCCATGGTGACTGTGACCTATGGCGTATGCAATGCGGTGCTCTCCCTGATCACTGAAAGCATCCCGTTTGCCACCATCCCGTAGGCTGGCGCTGGTGACTCTCCGATGACCTGGGTCTTCTCCGGTAACCCGCGGAGAACGAATCAGCGTCAGTCCCAGGCAGCCTTCCCGACAGCTGAATCCGAATTTGTCGCGGGTGACCACGAACAGGCCCTGGTCGCGGGCATCGTCAAGCACGCTGGCCCAACGGCTACCCGGATTCTCGAACATGGCTTCGGCATGAGTGGGGCCGGGCAGTTGCGGACGCAACACGGAGTTGTAGGGCGAGCCGTAACGGGCATCCCGTCCCAGATAGTCGGTGTCGAAACAGGCTTTGAGCATAAGGTTTTCTTCATGCCAGTCCAACAGCAGTTCCACTTGGAGCACAGGAGTGGCGGGATCAATCCAGTAACGGATCTCCACTTCGCTGGCCTTGCCGATCTTCCGTCGGAAGGCGAGGCCGATGCCCACATCCGCTTCCCAGTCGATGGCTTCTACTTCGCTCTCCACATCCCGGCCCAGGTGCAAGGTGCCGCGATCAATTTCCCAGGCATCAAACATATGCGGAAGATCATCATAGAGGCAAAGCCGGTTGAACAGACCCTGACTGCGCAGCAGTTCCCCATCAATGCGCAGCGCTTCAACTTCCCCGTTTGCGGTGAAAGTGGCCTCCACC
Source organism: Verrucomicrobia bacterium UBA6056 (assembly GCA_002429005.1). Lineage (GTDB taxonomy): Bacteria > Verrucomicrobiota > Kiritimatiellia > SS1-B-03-39 > UBA6053 > UBA6056. Next base: position 7,743 of record DIYK01000025.1, read on the forward strand.
CGATCGGAACTGAGGCTGAGGGCGGCTTTCCGAAGTTCGGAAACTGGCTCGCTCTGCAGTTCCGAAGTTCGGAAGACTCCGGCAGGAGCTAAGGTCAGGATCTGTCCGTTCACGGTGACGCGGCGGCTGAGGGGAAGCAGGTTGGCGAGGGCATCTCCTTCACCCAGCAACTGCTCCGCTTCAGAGAGGGCGGTATCGGCGAGGCTGCGTAATTCGGGCAGGCCTTCTTCGTAGACCTCATGCACGGAGCTGCCGGGGATGTAATCGTGGAACTGGGCAAAGACCAAGCGCTGCCAGCCATGAGGGTCGATGGGGCCGGATCCTGCAAGCACGGCGGCGGCCTCCTGTAGTTGCAGGGCGCGTTCAAGCGCTCGGAAATCGCGTTTGAGGTCACTGTGTGTGGTCAGGGTGCCGTGATGGTACTCCAGATAGAGTTCGCCTTGATAAATGGGCAGCTCCTCGGCGGAGTCTTCCAATTCGTCGTAAAAGTCCTCCAGGCGCGTCCACTCGGTGTTGGGCACGCCGGCAAGATCTTTCATGCGGCGGGCGCGTTCGCACATTTCGGGCGTCACCCCTCCGCCACCATCGCCATAGCCGGTGGGTTGCAGAGCGGCGGAGAAGCTGTCGCTATTGCGTTGGTGATCCACGGCCAGTTTTGCTTCGGAAGGCGTGCAGACCTGGTTGTAGCCATGACCCTGGGAGACGTAGGTGAGAATTTCGGATCCGTCTGTCCCTTTCCAGATAAAGGCGCTGTAGGGGAAGAGATTGACATTACTCCAGGTTAGCTTGGTGGTGAAGAAGCGGTCCACACTGCATTCGCGCATGATCTGCGGCAGGCACCCGCAATACCCGAACACATCTGGAAGCCAGAGCAGGCGGGAGGCATCGCCGAAATGATGCCGAAAGCGATCCTGGCCGACCAGGAAGGAGCGTGCGAGGGCTTCCCCGCAGGCCATGACGGTGTCGGATTCGACATAGGTGGAGCCGACATGTTCCCAGCTACCTTGTTTGACCCGTTCGCGAACCTGATCCATGAGGCGGGGGGCCAGACGTTCCACCGCATCGTAAGAGGCCGACTGGGAATAGGCAAAACGGAACTCAGGGTAGAGATCCATCAGGCGGTTCATGGTGGAGAAGGTATGACGGGCCTTGTAGTCGCCGGAGGCTTCGTTCCAGAGCCAGACCAGATCGATGTGGGCATGGCCCGTGAGCAGATTTCGGCAGAGGGCATTGCCGCCTTTGAGCGCTTCGCGACCGGCTTCGAGGCAGCTGCGAATGCCGGGCAGCCCATCGGTGGCAAAGGCATTACAGGCATTTTCCAGTAGACGCAGGAGCTTCCGGGTCAGCGGGGTGACCACATCGACACTGGGGTGGAAACCAATACCGCCTTCGTGAAGGAGTCCGCCGAAATCGCGGCTTTCACCGGCTTCGAGTTTGACCAGGTCGATGAGAATTTCCAGGTCGATCACCGCATGCCAGGCATCATCGTTTCGTTTGACCAGAGCGGCGCTGTCGAGGCGGGAGCCTTCGCTGTCCAAACCGCTGGCTTCGTGATGCCAGATGCCGCTCTGCAGGCAAAGACCTTCGACCAGCGCGCTACGGCAAGCGGCGGGCAGGGGGGCGTGGTGGTGAGCGACATCAAAGCCATACCAGTGTTCGCCGTTGAGAATGAGGGTGCCTTCGCCCTGATCCTGCCAGTGCAGCCAACGCTCGTCTGTGTATTCGGGCAGCTCCAATTTGAACCAACCGGTTTTGAAGAGGCGACCCCAGTGGAAAGGCAATGTGACTGGGCTGTAGTCCAGGGCTTCGGCCTGATCCAGTTGCAGGGGCTCGGGAAAGGGCCCGGCAAAGGAGACGGAGACAGGTAGGGGGTCTTCCCAAATCAGCCTGCGCAGGTCTTTCAGAGTTCGGGAGGCACGGGGAAGGGTCAGCTGAAGCAGGGGATTGGGACGGGAATACATAGGCGGACCCTTAATCAGGAAGCGGAAGAGGTCTATTCAAATCGGGTGGGGTTGAAGGATCTTTTTTCTGAAATGATTCAGAGAGAAAAAGTCTGCCGCAATTCGGGAAATCTGAGGCTGATTTGGGGACGGGGGAGCTGGCTGAGTCCGCGTCGTCCGCTTGGTCCGTGGTTGTTTTTTCAGGGTGTTTAGGTCCGGAGCCTGTAGCCAGTCAGAGGGAATTGGGTGCAGCTTTATGCTATGAGGAAGAACAACCGCGGACGACGCGGACAGCGCGGACCCAAGCTTCTGAATTGGTTGAGCCGCTGTTGCTTGAGTGGCAGCTGGCTGGGTCCGCTGTTGTTTTTTCAGGGTGTTTAGG
>DIYK01000050.1:0-975 GCA_002429005.1 Verrucomicrobia bacterium UBA6056
GGTGAAGTGAAAACCAAACCCTCCCAGCAGTCTGTGGCCAAACTGCGGGAAATCGGCATTATGTGCGATTTCCTCATCTGCCGTGCGGAAGTGCCCTTGTCTCTGGAAGTCCGCAAAAAGCTTTCTCTGTTCTGTAACGTGCCCCTGCACTCGGTGATCGAGGAAACCGATGTGGCCCACTCCGTATACGAAGTGCCACTTATTCTCAGCGATCAGGGTTTGGATGAGCAGATCATGGTCCATTTCCGCATTGCCCGTCCTCAGGCCGACCTGAGTCCCTGGCGTCGGGTGATTAATGCGATACGGAATCCGAAGAGCGAAGTCACCATCGGAGTGGTGGGCAAATACCAGGAACTGCAGGATGCCTACAAGTCCATCTTCGAAGCCCTGGACCACGGCTGTATCTCTCACAGTCTGAAACTGAATCTGCGAAAAATCGCCTCCGAAGATCTGCAGGAAGGCGATATGAGCCAGCTGGAGCCGCTCGATGGCATTCTTATCCCGGGTGGCTTTGGCAACCGCGGGATCGAAGGAAAGATCGCTGCCGTACGTTATGCCCGCGAACAGGGCATTCCCTTCTTTGGCATCTGCCTGGGTATGCAATGCGCTGTCATTGAATACGCCCGCAGCAAAGCCGGTCTGGATGGCGCGAACAGCACCGAAATCGAAGCCGACAATCCCCATCCGGTGGTCTGCCTGATGGAAGAGCAGAAAGACGTCACCGACATGGGCGCCAGCATGCGTCTGGGTGCCTGGGACTGTAAACTGAGCGAAGGCAGCCGCGTGGCCAGCCTCTACGGCAAAGAATTGATCAGTGAACGGCACCGTCATCGCTACGAATTCAACAATCACTACCGGGATACCCTCCGCGAAAGTGGCCTGCAGATTGCCGGCACCACACCGGATGGCGAACTGGTGGAAATTGTGGAAATCAAGGAACATCCCTGGTTTGTCGCCGTTCAGTTCCACCCGGAA
>DIYK01000050.1:1056-4289 GCA_002429005.1 Verrucomicrobia bacterium UBA6056
CCGGAATTCAAATCCCAGCCCTTCAACCCGCATCCTCTCTTTGCCGGGTTTATCGGCGCGGCCTACAGCCGTCACCGTGAACCGGAACGGGAAACTGCAGAAGCATGAGCCCCTCCCCCGCCTGGGCTGCCTTATTCGACTGGGACGGGGTCATCCTCGATTCCGCCGCTGCGCATGAGCGTTCCTGGGAAGAATTGTCCGCAGAAAGCGGTTACGAACTTCCCGAGGATCACTTCAACAAAAGCTTCGGCATGCGGAACCTGAATATCATTCCGGAGCTCTTTGCCTGGACACAGGATGCCGAGGAAATTCAGCGTCTCTCCGACCGTAAAGAGGAGTTATACCGCATGATTCTCAAGCGGGACGGCATCGACTGCCTCCCCGGAGTGCGAAGCTATCTGCAAAGCTTGAACGAACATGGAATTCCGGCGGTCATCGGAACCTCGACCACCCGGGACAATGTGGAGCTGTTACTGGATCTGATGGATCTACGTCCCTTTTTCCAGGACTGTGTCAGTGCGGAGGATGTGCGCAACGGGAAACCGAATCCTGAAGTCTTTCTAAAAGCCGCCTCCCTCTCCGGATTGCCCCCGGCCTCCTGTGTCGTGTTTGAGGATGCCCATCACGGTATTGAAGCAGCGATTGCTGCCGGAATTCCTGCAGTGGGTGTACTGACCACCCATCCGGGAGCCAAACTCAAAGGTGCTTCCATTCTAGTAAAACAACTCGACGAGTTGCCACTCGACGGAAGTCATCCCCTGCAGAAGTAAGCGCTGAAGAGCTTCAGCGGCCTGGACGGATCTCGCCTTTAACCACGCCCAGAAAGGTGGCGTAAATCTTGTCCGCACGTTCTTTGAGGAACTCGGAGCCCCAGGCATCATGGACCAGACGTGCACGCACTGCCGGTCCCACTTGGCGGATGGCACTGCTCGCTTGAAACTCCTCGTCATTCAGGAGCACATGGTTCAATGCGCGGACTTTGTTATCCGCATCAATTTTCTCATTTGCTTTGCGAACTTCCGCCCATTCCGCACGTTGTCGGGCGTCCTGATTCATTGTGCTCATTCGCAATTCCCGGGTATGGCGCTGCGCCCGGGCGGCCGGACCATGATGCTCATCCAACACAGAATTGAGATAGCGTTCCGCTTCGCGGTTGTAGGATGCAGTGAGCGTAGACATCCAGTTGGCGAATTGCTTGTTTTCAATAAAGCGTTTCTGACCTTCCCGGACATCATACTGAAGAAGACCGGTTTCGTCCCGGAAGGCATCGCTGTAGCGCATCAGAAAGAGTTCGTAACAGAAGCGCTCCATATCCTCGAGCATACGCACCCGTTTTCCCAAAGCATCCCAGCTCATTTCTTTCCAAGTGACTCCATTCAATCGGTAGCCAAAGCGGCGGATTTTGCCAAAACGGCTGTCTTCCTTCAGCCAGTTGCCGGGATCACGATCCATCGTGGCGTAGGAAGCCACAGCCAAGACCCGTCCTTGCTTGTCCAGAATGGGACTACCGCTGTTCCCTTGAACGAAGGGGGCATCGACCTCAAGAAGATCAGGCCCGACGCCCAACACTTTTCCCTTTAAATGCGTCACCACTCCGGCACCGTCACTGTTTCCATTGACTTCCACCGGACTGTTCAGCTCAGGAGAGTCCTGACGCATGCTCAGCCCCTTCAGGTTTTCCCCGCTTACTTCCACCCGGCCCAGGTCCCGCTCTTCCGAAACCCACAGTTTCCCCGCTTTCAGTTTCCGGCCATCCAGCAAAGTTACTTCGGGCAGACCACTCATCAACACATGAAGATTGGACACCACATACATTTGGCCCTTCTCTTCCATCAGGAAGCCGCTTCCCTTGCCTCCGGCAGCCTCCAGGATCACGAGTGAATCCATTTGAGCCTGCAGCGGACTCAGAAAGAGAGACAACAGGAAGAGCGGCAGAGCAAAAGGAACACCTTGCATATCTTTACTGTCCCTGATCCCTTTAGGGGCGTCAACAGGAAAAGTCGCGGGGAGAGCCACGCAATTCCCCCAACACAATGTTGTCAGCAGGGCTTAGACTTCTTCTGGTTCTGAAGGAGAAGCGGCTTTTTTGCGGAAGGGTTTGCCCAGAAACTGGAGCAACTTCTTTTCTTTTTCCCAGAAAAAGCGGAACTGCCCAAAGAGGGTTCCGAAGATCAACAGCATGATCTGGTAGGTAGGAAAGATCAACAGGATGTAGGTGGGTACCTGAATCCACATGGAGGTTTCAGGCCCAAATCCCAAGAGAGGCCAAAAAAGGCGACGGATTTGAGTAATGCTCAGGCCCGCGCAGGAAAAGACCACGCAGATCATGAACACCTGAAACGAGGAGGTGATGCCCCACTTATCTTTGAGGCGTTCAACCCAAGGGGCGCTCATGAAGCCTTAGTCCTCGGAATCGCGGTCCTCTTTGGTGATTCGCTTGGCATCTTCGTAATCCGATGCTTTCTCAGCAAAATCAACCAGGAGGACCACATCCGGTGAACGAACCTCAAGGGTCCCCTCACCAAACACGTACCAAGAATCCTGACCATTCTGCTGAATTTTTCCGGGACCGGTGATCACAGCAGAGATCAAGGGGGCATGCCCGGTGAGCACACCCAGTGCACCATTGTATGCGGTCACGTTGACCAGATCGACACTGTCGTCGAAGACCGGTCCTTCAGGAGTCAGAATACGGAGAGGAAAGCTCATAGCACTTAGTTCAGCGTAGCAGCTTTGGCGTGGACATCATCAATGTCACCCACCAGGTAGAAGGCCTGCTCAGGAACATCGTCATGTTTGCCTTCCAAAACTTCTTTGAAGGAGCGGATGGTGTCGGCCAGCTCAACGTAGGTGCCGCTGAGGCCGGTGAACTGTTCCGCAACGTGGAAGGGCTGGGAGAGGAAACGCTGAATTTTACGTGCACGATATACCGTGAGACGGTCTTCTTCAGAGAGTTCTTCCATACCGAGAATGGCAATGATGTCCTGCAGCTCTTTGTAGCTCTGTAGAATTTCCTGAACGCCACGGGCCACCTGATAGTGTTCTTCGCCCACAATTTCGGGGGCGAGAATGGTGGAAGTGGAAGTCAGGGGGTCCACAGCCGGGTAAATACCCAACTCGGAAATGGCACGACTGAGTTCCGTGGTCGCATCCAAGTGAGCAAAGGTCGTGGCAGGAGCCGGGTCGGTATAGTCGTCGGCCGGCACATACACCGCCTGAATGGAGGTAATGGA
>DIYK01000051.1:0-72267 GCA_002429005.1 Verrucomicrobia bacterium UBA6056
GCAGCGTTGCTCCCGCACCAAAGGCGCTGCGCGCCGCTAAGCATGTGCAGTCGACCGGGGCGCAAAGCGCCTTTGGAGTGCGGGAGCCACGCTGCCGCTTTCGGATCCCTTCGCATCTGTATCTTTTCCCATCTTTTTTTGCAGGGACGGAACCGAGCCTGCGTAGGACTGGATATGAACATCCGGTATTCTTTTCGTACAGTTTCTCTGCTTTTTCTCTTTGCGTTTGCCAGCGTGCTCTTGGCGCAGCCCTCATTGGATTCGGTTTCTCCGAATACTGCGGAACCGGGGGAGAGCTCGGTCACTGTGACCTTTACTCTGCCGAACAGTACGCCTCCTACGCCTCCAGAGAATGTCACTCCCAGCGCAGTGAGCATCGGCAGCTACAGTGGCAGCAACATCGTCCGGGTGGATTTTACGACCGTGACCGCAGACTTTGATTTTCCGGTTAATGGCTCCGGTACTTATGACGCATCGGTCACCTTTAGCACCCCGTCGGGGGACACATCGATCTCCCTGAGTAACGGCTTCACGGTGGTCAACAGCAACTTGGACAGCAGTGCCGGCCCCCCGGCTTCGGGCTACAACTTGTTCAGCCCGCTGGGCTCCAGCACCACCACCCTCATGGATAACCAGCAGAATGTGATCAAGACCTGGACCAGTAGCTATGGTCCCGGACTGTCCATGTATCTGCTCGAGAATGGGGATCTCATCCGTACGGCCTCCACAGACAGCACGGATTTCGATACTGGAGGCGCCTCCGGCCGCATTGAACGCTACAATTGGGATGGAGATCTCATCTGGGAATTTGATTACGATAGCGCCAACTTCCGTTCCCACCATGACATCGAAGTGCTACCCAATGGAAATATTCTTATCGTAGCCTGGCAGTTGAAGACAGAAGCGGAAGCTATTCAGGCCGGACGGGACTCCGCGCAGATTACGGAGGGGGAGCTATGGCCGGATTCGATTTTGGAAATTGAACCCACAGGGACTTCCGGCGGGAATATTGTGTGGGAGTGGCATGTCTGGGATCACCTCATTCAGGATCACGATGTCACAAAAGACAATTACGGCGTGGTTGCGGATCATCCCGAGAAGATCAACATCAACTACATGTCCAATACCCGCGCGGACTGGAACCATATCAACTCCATCGATTACAATCCGGAACTCAAACAGATCATCGTCAGTGTGCGCAATTTCAGTGAGATCTGGGTGATTGACCATGACAGCACCACGGCGGAGGCGGCCGGGGCCGCCGGGGATCTGCTCTACCGCTGGGGTAACCCCGCCGCCTATGGAGGCAGTGGAGATCAGCAACTGTTCAACCAGCATGATGCCAAGTGGATTGAGGCCGGACTGGAGGGGGAGGGCAATATTCTGATCTTCAATAATGGTCGTGGCCGGGAGGATGGAGACTATTCCTCGGTGGAGGAGATCACGCTGCCTTTGCAGGCGGACGAGAGCTATGACTGGAATATGGATGCGACGCTGGTGTGGAACTTCACGGCCAGTACGCCAACGGATTTCTATGCCTCCCGGATTTCCGGGGCGCAGCGTCTACGGAACGGGAACACCCTGATTTGCGAAGGCACGGAATTCTATGCCTTTGAAGTCACCAAAAACAAAGAGTTGGTCTGGGAATATACGGATACAGCGGAACTATTCCGGGTGGAACGCTATGCACCCGACTTTGCCGGCTTTGCAGATACCGAACTGGCCCTGTCCACCCGTAGTTATGTGGTGGTCGACACCGCACAGGAGAAATTCTACAATAACAGTTCCTCGATCGATGAGCCGGCAGCCGGTGATGATTTTTACGGACAGGATGCCCATCACGATGGTCCCCAGCCTATGTACGAGCTTAGTCCCGATGACCTAACGGTCTACGATTACCACACCCGTCTCACCTGGACCCGTTCTCCGGATTGGAATGGCGATGGAGAGATTACGATTGACGATAAAATGACGCAATCCGAGGCAGCAGCCTATGTGGCAACTCTGAATGCGGCCAACTACGGGGGATTTAATGACTGGCGCTTACCTTCGATTAAGGAAGTGTATTCGCTTATGGATTTTCGGGGAACGGATCCGATGAGTGATGATACCACTACGCTGCTCCCCTTTATCAATTCCGATTATTTCGAATTCGCCTGGGGGGACCTGGATGCAGATGAGCGTACCGTGGACAGCCAAGTCGCGACGACTTCGCTGCATCTCGATACCATCCTGAGCGGGCCACAGGCGATGAGTGGACTGAATATTGTCGATGGACGGATCAAAGCCTACCCCACATCCAAAGTCTTTCTGGTCTACCTCTGTCGCGGTAATCCGGAGTATGCGGTGAATGATTTTTCAGACAATGGGGATGGTACCGTCACCGATGATGCCACCGGGCTGATGTGGATGAAAGCGGACAGCGCCTCCGCCATGTCCTGGGAAGCGGCGCTGGAGTATGTAAAGACCCAGAACACGGCCAACTATCTTGGCTACAGTGATTGGCGCCTGCCCAATGCCAAAGAACTGCAGTCTCTGGTGGATTACAGCCGCGCTCCGGGGGCAACGGATTCGCCGGCGATTGATCCGGTGTTCAGCTGTACGGAGATCACCAATGAAGGCGGGGTGAAAGACTGGCCCTGGTATTTCAGCAGTACCACGCATGCCAAGCAGGATGGGACTGGATCCGCTGCGGTGTATGTATGTTTTGGCCGGGCCACCGGATATTTTCCTGACAAATGGGATGATGTTCACGGTTCCGGGGCTCAACGGAGTGACCCCAAGAGTTACGACACTACAGGCTATACTTACAATGGCAATGGGTGGTATTACACGACCTCTCCCCAGGGAGATGCTGCCCGTTGGTCGAATTATGTGCGTCTGGTGCGTGATGCTCCGGAGGAGCTGAGTACAGCACCTGTGTTGCTTGTTCAGGGGGATGGAGTTTCCGCCATTAGCAACGGTGACATGAGCCCCAGTAGTGAGGAAGGAACCGATTTCGGAAATGAATCCCTGACCTCAAACATTCCGGGATCCGCACCCTTTGAGATCTCCAACACAGGCGATGCGGATCTTGTCATCTCCGCGATTGTCATTTCCGGAGAACATGACGGCGACTTTGGTCTGGATTTCAGTGAATTTACTTCCGTCATTGCCGCCGGGAGTTCCACGCTGTTGTCGGTTACTTTTGACCCTTCATTTGTGGGAGCCCGAAACGCCATCATCGAACTGCAAACGAATGATGCAGACAGTCCCTTCACCTTTGCGGTGACCGGTACGGGCACGCTGGAAGTGATTTATGTGCATGATGAAAGCCCTGCGGCCCCTGCAGATCAGAACGGAGCCGGATGGGATAGCGCCTTCGAGGATCTGCAGGATGCATTGGCCATCGCCACGGCTGGTCACGAAATTCGGGTTGCCGGCGGGATCTATCATCCGGATGAGGCAGCTGCCGGACATGCTTCCGTCACCGATAATGATCGCAGCTCGACCTTCAGCATTCCTGCTGGAGTTACTCTGAACGGCTCCTATGACTCCTCTACCGGAGAACAGAAAATCGGAGACTATGTCAGCACACTCAGCGGTGATCTGGATGGGGATGATATCGTGGGAGAGGGGTATGTGGACAGTGACCCGGGCACGAATACCAAAAACAACAATGCCTATTCGGTGGTAACGGCCTTAAACATTCCCAATGCGTCCCCGGCGATCCTGAATGGTTTCCGGATCACGTCCGGCCGGGCAGATGGATCCGGATCCACTGCCGAGGGCAACGGGGCTGCGTTGTATGTGGATGCTTCAGATGGACTCACGGTCAGCAACATCATCTTCGTGGGCAACTATTCCCAGAATGATGGCGGGGCGCTGTATTGGCTGAACTCCGGGGCAGAGATCAGCGACTGCAGCTTTGAGCAGAATCATGCCGTGGACTCCGGATCTGCGATCTACACGGATACCTCTTCGTTGACGTTGCAGGACTGTGATTTTCTATCGAACAAGGCCAGTGAAGGCACGCTGAACATTCAGGAAGCCGGAGCCCTGGTCGAACGCTGTATCTTTCGGGGGAACGAGGCGGAAGGCGGTGGAGGGATCTATGTGGATGAACTGGGCAATGCCACGATCCGAAACAGTCTTCTGTTTGGCAACCGGGCGATTCTTGGCGGAGGCGTGGCGGCCTATGGGGAGGTCGACCTTGAGAACACGACCATTGCCAATAACTCCGCGTCCGGAACAGGAGGGGGGGTCAGTTGTTTTCAGGGAAGTACCGTTACGCTGAAGAACAGCATCGTAACCGATAATCTCGACATCAGTGGGAACGCAGCGGTCAGCACCAACGTGAATAACAGCCTGGCCACGGTCAGCATTGCCTCTTCCTGCATCGGGGGTTCCGGGGGGAGCAGTTCCTGGCAGTCTTCTATCGGCACAGATGGAGGTGGGAATGTGGATGTGGATCCATTGTTCAGTGCGGCGGGGGATGAGAACGCGACGCCCTTCACCGTAGGCGATTATCAACTGGGGGAAAATTCTCCGGTGGTGAATGTCGGTATCAATGAAGTTGCTTTGGCCACGCAAAGCGATCTGGCGGGCAGGACGCGTGTACAGCATGAACGGGTGGACATGGGAGCTTATGAGTGTCCCGACATCTGGGTACAGGATGCAGATGAGGATGAGGATGCTTTGGGCGATTGGAGTGAACTGGTGACCTACAGTACGGATCCCCAGGTTGCAGACAGTGATGGGGACGGAGCGAACGACGGCGATGAAATCACCGCAGGCACAGATCCACTGGATATCGGTTCTGTTCTCGCCTTAAGTATGGTGATGGAGGAGAACGGTGATGTGACCTTTACATGGACGAGTCAGCCGGGGCGGAGTTATATTTTGCGAGCAAGCGACGACCTCAGTGGCACGGGCAGCTGGCAGTGGAAAGGCTTCAGAGCCTATACGGATGGAACCGAGTCGATGACCATTAGCCCGGACGCAGAAGACACGTGCATGTTTTACCGTTTGGTCGTTTATGATACGCCCTTAGAGTGAGTATGGGGGGCTTTACAGCAAAACACCGCACAGCCGAGACTGTGCGGTGCTTGATACAGGGTAGCTTCGCTAGGGCTTAGTGCGCTACCTCGAGCTGAGCGCCCTTGCTCTGGCCGATGCCCGCGAGCAATTCGTCGAACCAGGCGAAGTCGATGTTGAAGGGCTTGCCGCCTTTGATGCGTGGGAATTCGATTGCACGCAGGGTGTCGCCCTGTTCTTCGTCTTCACCGATGACACCGGTTTCGCGGCGCAGGGCGCAGTCTGCAGCTAGATGTGCACAGCGGCGAATGAGTTCAATATCGGCGTCGTTGCTTGGAGCGGCCCGGCTGTAGTAGCCGCTTTTCTGTACCAGCACTTTTTCTGCACCGAGCATCTGGGCGAACTGTTTGCCGAACCAGGCACCGGGGTTGACTGCATCCAGTTTTACGTGGCCAAAGGCGTCGCGGGGCACGTCTTCGCCGCGGGCTTCCATCTGGGCCACAATGGCTTCCACGCCGGCCCCTTCAGAAATGAACAGGTTGATGCAGTCCGTTTCGTCCATCACCGCTTTAAGACGTGCGGCTTCCGCTTCCAGATCAATTTCCATTTCCGGCACGAACACCGCGTGTACTTCTTTGCGTGCGCGGGAGAGGCCGATGCCGGGCACAAAATCCATCGCATCCAGCAGTTTCCGGTATTCCACCGCGGTGGCAGCGGTGAGCCAGCCGCAGTTCCGGCCCATGACCTCGTGCACGATGAGCATGCGCGGGTTGGCATTGTGCTCCGCGACCACGTTAGCAAAATACTTCGCCCCTTCTTCGGCTGCGGTCCAGGCCCCGAGGGACTGCTTGATGGGAATCACATCGTTGTCGATGGTCTTCGGCAGGCCAACCACGGTGAGCTCGTAATCGTTGTCCGCGAGAAAGGCGGCCAGATCAGCGGCGGTGGTATTGGTATCATCGCCTCCGATGGTGTGGAGTACGTCCACGCCGTCTTTGGTCAGCTGGGCTGCGGCGACTTCGAGGGGGTTTTCGCCTTCCTGAACCAGGCCGCGTTTCACGCAGTCCTTCACGTTGGTCAGTTTCACTCGGCTGTTCCCGATGGGGCTGCCACCATGTTTGTAGAGTACAGCGGCTTGCTTACGGATTTCATCCGTGATCGGCAGGCTTTCGCCCAGCAGCAGACCTTTGTAGCCGCTGGTGTAGGCGATCAGTTCGACCTCGGGGGCTACTTCGCTGTAACGCTCAATCAGAGCGGCGATGGCGGAGGACAGACAGGGGGCCAGTCCGCCGGCGGTGAGAAAGGCAACTTTCTTAACGTCAGACATAGGGAATCCGGGGTTGGGAATTCAGAGAAAACACGTCCGATTTAGCCTTAGCCGGAGGGGAAGCAAGTGGATTCGCTCTGATTTGGATCCAGAGCTAAACAGCATGAGTTGCATGGGTATGTGCTGAATGCGCTGTGGAAAGGGCTTGCCTGCAACGAGGATGTTTTTGCAGAGGGAGTAGCTTCGCAGGGTTGGGAGGAGAGCTCAGGATCCGGGGTTGATATATTCTGCGAGTCTGGGTAGCTGTTGTTTATGAAAGCGCTTCTCATTGCTTTGTGTTTTGTGGTCTCCTTCGTATCGGCAGCGGAGCTGCAAGATCTGCGGGATTGGTATGAGGCTCAGATCGAGCTGGAAACCCGCAAGGTCCTGAAAGATCGTGATGCCATGCTGGAACGCTTTCGCGCAGCGTTTCTCCGGCTGGAGACTGCGGTGCAGCAGGAGGGGAATCTGGATTTGGCCTTGGCCTATCGGGAGGCCAAAACCCAGCTCGAGGAGGGAGGAGACCCGGTGTTAGCCGCAGAACCATTGGCTAGTTACGAAGGCTACAGCCGTCTCTGGCAGACCTGGGAGAAGGTACTCAGTGATTTAGAGAACACCCGTGCGGTTGAAGTAGAGGGGGTCTATCGCCGCTTTACGCAGCTGTTGGAAAAGCAGGAAGTGGAGGCCACCCGCTCCGGGGAGATTGAAAAAGCTCTATCTTTCCGTGCGGAGAAAGACCGTTTGAGTGAGGATCCGGAGTTGCAGGCCTTGCTGGAGCGAGCCGCTTTGATTCGTGAAGCCCGTTCTGCCGAATCCGCAGGGGGCGGGGCTGGCATGATGCCGATGGCTCCCATGATGTCTACGCTGACCCGGGACATGGTCTTGTATTTCAGCTTCGACCGCGATGAAGGAGAGCGGGTACGGGATCGCAGTCCGGCCCGGAATGAGGGCAAGCGGCATGGCGGCCGTTGGGTACGGGAAGGACGCCGGGGAGGCGGATTTCAGGTGGGAGAAGGCGAACGGGGCATTGAGGTGCCAAATGCGGAAAGCCTGCAGCTGACCGAGGATCTCAGCCTGGCCTTTTGGATGAAGCCCGATAAATTGGAAGGCCGACGCAATCCCATCCACAAATCCTACGGTGGGGAATTTGCCATGACCCTGGAGCCGGATGGTCGGATCAGCGCCTATCACGGAATCGCAGGCCGGGACGCTCATCCTTATCAAGGTTTAGCCACGGATGAGAAGCGGGTGGAGCCCGGGCAATGGGCCCATGTGGTTATGGTGAGAAATAAAGAGCGGGTTGTGATCTATGTGAATGGAGAATCCTGGGCGGCAGCAGGGAATACCCATCCGGTGGCGAAAGCATCGGGGGGTTCTCTGCTGATTGGCTGGGGCTATGCGGGACAATTTATCGGCAGCCTGGATGAAGTGCTGATCCTGAAACGGGCGCTGGAAGAGAAAGAAATCCGCGGATTATACCGCGCCATGGGGGGCCGTTGACACTTTCCCGCTTTTCCACTTGACCGGCGGGAACAAGGGACTATACAAATGATCTAAACCCACCCCTTGAGGAAGCATTACTATGCCGGCAAAGAAAAAAGAGGAAGCAGCACCCGCAGGCGGAAACAGCAATCTGGACAGCCTGATCGCGCAAATCAGCAAGCAATTTGGGGATGGTGCGCTTATGAAAATGAGCGATCAGGCCCGACAGGTTCCCAGTATCAGTACGGGCGCCTTTACCTTGAATATGGCGCTTGGGGTGGGCGGTGTACCCCGTGGGCGTGTGGTTGAGATTTACGGTCCGGAAAGTTCCGGTAAAACCACCCTGATGTTGCATATTGTGGCCAATGCACAGAAAGAAGGCGGCACTTGTGCATTTATTGATACCGAACATGCGCTGGACCCGATTTATGCTCAAAAAATCGGCGTGGATCTGGACAGCCTGCTGGTGTCCCAGCCGGATTCTGGTGAGGAAGCCCTCAACATCTGTGAGGCGTTGGTGAAATCCGGTGAATTAGCTGTGGTGGTGGTCGACTCTGTCGCGGCTCTGGCCCCCAAAGCTGAACTGGAAGGGGAAATGGGCCAGAGTCATGTCGGTCTGCAGGCCCGTCTCATGTCTCAGGCTCTGCGGAAATTGACCGGTTCCATCAATCAGTCCAAAACATGTGTGCTGTTCACCAATCAGATCCGTGAAAAAGTGGCTGTGATGTTTGGCAGTCCGGAAACCACTCCCGGCGGCCGTGCGCTGAAATTTTACGCTTCCGTGCGCATGGATATCCGACGTATATCCACGATTAAGGATAACTCAGGTACCGCTATCGGTATTCGCGCAAGGGTGAAAGTGGTCAAAAACAAGGTTTCTCCTCCTTTTACGGAAGGCGAATTTGACATTCTTTACGCCCAGGGCATCAGCTGGGAAGGTTCGGTTCTGGATGCGGCGATTGATCATAAACTGATCGAAAAACGCGGTTCCTGGTTGTCCATGGATGGCAAACAACTGGGGCAGGGGCGTGATGCGGCTCGGGCTCTCTTGGAGCAGGACCCGGAGATGTGCCAGGCCCTGATCGACAAAATTCTGGCCGCAGTGGAAGAAGAGAAAGCCGGAAAGGCCAAGTAAATGGCGGAGCTTCTGCAGCAGGTCCACGTGGATCTCGGGGAGCGTTCCTACGGGATCCAGATTGGCCGCGGCATCCTGGATACCCTGGGTCAGGAATTTCCCGGCCGCTCGGTTCTCTTGGTGAGTGACAGTCGGGTGGACCCGTTATACGGGGATCGTGCAGAAGCAGCATTGCAGGCAGCAGGCTGCAAATGTGTGCGCGTACAGGTACCCGAAGGGGAAGGCAGTAAATGTACTGCGCAGTTGCAACGACTGTGGGAAGCTGCGGTGGAAGCACGCCTGGACCGGAAATCCTTGTTTGTCGCTTTGGGCGGCGGGGTTGTGGGCGATCTCTGTGGTTTTGCGGCGGCGTCCTACTTGCGGGGAGTGGATTTTGTCCAGGTACCCAGCTCTCTGCTGGCCATGGTGGATTCCTCGGTGGGAGGTAAAACCGGGATCAATCTCCCCCAGGGTAAAAACCTTGTGGGTGCTTTTCACCAGCCGAAGCAGGTGCTGATTGACTTGGAATTGCTCAACACTCTTTCGCCCCGTGAGTTTTCTGCAGGGATGGCCGAGGTGATTAAGTATGGGGTCATCTGGGATGCAGATCTGTTCAGGTTCTTGGCCGAACAGGTGGATGCGATTCGTTCGCTGGGTGCTGACGCGCTGGCAACCTTGGTGACCCGCTCCTGCGAGATTAAAGCGGAGGTCGTCCGACAGGATGAACGCGAAGGCGGATTGAGGGCGATTTTGAATTTTGGCCATACGTTGGGCCACGCCGTGGAAAAGGTCTGCGGTTACGGGACCTATCTGCATGGGGAAGCCATCAGTATTGGCATGGCCTACGCAGCCCGGGTATCGGAACAGGCCAAAGGTTTTTCCGGAGAGGAGCGCGATCGTCTCGATCAGCTCCTGCAGGCCTATGACTTGCCGTTATCCTGGGAAGGACTGGACTGGGAAGCGTTGTGGCAAGCGATGTGTGTAGATAAAAAAGCAGCACAGGAAGCACCTCGGTTTGTCCTCGCAGAAGCCTTGGGCCGGGTGGGATTACCAGAACCCTGTGATCGGGAGCTCTTGCAGGACTGTTTCCGTGCAGGAATCTGATGCTTATGTTCTGTTGAACCGGGTAGAAGGACTGGGACCTGTTAAGGTTCGCAGTCTGGTCTCCGTGCTAGGCTCAGCGGCAGCGATTCCGGAAGCAGGAAAATCCGATCTTCTGCAGGCTCCCGGAATTGGAGAAAAACTGGCAGACAAACTCCTGTATCGACTGCAGGGTTTGGACGCGGATCAGGAACGGGAGGCTGCGGATCGATTGGGGGTACAGATCCTGAGCTATGCGGACCCCGCCTATCCCAAGGCCTTGAAAGAAATTCATGATCCTCCATTGGCCTTATATATCAAAGGCTCCTTGTTGCCAGCGGATGTGCATGCGTTGGGAGTGGTTGGGTCCCGGCGCTGCACCCATTACGGAACCCAGGTGGCGGACCGCCTGAGTTTTCAACTGGCGAAACAGGGCTATACCGTAGTCAGTGGCCTTGCCCGGGGCATTGATGCGGCCGCGCATGAGGGATCTCTCAAAGGACAGGGGCGTACCTTGGCCGTGATGGGCACCGGGATTGATCAGATCTATCCTTCTGAGCATCAAAAGCTTGCTGAACAGATCAGTGAACAGGGTGCCTTGATCACAGAGTTTCCGATTGGCTTTAAACCCAATCGGCAGAGCTTTCCTCAACGGAACCGGATTATCTCAGGTCTGAGCAAAGGGATTCTGGTGGTGGAAGCTGCCCGGGGCTCCGGGGCCATGCTGACCGTGGATGAGGCCAATGCACAAGGCCGCTTGGTGTTTGCGGTGCCGGGGCGGATCGATAACCCCAGTGCCGGGGGCTGTAACCACTTGATCAAGCAGGGGGCAAAACTGGTGGAAGATGTGGATGATATTCTGGAGGAATTTGAATATCTGATTTCGCCAACCCCTCAGGGTCGTGAGGACCCGGAACATGTCAAACCTCAGGTGCAGCTCTCGGAGGAAGAACATAAGTTGCTGGAGTTTCTGGGGAAACGGGAGTGGGGGCAGGATGAGCTCATCCGGGAAAGTGGTCTTTCCGCTTCTAAAATTGCCACCTTATTGCTCATGTTGGAAATGAAGCGCCAGGTGCAAAGCCTGCCCGGACGGCAGGTGAGAAGAATTTAGTCAGCGTACTGCTGTTCCAGGTGCAAAAAGACCTCTTTGAGCGGGGCCACCCAAAGTTGTTCTCGCCGATCAGCGAGGGCATCGAGGAGGCGCTGATGCCATTCTTTGGAAAAGGTGTATTCTCCGGGTTCGTCTTCTACACGATGCAGGGTGAGGATGAGCCAGTGACCTCGTTGGATACATAGGTCGATTGCCTCCAGAATCTGATCCAGGTGAAAGGCATCACAGGGCAGAGTGCCTAGATTGCGGCTGTCATATTGAAGCGGGTCGATGCTATAGGTGGGCTCCTGTGCCCAGCCCCGGGCACAAAGAAAACGGGGATGAATGAGATCTTCTAAATCCGTCGGCGCGTCGTTGGGCCCGAGTTGATGATGATAACAGGTGTTGCCAAAACTACGCTGTGTCTGGCCATCGACTCGCTTGAGCAGTGCGGAGGCCAAATCCACTTCCGCACACCAGCGTTCCACATCGTAGTCATTGAGGCGCATATACTGTTTAATCCAGTCCCAGCCCGGAGTTTGGCGACAGGGATGGAATAAAGTATGGTTACCGAGTTCGTGTCCACGCGCGGCCAGCGCAGCCCAGTCATCCCAGCGCTCGATGAACTCCTCATGTACCGGAGTGTAGAAGCTTCCCCGGAATCCACGAGCCTCCAGTGCCGGCGCTACCTCATCCAGGTGGCAGGGGGTAGCATCGTCATAGGTGAGGCTTAACGCGGAACGACATGGATGTGGGAAGCAGGATGGGGACATGGTTGGAAAAGACTAGGACATTGACTTTTGAACAGATCCAGAGAATGTCGGTCTGTATGAGTTGATGATTAGTCATGTCCTTCGGAGTTGTATACCATGAACCGCTTTCTCATTCCTCTTGCCAGCCTTATGACCGTGTTAACGGTTGGATTTTCCCTTGCCTGGATTCAGGCCAAAGGTGAACGTGAAGAACTGCTTGCCACAAACCAGACCTTGCTGAACAGCAATGACAGTCTTGCCGCTGCCAATCAGGGGCTGCAAGATGCCAATAAACTGTTGCATGAACGTATCAAAGAGATGCGGGATGCTCCGCCCTTGTACACGGAAAAATCTCAGGATGCCGTTGCGGAAAGCCTGCCTCCTGCGGAAGAGGTGACCTTGCGACTGGCAGAAGAAAAAGCCGAGGTGGCTGCTGCGCCTGAGGAAGATAAGCAGGAAGTCCAGGCCCGTCCTACCCTGACTCCGGAACAACAGGAACAGCGCGAACGCATGCTTGCCGAACGCGAAGCCCGCCGCGAAGAGTGGCGCAAACGCCGTGAAGAATACCGGAACAATATTCGTGGTGAGATTCAGAACCGCCAGGAATTTTTCGCTCAGGTTCCGATGGAAGGACTCGCACCGGAATACCGTGAAAGTTCGGAGCGCCTGCAGGTTGCCCTGGCGGAGATGGACGGATTAATGGAAAATCTGAGTAATCCGGAACTGAACCGCAACGACCGTCGTCAGATCATGCGCAATATGTATTCCCGTTCCCGGGAAGTGAACCAGCTCATGGGCGTACAGCGTGAAATTCTTTATAACGACCTCGCACAGGAAAGCCTGGGGCTGAATGCCGATGAGACCAAGGCCTTCATCGAGACCATGGAAACCATCAATAAGATGACCAATCCATCTGTGCCGGGAATGAACGGATCCGGGCGCTAAGCAGCGGCTCCGCTTTTCACCCGCTAGCTTGCAAAGTCCTTGGCAGCTTTGAACAGGCTGTGCTAAGAGCAACGCATGAGTCAGTCAGAACAGGAAGACGCCATCCAGGCCATTTTGGCTGTGGATTCCCGCTATCCCGAGGATGCTTACACCTTTGTGCGGGAAGGGTTGGAATATACGGTACATGAACAGCACAAGGTGCCGCGGAACGAGACCCGGCATGTGAGTGGCCAGGAACTGGCGCAGGGAATCCGGGACTATGCGATCAAAGAATTTGGTCCCATCAGCCTGCGTGTCCTGCACTCCTGGGGTATTCGGGAAACCGCGGACTTTGGCGAACTGGTCTACAACATGATCGAGGCCCGTATTTTGGGGAAAACCGAGGAAGACCGCAAAGAAGACTTTGCTGAGGTCTATGCGTTCGACTCCGCCTTCCGTGACCCCTTTTTGCCCAAGGCTTCCCGTTCTGTGGACGAAAGCAGCTGGGATGAAGTCTAACGTCTAAACGCTTCGGACCCGAAGCATGAGGGTTCGCAGGCGTTTGTGGTTATGTTTTTGCGAGTTCACAATTACCCCTACATTACAAATTTTGATCAGGTTCGATCGGTTCCACAACAACGTTTAAAGGCCAATCACGTGCTGCAGCGTAATCTTGCGCTTCCTTCAGATTTTTGAACACCGGGTAAGCATTTTTTTTCAAGTAAACAGCGGTCGCATATGCCCTAACTTCGTCTTCATCGAGGAGCGTCATCATCCCGCCGTTTTTGTTCCACCACATCGTCATGCAGTTATCTTTTACCTCTTCGATTACGAAAGGGCACATGTCCTCATTCGCCCCCATCAGTTTCGCCATGTTGACGCCCTCATATTGTTTCGCAAACTTCTTGATCTGCTTCATCGAGAGATCTTGGAAGGCATAAGATTCAAAATCGGACTGTTTTTTCTCTTCTTGCATAACTCTTACGCTGGCCGGACTCGCGCCGGCGAGTTCGGGCGGGTGGTCTGGTTTATAAAGGTTCCGTTTCAAAATGAGTCTTCTCGGCATGTGCTAGCCTGGAAACGATCAGATTGTCTGGATCCAAACACTCAAACGCTTCCTGAATCGGAACGAGTTCATCGGGCTCTGCGTTAAGGTACGCTTGTTCAACCTTCCCAAAATACTCCTCAGCAACTTCAAGGTTGCCTTCCTTAGTATAACAGAATCCTATTTGCTCAAGGAGTTTTACGTATCTCCAAATGGGCATTTCTGTTTTTAGGGATTTCTGGTCGACGAGAAGGTACTCCTTCAATGCGTTAGAAAAATCCCCTTTGTCATGATAGCAGTGTGCGGAATAAAGGCGGGCTAGATATTCGTTTGGATCACACTCCAAGGCCCGCAGGAAAAATGGGTGAGATTCCTCGAGAACGTTCTCTTGATTCAACGCGTAGATTGAGAGCCCCCACATGTAATAGTCTTCGGAGTCCGGACTAGGCAGATCACCAAGGAATCGTCGCAATCGTGATGCAAGTTGGATTTGGAGTTCGTCATCCGCAGTCCAAAATTCGTTCCACAATGAGCGTAGTTCATTTTTATATGAGTGAGGTTCCATGAGGGATAACTAGCTTTTAGGCGCTGCACTGGGTTTTCGTGCACTTGGGGGAACGGGAGCTTTTCCTGGCGAGTTCGAAACCCGCGAAGCTCCGCTCTGTCGTTTTCCCAGACTATGTTCGAGGATCTGTTTGACCGCCTCCCGCTCACCGAGGCTCCAGGCCAGCACTTTGGCCCCGGTGATCACGAGCTTCAAAGCAAGCCACACCAATAGCAGAAGCATCAGGCCCAGGACCAGGATCGTAAAGAGGTTCCCCAGTGGGATATGGTTTTCTGCAATCTGGAGGCTTAACTCGCTCAATCCCAGCGTGTGGGTCCACTGCTGAAAGGTCGTTTCCAATGCGACGGGGTCTTTTAATGCCGCAAACAGGCGGTTGAAGATACGGGAGGCATAGAGAATGCCAAAAAGCATGGCCAGCAGTCCCAGCAGGCCGCCCAGAGCCCGTAAACCTTGATGCACAGCCTGTAAGGGAAAGGTGGAATCGGGTTTGAGCTCGGTACCGGTTTGATCCATCATCCCTTAGCGGAACCAAATACCCGTGAAGATGTCAATGGTGGAGAAATCCGCCCCGCGTGGCACCCGCATGTTTCGGGAGAACAGGTTGCAAGAGTTCGGAGATCCATGATACTGCAGGATGGCAATGACCTTTCCTGATCCGATTCCCGAAAAACTGGCTGCATTACCGGCCAAACCGGGTGTGTACCTGATGCGGGACCGCCACGGAAAGGTGATCTACGTTGGGAAAGCGAAATCCTTGCGGAACCGGGTGAGGAATTATTTTCAAAAAGCCTCTCTGCGGCGGGCGGACCCCAAAATCCGGGGACTCATTCATAGCATCGCCGATTTGGATGTCATTGTGGTGCATAATGAGGCGGAGGCGATCCTGACGGAAGGTCGGCTGATCAAAGAGTACAAGCCGCATTACAATACCTTGTTCAAGGATGACAAACGCTTCATCCTGTTACGGATTCGCCTGGAGGATCCCTTACCGGCTTTTACGGTCGCCCGGATCCGGAAACCGGATGGTGCCCAGTATCTTGGCCCCTATGTGTCTGCCGGGGCCGCCCGGGTTGCCAAAGAGTTTGTAGAACAACGCTATGGCTTACGGCGCTGCCGGCCATTGGAGCCGGGACCCGAGCAGTATAAACACTGTCTGGCAGATGTGTTGAGTTTCTGTTCTGCACCCTGTGTGCTCAAGATTACAGCGGAGGCCTATCAGGAACGGGCCCGTGAGGCGGTGGCCTTTCTGAAAGGCGAACGCCCGGAAGTTCTGAAAGAGTTGGAAGCTCAGATGCGGGCCGCGGCTGCAGACATGCGTTTTGAGGAGGCGGCCCGACTTCGGGATACCTCCTTTCAGCTCCGACGCGTGATCCGGCAGCGGGCGAGTGGCACGCATGATTTGAATCGCAAAGAAGATCAGGCCTTACAAGGCATAGAACAGTTAAAGAAGGAACTGCATTTGCCCAAATTACCCCGGGTGATCGAGACCTTTGATATTTCCAATACCCATGGCCATCAGGCGGTGGCTTCCATGGTGTGTGCGGTAAATGGACGGCCAGAGCGGCGTCGATACAAACGCTTCAAAATGAAATATACCGAAGGGCCTGATGATCCCGGTATGATGGCCGAAGCGGCGACCCGGCGTTATGGCCGTCTGCTGAAAGAAGGGAAGGAAATGCCGGATCTGGTGGTGTTTGATGGCGGCATTACTCAGCTTCGGGCAGGTCGGGCTGCGTTGGATGCATTGGGTCTGTCGCATCTTCCGGCCGTCGGATTGGCGAAACGCCATGAAGAAGTGGTGTGGGATGTGGAAAACAAACAGGCCCCCTTACGTTTGCCTATGAATTCGCCGGGCTTGCTGGTGTTGCGCGGAATTCGGGATGAGGCACACCGCTTTGCGCTAACCTACCATCGAAGTCTGCGGGATCGTCGGATTCGCGAGTCGCTGCTTGATGATATTCCCGGAATCGGTGAGAAACGAAAACAGACCTTATTGCGGCATTTCGGATCTGTGCATCGGCTTCGGAAGGCCAGTTTGGATGAGATTGCCAAGGCTCCCGGGATTGGCCCACGCTTTGCAGAACAGGTCTTTGCCGTCCTCCATAAACCGGCCGATCGTGAAAAAGCGCAAAACGAGGAAAGTAGTTGATTTTGCGTTAGTTGCTTTGCACGGTGGGATCATGAAATCCCACTTTTTAGTACTTTGTTCGGTTTTTGTATTTAGTAGTCAGGTTTTTTCCCTTCGTGCCCAGGATGAGGAAACTCAGCCGGAACCCGAGCCCGCCTTTCGCTTGGATTTGCTCGTGCAGCGTACCTTAGCTGATGAAGATGGTTGGGCTTCCGCTCCGGTGCGGAACAAAAAAGCGATTGGTAAAGAAGAGTACACCTGGCGTTACCGGATCGAGTCGCGTGAGGTGCCGGTATACGAGCGGGTACCCAAAAAAGTGATGGTGCGGACAAAAAGCAACTCGGAGGAGGGGGAATCGGTGATGGAGGAAAAAACCATCTACGTCCGGGGAAAACAAAAAGGGACCAAAACCGAAGAGCGGCGGATAGGGGATCCTGAGGGCCCTCATTCTGCGAAACGAACCCGGACCCTGTATGGTCCCGGAGGCAGTGACAGCTGGCGTTTGGGAGGCTTTGGCAACAATGCTCTCGCCGCCACCATGATGCTGCGTCAGGGTGAGCAGGAAGCTCAGGAGGCTGCATTGGGTGTAGCCCTGAATCTGGGACTGCTTTATGAAGAACAGGGTTTTCCGGATCTCACCTGGGACCTGGTGTGGAGCCTGGTGTTGTTTGCGGAATGCGGGGATGAAGGCTTAAAAAAAATGGTGCCGGCTATGGTGGAAAAACTGATGGGCGCCCAGATTGATGAGGGTCCAGCCATGGGCTTGTGGGGGCCGGTAGCGCTGGATCCGAAGCAGCTGGCCTATCTGTGGCAGAAAGAGATCGAAACCTCCAAAGCCTACAGCGAGGCGAAAGCAGCGGCTGAAGCTTCCGATACCAGCAGCCGCCTGAAGACGCTGAATGAAGCTCAGCTGGCTCTGCAGGATGCCAAAACGGCGATGAAAGCCTATACCATGGGCTACCGCTGGGCCCGGCCGGATAAAACCCGGGTGGAGTTCAAGGATCCGGACAACCCGGAAAACAATTTCAGCGTGGCCCTGCCCCCGGAATATCCTTTCCACACCCAGACCGCAGACATGGGTAGTACCTGGCTGGCCTTGTATGGCATCCGTATTGCCCGTGAGAATAATTTGATTGGACGTCCGCAAGCCACAACGCAGATTTTGCGGGGATTGCGTCCTCCGCCGCCGGCAAATCCACGAAATGTGATTCAGCTTGCCGGTCGGGCCATTGTCCAGCAGCAGCATCGCAGTGGAGCCTTTCCGGAAGCCAACCTGCATCAGCCCACGCAGGCCTTTTCCGGTCTGCAGGGGCTGCCGGGCATTCCACTGAGCAAGACGGCGCAGTATCCCGAGTTGCCTTCGCCCATTACTCTGACCAGCACCGCTCAGGGCTTGTCTGCTCTTGCACAGATAGGTCATATTGTTGGCCCTCAGGGTCTGCGTCCCTATGCCCAGTCCATGGTCGCGGCCAAGAAAGTGCTGGATAAGCAGGTGGATGAAGTGGTGGAGGGAAACACCCAGTTTATTGGCGAAACCGGTCTGGGCTCACTGGGTTTTCTGTGGATGCTTGGCGATCTGGGGCCGGAAATGAAAGTGGCTCCCCGGGACCTGGGGCAACTTGCTGCCGCCTATGCCGATGATCTCGAGGACAAAAAGAAAGGGGTCTGGAAAAGCGATGGCCGCAGTGTTCCCTTTTCTACGGTGTGGCGGGCTCAGGCCCAGGTTTTACCCAAGCGGCAGAAAAACCATGAAGATTTCCATGTCCCTTTCGTTCGCGTGACGCTGGACCCGGAAGACAAAGACAGTGTCAAACGGTTCTGGAACAGTGCCCGCAGCAGTTCAGATAGTCTGTATCCTGAAGTCACCACGGCTGTGGCTCTCTGGATTCTGGAGAGCGCGGCCACCGGCGAAGAGGTGCTGGACGTGATGCCCTGATCGTCTGGATTTCTTGCGAACTACGCAGAGCTGCTTTGATGAGCAGCTCTCTTTTTTTCGGTTTTCATGTAACCTGCGTAGCGATCTTTCCAATAGCAGCTGAATCACAGTTGTAGGGCCAGGGAAACGGCTCTTGGGAAGAACGAATGACACACCGAATCTATATCCAGAAGGACGATCGCTTGGTTGGAGAACCTGAGCGGCCAGTACTGGATCCCGGGCCCTTCTTTCTTCTGCTGCAGATGGGAGAGGGGGTGATGGAAATGTTCTAGCGGAACGATGTCTTTTGTGTTGTCTCTCTGCAAAGACTTCGGGGGCGGACCCGGAGTCTTTGTTTGTTCAGACGTTGTCGCCTCTCCAGCCCAATGCGGACAGATATCCTCGCATATCTTCGGGTGGATCTGCTTTGAAACACAACTTCTTTTGGCTGAGGGGATGCTTCAGTTCCAACTGGGCGGCATGCAACATCACCCGGGGAGCTGCCGGCCAGGGGGAGGGCAGAGCCGCCCGCCGGTTTCCGTATACCCGATCCCCCAATACCGGGTGACCGATATGGGCGAGGTGTACACGAATCTGATGTGTCCGGCCGGTTTCGATTTCCACGGCCTGCAAAGAGGCCAAACCCCGCGCTAAGCCCGCAGAGGTTCGAGTGGTGGATACCGCATCCCGAGCTGCTTCGCCGTGAGCGGCTCGGCGTTTGCGGTCCACGGGGTGCCGGCCAATGGGCACATCAATACGCTGTGCAAGTTCGCGGGGAACGCCATGTACCGCAGCGAGATACTGCTTCCGGGTTTCCCGCTCTTTAAACTGACGCTGAAGTTCGCTGTAGGCCTCATTTGTTCGGGCAAAGATGATTACGCCACTGGTTTCCACATCCAGGCGATGCACCAGACCGGGTCGCAGAGGATCGCCTACCCCTTCGATATCGGGTGCATGATGAAGCAACGCATTCACCAGCGTCTGATCCGGATGACCCGGAGCAGGATGAACGACGAGTCCTGGTCTTTTGTTCACAGCGAGAATGGCCTCGTCCTCAAACAGGATCTCCAGAGGATGAGCCCAGGCTTGAGGAAGGCTGGGTGCCGTGTCCGTTTCATAGGCAGGAATTTCAATCCGGTCGCCAGCTTCAAGTTGGTCTCTGGATTGAAATATTTGCCCATTTCGTTTAATTTTACCTGAACGTATCCAGGCTTGAATCTTGGAGCGACTGATATCAGGGAGCTTCCCTGAGATCCATTTATCGGCCCGATCGGGCGGTGCAGGGCTGGGTACGGTGAATTCTGAGGCTTCAGGCATGAAAAAATGAAAGGTTTCGGGGTTCCAGTATTGTTTTTATGTGAAAAGGTTCCCTATAAAGAAGAGTACACCTGAGCAACCCTTGACGAAGCTACAGCGCATATATGGATCCAAACGCTAACACCCTTGGCATCTTCACCCAGAAGGTGCCTCGCATGGCATGCCCGAATTGCGATGCGACCCTGGACGTTTCCGAATTTGGCATCTTTGAGGATATTGAATGTCCCAGCTGTGGACACACGATCAAAGTTCCTGCAATTCTCGGAAACTTTGTGCTGCTTGACGAATTAGGCCGTGGAGCGATGGGCTGTGTGTACCTGGCTCAGGATGAAACGCTGGGGCGGATGGTTGCGCTGAAGGTGATGCGCAAAGAATACGGGCAGGATCCGAAGATGCTCGAGACCCTGCAGCGTGAAGCGCAGGCCATGGCGCATCTCAACCACCCGAATGTGGTGCAGGTTTATTCATTTGGCCGTGAGTCGGAGCAGCCCTATCTGGTGATGGAGTTGCTGAGTGGCGAGCGTCTGGATGAGATGATCGAAGATGGCAACACGGTGGAAGAGGTTCGACTCCTGGAGATCATGCGTGATGTTTCCATGGGACTGGAAGCTGCATCCAGTGGGGGAATGACGCACGGGGATATCAAGCCGGCGAACATTTTGATGAACGAAGATGGGCGGGCTAAGGTGGTGGACTTTGGTTTGGCCCGTTTCATGGATCCGGATGCCGAGATTGAGGTATGGGGTACGCCGTATTACATCGCTCCGGAAAAGGCCCGTAAAAAAGGGGAAGATGCCCGGAGTGACCAGTACAGTCTGGGTGCGACGATGTTCCATGCCCTTGCAGGAAAGCCGCCTTATGATGGGGAAAATCCAACCAAAGTGGTGGTGGCTGCGCTGAAAGAAGAGACTCCGCACATTTCGGAGTACAATGAAGAGCTGACGCCTCAAACGGATGCGGTGCTTTACCGCATGATGGAGAAAAACCCCAACCGCCGCTATCCCACCTACGCTTCTTTGCTTGCTGACATTGATGTCGCCCTGGTCGCTGCCCGTGAACGGGCTGAGTCCTTGCGGGTTGCCGAGTTGATGGAAGAAAATAAGCGGAAGAAAAAGCCGAACATGCTGGTTCCGATCATGATGACGGTGCTGGTGCTTAGCCTCTGCGGTGGGGCTGCCGTGTATTTTCTCCAGTCCAGGAGTCAGCGTTCTGCAAATGTATCCTATGCTGGGCCACAGCGGGAACTACATGCTCCGCTGACCCGGGTCGAAGAGCGGAACATGTCCGAAGCGGTGCAGGGACTCCGTCAGAATAATTTTGCCTTGGTCGAAGAAAAGCTGGTGACCGCTGCCCGTCATATTCCGGACGAACATGCCGCCCGCGCTTGGTTCCGCTTTATGACGGCTGGCATCATGATGTATGCCCAGTACCCCGATCGTGCCCGGGCCTATTTGCAGGAGGCGGCTAATCAGGACCCCATCATCTTTGATGGCGGAAAAGTCCCCCCTGAAGATCCCCGTCTGCTCGCGAAATTTGCTTTAGGTGAAGTCAGTGCCCGGGATGTGCAGAAACGCAGCCGGAAAGCGCAGCTGTACTACAGCCATATGGCGCAATTGGCACTGGGCTACCGCAAATTTCTTGAAGGCGATATGAATGGAGCCGCACGCTTCTTTCAATCCTACTCGGAGTTCCGACCCTCCGGCGTGAGTTGGCCCTATCTGTTACAGCCGATCGCAGGGGATATGCATCTCTCCCGACCGCAGATGAAGGCTCTGGAGCTGAAACCCAGCTCCACGCCCACCCCGCGACCTACTCCAAAACCCCGCTCTACGCCGACCCCGCGGCCTACTCAAACGCAAGCCAAGGCCACCGCGACTCCACGTCCTTCCGGAAACAGTGGAGTGAAAACCGCCGAGGGCCGCCCCGTCTTTCAAGTACAACGGGTGGATAACAGCGGAAGGCCCGAAGGCGAAGCACGGGAACCGACCTGGACCCGGATCGAAAGCGGTATGGCCACCTGGCTCGCGGCCAATGAAGTGCTGACTCAGAGTCGGGGTCTGATGCCGAAGGAAGACAGCGTCTTCTCTGTCTACGGGATTTTCCGGACCCCTTCGGAAGACAAGCTCAAGGATGGAGAGGAAATTGGCCTCATGCACATTGGCGGCGGGACGCAGCAGACTCCAGAAGGCTTGAACGTGCTCTTGCGCAATCCCAAAGGCTCCGATGGGCTGCAACTCCGAATCAAGGTTGGGGACGGGCAAAAAGAATTGGGAGATAAATCCATCAAACTGCCGGAAGATATTGGGCTGGGTACCGTTTTCCTGTTGGGGCTGCACTGGGATGGTCAACATCTCACGCCGGTGATCAATGGGAAAGCGACAGAACCTCTCAGCATTGCCGACGTCGAATCTGAGGATCCCACTGTGTATATCGGAGGCGCTCGGAATCAACAGGGACGTCGGGAAAGCCCGGAAGGTCTGGAAGTGCTGCGCGCCTTTGTCATGGATCATACTCCGGAGCCGGAGGGAATCCTTGAGAATTACCAGAAGCGCATCGACAACTGGAATCAACAGGGCCAGTAATATTTCATGACCACCAGCTCGTCAGATGGACAGCCCTGGATCGTCACCGAAAAATTGGGCCGTGCCCCCTGTGATCATTGTGGGGTTATGCTCAACGTGGCAGAGTTTTACGTATTTGAGCTGATCGAATGTCCGGAATGTGGTGAAGCGACGCGGGTCCCTGGAAAATTGGGGAATTTCTTTTTGCTCAAAGAACTGGGTCGTGGCGGCATGGGTTCGGTGTTTTTGGCCAAGGATGCAGAGCTACAGCGGAAAGTAGCTTTGAAGGTTCTGAATGCCAAATACGGGGAGGATCCCAAATTCGTGGATGCTCTACAACAAGAGGCCCAGGCTGCAGCGGGACTGAACCACCGGAACATCGTTCATATGTACAGCTTTGGGCAGGTATCCGGGCAGCCCTATATCGTGATGGAATTAGTGGATGGGATCCGCTTGGATGAATGCATTGATGCGGATACCGAACAGGAAGAGGCTGGATGGCTGGGCATCATGGAGCAAGTGGCAGAAGGCTTGGCGGTCGCGGAAATGTCTCACTTGGTTCATGGAGATATCAAACCGGCGAATATTTTGCTCAATGAACACGGAGTGGCCAAGCTCTCGGATTTCGGGATTGCCCGATATGAAGGGGCCAAGGACGAACGAATCCTTGGTACTCCGCTCTACATTGCCCCCGAGAAGGCCAAAGGGGAATCAGTGGACAGCCGATCTGATCAATTCAGTCTGGGTGCCAGTTTTTGGCACATTTTCACGGGGGTTCCGCCCTATCCTGGGAAAAATGCCCAGGAAGTGGTCGCGAGGCGCTTTGAGCATCCGCAACCGGATATCCGGCTGCATGCGCCTCATCTTTCTCATTTAACGGCAAATTTGTTACGCAAAATGATGGCGACGGAGCCGGAAGATCGTTTTGCATCTTTCCGTGAACTGATCCGGGAAATTCGGCGCATTCCCGAACAGATGCAGGAACAAAAAGAAAAGGAACTGGCAAAACGCAGAGCCTTGGAAGAGCGGGCAGCGTTGTTGCAACAGCAGAAAGCCCAGCGTCGGAACACCATGATCGGGATTATGATCTGCATGGTGCTGATCAGTCTGATTCTGTTTTTTATCTTCAAATAACCTGAGCTCTACGAGATATCCCTATGGATGAAGAACGTTGTGAACCCTGTGAAAACGGCCAAGGCCGCTTGAACCTCGAGGAAATCCTCAAGGTCCTGGAGGATCTGGAGGGCTGGGAACTGGTTGAAGACGGAACGGCGCTTTCGCGGGAATACCGCTTCGCCAATTATTATGAAACCATGTCCTTTGTGAACGCGGTAGCGTGGATTGCACATCAACAGAATCATCACCCGGACCTGGAAGTCAGCTACAACCGCTGTACGGTTCGCTGGAGCACGCATTCTACAGGTGGCGTGACCCGAAATGATCTGATCTGTGTCAGGCAGGTCAATCGCTTGCAGGCCTAAAACGAAGGCGGTGAATTCGGATGTCTTCCTGTTGAAAGAGGATCTCATCCTGCCAACCCCGCTCTGTTAATTCCTGAAAAAAGAAGCGCGCCACGGGTCTGCCCGGTTCGCCGAGCCAAAGCTCACCGCCTGGAAGCAGCAGAGTTTCCAAACAGGAAATCAGAGGCGGAAAACGGTCTATTTCATAGGCAACATCTGTGGCCAGAATCCAGGGAGTCCGCAGTTCTCCCGGACCTTCCCGCCAGTCCAGAATACGGGTATTTGCCGCGGGAAGTTGATTGCTTTGCCCGTTTAAATCGGCAAGCCACAGAGCTTCCTGCATATAATCCGTATAGAGGCCTTCCCTGCCCCGCAAGCGGGCACAGAGTCCTGCCAGGCCCGGGCCGCAGCCTAGTTCCACCCAGGGTCCCTGAGGAAGTTGTTCTGCAGAAAGCAGGTAGCTGGATAAGACCGTCGCCGAGGGCCAGAGTTCTGCCCAGTAGGGCATGCGTTCGTCCAGGACATCCGGATGATCCGCATCTTTTTCTGCCAAAGCATCGAGCAGGGTATCTGCATCGGCCGCAGTCCATAAGGAAAGCTCGCGCTGGGCCAGGGAAATGGCTCTGCAGCGCATGGGGCTAAGGTGTTGCAGCTGTTGTAAACGCTGTTTGGCGGGATCCGGGAGTTCATCCATAGTCATTTCCTAGTCAAAAAACCATGCGGTGAAAGCTTTTTGCTATTGCCAATAGATACGGGTCAATGGGATGCTGTTGACGGAGGCTCATATGAAGATTGAACAAGGAATCTGGACACCGGGTCAGGGATGGGACATGTCATCCCCGGCTTTGGAAGGTAAAGCGGATGTGGTACTGGGATTCGGCGATCGCTTTGTGGTTGCCGGAACAGACGGTCTGAAGGCTCTTCAGGAAAAGTATCCTGAAAGTCATGTGGTGATCTTATCCACTGCGGGTTCGTTTTGGGATACGCAGATTGAGGATGATGGTATCGTGGTCACGGCCATACAAATGGAGAAAGCAGCCGTTGAGCTTGCTGCGGAAACCCTGGATCCGGCCGCAGGACTGGATCCAATGGTCGACAAGCTACTAGCGGATGTCCGCCTGGATGAATTACGGCACGTGATGGTTTTCTCAGATGGCGGCATGGTGAATGGTAGCGAGCTCAGTCTGGTGTTTAACAAACGATTACCGGATGGGGTGGGCTTGAGCGGAGGGCTTGCCGGAGATGGAACCCGTTTTGAAGAAACGCTGGTGGGTCTGAATGAAGAACCGAGGGCCGGACGGGTGGTCATGCTGGCCTTCTACGGCGAGGCGTTGGATATTGGATGTGGTTCTGCCGGAGGCTGGAGTTGTTTCGGTCCGGAGCGGGAAGTGACACGTTCTGAAGCCAACGTGTTACACCAGTTGGATGGCAAACCGGCCTTGGACCTCTATAAGCTCTATTTGGGTGAAGAAGCCAAAACCTTGCCTTCCGGAGCCTTGCGCTTCCCTCTGTGGTTGCAGGAAGACGACAAAGGCCGTGAGGTGGTCCGTACCATCCTGTCAATTGATGAAGAAACTGGAAGCATGACCTTTGCCGGCAATGTACCCGAAGGATCAAAAGTACGCTTTATGCGCGCCTCCTATGATGACTTGGTGGACGGGGCGGAAGAAGCTGCAGAGCAGGCAGAAGGGCCTGCGGAGCTGCTCATTGGCGTAAGTTGTGTCGGCCGGCGTATTGTGCTGGGTGAGCGTACCGAGGAAGAACTGGAAGCCTTGCGCGAAGCCTGGGGCGAAGGGCCCCTGATGTGTGGGTTCTACTCTTATGGAGAACTGGCCCCCAGTGGCCGGGAAGGACTCTGTCAGCTCCACAATCAAACGATGACCCTCACCCGACTGACCGAGCGGGTGGGTTAACTCATGGATTGGCACCCCCTCCTAGCCAGGCAGATTCGCCGAACCATTGGTTCGGAGGGGGAACTTGATCCTAAATTAGAGAAATTGCTGAAACGTGTAGATGCGTCCTATCAGCAGTTTGATAAAGATCTTGCGCTGAATGAGCACATTCTGAATGTGAGTTCCTCGGAACTTTCCGAACTGAATGAAACCATTCGCAGCCAGAAAGACCGTGCGGAATCTGCTCTGCATCGTCTGAAGGAAACCTTGGCCCTGTTTGAAGAGGATCTTCCCGAGCTAGGGGATCCGGATTTGCTCACCGTTGCCCGGGAACTTCAACGCTTGGCTGCTCAGCGCAAAGAGGTTGAGCAAGCTATGCAGGAGGCCAAGCTGGCGGCAGAATCAGCTAACCAGGCCAAAAGTAACTTTCTTGCGAACATGAGTCATGAGATCCGTACTCCGTTGAACGCAGTGGTGGGATTGACCCACTTGCTGTTGGATGAGGCGGAGGATCCGGACCATCTTGAGAAGCTGGAAATCATCCGTCAGAGCTGCGACAGTCTGCTCGAGGTGATTAATGATGTGCTCGATTTCTCGAAAATTGAGGCCGGAGAAACGGATCTGGAGCTGGTCAACTGTGATCTCCGGGCCACGGTGGAGCAGGTCCTGGACCTGCTTTCAGAACGGGCCGAAGGAGCGGGTCTGGAATTGGGTGCTTCTGTGGCTCCCTATTTGCCCCGCTATATTCTGACAGATCCCACCCGCCTGCGTCAGGTGTTGGTGAATTTAGTGGGAAATGCCATCAAGTTCACCTCCGAAGGAGGCGTAGCGATTTCGGTCACGGGCCGGGCACAGGAGGAAGTTTGGGACGTCGAATTTGCGGTAGAGGACACTGGTATTGGCATCCCGGAAGAACGACGGGACCGCTTGTTTAAAGCCTTCACGCAGGTGGATAGTTCCACCACCCGTCGTTTTGGGGGAACGGGTCTGGGTCTGGCCATTAGCCGGAATTTGGTCCAGCTGATGGGCGGGGACATCAAAGTGGAAAGCGAAATGGGCAAAGGTAGCTGTTTCCGCTTTCATATTGTCGGCCCTGCTGGAGCAAACGATTCGCAGGGTCCTCAGAATTTAACTGTGCTCAAAGGGAAACGGGTTTTGGTTGTGGATGATGTGGGAATTAACCGCAGGGTCCTCTCCGATCAGCTGGGTGCCTGGGGCATGGAGGTCGACTGCAAATCCCGCGGCCAGGAGGCGCTGGATTGGATGCATGAGAAAAAACCGCGGATTGATGTGGTTCTCTCGGATTTCAATATGCCGGAGATGGATGGTCTGGGCTTTGCTCGGGGACTGGCGGAACAGATGGGCAATGCCCTGCCTCCAATGGTTCTGCTCAGCTCCAGAGGTTCTTCGGTTGGGGGAACCGCTCAACTCTTCGTTCGGCGTCTGAACAAACCGGTCAAACCCTCCGAGTTGCAATCGGTTTTGATGGCCGTGCTGGGGCAGGGCCAGGGCACAGATTCGCCCAGAGCGAAACGTCTCGGATTTGATCCGGATTTCGCTGAACAGTATCCTCTGAGAATCCTGGTGGCGGAAGATGTCCTGGTGAACCAGAAAGTGATTCGGCTCTATCTCGAGAGACTTGGCTATACGCCTACCGTGGTGGGTAACGGCTTGGAAGCTGTGGAACGCATTGAGTCCGAGAGTTATGATCTGATTTTAATGGATATGCTCATGCCTGTGTTGGACGGTCTGGAGGCTACCCGCCGGATTCGCTCCATGCCGGAACATGCTGAGAAGCCTTTGATCTTTGCCTTGAGTGCCAATGTGCTCAAAGAGCAGTTTGCGGATGCCCGTCGCGCCGGGATGCAGGACTACTTGACCAAACCCCTGCGTCCCGAATTATTGGCTGAAGGCTTGAAACGAGCTTACAAGCTGACCAAAGAACATGCATGAGCTTCACACGTAGCATTTTCTTGTTCCTGTTCATATGTGCAATGGGAGGGTCCTCCCTGTTTGCAGAGGACATTTCCGGAGAAGACAAAGGCTTTGCCTCCAGTTCTGCAGATGAGCCGAGCTTGGAAAGCGAGATTGCGAATGATCCGGAGTTGCAGCGTATCTGGGTCGATGGTCTTCGGGATTGGCTCTATGACAAATCTCATGGCACGGTGGAAAACATCGATCAGCGTTTCGTTCCTGAAGGGGAAGAACCTCAGGTGGTTCCGCCTTCCCGCTTTCGAATTGGTGTCACCAACGAAATTGAGCTGAAAGCGGATGGAAAGGTAGAGTGGGCTCCGATTTTGGATTTCAAAACCGAGGTCGCATTTCCAAACATTGAACGCAGTCTCAAGCTTTTCGTCACCACACAGGATAACACAGCCCTTCCCGGGGATGATGCGGTGGAGTCGGATAGCAGCCTAAAAGTCGGGGCTACCCGCAGTTTTACCGAGTTTTTTGATGTCTCTGCCGGGGTGAAAGCCCGCTGGACTCCGGAAGTGTTCGCTCATATCCAGTGGTCGGAAAAATATCAGGTAGGCCCTTGGTGGAAAGCCTACCCTCGTGCGCGCATCTTCTGGGAAAATGATGAAAAATTTGGTGGGATTTTGTCTTTTGTTGGGGATCGCTGGAAAAACCGCTTTGTTTTCCGCAATACGGGTTCCATTAAATGGAGCCAAAAAGAGCAGGAAGATGATGAGCGGAAAGCGAATGATGAAGAAAACGTTCAGTTTGGAGATGACGGGAATGGCGTCCGTTGGCAGGTGAATACCTCCTTCGCCTATGTAACCAAATTATTGGATGAACGTGATTATGGCCGTCGGGTAAATGGATCAGATTTGGCCGCAGGCCAAGGCGTCCGGGTTCAGTTTCGTGGAAATGCAGCCGAATATTTAGAAACCAAAGTGACCCTCTTTTGGAAACGGCCCCTTTATAAGGATTACCTCTATTACATCGTCGCTCCTGAAGCGGATTGGGCCGATGAAAACGATTTTGACACCGAATATACTCTGAAGCTGGGCTTGGAGATGTTGGTGTGGGGAGACAAACCTATTCTCTCGCCCTGATCTGGGCCGGAACGGAGTTCCGACTTCACAGAACCGGACTCCTGCGCTAAAGGGCAGGGATGAAACGTGTTCTGCTATTCGTATGCCTCTGTGTGGCACCCTTCCTCTCTGCCCAAAAGGCACCGAAAGCGCAGCCCTTGGATGGCTATGCCGCTGTGGTGAATGGGGAGGTGATCACGGTGGGCGATGTCATTGACATGATTCGTCCGATGTTGGGGCAGTTATCACGGAATAGCCGGCTTAGCCCCAAAGAATTGGCTCTGAAACAGAGCGAGCTGTTTGAAGAAGGCCTGGAACAGCTGATTGAGAACAAATTACTGGTCGCCAAATTTGGATCTCTCGGGGCTCAACTTCCTCCCGGAGTGATTGAGGATCGGGTGGATACCCTGCTGCGGGAGCGTTTTGACGGAGATCAGGCGAAATTGATGGAAATGCTTCGGGAGCTTGGAAAAAGTGAAGAAGAATGGCGGGATGAGATCCGAAACCAAATGATCGCCATGTCCATGCGCCAACAGTATGTCAGCATGAAAGTCCATGTGGCTCCCCGGGAGATTCGGGATCGTTATGAAGAAGTCAAGATGGAGGAGCTAACCCCTCTCCGCCTCAAGCTGCGTTCGATTTCTTTCCGTCCTCCTGCGGCGGGTCAGAGTAAAGAACTTCAGGAACGCATGAACGCTACTCTGGATGAGTTGAATGCGGGTGCAGATTTCGAGGAGATGGCCCGCAAGGTTTCCGAAGGTTCCAAGGCAGAACAAGGGGGAGATGAAGGCTGGGTTCTGGTGCAACGGCTTCCGGAATTAATTCGGGATCCCTTGATGGAGCTGCAGCCGGGCGACATTACCGACATTCTGGAGACGCCCACTCAGTTCTTCATTTTCAAGTGTGAAGGTCGGGAAGGCGGCACGGTTCCCACCTTAACGGAAATGCAGTCCAAGCTCGAACGCATGATTCGCAACGAGAAGGAAGATGAGCTCTACGAGATCATGATGGAAGATCTGCATCGTGAGTTTCCGGTGCAGCGCTTTGATGCTGCAGGCAATTTGATTCAGGAAAAAAACGCGGAATGAAACGTATAGCTATCTCGATCGGTGATCCGAACGGGATTGGGCCTGAGATCAGCCTGAAAGCGACGCAACAGCCTCCCGCAGATACAGAACTGCTCTTTGTTGGGGACCGGCAGCTGCTGGAGCAGCAGGCGGCTTCGCTGGGTCTTGCACTGAACGGCAAGGTACTTGAGGTCCCGGGGCATGCAGTCACAGCCCATCCTGGACAGATCTCCGCTGAGGCCGGTGCGGCTTCTTTTGCCTGGGTTGAACGGGGGATTGATGCCTGCTTGCAGGGCGAAGCAGATGCCTTGGTGACCGCTCCAATCAGTAAACAGGCTTGGATGGAGGCCGGACTCGATTATCCCGGCCATACTGAATTATTAGCTGAACGCTGTGGAACGAATCGTTTTGGCATGATGCTGATGGGTAAAGGCCTGCGGGTCTTTCTGGCAACCCGGCATCTTCCCTTGAAGCAGGTTGCCGAACAGCTCAGCGAACAGGATATTCGCCTTGCTGTTGACTTACTTCAGGAAGCTCTCCCCTTACTGGGAGCCCCCGAAGCCCGTATCGCCTTATGCGGATTAAATCCCCATGCCGGCGATGGCGGGGCCATCGGCATGGAGGAACAGGATTGGATCCTTCCCTTGGCCGAACAGATTCGGCAGGAAGGGGCTTCTCTTTTTGGACCTCTTCCCGCCGACACGGTGTTCCATCAAGCCGTTCATCTCCAGCAGTTTGATGCGGTCATCGCCC
This sequence comes from Verrucomicrobia bacterium UBA6056, assembly GCA_002429005.1. Taxonomy (GTDB): domain Bacteria; phylum Verrucomicrobiota; class Kiritimatiellia; order SS1-B-03-39; family UBA6053; genus UBA6056. The sequence continues at coordinate 30,506 of DIYK01000051.1, forward strand.
TCTACCACGATCAAGGTCTGGGTCCGCTGAAGCTGTGGGCTTTTGATGAAGGGGTGAACCTCACCTTGGGCCTGCCACTCTATCGTTGCTCCCCTGACCATGGAACCGCGTTTGCCATTGCCGGCCAAGGACTGGCCCGTGCGGATTCCATGCAGGCTGCTCTCGACTGCGCAGCCAGCCTCTGCAACACTCCAAATCCATGGACGCTCAATCCTTCAGTTTAACCCGAGCCTCTGAGCTCCGCGCCTACCTCAAGGCCATCGATTTCCGCCCGGGAAAAAGCCTGGGGCAGAACTTCCTGGTGGATGCCAACATGCGGGATCTGATCCTCGATGCCTCGGGAGCCCAAGCCGGGGAACCGGTCATTGAAATCGGACCGGGACCCGGAGTGATGACCGAAGGACTTCTGGATCGGAGCTGTCAGGTTCTGGCGATTGAATTGGATCATCGGCTCTGTGATCACCTGCTCGCCCGTTTTGGTGATCGGGAGGCGTTCTCCCTTCGGGAAGAAGATGCAACCCGTACGCCTTGGACGGAACTTGGTATCACGGAGTCCCGGGTGCTTTCCAATTTACCTTATTCCGTAGGAAGTCGCATCCTGTATGATTTAGCGGAGCCTGGGCGGGTTCCCCGCTCGGTAACCGTGATGCTGCAAAGTGATGTGGCTGATCGGATTTTGGCCCAGCCTGCTTCAGATCAATACGGCTTACTAACCCTGAGATTGGGTTGGAGTTTTGTTCCGAAACGCATTCGCAATGTTCCGGGAAACTGCTTCTGGCCGCCTCCCCGCGTCGGAAGTACGGTCTTGCATTTGGAGCGCAGAGAAACAGCACCTGCAGCCCTTGAGGATCCCCGTCGCCTTGAGGCCTTGTTGCAGTTTGCATTCACTCGCCGCCGCAAACAGATTGGGGCGATTGCCCGGGAAGGGGGCTTCCCTTTACCCGGCGATTTGGACAGCTCCCGCCGCCCGGAGACCCTGCTCCTCGAGGAATGGGCTCACTGGGCGAATGCCACGTAATTTCGACCCTGTTGGTCGATACGGGTGGAGAGGGTCAACGATGCGGCCCTTGACCCGAAGGTCATGGGCCACTCACTGCAGCAGATCGCTCAGCTGTTGGGACGTTTGTTCCGAACGTTTCCACGGCCACGGCGTTTATGTGGCGCGTTACGGCTGCGGTTTTTGGAATGTTGTCCGCGACGACCCTGACCTGGAATCCGCGGTTTCAGCGTGGACAGCCGGGCGCTTTCACTGTGGTACTCATGTTCCAAATCAGCCGGAACTTCTTTGCCCAACAGTTTCTCCACCGAGCGAAGCAGGGCACGGTCTTCCGGAGAGCAAAACGATACGGCATCTCCATCGGCGCCTGCACGGGCCGTACGACCAATTCGGTGCACGTAGGTTTCGGCTTCCATGGGCATATCAAAGTTGACCACCTGAGTGACTTCGTCCACATCAATTCCACGGGAGGCAACGTCGGTTGCCACCAGGACCGGAGTGCGCCCACGACGGAATCCGTCCAGCGCTTTGGTCCGCTGGGACTGGCTTTTATTCCCATGAATCGCGGCCGCACGGATCCCGGCGTCATTCAGACGGTCCACGACTTTGTTGGCCGCATGTTTCATCTGGGTAAACACAATGGCTTTGCCCGAGGGTTGTGAACCCAGTACATCAATCAGCAAGGGAATTTTGTTTGCCGGATCTACGAACATGACTTTTTGCTGGATGCGTTCTACAGCCGGCTCACCCGGGTCGATATCTACCCGCACCGGATCTTTCACCATCTCGGAGGCAATGTCTTCAATGGCCGGAGACAGCGTCGCGGAGAAAAACAAGGTCTGCCGGTTGGCAGGGATCCGGTCCTGAATTCGACGGATATCCGGGAGAAAGCCCATATCCAGCATCCGGTCCATTTCATCGAGTACGAAAAACCCAATGTCCCGGAGAGGAATCAGTTCCTGGTTCATCAAATCCAACAGGCGACCCGGAGTGGCAACGATCACATCCACCCCACGGCGAAGGGCTTTTTCCTGATGAAACTGGCTGACGCCACCAAAGATCACGGTGTGACGCAAGCGCAGATGTTTGCTGTAGGTTTCCATGCTGTCCCCAATTTGGGCAGCCAATTCACGGGTCGGTGCCAGCACCAGGGCGCGTGGCCTCGGTTTGCCTTTGCGCTCGGGCATGTTTTCGAGAATCCGTTGCAACATCGGCAACACGAAAGCAGCGGTTTTGCCGGTACCGGTCTGCGCCGTACCAATCAAATCATGTCCTTCCAGGATGGGCGGGATCGCCTGTTCCTGAATGGGAGTGGGCGTCTGGTATCCGGCGTCCTGGATCGACTCCTGAATGCCAGCATGAAGCTGCGTAAATGCGCCCTCCAGGGCGCTGGAAGTTGTGGTCATTTTGAATGTCCTGGTCCGGGAAGAAAAGCACCTCTACCCCGCCGGACACGTGGACAAAGAAAAGACCAAACGGAGCTGGCCATGAAAAAGGGGCGGGAACATAGCACAACTTCCTCCTTTTGGCAAGAGGGTTGCCATGTGCCTGACCTATCGATGGATAAATGCAGGTGGATCTTCAGGCTGAACCTGTGTTATAAACCCGTATGCATGCGATCGGATTCCATTCCCGATGTCATGGCGCCCTGCTGGGATCTGCTTTGGGAGATGCTATGGGTGCACCCTACGAAGGTGGCCCTCTTGAACGTGCGCTATGGCGGGTTTTGGGCCGTCGAAAAGGCCGTCGCCGTTGGACCGATGACACCCAGATGAGCCTGGATGTGCTCAACTCCCTGCTGGATCAGGGAAAGGTGAACCCGGAGGACTTAGCCCGTCGATTTTCGGCCTCTTATCATTGGAGCCGTGGTTATGGACCGGGTGCAGCCAAGGTGTTGAAACGGATTCGAAGCGGTCAGCCCTGGCAGCAGGCGCGTATTTCTGTGTATCCCGATGGTTCCTATGGCAACGGTGGGGCCATGCGTGTCCTGCCGGTTGCCTTGTATTTTCCGGATGCGACTGCGTCGGATCTTCGTACAGCAACGGAAAGCGTGGCGGCGATTACCCATGCGCATCCTTTGGCTTTGGAGGCTGCGTTCCTCATGGCATGGAGTGGGCAGGCCTTGTTATGGGGGAAAACAGATCAGGAATTACTGCTTGGACTGCGTAGGGAGCTGCGTGAAGAAGCCTATCTTGAACGGCTGGAGCGTCTGGAGGCCTTATGTACTCAGCACATGGTTTCTCCCTCAGATGTGGCCAAGCAATTGGGAAATGGAATGGCCGCAGTGGACTCTGTGGTAACGGCGCTCTATGTGGCTATCCGCTTTCGGGAGAGCGAGTACCAGGCCTTAATTCATTTCTGTTGTGCAATGAGAGGGGATGTGGATACCCTGGCTTCCATGTCCGGGGGACTTTGGGGGGCTGCACGGGGAGTGGAGGATCTCCCAGCGGATTGGCTGGAGGAGTTGGAGGATCGGGAAAGGATCGATCAACTTGCCCGGGAGCTGGTCCAACGGCGTACTCTCCCCCTGGAGCTCTTCTCGGCCCAGTGACAGACTCCGCGTTCTGCATGGCTCACACGACTTGCAACCAGCGTGCGTAGCTCCGTTCACTCAGAGACTCGGGATGGATCCGATAGCGATTACCGGCGAGGTCGCTGATCAGGATGTAGCCATCGGGTAATGTCTGTAGGCTAGCACTGGGGTCGCGAATGAGAAAACTCGTGGGTCCGGCGTCTGTGGTTACTTCCAGCAGACGTTTGCCACGGTCGCAGAACACGTGTTCGATGCTGACAATGCGGGGCATGGGGTAACGCAGTTCCAGGTCGCGTTCGACCAGAGCCCGCTGTTCATCCGGGAGCACATCCAGAGAGGGTAGCAGCGCCACTTCTTTGGCGGGCCGTTTCTCCTTCTCCTTGCCCTCCTGTTTTTCCTGACGGATGACTACCGGACCTTTGGGATCACTTTGCGGCCGGCAGTAACGGCACTGCAGGGGAATGGCTTTTCCTTCCTCCAGCATGCAGAGCCGATCCCCGGACCAGGTCAATTCAGGCAGGGTATGATGGTAGGGCTCAGTGATCACGGTAGGCCTCCTGGGTGGAGCGGAGTTCATTGATCTCCTGTTGTAGCCGAACCAGTTTGGAGAAGACGCCGTCGGGATTGTCCAGCAGTTCGGCGTGGGTACCTTGTTCGCTAACCTGACCCTCATCGATCACCAGCAGGCGGTCGGCATGCCGCAGGGTGGCCAAGCGGTGGGCAATGGCTATGGTGGTCCGGCCTTCTACTAAGCGTTCCAGAGCTTCCTGAATGCTTTTTTCGGTTTCGGAATCCACGGCAGAGGTGGCCTCATCGAGAATCAGGATGGGCGGGTCGGCGAGGATCGCGCGGGCGATGGAGATGCGCTGCCGCTGTCCTCCGGAAAGTTTGACCCCGCTTTCGCCGACCCGGGTATCGTAGCCGTCATCTTTGGCCATAATAAACTCATGGGCATGTGCGGCTTTGGCGGCACGCAGTACTTCGTCAAAACTAGCCTCCGGGCGACCGGCCTTGATATTGTCCAGCAGAGTGCCGTCGAAGAGGAAAGGTTCCTGCATGACAATGCCCACCTGTTGGCGCCAGGATGTCAGATTGACCTCCTCCAGGTTCTGTTCGCCAATGCGGATGCTTCCGGAAGTCGGGTCAAAGAAACGACAGATGAGGTTGATGATGGTACTTTTGCCCGCGCCGGAACGTCCGACCAGCCCCACCATCTCTCCACCTTTCACAGTGAAATTGAGTCCGCGCAGCACCTCTTTTCCGCGCTCATAACTGAAATGTACCTCGTCGAAGTGGATGTCTCCGTGTGGATCGCTGACCGGGGGACGATCATCCTGTTCGCTGAGTTCATCCGGCATGTCGAGAATCTGAAACACCCGTTCCGCTCCGGCCATGGCCCGGGCCATCCAGTTGGCTACGGCGGCAAACCACTGCAAGGGCCCGTAAAAGGTGGCAATGTAACCCACAAAGGCCAGCAGTGTGCCCAGAGTGATGCCACTGCCCGCGCTGCCCGCTTCTTTGAGAACCTGACCGGTACCTACATACCAGACCATGACCGTGCCCAGACTCATCAGCAATGCGGTGGTCTGGGCAAAACCCAGCCAGGTTTTCTCCAGGTGAAAGCCGACCTCCACCAGGTCCTCGTTGACCTGCTCAAAGGACTGCTGCCGGGCATCCTCCTGACGGCTGGCTTTCACTGTTTTCACTCCGCGGATGCTTTCCCCCAAGTGGGAATGGAGTCGGGCGGTGCGGTTGCCGAAACGGTGGGCAAGGGGACTGAGTTTGCCCTTGAAGAAGATGCCGCCGAACACAATCAGGGGCACTGGAATAAACACCCAGAGGGCGAGACTGGGGGAGAGCGTGATCAGGGTAATGCTCAGGGCGATAAAGGTGAGAAGGTTGACCAGCATCCAAGGCAGGCCATCCACGAGGAAGTGCAACAGGCTGGCCGTGTCGCTGGTGGTCCGGCCCACCAGTTCCCCGGATTCGTTGCGGGTGTGGTAATCCATGCGCAGGCGTTGCAGTTTGTCATGTAAGCGGCTGCGAAGGTCGCCGACCACCCGCAGCGACAGCCAGGCATTAATCGCGGAGCTGCCCCAGTTGCAGGCAAAGGCACCCAAATGCGCAACCAGCATTACTCCCACCCAGAACAGCAATTTGTCCGTCTGGTTTTCACCAATCACTTGATCGGCAATGGCCATGTAGGCCAGCGGAGGAATCAAGGTCATGGCCGCAGAGAGAAAGGTGAGCAGAATTTGGCCTGTCACCCTTAATTTATAGGGGGCGAGTAGACTGAGCAAACGGCGAAGGGTCACCCGGTCGATGCCTCCGCGAATCGTATGGCCACCGCGGTCGGAAAGCGGTTCGCCGCTATTCGGATCCCGGTGCGGATCGATGTTCAGTGGCATGAGCGGTTCGTTGCCCTTGCGGGCCTGTTCCAAGGCGCGGCAGAAGGCTGCGAATTCCAGCAGCAGATAATGGCTGTAGTAGGCTACACAATGTTGGCTGCCATCCACGGAAAGCATCAGCCTGGATCGTCCCCGCAGTTCTTCGATGTAGATTTTGTCCACCTCAGCCATTGGCCAGAGCTGCTGGACCTCGGCTTCGTACCCGGCCTGAATGACCCAGCTTCCATCGGGAAGGCTATTTAAGGACAGGTGCCATGGACGGTAGGCACCAGAGACATCCAGATCGCTGACCAGATGCAGCCGCGGCGGCTGCGTCTGACCATCAATCCGGTCCTGATAAAGCGGAGGGGCCGCGGCAAAGGGGTTCATGTCTGGATGAGAAAAAAGGTGGCTGAGGCCTGATCGGCCATCCATCGGCTAGCACAGGCGGAGGTGCTGCCAAGCCCTTTTTCTATCGCCGCTGTTCAGCTGTAGCTTTTTTCGATGCCCCACTTCTTAAGCCGGGACTGTAGGGTACTGGGTTTCAAGCCCAGGGATTTCGCGGCCCCTTTATCCCCATAAATGCGTCCACCTGCTTCGTTCAATGCCCGGAGAACGATCTCTTTTTCCAGCGCTTCGAGTTCCTGCAGGGTGGAGGGCAGCTGCGGGGCTTCCGACTCCCGTTCCTCAGGGTTTTCATTGTGGGCCTGCTGTTGGGCTTCATCCAGATGCAGGCTGAGATGGGGTCCCCTGGAGAGAATGACACTGCGTTCCATCACGTTCTGCAGTTCCCGGATGTTGCCCGGCCAGCTGTAGGCCATCAGCCGGGTCCGTTCGGGCTGCAGCAGCCCTAGACCTTTCCGGCCCAGACGCTGGCAGCTAAGGGCAATAAAATGTTCGGCCAAGGCCGGGATATCCTCCACCCGTTTCCTCAATGGCGGCATCTGCAGGGGAAACACACTGAGACGGTAATAGAGGTCTTCGCGAAAACGCTTCGCGGCCACTTCCTCTGCGAGATTCCGGTTGGTGGCGGCGATCAGACGTACATCCACTTTCCGTACACTGTCCTCGCCTATGCGCTGAATCTCCCCCTCTTGCAGGGCTCTGAGCAGTTTGCCCTGCTGTTCGAGGGGCAATTCGCCGACTTCATCCAGAAACAAGGTGCCTTTATGGGCGAGTTCAAAGCGGCCCATTTTGTCGGATACGGCCCCGGTGAAGGCGCCCTTTTTGTGACCGAAGAATTCGCTTTCAAACAGCTCCTGGGGAATGGCGGCACAATTGACTTTAATCAAGGTACGGCCGCTGCGTTTGCTCCATTCATGAATGCTATGGGCGATCAGTTCCTTTCCGGTGCCACTTTCCCCCTCGATTAGTGCGGTGGTGTCCCCGGGGGCGACCTGTTTGGCCTGTTCCAGCAGGGCTTTGAGCTCCGGACTTTCGCCGACAATGGTTTCCGGGCGATAGTCGGCCCGGGTTTCATTTTCCAAATAACTGCGCAGTCCCTCCAGTCGGTGCATGCGGTCGACATCGGTCATCACCCCCACGGTGCCAATCGGTTTGTCCTCGCGGTCCAGCAAGGCCATGCCCCGGCTCAACACCCGTCGACGCCCCCCACCTTTGCGCAGGAGTTCGATATCATACCACTCGCTTTTTCCTTCCTGGCGGGTTTCGTTGCGGGACTCCATAGAGGCCCACTCCTCCCGGGGCAGAATGTGTCTGTAGAGCACTTCCCCCATGAGCTCCGCCGTGCGGTATCCGGTCATGCTTTCGAAGGCCCGGTTGGCAAAGAGCAGGCGGTCTTTGAAATCCGTGACCACAATCGCCTCCTCAATGCTGTGCACTGCGGAAAGCAGCACCTCTTCAAAATGCTGGGTGGACAAAGGAGAATTGGATGCATCACTCGCTGCCATGTGGCCAACTTCACCGAAGTTTCGGTGCAGATCAAACCCAAAAGGAGAAATCTACCGAAATTTCGGTGTAGTTTTCGAGCTGCTCTAGAAGTGTGAATTGCTTATCACGCTGAATGATAACGAGATAAGGAATTTGGCACTCGGATGGCTATAAGGAGGGAAAGCCAAACCAAGGTCCCTTGTATGAACCCTGTTCTCCATCCTGTCCGTGAAGCCATTATCCAGCGTGTACAGCTACGCACTCCGAATGCAGAGCGACTGGCCGTCTTTTATGAGCAGATGCTGGGATTGAAAGCCCGGTCGCAGGGAGCCCGGGTGTCCTTACAGACTTCTGCAGGGCAGGGATTGCTACTGCTGGAGGAGGATGCACAGGCTCAGCCGGCAGCGCGCGGGGCTCCGGGTCTGTTTCACATAGCGTTCCGCCTGCCTACAGAATCGGCTTACCGTGCCTTGGTGGCACGGATTCTACAGGGGCCGGCCTTGTACCATGGCAGTTCGGATCACGGGGTGAGTTGGGCGTCCTACTTTTCAGATCCGGATGGCAACGGGATCGAGATCACGTGGGACCGGGATCCGGAACTGTGGTCTTGGAAGGGCGATCAGGTACAGATGAGTTCCCGGCCTCTGGATCTTGGCGCCGACTCCCCGCCGGATGAAGCATGGCCTCCTTCTTTGGAGATCGGTCACGTACACCTCGCAGTGGCTTCGCTCGAGGAGGCTGCGCTCTACACCGAGGCATTGGGCCTTCGGGTGACTCAACAAGATTATCCGGGGGCGGTCTTTATGGCCCGCGGAGACTATCATCATCATCTGGCCCTGAATGTATGGGGAACCCGCAGAGGGCTTTCCCGGGAGCACGCTTCCATCGGCCTTCAGGAAATCGAACTGCGTGCTGTCGGAGATCAGGCGGAAACCTGGGTGGATCCAATGGGTATACGTTTTCAGTTACAGCCTGTTGAACAGAAGGAGGCACAGTGATGAAGCCGCGTGTGGTGGTCATTACTGGAGCCAGTGCCGGAATCGGTCTGGCCATTGCCAAACAATTGTTGCCCCGAAAGGATCTCAAGCTGGTGCTTACCGCCCGGGCCTCTTCTCTGTCCCGTTTCGACGAACTGGGCATCGAGGCATCGGATCGGGTCTGGTTGCGTCCACTGGAAGTGACCCTGGAAGAGGATCGAGCGCGTCTGATCGATGAGATCAACCAGGCCTGGGGCGGCGTGGATGTGCTCATTAACAACGCCGGCATTACCTACCGCTCGGTGATCGAGCATGTCACCGAAAAGGAATATCTGCATCAGATGGGAGTGAACTTTCGCGGGCCCATGGAATTGACCCGGCTGGTCCTGCCCGGCATGCGGGAGAAACAGGATGGACTGGTGCTCAATGTGTCCTCGGTGGGAGGCATGATGGCCATGCCCACCATGGGTCTGTATAGCGCCTCCAAGTTTGCCTTCGAAGGGGCCAGTGAAGCCCTCTACTACGAGCTACGCCCCTGGAACGTGAAGGTCTGTCTGCTTCAGCTGGGCTTTATCCGTTCGGATGCCTTTATGAAGGTTCCCTACACCCAGCACAGCCGTTGCGCCTCATCCAATCCCCGGGATGGCTACTTCAAGCATTATGAATGTATGACCCGCTTTATTGGCAACTGGATGCGCCGTTCCCTGACTTCACCCGAGAAAGTTGCCCGACGGGTGGAGCGGATGATCGACCGTAAGCGTCTGCCTCTGAGAGTCAAAGGGACTCCTGACGCGGTGCTCTTCAGTCTCATGCGCCGCCTGTTGCCTGCACCTTTTTATCACTGGGTGCTCTACCGAAACCTACCCTGTATTCACCTCTGGGGGAAAGCACCCTTCCAGCAACGCTGAGCCCACCGATATTTCGGTAGAATCTAAACCGAAAAGTTGAGTTATACCGAAATTTCGGTGGGGTTTAATAGGGTGAAAAATAGGCTAAAAACCGTAAAACACTGAAAATAAACATATTAAAAAATCTGGCACGCAGAAAGCTATCATCTCAGCAACAACAACATCATCATGAACATTCTACACATCCATTCCTCTCCCCGCAGCCAGGGCTCTCATTCCAACGAAGTGGCTCAGGCCTTGTTCCAGAAACTGGAAGCTCAGGGACTTCCGGTTCGCCGTGATACGTTGAACCTCTGGGAAGAAACCTTGCCCGCCGTGGACGAGCGTTTTCTCGACATCAAAAGCAAGGTGGCTCAGGGGAGCGATCTGAGCAATGCCGAACGCGTCATCTGGAGTCAGGTGGAGAACCTGATTGCCCGTATCAAAACGGCGGATGCCATGGTGTGGAGCGTGCCCATGTGGAACTTCGGTGCACCCTATGTGCTCAAGCACTTCATCGATGTCGTCACCCAGTACGGCTACCTATTCAGCATCAATGAACAGGGCTACCAAGGATTGCTGGATGACAAACCCACCTTGCTGGCGTTGAGCCGTGGCGGCAACTACGCTCCTGGAAGCGGGGCCGAGGCCTATGATCATCAAGAGGCTCCACTCAGGGGAATCCTGGGCTTCTGGGGCATTCAGTCTGTGAGCGTGGCCCGCTGGGAATCCACTATGGCGGACGGCGACAGTAAAGCCGCAGCTTTGATGGATGCGCTGAATACCGTGGATGCCTTTGTTGAGCAGCTCCAAGCACAGCCCACTGAGTCTCTGTAAGTTTCCAACCCCGAACCCGAACCAACTACGATGAAAAAAATCAGCTTCATTCTCGCCGGCCTGGTCGTCCTGATCACCCTCGGCCTTTGGGCCTCTGGTGGATTCCACACTGGCTGGAGTCAAAACCAGATTCCCGTGAACGGTATTGATGAAATCACCGGCATTGAATTCACTACCTACGAGGACGGCTTTGTGGCCGGACTGGATGTGCTCATCGGCGGACTCGTTGCCGCAGCCGGCATCGTCGGAATTTCCATAGGCGTCAGCACCTTTCAGGCGCGGTCGCAAGCAAACCTAACCTAAGAACCTCAACCAACCCTATCTCAAACCGAAAGGAACCCGTATCATGAACAAGACCCTCAAAAGCTCCCTCCTGTTGCTCTCCGCCCTGGCTCTGAACAGCTTTGCCGGTGAAGCCCAGTCCTTTAACTTCCAGGATCCCAAAGGCGTGAACACCATCCGCTTCAACCTGGACGCTCCTCTGGAAACCATCAGCGGCACGACCAACGGTGTGACCGGTACGATCAGCTTCGACAAAGAACATCCCGAAAAAATCTCCGGTGCGATCAAAGTGGACGCCACCTCCATCAAAGTGCCCAATGGCACCATGCAGGATCACTTGCACAGTGCAGGCTGGATTGATTCCGGCAAACATGGCGAAATCAGCTTCATGATCAGTTCCGTCGGCAATGTCAAAATGACCGACAAAGCCCTGACTGCAGATCTCACCGGTACCTTCACCCTCAAAGGCGTGAGCAAAGAGATTACCGTTCCGGCGACCTTCATGCACCTGCCCGGTAAACTGGCTGACCGTAGCAATGGTCAGATGCAGGGCGACTTGCTGGTGCTGCGCTCCAAATTCACCATCAACCGCAGTGAATTCGGCATCAAACCTGGTGAAGCTACCGACAAAGTAGCCGAAGAGGTGGAAGTCAGCCTGGCCCTGGCCGGTTACTCCGCCAAGTAACAGCAGAGTGGATCTTTGGATCCTGTGAGCCCCGGATGCCCTGTGCATCCGGGGTATATTTTGTCCACATTCTCTGTCTGCAGTGACTTGCATCCTGTGGAAAGGATCCTCAACATGCAGCATCCCTTTTTCCGGCGAAGATCGCTTCCCGGGAAATATTCCAATTCCGATAGGTGAGACATGTCTGAGAAAAAAGCAATTGTTGTGGGTGCAGGAGGAATCTCCGGCGCCTGGTTTCCGCCCCTTGCAGCCCATCAGGTCACCGTGGTTGCGGTGGTGGACCTGAATCTCGCGAATGCGGAAAAAGCGATTGAGCGCTTTGAACTGAGCGAGGCGGAGGCCTTTGATGATCTGGATGCGGCTTTGGCCGGCGTGCCAGCGGATTTTGTGGTCGATCTCACTGTGCCCGTGGCGCATGGCGAGGTAACCTGCAAAGCCCTTAATGCGGGATTGGATGTGTTGGGCGAAAAGCCCATGGCCAATTCCATTGCCGATGCCCAGAAGATGGTGGCCGCCTCCCGTCTGAATGGCCGCATGTATATGTGTTCGCAGAGTCGCCGTTATGATCCCAAGCATGTCTGCCTGCGTGAACAGGTGAATGAATTGGGAGAACTCACGACCATCAATTGTGATTTTTATTTAGGTGCACATTTTGACGGATTCCGTGCAGCGATGGACCATGTGCTGTTGCTGGATATGGCGATTCATCATTTTGATATGGCCCGGATGATCAGTGGTTGTGAGCCGCTGTCCGTGTACACCCATGAATTCAATCCCAAAGGCTCCTGGTACAATCACGGTGCCTCGGCGCTGTGCATCTTTGAAATGACCAACGGCGTGGTCTTCACCTATTCCGGATCCTGGTGTAGCGAAGGGCTGCATACTTCCTGGAACGGAGACTGGCGCTTTGTGGGCACCCGGGGATCCGTAAATTACGTACGCAATGAAATCAGCAAATCTGTGCCGCCTGCAGATGCAGAAGCTTTTATCCGCGAGGTGGAGCCGGAGCCAATCCAAGCGAAAGCACTGGAATATAACGGACAGTCCGGGGCCTTGGCAGAATTTCTGGATTCTCTGGAAAACAGCAGCACTCCACAGGGCTTGGGTGAAGATAATATTCACTCCCTGGCCATGGTGTTTGCCGCGGTAGAGAGTGCAAAACGGGGTGAGAAGGTGATGATTGCGGAGCTCTTTGAGGGCTGAGCCCTTCTGGTTGGAGGCCTGTTCGGGCAGGCCTTCAGAGTGTTTCTGTCTGTATGTGTTTGTATTCCAGAGCCGTTGCGTGGAATCCGGGATCCGGAGTAGGAGCGTGAAGCTACACCGCCCAGAAGCTCACCCGGTATGGTGGCCCGGAGGGCTGCAGGGATCTAGACCAAGGTGCAGCCCTGGTATCGAAATCAAAAATTCATCAGCACCCCTCCCGGGGCGCAGATGTATTTGGTCTGGGGGTACCGGGGTTATCACCCTGGCCTAGATTCCTGCACCCTCCCCGGGCACCTGTAGGCAAGGCGGGAAGTGGTGTTCTGACCCTCAACTCAAGGTCACGGTATAGCCGGTTTCAAAGCTCTCTCCGGGAGGCATACGCATGACCCCGTCTTTGTTCTCGAATTTGCCATCACTGTCTGCCGCGTCATTGGTGGTATACCAGGGTTCTATGCATACATAGGCTGCGCCGGCTTTGGCCCAAATTCCGAGATGGGGAGCTTCCCGGAGATCCATGTCCAGGCGCTCTCCTGTCCGCGTATTCATCAGACTGACCTTGCGGGAACGAAGCTGTTTAAACACCAGAGCATCATCATGAAATAGGGTCTCGCTTAATTGGATGCGGCTTTCCTGGTTCAGGTAGCTTTCCTGTTTCAGCACCATAAGATTGTTTTCAAGCCCGTATAGATCCAGTTCCTCGGCCTCTTCGAACACGATTTCATAATCTTCAAAGCGATTCTGCTCCAGATCCAGGGCAAAGGCCGGATGCGAACCCACGGAAAAAAGCATATCCTCTGCGCCATCATTCTGAATGCTGTAATCCACCTGCAAGCCCTGTTCGAGCAGTTGAAAACGAACCAGGAAGCGGAATCCGAAGGGGTAGAGGGCCAGGGTTTCGTCGTTCGCCTGAAACTGAAACACGGCATAGTCTCCGCCCTGTTCGACCAAGGTCGCATCCCGGCCACGGAGGATACCATGCTTGGGGATGGCGTAGGGCTTTCCGTCAATGAGCGTTTCTTCTGGATGGATAAATCCTACAATCGGAAAGAGAATCGGAGCCGAATTCCCCCATATCTCCGGATCGGCGGACCACATCCATTCCCGACCTGTTGCTTTGTGAACAAGAGAAGCCAGTTCAGCACCCTTGAGCTGAATGCCTGCGGAAAAGGTATCGTTTTCGATGTGGATCATGTGTGAATTCCTCTGAATGAAGAAGCTAAACTCTTCGAGAATCCGGCCTCTGTCCATTCAAAACAAGCCGCTTTCTTCCATACAGCGGGAATCACACTCGCCAGTCACTCTCCAGCAGGATAGGCAGAGCGATCATGAGTTCCTCCGGATCCAAAAATTCCCTGATCGGCACGCTGTATGCGGTTTCAGCCTTTTTGGCCTGGGGAGTACTTCCCTTGTATTGGAAACAACTGCAGGAGGTCCCGGCCTTGCAGATTATGCTCGGCCGGATTGTGTGGTCCTTGTTGTTTTTGCTGGTAGTCATTACCTTGCGAAAACGCTGGCCTGAATTCCGGGGGCTGTTTCGTGAACGGAAGCTTTTGCTGGGTCTCTGTAGTAGTTCCCTGCTGATTGCGGCCAATTGGCTGACCTATATTTGGGCGGTGAATGCGGAGTACATCGTTGAAAGCAGTTTGGGGTATTATATGAACCCTCTGATCACGGTGCTCCTGGGTATCCTGGTGCTCAAAGAGCGTCCCCGTTGCTGGCAGATCCTGGCCATGCTCCTGGCGCTGGTGGGGGTACTGAACTCGATCATTCGCCTGGGTAGCTTTCCCTGGATTGCCATCACGCTGGCACTTACTTTTGCTCTCTATGGACTGATTCGAAAGCTGTTGGCCGTGGAATCTCTGCTGGGTCTGGCGGTGGAGACGGCGTTGCTGACCCCCATAGCCCTTTTGATTCTCGGCAAAGATGCCTGGAATGGGGAATTGGCTTTTGGAGGCGATTGGCCTCGGGATCTCTTGCTCATAGGGTCGGGCGTGGTCACAGCTTTGCCATTACTCTGTTTTGCTTCCGGTACACGCCGTCTTCCCTTGTCCAGCGTCGGGTTTCTCCAATACCTGGCACCCAGCTGTCAGCTTTTGATCGGTATCCAAGTATACCATGAACCGTTTCCGCGGGAACAGCAGATCACTTTTGGGTTCATCTGGATCGCCTTGCTGATGTACAGCGTGGATGCCTTTCGCTTTCAGCGTCAGTTGGCCAGCGGCAACGCTGCTGTCGGACAACAGGAGAACCCTGCTTAACTTTTGCCCTTTGCCGGATCAGATGTAGGCTTTCCCATGAGTGAGAGCTGTTTTGAAACCGCCTTCCGGGGCTCGCTGATTGCGGATGCTGTGTCCATGCCGGTGCATTGGTATTATGACCGGGAGGCTTTGCGGCGGGATTATGCCCCCGTGAACCGGTATCATGCTCCAAAAAACCCGCACCCGGATTCGATTCTCTGGCGTTCTTCGTATGAGCCACTCAACGAAAAAGCGGAGATTCTACACGATCAGGCCCAGTACTGGGGGCAGCGGGGGATTCATTATCATCAGTTTCTCCAAGCCGGGGAGAATACACTGAATTACAAATTGGCGGCTGAACTACTGCGCTTTTCCCGCGAGCGGGGTGGCTACGATGCCGATGCCTGGCTGCAGCGCTATGTGGAGCTGATGCGTCGACCCGGCTGGCATCAGGACAGCTATGTGGAAGAGGTACACCGCGGGTTCTTCACCAAACTGGCCCAAGGCAAATCTTTGCGTCGCTGTGCGGTACGGGATGAGCATATCGGAGGGCTCAGTCAGGTTCCTGCGCTATGCGCGCTGTTGGCGGATACGGATCGGGAGTCTCTGCGGCAGCAGGTCAAAGAGCATGTTGGTCTTACCCATGCTCACGCGAATGTGTTGCGCGCAGCCGATACCCTGGTGCGTTTGCTGTGGGAAATCCGGGAGGGGCTTTCTCTGGAGGAGGCGATTCAGCAACAGGCTGGAGATTGGATTTCGTTGCGAAAAGCAGAAGGTTGGCTGACGCAGCCGGATACCCATGTGATCGGCCAGCGTTACAGTCCGGCCTGTTACATTGATCAGTCCATGCCCGCTTCCTTGTATCTGGCCTGGAAGTACGCCGATTCTTTTTCCGAGGCTATTCAGGCCAATGCGGAAGTGGGTGGAGATAACTGTCACCGTGGAGCGGTGGTCGGCGCCTTGCTTGCGGCCTTGAATCCGGATCAGATCAAGGTCTGGGAAGAGGGCTTGCTGGCAGGGCCCTGAGCTTAAGGGGCTTCCTCTTTCGGATCCAGCACCCGGAGTTCGATCTCGCGGAGCTGCAGCTCACCTTTGCCGCCGTAGTAGACGCGAAGTTCAACCCGGCTGGGCTCTTTGAGATCCAGAAAGGTCCGCAGTTCGTTGCGATCCGTGGTGAGGGCCTCTTTGATCAGAATTTCCCGGCCCTGATGCCGGGCCAGATCCAGGTAACTCCCCTCCACCGAGTCGCCAATCCCTTCGTAACGGCAACGAATTTCGATGCGACCTGCGGGGAGATAACGGTGACTGCCCCAACTGAGATAGCCTTCCGCATGCTCCGATTCACGGGCCACCCGCAGATCTCCCTCATTTGTGCCGGTGAAGCGGTTGTTGTGGGTACCTGGAATCACATAGCTCACCGGCGTGATGTTTAACTCTTCCAGCTCATCGCGTGATTCAAAACGAAGAATAAAGGCCTTCCGATCCGGGAATGAGGCGGCCAGGGCCTGCGTGCGTTCCGCGGAATCTGCAAACAGCAAGGGGTCGCTGTTCATGCCTTTGGGGTTCAGCTTGATGGTTCGCCATTCATTGCGGGGAAATCCATGAAAAAAGACGATGCTGTTTTTGGGAAGCTCTTGCAGGGTTCGACGTACATCCACTTGCACCTGTAGGTGGCTACGCAGGCGTTGCGCTTCCAGCCAACTGAAACGGCCAGCGCTACTGGCGATCAGCAAGAGCAGCGCGACACTGACCCCGATACGGATTCGCGGTTGTTTGGCTGCCCAGTCCCAGAGGCGGCTGACACCGAAGGCCGGAAGAAGCAGCAACAGCCCGATCATGTCGTAGTAATAGACCGGTCCCACATCCCGCACGCCTGGAAACCAGAAGTAGACATAGCCGAGGGGAATCATGCTCACCGCGGCAAAGAGCAACAGACTCCAGCGCTTCGACCAGCCGATGAGTCCCAACAGAAGACTCAGTGGGAGAAGTGAAGGGAGTCCGTAGAGCCATCGGTCGAGCAGCAGAAGGTTTTCTTTGAGTACCTGCAAACCTACTTCGAGACTGTGGTGAACGACCATGCCCTGGGTACGGCGGGGACCGAAGCCCAGATTCTCGGAGGGCTCATAGAACAGGTAGGTTGCGGTGGTGGCGTGCCCCGTAGAGAGATGATTGTAGATCAGGTAGAGTACAATGCCCACACAAGCAGAGCCGGCAAAGCTAATGCAGCCGATCCACTCCTCCCGCTGGCGCCAGCGTCGGGTGAGCATGATCAAGGAATCGACGCCAAAAGGGATGGCCAACAACAGAGCGGAATAGGTGCGGTTGAGAAAATAGGCCGACCAAGCCAGGCCGCTGATCAGGGCAAAGAGCCATCGTTCTTCCTGACGCCAGACCACATAGGCCCAAAACATCAGACTGACCCAGACCAGAGCGCTACTATGCGAGAGCAGGGTTCCGCTCATAAACAGCACGTAAGGGCTGAGCATCATCAGGATGGGCAGGAGCAGGCGTGGAAAACGCAGACGCAGACCCAACCGATACATGATCAGGGTGGAGAAGGCCGCGGCCATGGCACTCATCAGATGTGGAAACCCAAGCAGTACTCCCGGCATCAACCAGATGGGATGCCCCGGAGGGTAGCGGGAAAGCCAGCCCGCATCCGGGCGGAGAATGATCATGTCGTACCACAACTCCCGGAACCACAGGGGGCATTCCCGGGCGATGGTACCATCGAGGAAATTGTTCGCTTGAAAGAGGTAGCTGCCTTCATCTCCGGTAATGATCCCGTAGCGGAAGACCCACTGGGAAAAGAACAGGGAGCTGATTGCGGCCAACAGGCAGCAGATCAGCGGCTCCAGCCAGCGGCGGGGTTCAGAAGAAGAAACATCCGGGCTCATGCTCATGCACTTAGCCCAGCCCTTGCGGGGAACAAGGGATTTTCCCTGAGGAGTTCAGGGCTGTAAACGGATCCGGCCCCGTTGTAACATGGCAGGGGTATAGACAGTGATCCAAAGCCCGCTACATTCCAGTTCTGTAGGAGCTTCCGCTTCAAGAAAACGGACCAGGACATACAAATCCCCCCGGTTCCGGGTTTCAAAGCTACCGCGAAGATCCACCTGCGTATTGGCGTCCAGCTGCCAACGTCCTAAGAGTTCCTGTCCTTCCCGGAGCACGAGTTCTACTGGAGAATCTCCTCGAAGTTCCCCCTGCAAGGCAAAGAGGTGCTTGGCCTCCGGAGGCCGATAGGGGGCTGTGAGCGTCGCCCAACGATAGCCCCGACCGGCCCAATCATTCTCAGGCACATAGGGAAGGGAGATCCATCGGCCATCATCCAAGCGTCCCCGGTCCTCGCTAGACACATTTTTGGGACCCCGCATGCCCTGCCATGGGTTACGGTTGCTTCCCGAGAAGAGATCGACCACAGGATTGCGCTTTCCTGCAGCCCGCCAGAGATACCCTTGCAGGGGCGCGATTTCCAAGCGGATTCCACTACGATAGACCCGCTGTTCATCAGGAATCGTGATGGCATGACTCCCAAGAATGAATACCAAGAGGCAACTGCTGATGCATAAGGTAGTGGGAAGAGGGCGGCTGAGAGCTTTCCTTTCCAGCAGGATCAAGATCAGACACAGGGCGGCCGCGGCTCCGGCTTGCCAGGTTTGATAGGGATCATAAAACAGTTCCGGAACTGGGGCCATGGCCGGATGTTGCGCAAGCTGAACAAAGGGCAGGTAAAATCCTGTACCAAGCAGAGGCAGCAGGATCATATGTAGAAGCAGGAGCAATGGGCTGATCCAAAGCAGCCATCCATGCAGAAAGAGCCGGCCGCCGGCGCACTGAAGCTTCCAGGATCGAATGCCCAGAGAACAGATGGGTAGAGAAATCACCAGCAGGAAGCGGCCGGGTACCGTGGATCCACCCGTAAACCACTCCGTAGCGCAGGAGCTCAGCCATACGGAAAGAAAGAGCAGCAGGGCGTAGAGGGCCTGCATGCGCGTTTCTCTGCTGCGGAACTGTGGGAACAGACTCAATAGGGCCGCCAGGAAAAATGGAAAACTGGTGATCACCCCGCGGAAGCTTCCCAAGGTATGCCAGAGGCCTTTGAGGTCTGAAAACAGCAAATCCTCCACCGGGTAGGCCTGTCCCCCCACAAACATGCCGTAGCTGTGAAGCTTGTAGAGGCTTAGCAGGATGAAGCAGGCCAGGCTGAAGGGCAGCAGAAGTTGGAAGCGACGTTTCCAGTTGGGCAGCCGAAGCAGCCCCTCCAGCCCATAACTACCCATCAGAGTGAGAGCCGGGGGGAGAAAGCGGGATTGTAGCCAGGGCAGCAGGCCGACGCAGAGTGCGCAGAGCATGGCGGAGCGGAGCGGGGCCTTGGCCTGTTGCAGCACGGCGAGAAAGCCCAGCATCACCAGACTGGCTCCGCTGCTTTCAGGCAAGGCTCTGGAGGCATAGACCACGCTATACAGACTGAGGCCAACGCCGGCGGATGCGAAGGCTGCGCAGCGGATGGAAGCGGACTCCAGGCGCAGAGCCCGGTACAGTGCAGCCGGCCCCAGAGCCGCCAGCATCGCCAGCAGCAGATAGCGGAAGGGCATCGGCAAGGGCAGGGTGGGAGCCAGCAGGTAACTCAGCCCTGCACTATGCCAGGAATACCAGTGGCCGTCCCGTGCATTGGGACTGATGTGATAATGGCCGCGTTTGCTCTCCGGTGGATCTCCCGGCAGATTATTGTGCAGATCCAGGTCACCGTCTTCCCATAAGCTCAGCGCCTGAGTCAGGTAGTGGGCTTCATCCCCGCTGTGTTCGCCCACGCTGTGAGCGTGGCGTATGCCTGAGAAAAAAAAGAGCAGGCTGAACAGCAGCCAGAGGATCAGGGGCTCGCGGAAACGCTGTGTTCCGCTCTGCCACTCCCTCATCCAGGATAGCGTCGAGCTTGCGAACAGGGCCGCTCCGCCCAGGATCCAGCAGAAAGCCGGTGCCTGCGGGAGCCAGGGGGCCAATCCCCAACCCGCCAGGCAGCATCCCAGCAGTGCCAGACTGCGCCACTCCAGGGGCTGCTGAAGAGCGGATCGATTCCGGAGGAGTTGTTCGAGATGAAGTGTAATTGCTAGGATTCCCAGGAGAAGCAACAGCGGAGAGCTGGCCTGGAGACGGCGTTCTGGAAACGAGTTCAATTGGATGACCAGACCGGGAACGCAGAGGAGCAGTAGCCAGAGCAGGAGGGGCAGGCTGCGGCGGAGCATGCGGAGGAGTTGAGCTGGTCTGGCGAAAGCGAATGACACAGAAAATTCCTGTCATCTACGACTCGGCTTCGCAAGTGGTTTCCAGTTGCCAAGGGGGGCCGGCCTGTTTCTAATGGGCAGATGTTCCGATACCTTGTTTGCATCGTTTCCAGCCTGTTGTGGCTCGTTCCCCTTGAGGCCTGCCTGTGGGATTATGATACCCTGAAGGCGGAAAGAAGGGGAATACCGGGAGCTCTGGAGTTGATGACCGGGAAATTTGTGCGGCATTCGCCGGAATATTATGAATGGCGCATACAGGACCGCTTAGAAAAGTTGAACAAGGATCCGGATTCGCTGCCCTTACTGGATGATCTGGGCGTGGCCTATGATAAGCTGGGGCAACACGAGCGCGCACTGGATATCGCCCGTCGCGCGGAAGCCTTGGATCCGGATCGCTATGAAACGGTAGCCAACCTGGGCACCTTTTTGATTCATGCCGGTCAGCTGCAGGAAGGTCTGGCCTACATTCGCCGGGCGATTGAGATTAACCCGGACGCACATTTCGGCCGGGAGATCGTGCAGCAGCACCTGGTGGAGTATGTTTTGCTGGTGCGGAAGCTCAGCACAACGGAGGGGACATTGCCGATGCAGGTCCAACTGGAGAGGGCCTTTCGGGAAGTGGTAGATCCAGGTCTGGAAGATCTTCAGTATTACAGCTTGAGCCATCGCCCGGTTGGATTGGGTCCCCGAGGTTTTGCCGCATATGCCACCCTGCCGCTGGAAGGAGCTGAAGAAGCCTTTCTTACTCAGGAAGAGGCGCTTACCGGGGTTTTGGGCATGATGCGTTTTGGCAACTACCGTTCCCCTATTCTGCTGGAGGCCCTGGGAGATCTGCTGGTGGCTCAAGGAGATCTGCGGCTTGCCGCCCGTGCCTATCTGCGCGCTGCGGATGAGGTTGAGAGTGAGGAAGCAAAAGCCGCTTTTCGTGAATTGGCAGAAGGCAGTTTGCGAAGACAAACCCTTCACATGGGTACTCATCGCAACCTGTCTCTGGCTCAGGTGAACAGTTTTTTGAACACAGAACAGGCCAAGGCGGAAAGCTGGTTTGCACGGCTTCGGGAACAGGAACTCAGCTGGATTGCTGCCGGGGAGGATGTGGACCAGCTCTTTCAAGAGAAGTACGCCAAGGAACCCGCAGCGCTTGCTTCCCCATCTGGATGGGCGACCTCGATGGCTGCCTTCCTGCACGTCCTGTTCATTGGCCTAATCCTGTTTGCGATCGCTTTTGGGATTCTCAGCCTTCTCCGGGCTATAGGAAAAGGTCTGAATCGGCTTAAGACCTAAAGAAAAGCCCCGGGCTGGAAGGCCCGGGGCGGGGGGGCTTCTGCTTTGGGAAGGAAGCAGAAAAGAATATTGAGAAAATTTTCTACCAGGTCTCCGGCCCGGTGATGAGATTGGGCTAGAACTATACAGGGAGAACTCTGTTTTGTTTAGGCTTCCTTCATGTAGATTCTCTGAATGTTTTCTATCCAGATTTCTAGGCTAACTCATTCTTGGATAGATTTATGGGTAAGCTCTGAAGGAGATCCTTTTGGATTTGTGCAGGTAAGCAATTGGTAGATAATGGGATAGTATCTTTTGTCTGCCGGGTGTGAGAACATGGCATAGTTGTTGCATTAGAGAAAATGACACTGCCATCGGCGTGGTTGCCTTCCCCTGGGAATCGGTGGGCCGCGTTCCGCTCGTGGAGTCTGTTACAACATCTCGTGAGATAGCTCAGCTTGGCAGAGCAATAGATTTTGGTTCTATGTGTCGCAGGTTCGACTCCTGTTCTCATGTCCTGACGTGACATACCCCCCGACGGCTGGATGGCAGTCTGTCCTGGTGACCCGCCCGGGTTCCCTGTTCCTTCGGGAGAGGGAGCCCGGGCAGCGGAACAGTGCAGCTGCGCTGGGTGAACCTCCGCGGGACCCGGGCGCTGTCTGACCACCGGATGAGAGGGAAGGGATGGAAGACAGCGGCTCTGGTGTCGTGGAACACGCAGCCCCTGAACGATTCCGTGGCTGCCCGGGCAGGCTGGCTGTTCAGCTGTCCCTTTTTGAACCCGTCATCAACACCAGAAAGGAGTGACATCATGAAAACGACTGAAAACCGAATCCTGCAGCGACTGAAGATTCCCTACGAGGGGCGGGCGCTGATTACCCGAAACCGCAAAGCGGACAAGCTCCTGGCGGAAGGACGCTATTGGCTCTACGATCCGAAATGTGAACTCAAGGTGTATTTCCTCGATCGTCGCGATGTTCGTATTGGAGTACCGGATCTGCGTGCCCTGCATGAGTCCGGCCTCTTGGCCGGGGAAACGGAAGCGGTTGACCTGGCCTCCAACGAGCGCGGACTGCTCTGGGTTGAAGGGCGCTTGCAGGCCATCCTGGAGCCGGGTTTGCATCTGTTGTGGACGGGGCCGAAGCGCATTCAGGTGGATCGGGTCGATGCCGATGCGCTGTTGCGGGACGGAGAACGGCTCCGCAACCTGATGCAGCTCCCGGGTGTAGAGGCGTTTCTGCAGTGCTGGGAGATTCCGGAGGGCTCCAAAGGCGTGATCTACCGGAACGGTCGACAGCTTTCCCTTGAGGGGGCTGGTAGCTACGGGGCCTGGAAAGGTCGCGGAAGTCTGCGCATGTCCCTGGTGGATTGTCGCGAACAAAGCCTGGAAATTACCGGTCAGGAGCTTCTGACTGCGGATCGTGTGACCTTGCGGCTGAACTTCAGTCTGGTCTGCATGGTTACCGATGTCATGCAGTACCTCTCCAGTTCGGTGGATGCCCGCGATGCGCTGTACCGTGAAGCTCAGCTCCAGCTTCGTGCGGAGGTGGGTGGACGCAGTCTGGATGAATTGCTCTCCGAAAAAGAGCAGCTGAGTGCCCGTTTGATCGAACTCCTGCAGACTCGAGCTAAGGCTCTGGGCCTGCAGATCCGGCAGGCCGGGCTTCGGGACATCATCCTGCCGGGAGATATGAAGGATATGCTCAATCAGGTCATCCTGGCCGGGAAGCAGGCGGAAGCCAACAGCATCCTGCGCCGGGAGGAAACGGCCGCCATGCGTTCACAGTTGAACACGGCAAAACTGATCCGGGATAACCCGACCCTGATGCGTTTGCGCGAACTCGAAGTGCTCGAAAAGGTGGCAGCCCAGGGTACGCTCAACGTGATTCTCGGAGAACAGGGCCTTACGGACAGATTAACCAAGCTCATCTAACCTGAACCCTGTTGTCCTCGCTGGCAGCAGGGTTTTTTCGTGATTCCAAAAAGAAAACTGAATTCTAATTGGGGCAAAGGGCTCTTGGAGCTCATGATGAAAAAAGCAGGTCCAGCTCTTTTAACTTCTTGCTAGATCTCCCTCGGCTTCCTAGCTTCCTTGCTACGAGACCTGTACAGATATGAACACTTCTTTGTCCCAGCCAGCTTTATGGAATGAGTCACGTGCCGCAAAAAGTGCACTGTGTTTTGCAGTGGCAGCGGCTGCAATCGCCGTCCTGTTGACCGTACTGAGTCTCGAAGCCGGCTCCTCTCCTCCTGGATGTGGTTCGGGATCTGGCTGTGAGAAGGTGCTCTCCAGCCGTTGGTCTTCTCTCTTGGGCATTCCTGTAGGAGTGTTTGCTTCGCTGGCCTATGTGGGAACGGCGATGTGTTTGTTTCTACCCGGAGCGGGGGCACGGAAGGTCCTGCAAGTTCTGTCTGTGGCGATTCTAGGAGCCCTCCTATGGTTTGTTATCCTGCAGCTGCTGGTGATCCGGGCCTTTTGCCCTTACTGCATGCTGGATCATATCCTGGGCTTGCTGGCGGTTTTGCTGCTGTGGAAAGCTCTTTCTCCCTGGAAAGTCCTCTGGCCTGCGCTGGGCGCGGGCTGTGCAGCTAGCTTGGTGGCCTTGCAGCTCCTGACCCCACAGGCTCTGCATTCTGTGGATCTGCCGGTAGGGAAAAACTTCGATGTGCTCCAGGGTTCTTCCCGGGTCGTGGGCTTGATGCAGGGCAGCGCACAGTTTCAGATTGAGGAAGAAGCCCACTTCGGCAAACTGGACGCCGAGCGCATGGTATTGATCATGGTGGATTATGCCTGTCCTCATTGCCGCCGTTTGCATCATGCGGCCAAGGCTCTCTCGGATGAAAAAGGAGGCGAATTATGTGTCGTCGTTTTGCCCACTCCGATTCATCCGGATTGCAATCCGGCTATGCGGGAGGTTCCGGAGCGTTTTGATCATAGTTGTGAAATTGCGGCCCTCTCTCTGGCCCTACAGCAGGTGAACGCCGATGCCTGGGCAGAATTCGATTCCTGGTTGTTTGAGAGTGAAGAACCTAGAGGGATTGAAGAAAGCCGGGCCAAAGCACTGCCCCTTCTTGGCGATCAGGCTGAAACACAGATCAGCGCCGCTCGCGAACGAATTTCCCGGAATACCGCTCTGTTTGAAAACATGCCCTTGGGCGAGTTTGATGACCGGCGCGTCCCGGTCACCTGGTGGGTGCATCAGCCCCCGGTGGTCGGTCCAATTGATCATGCAGACCTGCTTTGGGAGCGGGCTGCTGTACCTGCTGATGTTAGCCCCTGACCCGGATTCATAATGACCGACCTTGCTCCTCTCACACCAACAGATACGGATGTAGAACTTCTTCAGGAACTGCGCGATGGGTATGGGCAGCTCCGGGGAGAAATCGCCAAAGTGATTATTGGCCAGGAGCATATTGTACGTGCTCTCTTGGCCGCGATGTTCAGCGGAGGGCATGTCCTGCTGATTGGCGTGCCCGGTCTGGCCAAGACCCGGCTGGTGAAAACCTTGTCGGATGTGTTGAGCTGGGAGTTCCAGCGTATCCAGTTTACCCCGGATCTCATGCCCTCGGATATCACCGGGGTGGAACTGTTGCAGGTGGATCCGGAAGGGCAGCGTCATATGGAGTTTATTCCCGGGCCCATCTTTTCGAATCTGGTGCTCGCGGATGAAATTAACCGGACGCCCCCCAAAACGCAGTCCGCTTTGCTGGAAGCGATGCAGGAACGGCATGTGACCAGTGCAGGAAAACTTCATCAGCTGCCGGACCCCTTCATGGTGGTAGCTACTCAGAATCCCATCGAACAGGAAGGGACCTACCCGCTGCCTGAGGCGCAGTTAGACCGTTTTATGTTCAGTCTGTGGATGGAGTACCCGAGCCGGGAAGATGAAGAGGATATCGTCATGGCCACCACGGGTGAGGAACAGCATGACCTGCATCCCGTGTTCAGCCCGGAAAAAATTCTGCAGTTTCAGGATTTGATTCGTCGTGTGCCCGTGAGCCGACATGTGGTGCGCTACGCCGTTGCCTTGGCCAGAGCCACCCGTCCGGCCGAAGCAGAAGCTCCGGAACTCACCCGGAATTATGTGGAGTGGGGTGCGGGTCCGCGTGCGGCCCAGCATATG
The DNA here is from genome assembly GCA_002429005.1 of Verrucomicrobia bacterium UBA6056. Classification (GTDB taxonomy): domain Bacteria; phylum Verrucomicrobiota; class Kiritimatiellia; order SS1-B-03-39; family UBA6053; genus UBA6056. The sequence continues at coordinate 56,093 of DIYK01000051.1, forward strand.
GTCCTGGGGGCAAAAGCGCTGGCCGTTCTGGATGGAGAACCGGCTCCGGGTTGTGACCATATTCGCGAAGCAGCTCAGTCCGTGCTGCGTCACCGGGTCATTCCCAACTATCAGGCCGCAGGCGAAGGCAAAGATGCGGCGGAGCTCATTCAGGGACTGATCGCTGCGGTAGCGGAGCCACGGGGATAGCCCGATGTCGTATTTGCGTATTCAGGATTACCATAGCTTACGGCGAATGCGCTTTACGCCACGAAACCGCATTCATGGTCAGTATTTGGGTCTGCATGATTCGCCACAACAGGGACAGAATGTGGAGTTCCGCGAATATCGTGAATACAATCCGGGGGACGATGCCGGTGGGATCGATTGGAAGGTATACGGCCGTAGCAATCGTCTCGTGGTGAAACACTTTGAGCATCAAACGAATCTTGATGCGACCCTGATTGTGGATGGTTCCAGCTCCATGGCCTTCCGGGGCTGGCGGCCGCAGCGCATCAAAAAAACAGCGGCTTCTTCTTCGCGCAGCCCAGGGCCACCTCCCTTGCCGGAAGCGTCTAAATTCGATTTGGCCTGTCAGTTGGCCTGTGCAATCGCCTTCCTGCTGGTGCAACAGAAAGACCGGGTAGGCTTTGCACTGGCCCGTGAGGGCCTGAATCATTCGTTACCCTGTCGTGGTGACCATAAACAATTGCATCGGATGGAGCACTTGATGGAGCCTCCGGGGCAACAGGAGGCCGCTGCGCTGGCCAGTTGTCTGCGCAGTCTTCGCAAACGTGCTCCTCATCGGGGAACCCTGATTGTGTTCAGCGATTTTATGGAAGACGAAGAAGAGGTCTTTCAGCAATTACGTTGGTTCCGTGCCCGGGGGGATGACGTGCTGCTCTTTCAGGTGCTGCATGCCGAAGAACGGCGCATTCCTGATCTGGGAGGCGTGTTATTGGTGGACAGCGAGACGGGTCAGACCTGTCCGATGCAGGGGGCCGATCGCAGAGCCTCCTATGAAGCCAACTTGAATGCCTACCTGAGCTTTCTCCGCAAACGCAGCCGGGAGGAAGGCTTCTCCTATTCGCTGGTCGACACCGGGGAGCCCTACTTTCTCGCCCTGAAGAACTACCTGCATGAACGTTCCCGCATTCGCTGATGTTATGATGAAGTTTCCGCTGGCTTCCATCTCTCTCGCTGCTCCGGTCATGCTGGCCGGCTTAGCTTTGTTGATGTTGCCGGTCATCGCACATCTCCTCCAGGCGAAATTACGGAAGGTCATGGTTTTTCCCAGTCTTCGCTTCATGTCCGAAGCTCCGCAGGGGCAACGCAAGCTGAAGCGCTTTCGTGAATACCTGCTTCTGTTCTTACGGGCTCTCTGCCTCCTGGCCCTGATTTTTGCCTTTGCTCAACCTGAATGGTGGAAATCCGATGCTGCCGCTCAGGCCGACGGTGAAGCCTCGACCTTGTTTTTGGTCGATTTGACCCCTTCGATGCGCCAGCAGCAGCATGGCCGTAGTCAATTGGATGAAGCGAAAAGCGCATTGCGTCGCATGTTGCGGGATCTCGAAGCTCAGGGGGACTTGGCCATGATTCTCCCTTTCGGCGGAGCTGAGGAATTGAAGCAGGGGAGTTTTACGAATCAATATGCGCAGCTTCGTCGACAGGTGGATGAGTTGGAATGCGGTTGGGCCCGGGTCGCTCCGGAGTCCAGCTTCCGGAATGCAGTGGCCCGCCTTCGTAAACAAGGAGGGCCCGGGCGACTGGTTCTGATCTCCGATTTCCAAGCCAGTAATTGGCCGGCCAGCCTTGGGCAGGAGCTGCCTGCGCAGATCGAATGCCAACGGATTGATCTCTCCCGGATCCCGGTATCCAATCTTTCGCTTCAGCAGGGTCAGATTTCACCGGCACTGCCCGCTGTGGGCAGTCCCTGTCGTATTTCCGTGGAGCTGGTGAATGAAGGCAATACAGCTCGTCAACTGAACCTCGAACTCTTTGAAGGCGAAACCCGGCTTGGCCAACAGCGGCTGCAACTTCCTCCCCGTTCCATCAGCCGGCAACAGATGGAACTGAGCCTGGAGCGTGAGGGCCTGCACCATTTTCATTTTCGGATTCCGGAGGACGGCCTCGAGTTCGATAATGAATATCATGTGCTTGTGGATGCGGGTCGTCTTCCGGAAATCGCTTTGGTGACAGATGAAGATCCGCAACGGCCCGGAAGTTCGGCCTATTATGTAACGCGGGCAATGTCACCCAGCTCCGGGCAGAATGATCGCTACCGCGTACGCAGGTATCGTGGTCGTGATCTGGAGCAGGGTATTCCCGCAGAGCTACACAGTCTGGTCATCAGTGGCGTAGCGCAGTTGAGTCCAGCTGCCTGTGAATCTCTGGCGCAGTATTTGGAACAGGGAGGACAGTTGATGTTGTTCTGTGCAGAAGCCGCTTTTCGGGAGACTGCCTTGGCCTTGGAGGCCAGCCGGCCCGGATTATTCCTGCCCTGGCAACCCCGTCAACTGCAGCAGGTTGAACTGGATGAGGCCTTTTATTTCGGAAGCCTGAAACGGGACAGCACATCCTTGGATGCGTTTACGCCTGAGGTCGAATCCTCCTTCCCCAGTATTCCTATGCTGAGGCGTTGGTCTACCACTGGATTGCATGCAGAAGCCCGTAACCTGATGAGCTACACGGATGGAGTTTCTGCGTTGTCTTCCCGTTCGCTCGCTTCGGGAGGCCGAGTCATCTTGTTCAATGCCACTCCGGATGCAGCCTACAGTGATCTGGGCCGCAGTGGATTTTTTGTTGCTTTGCTACACGCGCTGTTGGAGCGCCCTTCATCGCAATCTGCGCTTCAGGAACTGCATCCCGGGCAAACTCTCGAAGTCACGGCGACCTTGGATTCCTCTCAGCCACCCCGAGATGTCCGGGTGCTGGATCCCTCGGGAAAACCCATGTTCAGGGCCGAGTTTTTATTACAGGGCGCTCAATTGCGTGCGCGCGTGCCCGAGGTGCAACTCCCAGGGGTCTATGAGCTGTGGGCGGGGGATAACCGTTTGGCTGCAGCCGCGGTACACGTCGATCCCCGGGAGTCCCGCTTGGCAAGTTTGAGCGATGAGCAGCGACAAGCCCTGCTGCCATCCGGGAGCATGGAAGGGCAGGCTTATGCGACCCAGGACGCAGCAGAGGCCATGCTGGAAGCGCGGCAGCTGCCTCTCTGGGGTTGGTTTGTGCTGTTGGGGATTCTGGGCTTCAGTATCGAATCCTTTTGGCTGGGATGGGGGCGTCGTTGAAATGAACGAGTGGATCTGGAGACCCTTTTTTCCGATGTGGATCCTGATTCCGTTGGGCATCCTCTCCCTGGCCCTCCTTCTTTGGCGGAGTTGGCGAAGCCGTGAGGCCGGTATCTGGCTGAATGCAGGGCTCAGTCTGATTCGTGTGGGAGCACTTCTCTGGCTCTTTCTGTTGTTGTTGGGTCCCTCGAGAGTGCCGATTCCGGAGGCCAACGAAAGCGTCTCTTCGGAACTACATGTGTTGGTGGATCATTCGGCCTCGATGCTGGCGGATGATATGGGAGGAACGAGTCGTTGGCACTTTGCACTGACGCAATGGCTTCGTCCCAAACTGCTGAAACAATGGAGCGAACATGCGGAACTGCAGCTGCATCTTTTTGATTCCGCACTGCAGCCAGCCGAGCTTTCGCAGTTCAACCTGGAAGAGGCTGAAGACGCCTTTGGTGCGGAAACCCGTTTGATGCATGCCTTGAATCAGGCTCTACAGGAGCTCCCGGAGGGGAGCCAGCTCCTGCTGTTGAGTGATGGACATGATTCATTGGACGACTCTCCGGTGGAGGTGCTGAAGCTTGCAGAGGAAAAAGCGATACGCATTCATGCGGTTCCTTTGGGAGGCCCCCGCCTCGAACAGGATCTGCATGTGTTGGGCGTGCCCAATCAGCCTTTTCTGGTGGCCGGGGAAGAAGGCGGGCTGCGCATTCAGGTAATGCATAGCAATGCAAAAGGGGAACGGAGTTTGCTTCGGGTCAGCGATGATTCCGGGACCCGTAGCTTTCCCGTTGAATTTGGTGAAGGACCCTATGCCGAGGTTCAGCTGCCCATCCGACACGATCAACCGGGCAGCTACAGCTATGTGTTGGAGGTGGAAGCCCTGGAGCATGAGATCGAGAAACGGAATAACCATCAAACCGTGATGGTGGATGTGATTCCGGAGCGCTTCCGCGTCCTGATGTTGGAAGGAAAACCCTTCTGGGACAGTAAATTCATTGCCCAGACCCTGCGAAAGGATGGGCGGCTGGAACTCATGCAGGTTTCCCAGATTTCGGAAGGACGTCAGGAAATGCTGGTGACCCGAATTCCGAAAGGACGGCAAAGCTTTCCTGAAAGCGTAGAAGATCTTGCCGAATTTGATTTGATCATCCTGGGCCGGGACATTGAAAAGGTGACAGGAAGAAAGTGGCTATCCCTGTTGCCGGATTATGTGTCGCAACAGGGAGGTCGCTTGTTGTTCTCCCGCGGACGGGCTTTTGATGTGGATGCGGTCCGGGATCGTTCGTTGCGTGAACGCCTGCGTATGCTGGAGCCGGTAAATTTGACGGATACCTGGATGGAGGAGGTGTCCTTTACTCCGCGGGCCAACGAGTGGGGACATCCGGTATTTTCGGTTCCCGGGCTGGATGCAGCGCAGCTCTTCCCCTCCTTGCCGACCTTGAGCTATGCACGGGTTTCCGAAGCGGGACCCGGTAGCCGGGTCATGGCAGAATTCCAATCGAATCAGCAAGGAGAGAGATATCCTGCGATGGTGAGTCAATCCCTTGGAGCAGGTCAAACCTTAATGTTGTTGGGTGATGGCCTATGGCGCTGGCGTATGCCCGGTCCTCATGCCAACTCGGATATCACGTTTTATGAGCAGTTTTGGAGCAATTCGGTGCGCTGGATGCTTTCATCCGGATCCTTTAAACCTGGCTCAGAGTTAAACTTGGAGCTTTCGTCGCGTCATTTGCGCTTGGGTTCAGAGCTTCAGGTGACACTGCAATCCCGGCTTCCTCTTCAGGAACGCTTTCCTACACAGCTTGAAGTGGAGGCCCCCGATGGATCGCGGCAACGTCGGAGTTTCTCCCTGAGTACTCCCAACTCGGTGTCCAGTGCGATTGCGTGGAGTCCGGAGCAGAGCGGGGTGTATACGCTGCGGGTCGAGGCTCCGGGCATGAACCCGGAACGGTTGGAAGCCCGGGTGAATGTGTATGACCTGGATATGGAACGCTTACAGAATTCTTCCCGGCCGGATGTCCTGCGTCTGCTTTCCCGGGAAAGTGGGGGTACCTTTCTGGATCCGTACCTGCCTCAGGCCTTGCCCAAACATGCAGGTCTGCAGACTCCGCTTGATCCTGAAACGTTGCCTCCGGAATATATCTGGCAGCGGGGGAGTTGGATGGTTTGGCTGTTGCTTCTTTTTGGCATGGAATGGATTTTACGCAAACGTTGGGGCTGGTCGGCATGAATACGACATCACAAACCTATCGCTTCATCCGTGAAGCCTTTCGCAAAGAACGTTGGGCACGAAGCTCTATGGAGTTCCGCTGGGGACTGAGTCTGCTCCTCCTCTCCCTGCTGTTCCTGTTGTTGCTGGACGCCATCTGGGCCCTGCCGGTTCCCGGCTTACAGTTTCTGAGAGTCTTGTTGGGTCTTGTGCTGCTCGGAGTCATTGTGTCCTTGCTGTACCGCAGCCTGCAACGACGTTTCCGTCCCAAGCAGGTAGCTCTTCAAGTGCAGGAGCGATTGGGGATTCCTCATGACCGGCTGATCAACGCACTCGACTTTGCAGAAGATACCGGGTTCCGGGGAAGCCAGGCCCTCCGGGAGATGGCCATGCAGCTCTCCGAAGATCTGACGGGGGAGTTGGAAACCCGTGAATTGATGCCACGTCGTCAGCAGCGAATCTCCTGGGCTTCCCTGCTGGGGGTCAGCACGGTGATTCTCGTCGTATTGCTGTGGATGCCTGGCCTGTTGCTGCAACCCGCCCGTCGCCTCTGGGATCCACAGGGCGAGCATCCTCCCTTCACCTGGCTTCGTTTTGACATTCAGGTCAATCCGGAGCAAGTGCATGCCGGAGATCATGCTGAATTTCAGGTACAGATCCGGGGCCCCAAGCTACCGGAGCACGCTTCGTTGCTGCTGAAGCAGGAGGAACAGGAAGCCCGGCGTTTGGAATTATTCGCCCGTCCCCCTGTGAAAGATCAGACTGGGAAGCATTTTATATTAAAACTGCGTTCGCTGCGGGAGGATCTGGTCTTCTGCGTTGACACCCCTCGTGGCCGCAGCGAATGGCAACGGCTTCGTTTACATCCCAGTCCCCGCTTTGAGGAAGTTGGGCTGCGCTATCGTTATCCGGATTACACCGGCTGGGAGGATAAAGAACTGCAGATGCGTAGTGCAGATTTGAAAGCATTAGCCGGGAGCATGGCTGATCTGCAGCTGCAGTCCAATCTGCCGCTGTCTCATGGCGAATTGACTTTTTACCCGGAACAGGGTGAGCCACAGACCCTGCGGCTGGAGCGCACAGATCAGGCAGATCAGGTAGAGGGTACCCTTGCTTTGAACGAATCCGGCGTCTACCAGATTCGTCTGGTTGCCGAGGACGGAACGCCCAGCGACCAGCTTTGGGAAGGATCAGTGGAGGTGCATGCAGATGAAGCTCCCCAGGTGCGAGTGGGGGACGCGGGCATGCCGGGCGTGGTGCCATCAAACTGGCGTTTGGAGATCAACGGTCAGGCCGAGGATGATGTGGCTATTGCTGAAGCCCGGCTGCGCTACCAATTACAGGCGGGTGGATCTAAACGGGAAGAGCTACTGGTCCCAGCAGATCGAAAAGAACCCCATCTCCTGCCCATGCTTCACGTAGTGGATTTGGCGGAACTTCAGGTCCCTGCGGGTACGGAGTTTCGCTATATGTTGGAAGCTAGAGATAACCGTCCGCCAGAGGGCCAGTGGGGACGTTCTCAGATGGCCAAACTTCATGTAGTCAGCCCGGAAGTCTATCAGGATCTGGCTCGTAGTCAGTACCGGAGCGAAGACCTGATGAATGAACTGCAAGGCGTCATGCAGGATCTGTCTGCGTTGCAGGATCAACGGGAAGCCCTGCTGGAGGAGTTGGAAGCCTACAAACAGGGAGTGACTTCTGAGACGGACTCCGCTTCGGAAGCGCAGCGGACCCGAGAGCAACTGACCCGAGAGCTCAGCCGCTATCAGAGTGATGTGGGCAGCTTGAATACCTGGATTGAAAAACGCTTGGCCTTTGAGCAGCTCTATGCCTTTGAAGAGCCCTATCGGGAATGGTTGGCCTCCTTGCAGCCGGGACTCGATGGGCAGAGCGCAGATGCAGCCGCGGTAGAGGCAGAGTTGGGGGGCAGTAGCATGGAGACTCCTTGGCCGGAACAGCTGGAAAGCGCGTTTCAGCGCTTCCGGGAAAATGAAGATCCCTTTCCCAAGCGAAACTCGGAGCAGCTACAGAATTTAGAGGCAGATGTGGATTTGTTGTCGCGGATCAGTGACCTCATGTACCAGACACAGCGACTGCAACATTTGGCGGAACAACAGCGGGAATTGGCCGAACAAATGGACATGATTCACCGCGGACCGGATTCCCGGGAAGAGAAACAGGATGCCCTGCGGGAATTGTCCCGTCAGCAGAAAGAACTGCAACAGGAACTTAAGGATGTTCGTCGGGATTTAAAACGCAGTGGTGAAGCGCTGAGTGAGGATGAACCGGAGTTGGCGGAGCAGGCGGCTGAGCTACGGCAGGCGATTGACGATTTGCAGATCCCTCAGGATCAGGCCCGCTCTGCGCAGGAAGCGTCTCAGGGGCAGGGGGGCAATGCAGAACAGTTTGCCACCTTGGCCGCAGCAAAACTGGAAGAGTTGAGCGGCATGGCCGGGGAATGTGCCGGATCCTGCCAGGGCGCTGGATCAGGCTGCACATCCCTGAGTGCCGCCCAGGTGGAGGCCACGTTGGCCCAAATGCTGAGTGCCTTGGCCATTCAGGCGGGTCGCATGCCTTCCGGCTTTCCCATGGGCTTAAACATGGGGGGCATGGGGATGGGCATGGGTGGACAACACAGTCTGCTTGGCATGATGGGACCGCAGTATCCTTCTCGGGGAGGAAATTCCAGCGCCTTGGACATACCGGGTCGCAGTCTGGGTGATGGTCGGGGTGGCTCGGTGGAGATGCTGGAATCCTCCACAGGGGAAGCCGGGGGCATTCTGCCGGATTCGTTGCATGAAGGCATGGAGGCCACTGGAAACCTGCAAGCCCTGCCACAACAATTTCGCCCTCTGATTGAGGCCTATTTTGAACGCTTGGCAAAAGATCGAGTTCAAGAGTGACTTTTTGGAAAGCCCACAGGATACTAAGCTTATGAAGATCAACATGTTGATGTTACTCTGTGCACTCAGTAACGCTCTGGGAAGCCTGCTGCTGGCCAGTGGTCCCCCCGAGGCCAAAGTAACCTGTGCCAATCTGGTCTACGATCAGAACAAAACGTCGAAGTGTTTTTCCAATGGCTTCTTGGAGGAGCTCGAGAAAAAAACCAACATTGAGACCGAAGGTAACTTTCTGCCGGTTCGCCTGGATAGCAGCGAGCTGTTTCAGCACCCCTTTGCGATCATGAGCGGAGAGGGAGCTTTCAGCCTCTCGGCGAAAGAACGTGAACACCTGCACAGTTACCTGTTGAATGGTGGATTCCTGTTGGCTTCTGCGGGTTGCAGCTCCAAAGCATGGCAGAATAGTTTCACCACCCAGATCGAGCGGATGTTTCCCGAGCGAAAACTGGTGAAACTTGAGATGGACCACCCCATTTTTCACACCGTATCCGATGTGGGTATGTCCAAATATAAATCCGGTAAAACCCGTTTCCCCGATCTCTACGGTTTGGAAATCGATGGACGCATTGTCCTGGTCTATTCCCCGGATGGCTTGAATGATACGGCAAGTGTCAAAACCGGTGGCTGTTGCTGCTGCGGTGGAAACGAGATCAAAGCTGCCAAACTCATTAATATGAACCTCCTGGCCTTTGCCTTGACGCATTGATGCGGGAGAATTCAGCATAATGCCCCTGCAACCCCTTCCTGATGCTGAAGGGGTTTTTTTGCATCGAATCTGGAGTCGGAGCCACGGTTTGACCCCAAGCGAATGCGCAGTATACTCCCTCCTAATCGCCCCGGAAGGGGCTTGAAAGGAACCTGTATGACGGCCTACGAAAAGTCTGATGCTGCTATCGCCAACCTCTCTGCGGAACAGTACCGCGTTACTCAGGAAAACGGGACCGAGCGCCCGGGTACCGGAGAATACCTGTACAACAAAGAGCCGGGGATTTATGTGGATATTGTCTCCGGGGAACCCTTGTTTGCCTCTTCGGATAAATTTGAATCCGGATGCGGTTGGCCCAGCTTTACCAAGCCGATTGAGCCGGTGAATGTATCTGAACTACGTGACATCAGCCATGGTATGATTCGCACGGAAGTCCGTTCCACCCATGGAGACAGCCATTTAGGGCATGTGTTTGAGGATGGCCCGGTGGACCGCGGGGGCCTGCGTTATTGCATCAATTCCGCTTCACTGCGCTTTGTGCATCGCGATGACATGGAGGATGAAGGCTACGCATCTTATCTTGATCAAGTGGAGGAAATCTGATGGCTGAAGCACGTGCTGTACTCGCCGGGGGCTGTTTTTGGGGCATGCAGGATCTCATCCGCAAACTACCCGGGGTCGCCAAGACCCGGGTGGGTTATACCGGAGGGGATGTTCCCAACGCCACCTATCGCAATCATGGAACCCATGCGGAAGGGATTGAGATTCTCTACGATCCGGAACAGATCAGCTACCGCCGTATTCTCGAAGTGTTTTTCCAGATCCACGACCCCACCACGCTAAACCGTCAGGGCAATGACCGCGGCATGTCCTACCGTTCTGCCATTTACTATGTGGATGAAGAACAGAAACAGGTCGCGGTTGATACCATTGCCGATGTCGAGGCCTCCGGTCGTTGGCCGGGCAAGGTGGTGACCGAAGTGGAAGCGGTCGGGGATTTCTGGGAAGCGGAGCCGGAGCATCAGGATTACCTGCTCCGCTACCCCAACGGTTATACCTGCCACTTCCCCCGGGCGGATTGGATCTTGCCTTCGTAATCTGATTCCGAACGGGCCCGCTAATGTTTCAAACTCCGTCCACCTACCTGGATTTACCTGAAGCCTTCTGGCAACGTCAGCAGGCGGAGCCGGTCCGCGATCCGGACATGCTGCTGTGGAATGAGGCTCTGGCCAAGGAGTTGGCGATTGAACGGCTACCGGATGCGGTATGGGGCGGCTCGGAAACGCCGGAAGCTGCCGATCCCTTTGCTCAGGCCTATGCAGGCCATCAGTTCGGGCATTTTACCATGCTGGGCGATGGCCGGGCCCTGGTCCTGGGGGAACATGTGGCCCCGGATGGTCGACGGGTGGATCTGCAGTTGAAGGGTTCGGGGCAGACACCCTTCTCCCGTCGTGGGGATGGCCGGGCGGCTCTGGAACCGATGTTACGGGAGTATCTGATCAGTGAGGCTCTGCATGCCTTGGGGATTCCCAGTACCCGCAGTTTGGCTGTGGTCAGCACAGGAGAACCGGTATACCGCGAAGAGGTGCTACCGGGAGCCGTACTCACCCGGGTGGCCGCCAGCCATATCCGGGTGGGGACTTTTGAATTTGCCGCTCAGTCCGGGGAAGAGTACCTTCAGGCTCTGCTGGATTACAGCATTCAGCGGCATGCTCCGGAGGCCGCAGAGGCTGCAGATCCGGCACTCGCCTTTCTGCGAAGTTGTCTACAGAAGCAGGCAAAGCTGATTGCAGATTGGATGGGGGTGGGTTTTGTGCATGGGGTCATGAACACTGACAACATGGCCTTATCCGGGGAGAGTATCGATTTCGGTCCCTGTGCTTTTATGGATCGCTATGATCCCGCCACGGTGTTCAGTTCGATCGACAGCCAGGGTCGTTACGCCTATGGCAATCAGCCACGTATGGCCCATTGGAACCTCGCGGTATTGGCCTCTGCGCTGTTGCCCCTGGTGCAAGGAGATGCGGAGGCGGAAGCCACGGCTGTACTCAATGAATTTCCTCAGGCCTTTCAAAGCGCCTGGCGGCAAAAGCTGGCTGCGAAACTGGGCGTGCTGGATCCAACACCCGAGGATGATGAACTCCTGCAGGGATTTCTCGATACGTTGCACACAGAAAAGCTGGATTTTACCCGCGCATTCCTGGACCTGGAAAGCGATCCCCCGGATGTGCTGCAGGACTGGATGCAGGCCTGGAGTCGGCGGGTTGATTCCCCGGATGCCGCCCGCGAGCGGATGCGACTGGTGAATCCCGTGGTCATCCCCCGGAATCATCAGGTCGAGGCCGCTCTCCATGCCGCCGGGGAGGGCAAGATGAAGCCCTTCCACGAGTTGCTCGCCGCCCTGCAACAGCCATTTGACCCAGCCCTGCTGCAGAGCCCCTTCGCCGAAGCCCCCGCAGCTGGTACGCCTAAAGCAGTGACCTTTTGCGGGACCTGAGGCATGCGCACATCATGAAACCCATCGCACGATACTGCGGATTTGCGCTCGGCGCTCTCTGCCTCTACTGCTGTGCCTACCTTCTGTTTTCCCGTGAAATCTTGCACGGGTATACGCTAGAAGATGAACAAATCTATTTCGATGTACAGGACAGTTATTTTGTCCTTGGACGATTCGGCGAAGTCTTTTTTTATCCGATAAATGCCCTGCATCGTCGACTGGATCCAGATTTCTGGGAGCCCTGATCCGAAGATGAAGGTGATACGAGTATACAGATCCCTTTAGAGTAAGGGCAGGCGCATGTCCATGCTGAGTGCTGAAAGGTGGGTAGCATTCGCAGAGTCTGGGAGCTCCGGTTTCAAGGCGGGATATTGATTTATCGTGACGCTCTACTTTTGACGTATGGTCAAAGAGGCTTGATACTCCGCACGCCCCCTGGAAGGGCGCGGTCCATTGTGGCGGTGGCCCTTCAAAAGGAGCTTAGGCCTCCGGCCTGAGAACCTGCCTGTTCCCTGCACATCCCCGGTCTGCCATCTTTCATCCATCTCCCTGAGAAGCTGTGCACGTTAGTTTCGGTTGACATCATCCTGAAAAAGCAGAATCAGGAATTCTCTATTACGTTAACCCGCACATGTTTCCATCCATGATCTCCTATCCTCCCTCTCGCCGTTGCAGTGCCAGGAAGCTCTCCGTTCCGGGCAGACCTCTTCCATTCTACACGAAGCTCTGGAGGGCAAGCTATCTGAACTGCCTGCTGCTGGTCTGTTGTGGACTGGGGGCCATGCCGTCTGCATATGCCCATGATGCCTTCGAGGTGGATGAGGGAATCAAGAACCTCAACCTACGCGCTCCCTTCCGGCCGCGACGAAGCCAGCCCATCTACGCTGGTGAATTTCTGGTAGGGGTGATTCTCATCCGCTTCCCGGATACGCGGGATCTTTCCCTGAAAGAGGCCCGGAGCAACTTCCATTTCCGTAACATGAGCGTGGAAGAATACTTTCAGGAATATTCCCAAGGAAAGAGCTGGCCGAAATCCTACATCATCGGGGAGGAGGCCTTTCCCGCGAATGTGTATATGGCCCCGGAAGCTTCGGGGTACTATTGCCCCTACGATTTTTGGGAGAATCCCCTGGGCTACAAACAGGAAGCTGAAGGCCGCGAACGGGTGGCGGCGTTAAAAAAAGCGGCCCGGGATCATGTGAAGCGTTACCGGGTACCTGCATCCGTGAGCACAAAGAAAGCGGCACCGGATATCACCATGTTCATGTATGAGACCCGAAGAAAAAAAACATCCCAGTTGGAAAAGGTAGTCAGCCAACACTACGGCAAACGGAAGCATCCTCACAACCCGGAGAAAATGGCCTGGGAGCTCTATAAACCGAAAGTGGTCTGGCGGGATCCTCTTTGGCCCAGCAGCTATCCCCAGGTTCTGGCCTCCAGTGGGGCGGCAACCTATGCGCATGAATTGGGACATCGGCTGGGGGCTCCTGATTTCTATCATGCTCCTGAAAAAAACGATGGCACGGGGGGGGATCCCACCTTGGCCGTCTCCTTCGGACCGACCGGACCCGCCTACTGCCGTTACATCTACAATGGCTTTCTCAGCGAAAAAAACTATCCGACCTTTACTCAATCAGGTACCTACACCCTGCATAAACGCTCCACCAACCCGGCCGGAGAGCTGGCGCTGGGCTGTTTTGTTCCCTCCCGCCATCCGCACTACATCTTTTGTCTGGAGTATGTCTCCGGGGAGCAGAGCCCCTTAGGGAACCCGGGGAAACAGGGCATGCTGGTTCACGTGATTAACCGGACTATGGGCTCCTCCTTTCTGGGCGGACCGGATCTGTGTTACACCTATCGTCCCAATGATCCCTGGTTCCGTAGTAAAGGTTCTCCAGCGCACTTCCTAAAGAAAAGCAACGGAAGCGGTATCTTTAACCAGGACAGTAACCCCGCTTCCACTTTGCCCAATCTGCTCGACAGCGGGGTGGCCTTTGAAATCCTGGAGGAAGACAAAGACACAGTCACCTTCAAACTCTCCCTGCAGAAAGAATTGTTGTCACCGGCTGCCTACCAGGACTCTCTTTTGCCTAAGGTGCACCTACTGGAACTGGACCAGGTCATGGCCACCAGTATTCGTGCAAAGCTCGATGTCCGTTTTCGGGGCGAGCCGTTGATTGAAGAATATGGCTTCTGTTGGAGCGAAAGAGGTTCTCCCAAACGGGTGGACGGATTTTACACGCCGCTCTATCACCGCGATACCTATCAGGTACGGATTCTGGGACTGAAGCCGCAGACCACCTACACCCTCAAAGCTTATGCCAAGAGTGAGAAGGGCATCCGTTACAGCGACAATGAACTGCGCTTCACCACCCTGCACATCAACAGTGAGCTCAACTCTGTCCCGCCTTTGCTCGCGGACAAGTTCAGCGAAAATTTCTATATCACCAAATGGACCAGCCAGAGAACCTCTTCCGACCGCGAGGGCTCCTCGGTGGGCGGAACGGCTTCGACCTCCCTCCTGAAGTTGGCAACCTACTATCATGCAGGTCCCTTGCAGTTGACGGAACGCTACCGGAAAAAGTCTCCAGCAAACCGGGACGCTCCTGATGCGAGTCAAGTGCATCGCAGCCCGAGTGACAATCGACCCGACTTCCGACTCGCGGTGTTTAACAGCGTAAACAACCTCTGCAAACGTGCGGCCAGAGCCGGGAAGATGATGTACACCACCTTTCCGGAGGGCTTTGATGAACATTTCCGTAACACCTTTCAACTCAAAGATTCTCCCTATCCGCAGAGGCCGGCCATCGAAACCCTGAAAAAAAGCAATCTGGCTGAAGTGGAAGAGGCCCTGCGGAGTTCCATTCGCTTGGCCAAACCTGTGCTGATCGCTCAGCAGCCCTTTGCCAGCGAAAGTTATCCCTACGGCTTACACTGGGTCATTATCGATGGCTACAAGGAGAACGGAAGCTTCCATATGGACCAGACCGATGGTCGGAACCGGGAACGACCGGAGCTCAAACGGAAACGTGGCTGGTATAGCCTGGAATCCCTGTTGGAGGGCGCCGATGAGGTCAAAGTGTTCTGGGGACTGAAACCGGATTTTGGCATTCAGTATGCCGTTCATGCCCGCATGCCGGTACAGCGACGACCGGTAGATGTCACCCGCCTGCACCCGGAACTTCAGAAAAGCCTGCTTGCCTCTCAAAAGAAAGGAGCCTTGGAAGGAGTAGAATTCACCCTGTCCTTCAGCCAGCATCAGGTAAAGCTGGTAAAAGTGCATGCAGATGGATCCATCGAGCTGGCCGCAAATGGCGTCAATAAGCGCTTTGCTCTTTCAGATTTCTCCACGGTGGATGCCGCCCGTATCGCCTTTATGAATGCCAAAGAGTCAGGGGACAAACGCGCCCAGGCCCTTGCCGTAGTCTATGCGGAAGCCGCCGGATTCAACGATCTGGCGAAACGGCTTTCCTCAAAAGCCCGGGCGAACGACCTGAAAAGTCTACGCGAGATCATAAAAAAATAGGTGTATGAAATCGCGTTTTTATTTCCGGTAAGATGCATGCAGCGTTTTCCCGTACCGATGCCGCCCTTGTGGCCCTGCGCTCTGAAAGAGCGGGAACATACCAGCCCCGGGTGAAACCCGGGGAAAGGGAAGCCCAATCGTTCTGCACTCTGAAGGAGTGCTCAAATCACAACCAAAGCTCTGGAGATTACTGAAGCGCGGGTGAACTACTGCATTCGAAGAAACCCGGGCTGGGGTTCCGCCAAGCTTACAGCCTGCCTGCCCTGAGCTTGTCGAAGGATGGCCTAAAGGTTACCCGCCGGAGGCCGCGCCTACAGCTACTCCCGAGGACGACTTCTGTGATTGAATTTGTTCCCAATCGATGCCGAAGCGGCTGAGATATTTGCGGATGCGGTCGCTGTCGTTTTTGCTGCTGCGCTGCTCCCGGGACACCTCAAAGAGTTGTCGGCCGGCCTCCGCCAAATTGCTGCAGCTCTGGCATATGCTGAGTACAGACTCCAGTTGCAGGCGGTCGAACAAATCGATGCCGGCCATGGCTTCTGTACCAAGCAGCTCCTCAAGCTTGGGGCTCTGCACTTCTTCTGCAGTACCCCATTGTTCCTGGAGACGCTCCATTTCCTCTTCCACCTCTTGCACGGTGATGCGGCCTTCGCGGGAGAGGGTGGCCATGCGGGTGACAGCGGCATTGAGATCGCGAAAGTTGCCTCGCCACGTGGAACTGGGGGCCATGGCGAAGTCGAGAAAGCGGCTGGAGGCTTCCCGGTTGAATCGGATCCGTTTGCCGCTGCGTTTAGCCAGTTCGGTCAGTTCGTACTCCAGGTTGGGTTCAATGTCCTCCCGGCGCTCTGCCAAGCCGGGAAGTTGAAAGGTCCACAGATGAATCCGCGCGAGCAGATCCTCCCGGAACAGCCCTTCCCGCACATCGGCACGAAGATCCCGGTTGGTACCACAGATTAGCTGAAAGTTACTTTTCACCGGGCTGTCACTGCCCAGCGGGGTGAATATCTTTTCCTCCACTGCCCGCAGGAGCATGGCCTGCTCATCCAGCCCCAGCTCGCCGATTTCATCGAGAAACAG
>DIYK01000051.1:72332-73778 GCA_002429005.1 Verrucomicrobia bacterium UBA6056
TCGCCGATTTCATCGAGAAACAGCATGCCTTTGTGAGCAGCCCGGAGCATGCCGGGTCGATCCTGGGTGGCGCCCGTGTAGGATCCCTTTTTGTGACCGAACAAAGCCGACATAGCTGCCTGCCCCTGCAGGGTGGCGCAATTGAGCTCCACAAAATCCCCGCTCATGCCGCAGCGCTGAACGGAGAGGTCGTAGATGCGCCGGGCCAGTTGGGATTTGCCGGCGCCGCTGGGGCCCATGAGCAGCATGGGCTCGGTGGAGCGCAGGGCCACCTGTTCGATCCGGGCAATGAGTTGGTTGAAGGCCTCATTCTGCGTATCAATCCCGGATTTGAGAAAGGAGATGTCATCCTGGGTCTGCTGTTCGAAACGGCTGGCCAGCTGATCATAACGCGCCAGTTCCAGATCAATCATCTGATAGGTTCCGGATGCATCCTCATTTTTTCGCCGGGGAGGGGAGCTCTGAATCAGCTTTCCCGGAAAATGGCGTGACTCGGTGAGCAGGAACATGCAGATCTGCATAACATGACTGCCCGTTGTGATGTGCACCAGATTCTGATCACGGGAAGAGAGTTTCAGCCTCTGCGAGATATCAAAGAGCTGACCGTACACCTCTTCAAAGTCCCAGGGATCGCGAATGTTCAACTCCAGAATCTCGAGTTCCGTCTCAGGAGAGACGGCCTGCAAATCTCCCACCACCTGGTTAAGCAACTTGTGAAAGTTGGGCTGAGCCAGCAGAATGTAGCGGTCAACCACCAGATCCTCCTGCTGGCAAATGGCCACCGAGGGGCGCCACTTATGCCAGCGGTCTTTTCCCGCCGGACGATCCAGAGTTGGGCCCAAGGCCCCGATCACAGTGCATTTCGATTCAGCCATGCCAATAGTGTAGAGATAGAATTCTAGATGAAAAGATAGATTTTGTGGGAATTCGAAGAGGCGGGAATTCTGGCAGGATTTATAAGTGTATGAAAATCAACAGAATAACATTTTATGGGACGATGTGGCATTCATCCTGCAGTAAGGAAGACACATGAAAACAACGCGTACAGGAACAAAGAGGGTGCAGATCGACGGATCAATGGGTGAAGGTGGCGGACAGGTGCTGCGAAGCTCCTTGAGCCTGTCCATGATCACCGGTCGGCCCATCGAAATCACCCGCATTCGGGCGGGACGAAAGAAGAGTGGACTGTTGCGTCAGCATCTTGCTGCAGTCCGGGCGTCCGCAGATCTCTGCGGCGCGGAGCTGGACGGGGATCGCCCGGGATCGGAGGCGCTGACCTTCCGTCCCGGAGCGATCCGGGCTGGCGACGTTCATGTCGCCATTGGCTCTGCAGGTAGCTGTAACCTGGTGCTACAGACCCTGCTACCGGCCATGTTGCAGGCTCCGGGTCCCTGTGAGTTGCTGGTGGAGGGCGGAACGCATAATCCGCTGAGCCCGCCGGTCGAT
>DIYK01000116.1 GCA_002429005.1 Verrucomicrobia bacterium UBA6056
AATATCTAGGGCTGACCCTTTTTTCTTTTTTCAGGCCATGCGGGAACACATACTGATAAGTTTTTTCTCGAACTAGGGGCTGCGTTCAGAAATGTTGGCTCAAAGCAGCAAGCCGAAGCTGTTATGGAAATGACTTGGAAGCGAATTGAAGCTGGTGAATTTATAAAAAGATGAATAATGTGACTAGTATTTATTTTTTGGAAAAAGTTACAGATGACCCAAGATTTGAAGGGTTTGCGTTGTTGCCGTCAAAATCAATTTTGGGTAGGAATTCGTTAGATGATGATGTGACTCCTGGTTTTTCAATAGCAAACGAGTCAATTAATTGGTCTCAACCTAAGCTATCTCGTAATTGGAGGGTTCCTAAAGTGACTGGAAGGGTGTCTGAATTTAATGACTACCCTTGTATGGATATGTTTTTGCCTGTGTTTAGTGAAAATTCTACTCGTGCGTTATCGCCAATCCTGGAGCTCAATGGTGAGCTGCTTCCATTGGATTCTGATACAAATACTAAATATTATTTTTACAACATAACTACGATAGTAGATGTTTTAGATCTTGAGAAGTCAAAATGCGTGTTTTGGTCTGATCCTCCTACAACTGCTGTTGATATTGAATATTTTTATTTTCGTGAGGATGCAGTGAAAGGTCTTTCGGTATTTAGGATTCCTCAATATCCTATGGCGGTTTTTGTTACTAATGTTTTTTTAGATTATGTAGAACAGAATGAACTAAATGGTTTTGTTTTTAGAAAAGTGTGGCCTATTTCGATAGAAAGCAATTGGCGGGAAAGTGAATATTCATTGTCTTTAAAGAATAAAGAATTGAAGAAAAATACTATGGTTGTGATTTTAAATGGATTTAATGAAAGATATAATTCTGAGATTTTGGAAAGTAAAAATACAGCTATTGACGCTATTTTAAGTGTTTCTTCTTTAGAAGACCAATATTTTGGTAGTTATGAGGGAAGTGATTTGGTGGGTGATGAATTGAGGCTTTTTTTTAGTTGTCCGGATGTGGACGACCTTTTTTCTTTCATTAAAAGTGAGTTGTTTAATATTGATTTTGCTGATTCCATCCAAGTTTTAAAGCGGTATGGGGCAATGTATCAGTTAGGAGTTAAAGAAATTTTAGTAAATCTATAAATTACTAAGCCCTTTTTAGTTCAGCTCTTGGTGGTTTTCACTGTGGTTAGAATGTCATATTGGCAATTTATTTGCCTTTGGATGCGTTCTGACGAGCTCCATAGTCAAGCTGTCGAGGCTCTGGACCTGAACAGGTCGCTGAGTTGGGTTGCCGACTGAAGTGGTTATTGGAGGGGGGGCGATTTGCTTTTTTGCTAAAAGGGGATGTAACTTCTCTGTAAGCGTCATCGGAAGCCCCACTTGTTGAACGAGTCCTTGTTGTAACCACGCTGATGACGTATCGGGGAAGGATCAGCCCGTGCATGGATGCATTTTACCTTGTTCGGATGTCTGGTAATCGCTCCCCCCAACCCCGTAGACACCCCGCCAGCAGAGCTGGCATGGTGATCTGCTTTTTCCCCACCGCCTCCGGCCTCATCATCTTCCCGGCAGTCTCTGGCCTGATGTGCAGAACTGGAGCTCGGCCGTCTCAGCCGAATCGTAGAGCTGTCCCGAATTCTATGAGCAGGCTTAGGATGGTCTTGGATTGAGCGGAGGGTGGGGCCTGCGATCTGAAGATTCTGGCACTCCTTCAGAGTGCGCGTGTGGGGTGTTGGAGGATCCCAGGCTTTCCCCGGCCTTGGCTTGCGCCAGACGCGGGGTGAAGCCTGGGCTGATATTCTGGCACTCTTTCAGAGTGCGTGTGGGGGAGCGATGGCACCCCCAGTTCAGAGTGGCTGGGAGGGCAGGTCAAGGTCCTGAAAGTTCGTTATCATTACCGTGCGGATGATGAGGAGGGTAGGGGCCCAGATGCGGTCTTTGTGATCTTCTATGCTGCGTGTAGAGGTAGGATGCTGTTCGCGATGATGTTTGGAGAGAGGCGTTGCTGCTCTGGATCTGTGTAGCTGAGGCGTAGTGGGCATTCATCCTTTTGGTGGCTCCTTTTGGAAAAGGACTGGATGCGGAAGGATTTTCTAGGTAGCTCATGTGTATGAGTGATTCTTCCCGCCCCCATGTTCTGCTGATTTCTACCGACCACTGGCCTGCCCATCTTCTGGGAACTGCGGGCCACCCTACGATCATCACTCCCACGCTGGATCATCTCGCCGCCAATGGTGTGCGCTTTGCTAATGCGACCTCAGAGTGCCCGGTCTGTGTGCCGGCGCGGAAAACGTTGATGACAGGCATTCACCCTGCGATTCATGGGCAGAAGGATAATGCGCATCGTCCTTTTCCACAGGTGACCACGCTGGCTCAGGCTTTCCGGGACGCGGGTTATCAGGCCTATGCGGTGGGAAAACTGCATGTGGAAAATCAACGCAACCGCATTGGCTTTGATGATGTGTGGGTCGACGAGGAAGGGCGTGCCGGGGAAGGCATTGGTCAGGATGACTATGAACTCTTTCTCGGAGATCAGGGGCATCCGGGGGAGCGTTTTGCCGGAGGCATGAACAACAATGATTATTGCTGGCGCTCCTGGCATCTGCCGGAAAAACTGCATGTCACCAACTGGGCGGCCAGCAGTATGTCGCGCATGATCAAACGACGGGATCCGGAAAAACCGGGTTTCTGGTATCTGAGTTTCTCCCATCCGCATCCGCCCCTGCAGCCGTTGCAGGCCTATCTGGATCTCTACCGGGACCTGGATATTCCCGAGCCGCATGTGGGCGATTGGGCTCAGCTGGACGAACAAACCCCCACCCGCGTTCAGGAACGGATTTATCAGAAAACCCGCTACTCGGAAACCCATACCCGTGAAATCCGTCGGGCCTTCTATGCCCTGTGCACGCACATTGATCATCAGATCCGGGTGGTGCTGGGCACGCTGCGGGATGAGGGGCTGCTCAATAACACCATCATTATGTTTATGTCTGATCACGGGGACTGCCTGGGCAATCACCAGCAGTGGGCCAAAGATCAGATGATTAATGACTCCTGCAATATCCCGCTGATTCTCAGTGGCCGCCCCATTGTGAAACGAAGCGGTCATGGCCAGGTCAGCGACCGCCTGGTGGGGCTGAGTGATGTGTTGCCTACGCTCTGTGATGCGGCGGGCATTCCCTGTCCGGATCACGTCAGCGGTCAGTCTATGATTGGGGAAACCGAGCGGGAGCAGCTGCATGCCTTGTGGGGCTATGAGGCTAAGGCCACCCGCATGGTTCGGGACAAACGCTATAAATTGATCTATTTCCCCCGCGGCAACGATTTCCTGCTCTTTGACCTGCAGGAGGACCCGCAGGAGTGCGTCAACCGCGCTGGAGATCCGGAGCTGGCACAGGTTCAGCACAGACTGACGGGAGCTCTGATCGGGCACTTGGATGAGGCGGAACAGGCCGCCTGGCTGCAGGAGGGCGCCCTCGTGGGGCTGCCCGCGGGAGAGGCTCCCAGCCCGAATCCAAATTTCAGTTTCTCCGGTCAGCGGGGCATGCATTGGCCGCCGCCCAGCGCCAGCCAGACCGGCTGGTAAGTTTCGGGGCCACGGCAGATGCTGCCATAAACTGAATTGATTAATTCAGAATCCATCCAACTGTGATGGATGAAAGGACGGCCGCGTTGCTTTGACGAGACTCTGACCCTGCAGGTGCTGATGCGCCTGTTTTGGGAGAAGGGCTATGAAGCAACCACGCAAAAGGATATGATGGAGGCCTCCGGGCTCTCCTCTTCCAGTCTGCTCAATACCTTCGGCAGCAAAGCCGAATTGTTTCAACGGGTTCTGGATGAATATCTGGCCACGCAGCTGCATCCCCTGGTGAATCTTAAGGAAGGGGAGGCGGGCTTGCTGGATCTGGATCGCTTTCTGGAGCGCATGGAAAGTCATTTGCTGGGTCAGAGTGGCTTTCCCAGTGGCTGCCTGGCTGTGAAAACGCTGACCGGCCCCTGCGAAACCGCAAAACAGTTCGCTCCGCTCTTAAAACGTCATCGCATGGTCCTGAGTGAGCATTTGGAGGCGGTGTTGCTGCGGGCCGCGGCGCTGCAGGAAATTCCGATCGAAGAGGTGACGGAAAAACGGGAATTACTGTTGGCGACCCTGCTGGGCATCCTGGCTGTGGCCGGGAATGATCCGGATGGCTCGCAAAGCACTCCTATGCTGAGGGCCTTGCGGAAGAGTCTGGCTGCCTGAGCTTCGAAAAGAGGCTTGAGTCTGTTGCCGGATTGAGGTCAAGATCACCCATGGCTCGTAAACAGGGACAGGTTACACAGGCGCAGATAGCGGAGAAGGCCGGGGTGTCCCGCATTACCGTCTCCTATGCCTTGCGCGGTTCGGACATGGTGTCCAAAGAAACCCAGAAACGCATTCAGGATCTGGCAGAGGCCATGGGCTATCGTCCCAACCCCATGGTGTCCTCGTTGATGCAGCAGGTGAGGGAGGGCCGTGTCCGGGAGGAATCGATGCCCTTGGCCCTGATTCTGGCGGGCTATCCGGATCGGGCCGAGGAGGAGGTCGAGTCTTTGCGCGAACAAGTTCAGGGGATGGAGGAGCAGGCGGAGCGCAGTGGGTTTCATCTTGAGCGTTTTGTCGCCTCCGCGGAGGATCTCTATGGGGAACGGCTTAGCGAGGTCATTTGGAGCCGGGGTATTCAGGGGGTGCTGCTAATGCTCCGTGCGGGTGCGTTGGAACTGATGGAGGGCTTTGCCTACGAACACTTCGCGATGGCCAGCTTTGGCTACTCTTTGCCGCAGCCCAGCCTGCACCGGGCAACGGTGCTGCACTATGATTTGTTACATGCCGCCGGGATGAAGCTACTGGAGAAAGGGGCCCGCCGCATTGGGTTTTGGATGTATCCGAATCTCAATGAGCGCCTGCATATTTTCCAGGGAGCCTATCATGCCCTCAGCTGCAGCCTGCCCGAGGGCGTTGCCTTGCCCGTCCTGGTGTCCGATCAGGAGGAGGAACTGCGGAGTTGGCTAAGAGCACAGCGACCCGATGCCATGCTCTACTGCGCGGTCGATGAGCGTGAGCGCCTGCAGCAGATCTGTGCAGAGGAAGGATTAACGGTCTGGCTGGTAAACCTGGATCAGCAACCCTCCTTCCATGGTTGGGGCATGTCCCAGAACCGACGGGCCATCGGTGCCGCTATGGTGGATTTGGTGGTGGGACAGATTCACCGCAATGAACGCGGTATTCCGGAGATCGCGAAAACCGTGCTGATTCCAGCCAGCTGGGTGGAAGCGTCCTCCGAGACTTAGGCTCTCCGCTTTTGCATGAAGAACAGCAGGCCGGCCAGACTGAGCAGCGAAAAGGTAGCCGGCTCGGGAATGACCGTGGCTTCGAAGTTGTCGAAACCGAAGGCACCGCCGGCTCCACCCTGACTATAACCCTGAAAGGCTGCATTCAGTTCCGTCTCATTCCAGAGCGTGCTCATGCCGCCCAGAGTTCCGGTACTGTAGGTATCCACGACGATGCCCGCGCCGTTACCGTCCGCACCGTAATCGGTCAGGCTGATGTCGAAAGAAAAATTACCGACGCCAGCCTCTTTGGTGACCACATTCTCCAGCTTGTACCAATTTCCGCTGACCAGAGAGAGGGCATCGCTGTCGGGGGTATTGACGGTAAAACTGTCCCGGTAGCGGAGGCTGAGTACTTGGTTTCCGCCCTGGACCTCCAGTTCCGCAGCCACATACTGGTTGCTATTGAGGGTGCCGTTGTCGCCGATGGTGAAGCCGACTCCGAGGGCGTTGAAGCCATCAATCAGACCCGAAGCGTTCAGTCGGGCTTCAAACCAGGTCGAAACGCGGTTCGAACTGCCGACGCTGGAAAAATCTGATGCGCTACGAAGCACCGCCGTATTGTTGTTTCCGCCGGACTGGATGCGGCCGGAGTTGTTTACCCCGCCTGTAGCTGCCCAACTGGGAACTCCGGCACTGGACCATTCTCCGGAATCGGTGGAGTTGAAATGGCTGTTGTAGTCCGCAAGACCGCTGTTGAAATCATAGCTGAAGCTTGCCGCCTGCAGTAGGCTGAACAGTGGGATCAGGGCGAGTGGGGGCAGAGAGGTCTTCAGATTCATAGCGGGCTCCTCGTCGGGACAGGGTGGAACCGGACAGATTAGAGCCTTTGGTTCTTGCAGTGAAGTTTGTCTCAGTATTACCGTAAAACCTATGGCGGAAAAGCGAATCAGTTTGAAGGACATTGCCGAGGTCTGTGGGGTCTCCCGCAACACCGTTTCGCTGGCCCTGCGCAATAGTACCCGACTCAAAGCTGAAACCCGGGAACGCATCCAAGAGGTTGCCCGGGAGATGGGCTATGCGGCGGATCCGGAACTGGGTAAATTAATGACCCGTCTGCGCGAGCGGAATAAAAAGGATATCCATTCTGAAGTAGCTTACGTGCATACTTGCGGACTCGTGGATGATCGCCCGCCTCATTGGCAGTATCTGGAACCGGCGGCCGCCTATCTGGAGACTCAGGGCTACCGGGTACGTTCCTATTATCTGGATGAGGAGCGGGGAGGACTTTCGGAAGAAGAGCTTGCCCGGATTCTACTCGCCCGGGGGGTAGAGGGCGTTCTGGTGGGACCGATGCGTCCGCGTCTGAATCGAATCCAGTTGCCCTGGGAACAATTTAGTGCCGTGGCCTGGGGCAGGGCTTTGGACTATCCTGTGCTGCCTCAGGTTGACGGAGATGCCTACCTGGCGATGAAAACCTGTTTCCTGAAATTACAGGAACGCGGTTGTCGCCGCATCGGAGCGATTGTGCCTTCGCTCTACGACAGCTTGATTGGCACCGCCTACCGCTCAGCATTTATGGGACAGAGCAGCTTGCTTCCCCCGGAGCAACGGGTGGAAATCCTGGACATCAACCGGCCGGATTTCCGCGAGCTCAGCCGGGTGGAAGTGGAGGACTGGCTGCAACGCTATCAGGTGGATGGGATCATTGCCATGAATGGCGATTATGAAAACCTCAAACGGCTGGGCTTCCGCATGCCGGAAGCCTTTCAGTTTGCCTGCTGTCACCTTCGACTCGCTACGCAGGAATGTCCTGGAATGCTCTCTACAGACGATCAGGTGGGCGTCACCGCGGCCGAGCAGCTGCTCTTTGCCATTCAGCATGGCATTCGCGGTTCCCGCCCCTCCCGAAGTTTGACCCTGATCAGCGGGAGTTGGTGGGATGGACAACAATAGGATCAATTTTTCCAGTATAGCTTGCCAACTTCCGGGTGAAAGGGCGTGTTGGGAACGATTTTCAATCGAATGGCTCGAATGTCATCAAACTGTTGCAAGGGCTTTCCGGAAGCGTCCGTAAATTCATGAGCCTTAAATTCCAGGCTTTGCCATGATCCATTGAACGTTACATCCCGACTGACCTTGGATGTTTTCATTCTCCGGGTCATCAGTCTGGGGTTATCAGGATCACCAAGGCTGACCGCGACCTGGACGTTTGCCCGTTCCGGTACATAACATTCGATGACCAGGGACGCGTTGTCTTGTGGAGCGCGAAGGGGATCTGCCGGGGTCCGAAGAAGGCCGTCATTAAAGCGGGGTTGGTTTAAGGAAGGCCAGGCTTCTTTGGGTGTGGGCAGGTTTTCCATGACCAGGACCTTGCGGGAAGGATCCAGGCTTCCAGGACGGATTTCCACCACGGTGGAACTTTCCCTGAATCCATGGCCATGGGTATTCGAATGAAAGCACCAAGGCTCAATACCCCAAGCCGGATCATAGAGGACCTTGGAACGTGGCTGGAAGGTCTCCGTCGGATTCGCTCCTTCGGCAGAGGCAACCAGCGTACTCAATTCCACTCCGTCAGCATATTGGGCCTGACCATAGGCATGAACAGATTCCACCCCATCAGGGAGGGGGATGCTGGCACGAAAGATCCTTCGTTGTTGTTCGACCCGGGGAATCGATAACCAAGACCCCCCTGCTGGGCGCTGTGGGCTGCCATAGCTTACATAAAAGCTGGCTGATTGCGCATCCGGAGCATGCATGGCCAGCTCAACCTGATTTCCGGACTGCTGTAAACGGAGTTCTGGTTGTTTGGGGAGCGGCATGTCTCCTTTTAGGTACTGATCAAAAAAGCGCATCCCTGCAGCCACGGCCGCTGGGCGAACACCATGATCTTCGTTGGCAATCCACACAAAGCGGTTGTCGACCTCAAGCTCGGACATGAATTGGTTGGCGGAAACAAAGTTATCCATCCCGAAATCATTACTCGGTCCTAACAAAAACAGCGGCGCTTTTTGGTTCTTTACCTGGGCCATCGCACCAAAGCGTTGCTGCCAGCTTTTTGAGCTCAGATCAGCGTAGACTCCATAAATGGGGACCATGACTTTGACGCGATCCTCCATCGCATTGAGTCGAAATATATGCGACGCACCCCAGCTTTCTCCAACGACACCGATGTTATCCGGGTCCACCTCTTCTTGCTTGCGCAAAAAGGTTATGGCTCGACGAGCGGTGAAGAGGCTGTGATAGAATTTTACCTGTTCCGTGGGGGCGGAACCATGAGCCATGCCGGCCAAGCCTTCCGGCCATACCGTCACTTCATCCTCGGCTCTCCCCGCAGAGCGGCCGTTGGCTCGTGTGGGTCCCGTCCAGTCGTAACTCATCGATGCATAGCCTCGTTTCGCCAAATACATCGGGACTTCCGGTTCAGCTGTTCCCCCTCCACCGTGAATTCGTAAAATAGCGGGTAGCTTCGTTTGCGGCGTTTTGGGGCGGACATAGACGGCATATACCCGGACCGCTTCGCCATCAATGTCGTGAGAATAAAAGCGGAGCCATCGGAGAACAACCCCTTCGCGTTCTTCTTCCTTGATGACCTCGATGTCCAGGTCGGCTTCCAAGCCCGGTAGAAGAGGAGCCCAGGCTGAGGCATCGGAATATGCCTGGGGCATGAAGAGGCTCAACATGATGAAGGAAACTCCTTTTAAACATGATAGAAAATATTTCATATGGAACAGCTCTCCCTGAGTGGACGAATTTCAGATGGCCAACCTAGCTGCTTAGGAGGCAAGGTGGAGGCTGAATCCTACCTGAGAACTGTAAAGCTCGTGTAAAGAAGGGAGTCGGGATTTAGTTTCTTCGTTAACTTGTTGGCTCGATTGTGGGAACAGCGGAGCTGCATCCACACCCTGTCCGCTCCCTGCGGAGGGAGGATCTCACCAGCGGTAATAGCGGTAGGGATCATCTCCCATGGGAAATTCGCTGATGTAATCCGCATGGTATAGGTTCCGTCCGGCTTCGGGTTCGGGCAGGCCAATCCGGAACTGAGCGGGCGTGCCTCCGGCGCCTCCGCCACCAAAGTTATCCCAGAGGCGGATCTGGATCAGATTTTCGCCTTCTTTGAGAATGTCTGCGGGAACCCGGTAGACCCGGGGGAGATTCCAGCCTTCAGTTTTTCCGACCTGCACGCCATTGATGTAGGTGATGTCCTGATCATCCAAGGTCCCCAAGTGCAGCTCAAGTTCCTGTGCGGCCATGGCAGAGCTTAAGCTGAAGCGGCGTTGAAGCAGGGCTTCTCCATTGAGCTTGTTGAAGTCCAGGATCATGCCCGGAACCTGGCTGGTACCTAAGTCGTCTTTGAGTGCCTTTCCGGCTTCCAACAGCTGTTGCGTTTCAGCAGTCATGCCGGGGTCTCCGTGGGGGCGCTGATCCGGGTCGGGAATGGTGTGCAGCATACGGTATTCCCAGTCTCCGGCCAGAGAGATGGGATCCGGCAGGGCCTCCACGGAGCGAAAGATCCGGGCGTCGCTATCAAAACGTCCGCCCAGGTTGCTGATCACTTGACTCTGTGCGCGGTGAAAGCGCCAGCGGGTGAAGCGCTGATAGCTTTTCTGCTCGGCGTTGAGGGCGTCGGGATCCAGTTGCAGGCTGATCAGATGGCCTTGCTTCAAGGGCAACCGGCCCAGCAGTCCGCCTGCTCCCCGCTCCAGTCCCTCTTGTGGCTCCAGCAGCTTCAGGCTTGCTCGGGCCCGGGTGCGCAGTTCAGACAACGAAACGCCCCGGAGTTCCGGCCAGGGGGGGAGATCCCTTGCTTTTCCGCTGATGTTCTCCGCCATGAGCTTCAAGGGAGAGCTCTCTGAACTCTGTGGCAGGATCAGTACCCGCTTCCCCTGTTCGGCATAGTCCCTGAGGGCTTCCAGATTAAGGCCGCTATCCTGGCCTACCAAGAGCAGCCCGGCCTCGGTAGGCAGGCGCTTCTCCTGACGGAAACGCAGACCGATGTCCCTCAACCTGGCCGCTCCATCGTCATCGCCGATGTACACAGTGGGCTGGGCCGGGGAGGGAAGAGCGCTGGCTGCATAGCTCAACAACTGGCGGCTGAGTTGTGCAGCTGCGGGGTCGCTGGCTGCAGCATCCTCCAGATCCAGACTGCAGAGGATGATGCGGCCGCCCAGGCTCTGCAGTTCCATCAACGGGGAATAGGCGAGATCAAATTCCCCCTCCAGAATCGGGGTCCAGCCACTGAAATGGGGTTTCTCCAGCATGGCGCTGGAAACGCCTCCACGACTGCCCCAGCGCCATCCGTAATAGGGCACCCCGTAGGCACCCAGTTTGGTGTCCGGCTTGGTCAGCACCGGGTAGGCCTCTATCAGCGTGGAGTGGCTGTTCCAGTTCCGGAGATCCTGTGCATCCAATCCAGTGGTAAGCGGATGTGCTGCCTGAACGGGATAGACATGCCGGCTGATGGGATCCGCCACCCGGAAGCCCAGCACCCGCTCATACCAGGCCCGTTCTTGAATCATGATCAGCACCGTACCCCCAGCCTTGAGGATCTCCTGGTCTGCCTCCGTCAGGCCTTGCCCCCGGCCCAGGGCTTCCCGTCCGATGATTTTGAGCGAGGGGATTCCTTCGGCTTGATCCAAACGGATCCCTGCCGCCTTCAGCATGGCGGAGCTCTTTCCTTTCGGATCCTCCAGCTTGGCGCTCAGGCGCATGGGTTCGGCCTTCGGAAAGACCCGGAAGGCAAAGCGGTCTGTATGGTGTTGCTTTCCGACCTGGGCCTCCAGGATGAGTTCCGCATCCGTCTTCTCGGTCACCGCTTGGAGCTTCAGCTCGATGGGCCGTCGAAGCTGTTTGCTTGGCGCCAGTTCATGGGTTTCGCTTCTGCTCTCCAGAATCTCGTCCCCGACCCGTAGGCTCCAGTTCAGCTGAATCGGCTGGGTACTGGCGAGGTCATTGATGACCACGATCTGTTTGCTGAAGACGCCTCCGGAGCGGTAGTTGTGGCTGCGGTCTGTGAAGTCCGGTGCCCCGGCGATGTAGGCCAGGCTGGGCTGATTGTGGGCTTCCAGGGCCTTCCCGGCCGGAAATTGTATCCAGCCCGCTTCTTGGGAGAAGGGCGCGGTCTTAAAGCGCTCGATGGAGGGAAGCCAGGTTCCCCGGTGGCCGGGCTGGAAAGGTTCAGCAGAGGCGACACGCTGTTGGGCTCCCGGACCCTGGCCCCACCCATGGGCATCCGCCCAGGCGATCATGCCGGCGGAATTACCCCAGCTGCGCCAGGAGCGGTAGGTCTGCGTGGTGAACAGCACCTGCAACTCCTGAAAGCCGGGAGCACTGATCTTGGAAGGCTTATTTTGCCACCAGCCGTAAAGCTGATCCCCCTGATAGGTGTCCGCCAGATCCTTGCGGTAGGCTTCGGGTTCACTCAGATACGCCTCCGCCCCCTGGTAGATGGCCAGGTATTCGGTCATCAGGGGTTCGGATTTGGTGTTTTTACTGAAGCCGTTGCGGCCCCGGCGGAAGCTGCAGTCCAGTGGCGTGCCCATTTCCACCGGCATAAAGGGCATCGTTCCGTTTTCCACATAATCGCTGAGCCATTCCATGCGGTCCTGCAGCGGAAGCAGGTTCAGATAGAAGTTGGTCATAAACACATCCCCTACCTGGGCACCCTGGTGGGTGGCAACCGGACGGGTGGGGTCGGCCGCTTTAATGAAGGCGATGGCTTCCAGGCCTGCCGCTTCTTTCTGGTGCCAGCTGGGATTTACCTCCATGTTCCGGCCCAGATGCCGAGGATTCTGATCCTGATGATGCCCGAAAAAGTTGGCACTGTTTACCCAGTAGAGCACAGAGGGATGATTCCGGAAATCGATCAGTTCCGGCATGAGATCCTGTGCATACTGCTCCCGTTTTTCGTCCCAGATGTAGCGCCAGCGGCTGTCCATGATATAACGGTTGCTGCGGGGCAGGGTGGCGATGAGACCGAACCCCTCTTCGTCTGCGATTTCTTTCCAGAGCTTGCGGAAATGCCCACTGCCGCGTTCCAGGTGATCGCTGGGCCAGAGTTCGCCGACATTGAAACCCAGCTCCATGTAGCGCCGGATATGATTGCGAATGAGAGCTGGGTTCCCGCTGGCGTGTCCGTCTTTCACATTGATGGGACGGAGAGCCACCGCTCTGCCGTTCAGGTAAAACTGTCGACCCTCAATCCAGAATTCCTTAAACCCGAAGCGCTCCCGAAATACATCCTGCTGATCGCCTTCCCCCAAGCGGATTTCCAGGCTGTAGAAATTCGGCTCTCCGAAATCCCAGAAGAGCGGATCTGCCCAGGGCAGAGTGACCACGCTGGGGTGACCCGGTTGAAACGCCTGGGCTCCGGATGTGGCCATGACCTCGTTTCCTTTTTCGTCCAGAATGCGGATGCTCAGCGGAAGCTCTTTCGCTGCCGGCAGTCCGGCCGGCAGGATGTCCAGTTGCAGCTGTTTTTTCCGCACAGAGGGCTGGATGAATACATCCTGGATCCGGAGACCCTGAGGACGTTGCTGCACAAACACGTCGCCGATGATGCCCCGGTGATGGAGCGTGGCCTTGTGCGCACTAACCTGGGAGTCCGCAGTGGCCATGAAATTCAAGACCAGTTCATCTGCGGTGGTGGAGAGTACTTGCATGCTCAGTTCTGCGGGCTCCCCGGGCTTTACCCAGGAGCTGATGTCTACTTCGCCTCCCGGCCAACGGACTTCACCCGCTTTCTTGCCGTCAATGAAGACCACCGCATCCGTACTGATGCGTTCGAAATCCAGAATGATCGCGGAACCCGCCCAGTCTGCCGGAAGTTCTAGGCTGCGGCGGTACCAGGCGGACTCCAGCTCCCGGAATTCCGATTGCTGCCAGCGAGGGAGCTCCCAGCGGGGACCCCTGCCAAAGCGGTGGATACTGTTGCGGAGTTGCATGTTCCAATGCCCGTTTGCCCAGGCTCCGGGTACATGCTTCAGTCCCCAGGCTGCATCCCCGATTGCCGGGAGGGGCTGGCTGGCATCCGGGCAGAAGTTCCACAGCCCGTTGAGACAGATGCGGGCCCGGGACGGCGAGCTGCGTTCCACCGGCTCCGTTCCCCAGCCTGGATCCAGTTCGGGTGTTGAGGCGAAGCTAAAGCCAGCCAGACTCAGCAGGAGGGGAAAAAGAAAACGCATGTTCATAACAAAGCCTTGGGAACAACTGAGAAACATCGCAGTATGCGGAGAAGCGCGGCAGATCTCAAAACCTTGTGTAGGTTACCGTAAACAGGAACCCATCAACCCAATCGGATGGTTTCCCCGTCGGCCCAGTGACCTTCGACTTTGGTCTGAATGGGGTCCAGCGGAATGCCGCGGACGCCATGATTGATTTGTGAAATCAGCAATTCTACGCAGGTCTTCGACAGCGTTTGTTCTGCGCGGCGGATGCCACTGATGTGACCGGAACCCCGGGAGGGCTCGGACAGCCAGGTGGCAAAAGAGAAATCCTCCGGCACGGAATAGCCCAATTCTTGCAATTTGATCAGTTGTTCAGAGCCACTGACGATCACGTCCGGTTGCTGTTCCCGGATCCACTGATGAATGGGTTGGCTGTAGCGCTCTCCGTCCATGGGAAGATCCTCTCCCATAATGTCGAGGCGAGTTGCTCCTGCCGTCAGGAAGTGAAAGGCTTCAAATCCACCCCGGATGGCGAAACGCATGGCCCGGTCATAGCCCAGGATGGCGATCAGTCCAATGCGCTTAAAGCCAAGTTGATGCAGTTTGCGGCAGCAGTCTTCGGTGGCTTGCCGAAAATCCGAATCCACCCGATGCAGCACGGGACTGCGGAGAGAATCTCCCATACTGATCAGCGAATATTTTTCCCAGTTCAGCTTCGGGGGATGTTTGGCAACCTGCGGTCCGATAAAAATGCCTTTCACGCCCCGCGCATCCCAAATGCGTTCCAATTGCGTTTCTGTGAGTCCAATCCCGGGCTGACCACTCCACTCATAGGCTTCCACCCGATAGCCATACTGGGGGGCAGCCTGATGCAGGATGTCGAAAAAATATTGATTCCGGCCCTGATCCCGAAAACTGGGCTCCAGGATATGCAGATACGCCAGCTCTCCTTGAATCATGACGCCTCTACGTTGATCCGCTAAATAACTGGCAAGCTCCGAAATGCGATGATCCCGCACATAGCCCATCTCCTTCGCGCTGTTCCGAATCCGCTCGAAGGTTGCCGGGGACATATTGCCTGTCTTGCCCTGCAGGGCCCGGGAAACGGTCATTCTGGAAACCCCGCAGGCATCTGCAATGTTCTGAAGGGTCACCCGTTTTCCTGCCATAGAGGAATCTTGCGGGATTTCGTGGCTGTGGGCAAGGGATTGTGGGCAAAATCCAGCCTCTGTGTTACGGCAATACGAGCCCTGCCCCAGTCTTCTTTTGACCCGATTCACAGGTTGGGAGTATCTTTTGAACATGATAAAGATTCTGATTGGCGCCCTGTTGTTCTCTGTCCCCTTGTGGGCCGAGTTCTCTGCGGACTGGAAGATCCTGCAGCCCCCTGAAGGTTCGGAATGGCGGGTCACCTGGGGGCAGGAGCCCCTGGTCAGGCTCTCTGAAACGCGTGGGGAAAAGGTCCTCAATGGTTTGTGGGCCTTTCAGCCTACCCGGGATAATCCGATGCCGGATGAAGAAGCGCCCTGGGGCTTGATTCAGGTGCCGGGTTCCTGGCGGAAAAGTTGGTCTCAACCCCGCTTGATTACTCAATCGGATCAGGGGGTCTGGGAAGGCTACGACCTGGGTCACAGCACCTGGCGGGCCTGGTACCGGCGTCCTCTGGAGATCCCGAAATCCTGGCAAGGTCGGCGTGTGTTGCTGGATTTGGACCGCGTAAGTACAGATGCGGAAATCTTTGTAGATGGACAGCTGGCCGGTGAGGTGCATTGGCCCGGGGGAACGGTGGATCTGACGGAATGGGTGGAAGCGGGGAAAACGCACGAATTACGCGTGCGGGTGCTCGCCGTAGAGCGGAATGAAATGGTCTCCACGCTGATGGGCACGGAGGAGGGACATAACCAGATGGTGCGACAGCGCCTGTCCACCTATGGCATCATTGGGGATGTGGTCTTGCGCAGCGAGCCGATGGCACATGCCGTTCAGGGCTTCCGTTTCCGCTCCCGCGTGGGGGAACAGGCTTTTGACCTTTCCTGGCAGGGCAGTCCGGAACGGGTCCGGGTGGAACTTGATTTTTTGAATGCCGAGGGCGAGCTTGAAAAACGCTTCTCACGCAAACTACGACAGGCCGAGGGGCTGCATCAGACGAGTTGGACCTGGAAAACGCCCCGTCTCTGGGATGTTGGCCAACCTGAACTCTATCAGCTTCGACTGCGAGTCTATGACGGTAAGACCCTATTGGATGAATTTCAGCAACGTGTGGCGTTCCGGGAAATTGAAATCCGGGGCAAAGACATTTATCTGAATGGTAGCCTGCTCCGCTTACGGCCCAATTCCGCCAATGTCTTTTACAAAGGCATTGAGGAACTCAACGAAGGGCTGCTGGACGGCCTGATCGCCACCGGGCATAATTTTCTGCACTACTGGCCAAATGATCCCTTAAAACGTGGCACGGTGACGGATTACGAACAGGTAGCCAGTCTGGCGGATGAAAAGGGCATCCTCATCAGTCTCCCTTTACCGGCCTTTTACGACCTGGTGAAATCCGAAACACCGGATACGGAGAAGGTAAAGACCTGGAAAGAAACCGTGTCTTGGATGATGGAGCGCATGGGGCATCATCCCTCTGTTGTCGTCTGGGGCTGCAGTCCCAACTTCTATGGTCATGGCGATGATCAGAATCCCCGTCGTATCGGTCGGAACACGGAGGTGCCTTCACTGGACTGGACCCGCCGGGCGGAGCGGGCTGAACGCTGGATCTCCTGGATTAAGGAACAGGATCCCACCCGTCAGGTGCTCATTCATCAGGGTGCATCGGTGGGAGATATTTACGCGACCAACACCTATCTCTGTTTGCTGCCCTTGCAGGAACGGGAGGAATGGCTGAGTCATTGGGCGGAACATGGGGAGAAACCCTTTATGGGCGTGGAGTTCGGTCCGCCTCTGGACGCCACCTTCACCCGTGGCCGCAATAACGGCGGCAATGCCGGGGCTTCCGAGCCCCTCTTGGTGGAGCACGCGGTGTCGTATCTGGGACCACAAGGCTATCAGCAGGAATCCGCAGCCTACCGCAAAAAACTGGCAGAACTTCAGGCCATGGGCAGCCGCCCAGTCGACTGGCATGGGAATGCCTTTCTCAATGACGAGGAACTGTATCAAGAAGTCTTGGGGCTCTTCCTGCGCAACACGGGCCGCTCCTGGCGCAGTTGGGGTCTGTCTGCCGGTGTGGTTCACTGGGGCATTGGCCGAAGCCTGTTCCCCAATGACTGGCGGGGAGGCAACTACGATGGCTGGAGTCGGGTCGCCAAACCCGCCTTTAAAGCGGGTCGCCGCGGGCAGTATTTCTGGCGAAGTGGCCTGCCCTTGGCCTTTACCCAATTCTGGCGGGAATCGGAGGCCTTGAAACCGCGTCCCGCTGTGAGCGATTTTTTGGCAATCAATGCGGAGACCCTAGCCTATATCGGCGGCGGGCTTGAGCAACACTGGGTAGACAAAACCCATCATTACCTTTCCGGAGCCCGCCTGGAAAAACAGGTCATGTTGATTAATGACCGGCGGGAGGATGCGGACTTTGAGGGGAAGGTTCTGGTAGAACTGGGAGGAACGCTTTTGCTGGAGCAGAAAGTGGAGGTAAGCTTACGTGCCTCTGAAATCCGGGGCATCCCCATTGCGCTTTCTTTGCCGGAATCTACGCAGCGGCAGGAAGGCATCATCCATCTCGAGCTGCAGCAAGGGGAGCGCATGCTGAAGGACAGCTTCTCCTTTCGTGTATACCCGCAAACGGAACGCGCTTCGTTGAGCAAGCCGCTTTGGCTCTTTGATCCGGATGGTGCCACCGGCTCCTGGTTAGAGGCTCAGGGACAGCAGGTTCAGCCCTTGAAGAGCGAGCTTCCCGAACAGGGGATTGTGATTTTGGGACGCAACAGTCTGGAGCAGCTGCCCTGGGATTGGAGCCGCCTTTCGGAATGGGTTCAGCAGGGCGGACGTTTGCTGATCATGGGGCAGTCCCCGGAACTACTGGAGCGGGAAACGGATTTCCGACCCTCCCGTTATGTGTCCCGGCGTTTCTGGCCGGTGGCCTCCCGTGTGGATCATCCGATTCTTCGGGGTCTGGATGGGGAAGATTTCCGGGACTGGCCGGGAGCGGGCACGCTGCGGGCTCTGGAGGAACATACCGGTTTTACCCGTCAGGTCCGCACTACGCCTTTGTACGGATGGCGCTGGGGCACCCGCGGTTCTGTGGCCTCCTCTGCGGTGGAACTGCCGCATCATAGTGCCTGGTCTCCGCTGTTGCAGGGGGAATTTGATCTTTCGTATTCCCCCCTGATGACTCTGGAGCTGGGTCGTGGACATGTGCTGTTCTGCGGACTGGATCTGGAAGAGCGTGGAGCGGAAAATCCGGTAGGGAATGAACTGAGTCAGCGCATGCTGCACTGGTTGGATCAGGTGGAGGATGCTCAGCTTTCCCGCAAGGCCCGGATTACGGCCTCACCTGCTTTTGCAGCCCGTCTTCAGGGAATGGGGCTGCTGCAAGGGGAGGATGCCAGCCTCTGGGTGATCGGTCCCGGAGCGAAGGTGAAGGAGAGTGAGCTGGATGCCTTTCTCCAGTCGGGTGGCCATGTGTTGCGCATGAACCGCCCCGGGAAACGCGCTTCCTGGTCCGGCACCTCACAGCTGCCGGACTGGCCGGAACTGCAGGGGCTGCGCTTGGGGGATCTGCGTCCGCGGCTGGATATCGAAGTGGGGCTATTGGATGGCCAGGTACTGGCCC
>DIYK01000033.1:0-4705 GCA_002429005.1 Verrucomicrobia bacterium UBA6056
GTCCGAACTTTGGGGGAACCTCACGCTTTAAAATAATGCCAGCGGCTGAGGGCCAGGTTTCGCAGACCCAGATAGCTGCTAAGATAGAGCATAAGACCCAGTAAGACATACAGCCATTTTGTGTAGGGAGCTTTTTTGGGCCTCATGAAATCATCCCCGCAGGCGAATCCCGGGCGGAAGAGAC
Organism: Verrucomicrobia bacterium UBA6056; assembly: GCA_002429005.1. Taxonomy (GTDB): domain Bacteria; phylum Verrucomicrobiota; class Kiritimatiellia; order SS1-B-03-39; family UBA6053; genus UBA6056. The sequence continues at coordinate 185 of DIYK01000033.1, forward strand.
TCGCCAAATAGAGCGGCGTGTTCCTGTTCGGCTTCGGGCTCATAGCGAAGCAAGCAGCTTACACTCTCTTCGCTGTGTCCCTGTGCGAGCAGGAAGGCATGAATCTCCTCCCGGCGTTCACGGGGAAGCTCCAGCGAGGGCTCGTCACTGAGCCGGGTCATGCGGATCAGGGCTTGGGGTAGTTCGGGCAGACTCCAGTCATACACCCCGTCCTGTCTCAACTGTTCCCAAGCATAGAGGACCTCCTCCACTGGCAGAATGTCCTCCGGCCCGCCGCCGAAGGGAATGCGGCCCAGCCAGCGCCCCAGGGCCCAGGCCCAGGCTGAGGCCTCTCCCCGTGGAGCTTTGGGCAAGCGGCCCAGTGCGGCCCGGATCCAGTCCTGCTTGAGCTCAGCGGGAGCCCGTTCCATGGAGGCACCCAGGCGGATAAGCTCTGCCGGGCTTTCTCCCGCCTGACGCAGCCGCCCCAACCACTGTTTGGCTAATACGGCCTGCCGCTCCGCATCCAGTCCACCGGCGATTCGCCGCCACAGGATCCATAATTGGGTCTGATTGCGGGATTCCTTGGGAAAACTCAGGCCCAGGCTCTGCAGGCGCCATACTTCGTTGATGCGCACCGGGTCGAGAGCATCTCCAAACCCAGGGCGCAACAGAAAGCCCGCCAGCATCAACCAGGCCGCTTCATGATCCTTGCTGCGGTTCCTCCGGGTGAGACCTTCCGCCAGGGCAGGCCAGAGGCTTCGGCAGAGTGCCGGCTCCCAGAGCTTGCGGGGCTGCTTGAGAATGGTTTCCAAATCGGTGAACAGTTTTTTGGCACTGCGTGGGTCTTCATCCCCTTTTTTGCCCAGACTGGCTTTGACCCGGGCGAGGGCTTCCGGCTGTGCTTTGGGGAGTTGGGGAGTCTCCAGGCTCTCTTCCTCTTCTTGTTCCACCCGCAGCGAAAAGTTCAAGTCCCAGGCCACATCCACCTTCCAGCGTTTGTCGATGTTGTGCAGCTGAATCTTTAGCAGACCGGTGTCGCTGCTTTCGCATTCAATGCGCACATCCACTTCCTGGTTGGCCGGCTTTTTGGCCCCCTGAGGCCGTTCCATGGCGGTAAGCAAAGGGGGGAGGGCTTGCAAGTCGCTGCTGTCCAGGTCGAGGAGCTTTCCGGCCTGATCCTGGGAGCGGCGACTGCTGCTGTAAGCCTGAAAGCGTGCAGGGGTATCTACCAGGACCCGCAAGGGATGCTGGTCGATCCTGATCACCTCTCCCGGTGCCGTGCCTCGGGGGAGGATGCACAGCGGGCGAGCGGCCCGGCTTCTGGGATCGCGTACTTCCAGGTAAATGGAACGGGCCGCTCCGGCTTCAATCAGCTGGTCTTTCCGCTCTCTGCGTGCGAGGTAGGCGGCTGCACCGCGGGCCACTGCAAGGTCACTTTCCGGATTATCCAAGAGCTCCAGCGGTTCGTCCTGCCAACTGCGCAACAGGTTCAGTACGCGCTCGCGCAACTGCGGCGCCACCAAGCTCCCCCCGTTGAGGAGTACATAATCGATGGGCATTTGATCGCGCACAAAAGAGGCCAGGTGCTTGGATACCGCAGAGTCCGCAGCGTAGGGTAGACCCAGTTCACGCAAGCCGCGTTTCGGCCGCTCCGGGTTTTCGTTCAGTGGAGTCAGCGGAAAAAAGCCTTCCAAAATTTCGGCCTTCAGGGCCTCTGCGTCCAGTGGGATCTCCTGTTGGGTGGCAAAGAGCGAAGAGCCTGCCGCGGGAAGCAGAAGGCGCTCCGGCAGGGCCGGATGATGGCTCAGTAGCTGTTCTTTGATGCGACGGGATTCCGCTAAGAGCCAGCCCCATTGGCCCGCACTGAGACTCGAACCCGCCTCCTCAAAGGCGCCCCGGAAGCGGTGGGCGAGGTGACGGTCCAGGTTATCTCCGCCTAACAAAATATGATCACTGACCGCCGAACGGCGGATGAGAGGGGGATCCCCGGCTTCCAGATCAAACAAGGAAAAATCGCTGGTGCCCCCTCCGATATCGATGACCAGCAGACGGGCGGGGCGTTCTTCCGGGATCGGAGGCAATGCTTCCGCTCCATGAGATTCCAGCCAGCGGTAGAACGCAGCCTGGGGTTCTTCCAACAAATGGGTCCCTGCAGGAAATCCGGCCATGCGGGCGGCTTCGAGCGTGAGCTGTTGTGCCACCGCATCAAAGGAGGCGGGTTGGGTAATGGCTACCTTCTGATTCTTCAGGGGCAGAGCATGTTCTTCTTCCCAGGCCAGCTTAAGATGTTGCAGCAGTTGTGCAGAGGCTTCGAGAGGGGACAGGCGTTGGGCCGGGGGGAGATCCGGACTGTTCCAAGGAAGCAGACGGGCTTTGCGGTCTACCCCAGGATGGCATAGCCAGGATTTCGCAGAATGGATGACTCGTCCCGGCTGATGGAAGGTGGAGGCTCGGGCAAAAGCTCCACAGCTCCAGTCCTCGGCGGAGGGAGCGCGGTACAAAAAGGAGGGCAGGGTGCTTTGGGAAATCTGACGTTCCGCATCCAGGGCCTGGCGAATCTCCAGGGCGACACTTTGGGAGGGCTCTGTCTCCAGAGACACCTCGGCCAGAGCACAATTGCTGGTGCCCAAATCAATGCCTACTGCGTATTGTGCCGTTCCACTCATGGACTTACCCTACAGGCGCACGCGAAAATCCAAATCCAAAATGCACAGGATTTCGCCTGAGGCGTGGTTTTGATCTTGGAACCTGCATTCCGTCCTGATTGAAAACCTGCTTATGGAAACGGTCATATTTGCTACGGGGGGCACCTTTGATAAAGAATACAACGAGATCGATGGCAGCCTCTTTTTCAAAGGCACTCACCTGCGAGAAATGCTGGAAATGGGCCGCTGCCGCCTGCCGCTGCGCATTGAAGTCCTCATGATGAAAGACAGTCTGGAGATGACCCCGGAGGATCGGAAGCAGATGTTGGAAGCCTGTCGCAGTTGTGAGGAGAAACACATCGTCATCACCCACGGCACCGACACCATGGAGGACAGCGCCCGTTTTCTGGATGGACAGCTTGCGGGCAAAACGGTTGTGCTGACCGGCGCGATGATTCCCTATACCTTCGGGAGCTCTGATGGGCTTTTCAACCTCGGTGCTTCCCTGAGCCTGGTGCAAGCTCTGCCCCCGGGAGTGTACGTGACCATGAATGGTTCTGTTTTTCGCGCCCAGGAAGTGACCAAAGACCGCGAAAAGGGAATCTTTCAATATCGGGCACTCTAAGAGCGCCACTCCAGGAGTTTTCCGACCTTCGGAACCCTGAAGCCCTCCTCTTTCCGAGCTTCGGAAAGGCGGCTGAGAAAAAAACTTCAGAAAGTTGAAAGCCATTCTGCGTGGCGGGGGTTTGCTCCTGTAGAATGACATCCAGTATGGTACAACCTGAGACCTTATTTTTCCCACGCAGCCGCAGCCGTTCCTCTGAGTCGGAACTGATGCAGCGCCTGGAGGAAACCCGGGGGCTGTTGTGGAATTTTCTCCGCCAGCGCCTGCTTCGGGCTGCGGATGTGGAGGATGTCATTCAGGAAACCTGGATCCGAGCCCGCCGGGCTTGGCCTCGCTATAAGGAGCAGGGCAAGTTCCGTTCCTGGTTGCTGCGGATCGCCTATCGGGAATGCTGCCGTTTTCAGAAACAACAGATGCGGCAGCTGGAACTGCTACCGGCGGATGAGGTCGAAACCCGGACCCCCTCCCGCCAAATCCAACAGAATGAACGGGTAGAGCGCATTCATCAGGCCATTCGTGAACTCCCTGCGCATGAACGGGAGGCGGTGTGGCTGCGGGTTGTGGAGGAGATGCCCTACGAGGAGCTCTCCTTTGTGCTGCGCTGCCCCGAAAACACCGCCATGACCCGGGTCCGCAGGGGCCTGCAACGTCTGCGGGTTACGTTGAAAGAGGAACGATGATGAAACAGATTGCCGAAGAACAAGAGGACTGGATTCAGGATCTGCGGGAGGCTTGGCCCTCTGAAGAGCCTCCGTTGACCCTGCAACCCGATCTGCAGGACGGGAGGGGGAGGGCTTCTCTGCTTCGTGTTGTTCCGGTCCTGGCTGCGGCGGCGCTGGTCGCTGTGTTGCTCAGCGCTCCGCTCTGGTTTTCAAAGAACTCTCCGCAGGCGCCTGCCCGTGTAGAGTTGTCCCCGGAATTGCTGTCCTGGCCCGACGAATGGCGGGGCAGTGGATTTCCACAGCGCAAAGGCTTCTCCTGGAAAGCCCAGGATGCCGCAGAACTCAGCCAGGGTTCCCGCGACTGGCTCAAAGAGGACAGCACCCAATTTCGAACACGACTGCAGCGTGCCGAAAAACGACTCAATGACACCAAAAAACAAGGATAACTCATGAAAGATCTATTGACCTTATTGTTGATGATGGCCCTGCTGCTGCCCACGATGGCATCGGCTCAGAACCGGAACCGGGATGATTACAAGGAGATGTGGGAGGAGCGCGAGTTCGATCGCGAAGATGAAGAGGAGGAGGAAGAAGACGAAGACGAGGA
>DIYK01000033.1:4785-7614 GCA_002429005.1 Verrucomicrobia bacterium UBA6056
GAAGAAGACGAGGAGGAGGAAGACGATTGGGAGGATGAAGAGGAAATGGAGCTCATGCGGAAGCAGGAGCAGGAACTCCTGGATATTGTGAAACGCATTGACTCCCGGGCCCTGCCGATTCTTGCCGAATTACGGGAAGAGGAACCGGAAGAATACATGGGTGTGATGTACGACCTCTGGGAAAGCATGGAGGAATGTCGTGAAATCTCTGGAGAGGACCCGAAAGCGGGTGAACTCTGCCGGGAAATTCTGAAAAGTGAGGTCCGCATCATGACCACGGTGGCGCTCTTTCATAGAGCGGAACTGCGTGAGGACAAAGACCGTCTGAAAAAAGAACTCCGTGAGCAGCTGACCCGGGCTTTTGAGCTTCGGATGAAAGAGGGGGCCATGGAACTGGAATACCTCTCAGGTGAACTGGAGGAATTGAAACAGAACCTGGCCAAACGCAAAGAATTGGCCAAGGAGATTGTGGAACGACGCCTCAAAGAGGAGTTGGGAGAAGATGATCTGCTCGAGTGGTAAGTCGCACAGCCATTCGGGATCCAAAAAAGCCCCGCCGGTCTCCGGCGGGGCTTTCCTGTTGCGCAGAGGCCTGAAAGAGGCCCCGCTTCCTTAGTAACTTACCCGAAGGGTCATGCCGAACTGGGCCGGATCTCCTTTGCTGGTCCAGAGCTGATCGGGGTAGTCCGGAGGGGTGAGGCCGAAGAAGAAGCCACGGGTATCGTAGTCCTCATCGGTTACGTTACGGGCCCAGAAGCTGATGGACCAGGTGTCCTGCTCATAGCGGCAGGAGAGGTGCAACAGTTGATAGGCTTCGGAACGCTGATCGTGGTCACTGGAGAAGTAATAGGCATCTTTGCCTTCGAGTTCAACCCGGGCGGTCCAGTCCTGAACAAATTCCCACTCCATGCCTGCGAGGAAGGTGTAGTTGGGAGCATGTGGCTGATCACGGCCTTCAATGTTCAGAGAACCTCCGGCATCCTGGAAGTCTTCGAATTCAGTTTCGAGCAGACCGAGGCTGCCAAAGAAGAGAACATTTTCAGCCAGGGGCTGCTGTACTTCCAGCTCTGCACCATAGTTGACTCCCTCCGCGGCGTTATCGGTGAAGAAGGTGAAGGTGGTGGGATCGGAGGGATCCGGCTGAATCGATGTGCCCACCTGCAGATCTTCACGCCACATGTGGAAGAGGGTCAAAGAAGCGCGACCGCGTCCATCGGCCCAGTGTACAGCGCCGCCGCCTTCGAGGTTCCAGGCCGTTTCGGGATCGTAGACCCGCTGGCTTTCGCTCAAGTTGGGGTTGGCGTTCACACCACCGCCTTTGAAACCGCGGGCCAGGCCAATGAAGGCATTGCTGCTCTCACTGGGGCGGGCCTCCAGGGCGATACGGCCCCCGGTCATCAGATCGTCTATGTCTTCATTGACCCCACTGTCGTCAGAGTAATCGGAAGCGCGGTTTTCCAAACGCAGCGAACCCACGAAATCCAGGTCATCGGCAATGGAGGTGGTGATCTGTCCATAGATGGCACTGGTGAGGGCTTCGTAATCGGACTCCAGGCTGCTGAAGCCCTGGTAGCTTTCCTCTTCGTCCAACCAGGCCAGAACCGCACCCAGACTCCAGTCCGTACTGCCATTGAAGATGCGGTTGTTTTCTTTGTTGAGCAGACGAAACTCCTGAGAGAGCTGGTTCCGCTCACGATCCAACTGTTCCGTGAAGCTGTAACGGAACCCTTCCACCGCGGGGTCGAAGTTGTAAGGAGGGGCGGCCCAGAAGGCATCGTTGCCCCAGTCGGCATCATAGCCGTAGCCCGTGTCTGCGGTGCTACCGGAGGTGATGCTGATCAGATCCATTTTTTCAAAGGCTCCGTACACGGAGCGCAGAGATCCCCCCCAAAAGGTCAGGGTATCTTCGCCGGGTTCGTCTGAGTACATGGTAAATCCATCGCCAACGGGTGCGAATTGATCATAGCCATTGTCCTGGTAGACGCTCATCAAGGTAAGGTGATGGGTGGTGGTGGCACTGGGTTCGAACAGGAACTGCAGACGACCATTGAACTCCTTGCGGTCATTGGTGTCGTTGCGGTCCAGAAATACGTTGTCCCGGAAGCCATCCTGTTGATTCCATTCCAGCGTCAGGCGATAGAACAGGTTGTCACTTTTGGCGGAAATGGGGCCCCCATGAGCGACGGCTCCGTTGAAGAGACTATCCGATCCGGCACTGACCTGGACCAGGGTTTCCGGAATCCGGGTAGGCGCACGGCTGTTGACCACCAGCAGACCGGCGAGGGCACGGCTGCCATAGAGGGTGGGCTGGGGACCGCGGAGCACGTTCAGGCTGTCGATATCGAACAGGGAAATCGCGCCAGCGAGGGCGGAAAGATCAATTTCATCCTGGAGGATGCCCACGGAAAAGTTGGGCGGACCTTCGCCGGAGAAACGGCTGGTTTCACCAATACCGCGCAGCTGCAGAAAGCGGGGGCGGGAGGTGGCGCCGGCGAAATTCAGGTTGGGGATGAGGCCAAAGCTGTCCTGCAGATGCAGGGCCTGGCGTTGTTCAAGTTCCTCGCCGCTAAAGCTGCTGATGCTTGTGCTGAAGGTGGGCAGACGGGTTTCTGTCGGGTTCGACAACACCTGCAGCGGGGGCAGTTCAACGGGGGGCGTTTCGCTTTCCTGAGCCATCAGCAAGGCCGGGATCAGGAGAGACAGGAATAGGCATTTCTTCATAACATTCAGGGGTCGGGGCTGAGATCAGCCGACGTGGAGTCGAAGGAGCCAACATAGAATACTCTTCCATCCCTACGCCGGCATAATCCGGATCAGGTTCGTGGGTTC
>DIYK01000033.1:7683-9425 GCA_002429005.1 Verrucomicrobia bacterium UBA6056
CCGGATCAGGTTCGTGGGTTCGGACGCATGGCTGTCCGTCTCAGGCCCGCGTGTGGGCCGCCCCATGGATGTAGGCTTCCTTACTGGAACTTCTTCAAAGTGCAATCCGTTGTGGGATGTTTTCGCTTTCGGAGCATCGGCTTTTGGGTAAGGGGAGGGTATGAGGACTTTCAAGGAGCGTGACTGAACATGGGATTGGTGGCCCGAACCGGACGGCGTTCCTGGAAAGTGCGTTTGCTGCATCTAGGGATTCTGCTGATTCTCAGTGCCGGGGCGCTGTCCATGAGTCTGCCCTTTATTCTGATGCTCTCCGGAAGTACCCGCACTGGGGTGGATCGTACCTCGCTGGCGTTACTTCCCCCCTTTCTTCAAAGTCAGGAAGCGCTGTACCAGAAGTATGTCGAAGCGCTGTATAATGAATCTCCTTCACAACTCCGGGCCGCCTGGGGCGGAGATTGGGTCGATTTTTCGGGAATTTCTCTGCTGTCGGATCCGAATGAGCCTGCGGTTCAGGCTTGGGAACAGCTCTGCCGGGAGCATGGAGAGGTGGAACAGCTTTTGGTTGGCTTTGCCTCTACCCCGGTCAGCCGTGGACGTCCACTCGCCCAACGGGATTTTGCCGACTGGTTGCGGGAAAAGATCTCCCCGGACATGGCTGTGGTCAATCAAGCTTTGGAAACCGATTTTCCGGACTGGAATGCGTTTCGGGTGATTCCCTTGGATGGACGCTCCCGCCTGGGTGTGGCGGAGGAACGTCCTTTTCGACAGGCATGGCAGACCTTTAGCACGGAATCCCTTCAGCCTTGGATGCAGACTCACAGCAACATTCAGGGCTATTTCCGTGAACGGATTCAAAAAGCGATGGGTGGAGATGAAGCGTTATCCAGGACCGTGCCGACAGAAGCCGGGGCCCGCGAACGCTGGGAACTGTTTGTACGCGAAGCGCTGCACCCTGCATTCATCCGCATGAATCCGGAGGCTGCCCCTGCCTGGCGAAGTTATATGGAACGCCGGTTTGCCGGGGAACTCAGTTTATTTGAAGAGCGGAGTGGCCTGAGCGTGCAGAGCTGGGCGGAGCTTCCCTTCCCTGAATCACGAAAGGATGCCGGAGCTCTGGCTCCGGAGTGGGATGCCTGGTTGCAGGGTTGGAGCGACTCCACGGATGGGCAGCGTTATGAAATCGCGATCGAAGCGCTGTCGATTCAAAGTCTGGATCTCATATGGAGAGAAGAGCAGGGGGGAGCCGCTCCCTTGCGCGATGCGGTACAGCTTCAGTTCCTTCGCTACGAAAACGAAATTCGTTCTGCCTTCCTGTGGCAGAATGTGAATACCGTCGTGGAGATTCTTCTGCTGCATGGCCGGGGACTGCGGAACACCGTGATCTATTGCACGGCTTCGGTCATCCTGGCCTTGCTGGTGAATCCCATGGCGGCCTATGGTCTCAGTCGCTATCGTCCGAAACATGCCTACCTGCTTTTACTCTATCTGCTGCTGACCATGGCTTTTCCGCCCATGGTGACTCAGATTCCGGTCTTTCTCATGTTGAGGGATTTCGGGATGCTGAACACCTTTTGGGCTTTGCTGCTTCCGGGTATGGCTCACGGCTACTCGATTTTTCTGCTCAAAGGCTTTTTTGATTCTCTCCCGCAGGAACTCTACGAAAGCGCTTCGTTGGATGGAGCGGGCGAATTGCGCATGTTCAAAGACATCACACTGGCCCTGTCCAAACCCATTCTCGCCGT
>DIYK01000033.1:9487-9752 GCA_002429005.1 Verrucomicrobia bacterium UBA6056
AAACCCATTCTCGCCGTGATTGCGCTGGGGGCTTTCGTAAATGCCTACACCGCGTTTATGTTTGCCCTGTTGATTTGTCAGGATGAACGCATGTGGACGATCATGGTATGGCTGTATCAGTTACAGCAGGAATATGGACCGGGAGTGATGAATGCAGCCTTCGTGTTGGCTGCGATTCCGACCTTGTTTGTGTTCCTGATCGCGCAGCGGCAGATCATCCGCGGCATTGTGGTGCCGACGGAAAAGTAGCTGTCGGCCTTCAGGC
>DIYK01000033.1:9821-10757 GCA_002429005.1 Verrucomicrobia bacterium UBA6056
AGCTGTCGGCCTTCAGGCCACAGAATTCGATAGCTTTTCAGGCTTCCGACAGAATCATGTTCATCAGCAAGCTCATATGGCTAATCTTGATTTGAAAGGTTACCACGAAGGGCACGAAGAGGCGCGAAGCCAACATGAGAGTAACTTGGGAGAACTTCCTCAACTCTCCGCTGCGTAGTAGCTGACATCCACCTGTTTGGCCTCGCTGTCCACTTTGGCCAGATGTACTTGGAGGCTGTCGCCCATTTGCCAGACCCGTCCGCTACCTCGGCCCGTGGCCCGGGTTCCGGTGCTGTTGACTTCGTAGTAGTCGCCGTCGAGGGCTGGGAAGGGGAGCAGGGCCCGCTGGCCACTTTCGCTCAGTTCGACCAGAATGCCGCGGGGCAGGATGGAGGAGACTGTGGCTTCGAGCGGTCCGGTCTGGCCGGACATCCACAGGTTGTAGTAATACTGCACCCGTTTCACCTGATGGCTTTCCAATTCCGCATCGGCCGCCTCGCGTTCCCGTTCGGAACTGTGCTGGGCGATGCGGGCCAGATCTTTTTCGGAATACGGGCTCTCTTGATCCTTCTCCAGGGCCAGCAAAAGTCGGTGGGCAATGAGGTCCGGATAACGCCGGATGGGAGAGGTGAAGTGGGTGTAGGTATCGAAGGCCAGACCGAAATGCTCCCCCAGTTCCGCAGAGTACAGGGCTCGGTTCATGTTTTTGAGCAGGGTGAGGGTCACGGCCTGTCGCATGGGGTCACTCATCTCCCGGGAAAGTAGGCTGTTAATGCCTTCCGGGTTGAGCTCAGGCACGCCTTCCACACCAAGGTGGCGTAACTGTTCGGCCATGTTTTCAAAATCCTGTTCGCTGGGTTCCTCGTGAATCCGATAGATGGCGGTACCGAATTTGCCGGCGAGCAGGGCGCCAACTTCCCGGTTGGCCATGAGCAT
>DIYK01000033.1:10824-23084 GCA_002429005.1 Verrucomicrobia bacterium UBA6056
TCCCGGTTGGCCATGAGCATACATTCCTCAACCAGTTGATAGGCCTCCATAGCCTTTTTGTGGTGAAACCCGGTGACGTCCCCGTTCTCATCCAACTGACAGCGAATCTCCGGCATATCAAAACTCAGCGCATTTCCGCGGATACGGTTGCGCCGCAGTTTGCGGGTGAGTCGGGCCAGAGCGATCACTTTTTCCCGGACGCCTTCGACCACGCCCTCTACCTGACCACCCTCGATAAACACTTGAGCCTGTTCATAGGTGAGGCGCTGTTTGGAGTGAATGACCGAGCGGAAACAGTCCACAGCCTTGACCCCTCCGTGGGTATTGATGTCGAGCATTACGGTGTGAGCCAGTCGGTCCTGATTTGGAACCAAACTGCACAAATCATTGGTGAGGTGCACCGGTAACATCGGAACGACCCGGTCCACCAAATAGGCTGAGGTCGCTCGGGCCTGGGCTTCCTGATCCAGAGAGCCCCCGGGTTTTACGAAGCCCGCGACATCTGCAATGTGCACCCCGACGCGAAGCCAGTTCGGTTTTCCGGGGATCTCCTCCACGCTGAGCGCATCATCAAAATCCCGTGCGTCCTTGGGGTCAATGGTGATGATAAAGCTGTCCCTAAGATCCCGGCGTTCCTGCAGATCCTTATCGGTGACCGCCCGGGTAAAGGCCTCGGCCTCAGCCTGGACTTCCGGGGGGAATTCAGAGACCAGGCCATGCCCACGCATGATGGAAAGGATGTCCACGCCGGGATCACCGGCCTGTCCGAGCAATTCCTGTAATTCGCCGCATTCAGGAAGGCCGGGATCCATGCGGTCCTCCAGCAGGACCACGCCCTTAAAGCCGGCTTTCGGTTTGCTGTCCCCAAAACCGGTAATTCGCACGGGGCCATCAATCCGGGCATCATCGGGAATCAGCGACCAACCATTGCCCCGTTGCCGCAGTGTACCCACACAAAAGGGGCTGCCGCGTTCAATGACTTCGAGGATTTCCCCTTCGTACAAGTCATCTCCTTTGGGTCCACCGGGTTTGCGGGTGGGAAGCACCCGGGCGATCACCCGGTCACCATGGCGGGCGACCAAGCTGGCGTTTGCAGGGATAAACAGTTCCTCGAGTTTGTCCGTTTCCCCATCAGGTTCCACGGCAAGAAAGCCGAACCCCTGAGCATGCTGGGAAAAGACGCCCCGCACCTCGCGGGATTTCTGGCGACGGGGGGTGGCTGAAGCCTTGCCTCCTTTGCCGGAGGAGGGCGCTCCCTCGCTGGCCGCAAAGCGGTTGCCGGGGAGTTTCTCGACGAGGCCTTGGGCCTCCAGGTCTTTGAGGAGTTTCCGTAATTGTTTGCGGTTTCCGCTGCTCAGGCCGAGTTGCTGGAGTACGCCTTGGAACTTGCAGGGGCGGTATTCCGGATGGCGTAGGAGATCCAGAGTTTGACGTTGAAGCGTTTCATGTTTCATGGTTAAGAGCGATGTCCTTTTAAAAAGTGATTAGGAAAACCATATGGATTCCCACAACTCCCGGGTATTGTTTGTTAGCAGCGAGTCGCGTCCTTTTGCCAGTACGGGAGGTTTGTCCGATGTGGCGGATGCGTTGCCGGTGGAGTTGAACCGGAAAGGGCTGCGCGTGGAGCGGATTATGCCGTTGTTCCGCGCGGTGGTGGATGGTCAGAAGAAGGGGGGCTATTCGATTCACCGTACGCCCCATACCTTGGTCATCCCGTTGGGGATGGAATTGATTCCCGCCGACATTTACGCCTGTGAACACCAGAATACGCTAACCTATTTCGTTGGGAACGAGGAATTCTTCGACCGGAAAGAGTTATACGCCCTCCCGCATCGGGAGTACAGGGATAACTTTGAAAGATTTTTGTTTTTTCAGAAAGCGGTGGTGGCCTTGATTGATGGCCTGGGGCGCCCTTACGATGTGGTGCACTGTAATGACTGGCAATGCGGATTGATTCCTGCCCTGTTGGAAAAGGGAATTAACGGGACGGGACGGGATGGGCAGGAAAAAACGCTGATGACCATTCATAATCTGGCTTATCAGGGCGTGGCAGAGGCGACCAAACTCTTTCTGACCAACCTACCGGGTAATACGCTGGATCAATACCCGGAACTGGAGTTTTATGGCAAACTGAATCAGCTGAAAGCGGGCTTGGTGGGTGCGGACCGGGTGAGTACGGTGAGTCCAACCTATGCCCGTGAAATCGAAACCGAAAGCTTCGGATGCGGCTTGGAAGGGGTGTTGAAGGGCTTGGACACGCCGGTAAAAGGCATTGTCAATGGCGTGAATGTGGAGCAGTGGAACCCGGAAACGGACCCGGCACTCCCTGCGAACTACACGGCAAAAGCCCTGAGTGGAAAAGAGCAGTGCAAGCAGGCTTTGTTGAAGGAATTCGGTTTGAGTTATCACAAAGAGCTGCCCTTGTTTGTGCTGATCAGCCGATTGGTGTCCCAAAAAGGCGTCGATCTCATTTCCCAGGCCATGGAAAACATGATGCAGTTGCCCCTGCAGTTTGTTCTCCTGGGTTCAGGGCAGGAAGAATATCAAAACATGGTGTTGTCCTGGCAGGAACGCTGGCCGGAGAATTTCTCCTGTTTCATCGGCTATGATGCGGACTTAAGTCATCGTATCGAAGCGGGGGGCGACTTTTTCCTGATGCCGAGTGTGTTTGAACCCTGTGGCCTGAATCAGCTTTACAGTCTTCGTTACGGAACCCTGCCGATTGTAAACCGGGTGGGCGGTTTGGTGGATACGGTGCAGGATCTGCGTCTGGATGCGAGTCATGGGACCGGATTTGTGATGAGTGCGACCAGCCCGGAATCCTTGCTGGAATGTGTCCGTGAAGCTACCAGTTTGTTTCATGATAAAAAGCGCCTGCGCACGGTGCGGCAGCGCGGCATGAATCAGGATGTCTCCTGGGCAAACTGTGCCGGAGAGTATATCGAGCTGTATAACTCCTTGTGAGTGCGGCGTTCGCGATGAACAGGTTCTGGCGATGTTGGGTAGGGGGCGTAATGATCAGCCTGTTGTTGCTGGGCTGTACGCATGTAGAACCGGAGCAGAAAGCGCCTGCCCTGGACCCACGGGTCGGTCCTGTACCTGAATGGGCAGAACGGGATCCGGAAGCCTGGCAGGAATTTCGCCAGGAAAAACTAGATGTCCTGCAGCTCTTGGAGCGTGCCCTTCACGAAAAGATTCCCTGGACGCTTTATTCACTGGAGCAACCAACTTACCCCAGTTTGGATAGCTCTCCGGGTGCTGTCCAGCCCAAGCCTGTTCCTAAGGCCTCCATGAAAAAACTGGATCGTTTTCCCATTGTGGCAGATAAACAGGAAGAGAGAGCTGCGATACAACAAGAGCTTGCCGAGGCTCTGGCAGAGAGTGTCCGGAATTCGGACGGGACTGTGTCTGCTTGCTTTATGCCCCATCACGGGATTCGATTTCCTTTTGAAGAGGGGCCTGTGGATTTGCTGATCTGTTTCAGCTGTTCGTCCATGAGAGTCATCGGAGATGAAACCGTGAAAGGGGCATCCATTACCGGGGATGGCTTTTCAGCATTTTACCGAATTTGGAATGAATTGGAGTTGCCGCAGGATTATCTGAAAAGCAAAATTCAGCGCTCTGTCCCTTGAATGGAACTAAAAACGCAGAGCTTTGTGTTAAAAGCTCTTGGCATTGAGGATTGATCCCCGCCCAGTGCTGTGGTTTAGGGGTAGAAACACGTGGAGCTGTGATGAAAACGATACTCTCTTTGATTTGTCTGGTCTGTCTGTCCACCCTGCCTGTGCAGGCCCGTGGCAAAAAAGCATCTACCCTGCTGGTGGTCCCCACCCGTCAGGACATGGTTCAGTTGAGCCGGGATCTGCAGGCCTTCCGTACCTTTTACTTAGTCGCCTATGATCAATCGGCCCCCGCCGATGAGCCCGTCCTGCACGCATGGACCGGAGAGCGCTGGGTCTACATTTCTTCCAGCCGCTTCAGCAATGGCAACCTGCTTAAGAGTCCGCCCACCCGTACCGTGATCATTGGTGAGGATAATGAGCGAACCGCAGAACTGATTGACCGGGCTGCCGTGTGGTCTCCAGAGGTGCTCAACCTCGACTCCACCGACATGACCAATCTCATCAATGCCATTGGCCGTATGAGCAATTTCAAAAAGAAAGACTGGGAATGGTTTGCCCTGCGCTATGATCTGCAGGTGCAAAATCTGAACCAGGAAGTGAATCAGGAAAGCTGGTACGATACGACCCGGCGTGAAGATATCCCCAAAGCAGGGAATCCCATCAAAGCCATGGAGGGCCGGAAAAGTACCCAGCAGGAAAGCATTCCGCCCAGCAGCCTGCAGCCACTGGAAGATGATGTGCTCGAATTTGATGTAAACCCGAAGATCAAATTCCCGGAGAACCCGCCCGCGGCTTCTTCCAGCAGTCGCGTGCCTGCAGCCAGTGCAGGCTCCACGGAAGGATTCAGCTTCGATGCGCCCTGAGTTCCGGCTCTGGATACTGGGCTTGCTCTTGATTGCCGGCTGTGTTCGCGTGGAGCATGGTCCGGAAGAGCCCTGGCGGAAAACCACTTTGATGATTGTGCGGTCTCGCGATGGCGTGACCCTGCAATGGCAATCCGTTAAAGACCAACGCTATACGATTCTGTATTCCGATCCCACCCAAGATGCAGGCCGCTGGCAGGAATTGCCCGTGGGAACGCAGGTGGTGGGTACGGGGGGAACCATGACCATTGTGGATACGGCGCCTACGGCGGCGCAGCGGAAATACCGAAGCAGCACGCTGGTTGCGGTACCTAGCAATAAGGTCCGGAGATACTGAGAAGATGACGGAACAGCGTACGCGGATTGAATTTGATCTGGTCGCGTCTACGGAACTCCAGCATTTGCTGGAACTGGCCCTTCAGGAAGATCTGGGGGATCGCGGAGATGTAACCAGTCAGGCGCTTATGCCGGATGCCGATGCGGCGATGGTTATGGTGGCTCGGGAAGACTTTATTCTCTCGGGGTTGCCCGTGGCGATGAAGGTGTTTGAGGCTGTGGATCCTTCGCTGAAGCTGGAGCCCTTTTTGGCAGACAGCGATCAGATTGAAGCCGGAGCTGAGATCTTGCGCATCCGTGGCGCTGCAGGATCGATCCTGTCCGCTGAACGCACCGCGCTCAATTTCCTGCAACGCCTCAGTGGCATTGCCACCCAGACCGGACGTTATGTGGCTGCGGTAGAAGAGTGGGGGACCCAGATTCTCGATACCCGCAAAACCACCCCCGGCTGGCGCCTGCTCGAAAAATATGCGGTGCATTGCGGAGGTGGGGTGAACCATCGTGCCGGGCTCTATGATCAGGTGTTGATTAAGGACAATCACCTGGCTCATTGGCGCCGGAATGGGGGGAGTTTGGCTGGAGCCGTGGCACATGCCCGTCAAGAATTTCCAGATTTGCTGGTGGAAGTGGAAGCTGACTCTGTCACACAGGTGAAACAACTGGTGGAAGCCGATCCGGATTGGATTCTGTTGGATAACATGACCTTGTTCGAATTGGAAAGCTGTGTTCACCTCTGCGAAGGGCGTTGCAAAACGGAAGCCTCCGGCGGAATTACCTTGGATACCCTCCAAGGCGTCGCCGCCACGGGAGTTGATGCGATCTCGGTTGGAGCTCTGACGCATTCGGTGCGTTCCGTGGATATCGCTTTGGACGCGATCTGATGCAGGCATCCGGGTCAGCTTCTCCCATATTGCTGGTGGATATCGGCAATACCAGCACCTTGCTGGCCTGGATGAGTGCCCGGGGAATTGAGGGGCATCGTCGCTATTTGAGGCGCAACGGGGTGGAAGCCAATCTGGCAGAAGCCTGCAGAGATCTTCAGGGAAAAGACGCTCGTGCGGTACTCTTGTGCTCTGTGGTTCCCGAACTCTCCGGGCCTTGGCTGAGGCAGTTAACCCAGTGCTTGCAGTGCCCAGGCTGGCAATTGACGCCAGGCGGAGACATGCCTCTGGAGGTCAACTATCCCGAACCTTCCCGGATCGGTGCAGATCGTCTTGCGAATGCGATCGCTGCCTTGGCCCGGGTCCCAGCGCCCTTGGTGGTTGCAGACTTCGGAACCGCGCTCACCTTCGATATTGTGGATGAACAGGGGGCCTACATTGGGGGCGTGATTTCTCCGGGCGTGGAAATGATGTATCGATCTCTGGGAGAGAAAACCGCCCTGTTACCGTTACTGGATCCCAAACCCACCGATCGTGTGATTGGCCGCAGCACGGAGGAAGCCATGCATGCGGGGTCCTTTTATGGCTATCGCGGCATGGTGCGGGAAATTGTACATGAGATCCAGGCCCAACTCCAAGTGCCGGAGCTGCGCTTGCTGGCCACCGGAGGTTTTGCCGCTGAGGTCTTGCGTGACTTCGGGGAAGCAGTAGAGGTAGTCCCGGACCTGACGCTTGAAGGGCTTGCCTTGGCCTGGTCCGCTGTGACGGGAGAAGAGCTTTATGATGGAAACACGAATTGATAAACGATTTCAGGAACTGCGTGAACGCGGGGAGTGTGGATTTATTGCCTATATCACCGCCGGGGATCCGGATCTGGATGCAACCGTAGAGCGGGTCCTGCTTCTCGAGAAACTGGGAGCCGACGTGGTGGAATTAGGTATTCCTTTTTCGGATCCCCTTGCTGATGGCGAAGCCAATCAACGGGCTGCAGAACGTGCGTTGGAGGCTGGGGCCACCTTTGAAGGCATCTGTGCCTGTGTGGAACGCATTCGGGAACAGAGTGAGATCCCGCTGTTGTTTTTCTCTTATCTGAACCCCCTGTATGCACGTGGATTTGAACACTCCTGCAAACGGGCTGCGGAAGCCGGTGTGGATGGCATGTTGCTGGTGGATATGTCGCTGGAGGAATCGGCGCCCTTCCGCAAAGAGCTGGCAGCCCATGGCTTGAATCATGTTGTGCTGGTCACCCCGACCACGCCGGAAGAACGGGTTGCAGGTCTGGTCGGCGATGGCAGTGGCTTTGTTTATTGCGTCAGTCGGGCCGGAGTGACCGGGGAACAGTCCGAACTCCAAGCGGAGGCACAGGGAGTCCTGGAACGAGCGGGTCGCCACACGCAAAATCCTTTGGCTTTGGGCTTTGGGGTCTCCACACCGGAACAGGCCCGCAGCTACGCACAACTTTGCGATGCCGTGGTGGTGGGCAGCCACATTGTGAACACCTTTCACCGGGCCGGGAATAGCCCGGAGGGCCGTGAAGCGGCTGGGCGGAACATTGCTGAACTGATTTCTGCTGTGAAACAACCGAAGGAGACCCCATGAACCCACATGCCTATGCCGTCATCCTGGCGGGAGGAAAAGGCGAGCGCTTCTGGCCGCTCAGCACATCCAAACGCCCCAAACAGTTACTCGATTTGGTCGGGGACAAAGCCCTGATCGCTCAAGCAGTGGAACGGGTGGGGGAACTGATTCCCCCCGATCATGTGTTTGTGGTCACCAACGCCGATATTGTTGAGGCCACCCGGGCCTGTCTTCCCCAGCTGCCCAAAGAAAACATCGTGGGCGAACCGATGGGGCGGGATACCGCTGCGGCAGTGGCATTGGCCTGTGTGTTGGTGGAGAAAAAAGATCCCAAAGGCGTATTCTGCATTCTGACAGCTGACCATGTCATGAAAAATCTGGACGTGTTCAATCGAACTCTGTCCGAATCCATGGAGCTGGCCTCCCAACAGGATGTTCTGATTACCATGGGCATTCGTCCCCTGCATCCGGACACCGGATTTGGGTACATCAATGTAAACGAAGCCTTGGCATGGGACGGCGAAACCGAGTTCCATTCGGTGAAAAACTTTGAAGAAAAACCGGATCTGGTCAAAGCGAAAAACTTCGTCGAGAGTGGAACCTATTATTGGAACTCCGGCATGTTTATCTGGTCAGCGCACAGCCTGCGTTTGGCACTGACCCGTTACTGTCCTGCCTTGGTGCGGATGATGGATCGGGTGAAAAACAGCATCGGCACGGAGCAATTTATTGACGTCCTGCGTCGCGAGTATGAGCAGCTTTCCAAAATCAGCATTGATTATGCGCTCATGGAAAAAGCCAGTAATATTGTTATGGCTGTGGGCACCTTCGATTGGGATGATGTGGGATCCTGGCCCGCCTTGGAACATCATTTCCCCGCGGATGAAGATGGCAATACCCGCATTGGCCAAACCGAAGTGCTGGATTGCAGTGGCAACATCATTCTCTCCCGGGATCATCTCACGGCCTGTATCGGCGTGAAAGATCTCGTGGTGGTGCAGGCAGATGGCGTAACCCTGGTCTGCCCCAAGGAGCGTGCACAGGATATCAAAAAACTGGTCAAAGCGCTGCATGAGCGTGGCGACTGTGAGGCCCTGCTCTGATGGGGGAGGGCCGTGTACTGGGGATCGATTTTGGGCTGCGTCGGATTGGCGTAGCCCTGAGCGATCCCCTGCGCATGGTGGCCACCCCGTTGGAAACGGTGGATGGCAACAGCCTCAAAGCAGCGACCCGGCGTATTCGTGAGCTGGTCGCCGAAAAAGAGGTGAGTGGCATCGTGGTCGGCCTGCCGCTGTTGTTGAATGGGGACAAAAGCGATTTAGCAGAAGCATCGGAGGCCTTTGCCCGGAAACTGCAAACGCAACTTCCCAGTCTGGAGATTCTGCTCTGGGATGAACGGCTAAGTTCCACCGAGGCGGAACGGGCGATGCGCGCAGGAGAGTTGAAAGCGGGTCGGCGGAAACAGCTACGGGATCAGTTGGCGGCACAGCTTATCCTACAGAGCTGGTTGGATGCCCAGGCCGGGCAGCAGCTCCCGATGCCCTAAAACAGAGAGCGATGCAGATGACGGAAAAATCTTCTAAGCAGACCCCGAAACCCAACCGATATCTTAAAGTTCATCGGGATGTGGTTCATCAAACCAGTCAGGTTTCCCCAGCGATCATGCTGGGAAGTAGTTTTGCCGTGGCCATGGGCCTGTTTACCTGGTTGGGTATGAAATTTGATGCCAAGAACGGAACCGAACCCTGGGGCGTGCTGGTGGGCCTGAGCTTTGGGCTCTGTTACGGAGCCTATGAGGTGTGGAAGCTGGTTCGGAAAAGTTCCGAGAAAGACGAATCATGAGGCGCTGGGCCGGCTGGCTGTTATGGGGACTGGCCACGGGAGTCATCCTCTGGAAACTGGCCGAACATCGCTGGCCCGTGCAGGAGCTTCCTGCCATGCAATGGCTTTGTGGAATCCTGGGCTTTAACTGGTTCATGTATGGGATTGCCGCCTCCTTTCCAGAAGGACAACGACGGGGATCCGGCCCTGCAGCAGGCCTGCTTTGGGTCACCATCAAGCTATTCGTGAATACTTTAACAATTTTTTTCGTTATAGGGTTGCATGTGGGTTACGACCCGTTATTCCTGCCCTTGTTTTTGACAGGATTTGTGCTGTTGATGATCGGCGGAATCGCCATGATGCAGCTCAAACATGTCCGCCAAACACGAGCAATTTCTTCCCATGAGTGAGACCGTAGATCCCATCGCAGAAAAAACCGAAGCCGTGACCCAATGGATCACGCATCACGTTTCCGATGGTGCATCCTGGACCTTGGCCAACGTGCACTTGGACTTTGCTGACGCCAACCTTCCGGAAGGCTTTAAGCTCTCCGGTCTGATGGGGCTCTTGGGAGTGGCTCTGGTTTGCTTCCTGTACATCCGGGTGTACAACCTCAATGCCCGCGTACCCCGTGGCTGGACCAACCTTCTGGAAAGCATGGTCAGCTTCGTCCGCAACGAAATCAGCATTCCTTATCTGGGTGCTGCAGATGGACGGGAGTACGCCTGGATTTTCATTTCCCAGTTCACGGTCATTCTTACCTTGAACCTGTTGGGATTGATTCCGATTTTCTCCACCGCAACCGCCAGCTTGGGCGTGACCGCGGCCTTGGCCTTCACGACGTTCCTGGCCATGACGGTTCTGCCGATGCAGCGTTACGGAGTAGGGGGCTTCTTCAAGAATTTCATCCCTCACGGGGTTCCGGTGCCGGTGCTTTTCCTCTTGGTCCCGATTGAGATTGCCGGCTTGTTCATCAAAGCCATCGTCTTGGCCATCCGTTTGTTTGCAAACATGTTTGCCGGACATATTGTGCTCTTCGCCATGATCGGTATTGCCGTGATCTACGGAGCTCCAGCGTTTCCCGCAATCGGCTTAGCCCTCTTTGTCTTTTTCCTCGAGCTTCTGGTAGCCTTTTTGCAGGCCTACATTTTCACGATGCTCTCCGCCATCTTTGTGGGGCAGATGCTCCACCCAGAACACTAATTTCCAAACTGAAACATAACCTGTCTTTAACCCCACCCCTCCTTGTACTGGAAAGGTAATCCACCATGGAAAACGTAGCCACCCTGTCCGCTATTGGTGCCGGTCTTGTCACCATCGGAGCCGCCTTCGGAATCTCCAAACTTGCAGCAGCAGCTCTGGAAAGTTCCGCCCGTCAGCCTGAGCTTCAGGCCAAACTGCAGACCATGATGATCATCGCAGCCGCGCTGATCGAAGGTGTGGCGCTGTTCTGCGCCGTGGTCTGTATCCTTGCAATTGGCAAGTAAGTCCGACTGCTCACCCTGAGCGCCCACCCTGGGCTGGGGCCGCTCCGAAGTTGATTCGGGAGTGCGCCCCGGCTGGAGCGAATCTGAATGTCTCATCACGCCGAAACAACCGACGAAACACTTCTTGAAGTCCACGAAGTGCAGGCCCACTCTTCTGAGGCCTCGCACGGCGAGGGACATGGAAGTAGCAGTCCTGTGGACGGAGCGATGTTCTTCTGGTTTCTGGTGATTTTCATTACCGCGACCGTCATTCTTAAGAAGAAAGCGTTTACGCCGATTCTCGAGAAGCTCGATGAGCGCGAAAAGGAAATCGAACAGTCTCTGGAGAATGCCGACCGTCTCGAAAAAGAGATGGCCGAGCTCGAGAGCACGGTTCAGGCCAAGAAGGATGAGGCGGATGCGGAAGCCCGTGAGATCCTCGACTCCGGCCGTGAAGCCGCCCGTGAGGCCGCCAAAGTCATTGAAAGCAAAGCCCGCGACGATGCTGCCATCCTGCGTGAAAACGCAGAACGCGATATCAGCACCGCCCAGGGCAAAGCCGAAGCGGCTCTGCGCGAACACTCTGCTGCGGCTGCAGTAGATCTGGCCATGAAACTTCTCAATCGTGAACTGGACAGCAAGGGCAAAAAAGAACTTGCTGATCAGCTGATCGCGGAGATGTAATCCGGCATGCCCACGGTCGCTCTCACTTACGCAAAAACGCTGGTGGACGCTGCCAGCCAGGCTTCGGCACTGTCCGACGTGGCTGCAGACGTTCAGGGCCTTCGGGATCTCCTTCGGGATTCCGAACCCTTCCGCCAGTTTGTCCTCTTCCCTCTGCTTCCCGCCGAAAAACGCAGCGAAACCCTGCAGGCCCTGTTTGGAGATTCTCTCCACGAGGTGACCAGTAAGTTCCTCTCGCTGCTGATCCGGCGTGAACGCTTTACGGATCTGCCCGACATCCTGACGGAATCGTCCGAACGACTCCGTCAGGCACAGGGTATCCAAAAAGTCCAGGTAACTTCTGCGACCAAACTGCTGGTGCGTCAGCAGAAAGAGCTTATCAAAAAGCTCGAAGAACGCACGGGCAAGAAAATTGTTTTGGACTGCATCGAAGACGATTCTCTCATCGGCGGATTCCAAATTAAACTTGGCGATGTGGTCGAAGACTACAGCCTCATTTCCAAGCTCAACACTTTTAAAGAAAACATACTCACCGCTTAACGCGAGGAAACCTTTTATGTCCATCGACATCCAACCAGATGAAGTGGCCTCCATTCTCCGGGAGCAGCTCAATGCCTTCAGCACCGGCCCTGAAACCTACGAGGTTGGCACGGTTCTCAGTGTGGGGGACGGCATTGCCCGTGCCCACGGTCTTTCCGGCGTCATGGCGGGTGAGCTCGTTGAGTTCCCCAAGACCGGCTTGGTCGGTATGGCGTTGAACCTTGAAGAAAGCAATGTGGGTATCGCGCTGTTCGGCGACGACACCGGCGTTCAGGAAGGTGACCAAGTCAAGCGGACCAAAACCATCGCTTCCGTTCCGGTAGGGGATGAACTGCTTGGCCGTGTGGTCGACGCATTGGGCGTTGCCATCGACGGTGGGGCTCCCATCAACACCGATCAGGACCGTGTGATTGAACTGAAAGCTCCCGGAATCATTGAACGTAAGGACGTTCACGAGCCGATGCAGAC
>DIYK01000033.1:23212-23564 GCA_002429005.1 Verrucomicrobia bacterium UBA6056
GTGAGTTGATTATTGGTGACCGTAAAACCGGAAAAACCTCTCTGGCCATCGACACCATCATTAACCAGCGCGGCCAGGATGTGCAGTGTTTCTACGTGGCCATTGGCCAGAAACGCTCTACCGTGGTGCAGGTGGTTGAAACCTTGAAACGCCATGGTGCGATGGAGTACACCACCATTATTTCCGCTACCGCTTCGGATCCGGCTGCTATGCAGTTCCTGGCTCCCTACGCTGGTACAGCTATGGCGGAGTACTACCGCGATAATGGCAAACATGCCCTCATCGTATACGACGATTTGACCAAACAGGCCCAAGCCTATCGTCAGCTCTCCCTGTTGCTGCGTCGTCCTCC
>DIYK01000033.1:23635-23811 GCA_002429005.1 Verrucomicrobia bacterium UBA6056
CGTCGTCCTCCCGGACGTGAAGCTTACCCGGGTGACATCTTCTATTTGCACAGCCGGCTCCTCGAGCGCGCCGCTAAAATGAGCGACGCCGAAGGTGCAGGTTCTTTGACCGCTCTGCCGGTGATTGAGACTCAGGGCGGTGATGTTTCTGCCTACATTCCGACCAACGTGATTTC
>DIYK01000033.1:23880-24508 GCA_002429005.1 Verrucomicrobia bacterium UBA6056
ATTCCGACCAACGTGATTTCGATTACGGACGGTCAGATCTTCCTGGAGTCCGATTTGTTTAACGCGGGTCAGCGTCCTGCAATTAACCCGGGTATTTCTGTATCCCGTGTGGGTGGCGACGCTCAGATCAAAGCGATGAAGAAGGTTGCCGGTACGCTGCGTCTGGACTTGGCTCAGTTCCGAGAACTGGCTGCCTTTTCCCAGTTTGCTTCTGACTTGGATGCGGGAACCCGTCATCAGTTGGAACGTGGTCAGCGCCTCATGCAGGTGATCAAACAGGGCGTGAACCAGCCTCTGGATGTCGTGAAACAGATCGTCATCATTTATGCCGGTACCCGTGGCTTCCTCGATGATGTAAACACAGAGGATGTGCTCAAATTTGAAGCCGATCTGAATGATGCGCTCGATTCCACTTATGCCGACTTTGTCCGTCTGGTCCAGGAGCAAAAAGCTCTGAGTGACGAGGTGGAGACCCGGATGAAAGAAGTCATTGAAGACTTCAAATCCAAGTGGAGTGCCTAAGGCTAACCTTTTCCTGAACCGAGACCCCTATGCCGAGCATTAAGGACTACAACCGCAAGATCGGGAGTTTACGCAACACCCGGAAGATCACGAAGACCATGAAAAT
>DIYK01000033.1:24580-25374 GCA_002429005.1 Verrucomicrobia bacterium UBA6056
ACCATGAAAATGGTTTCCGCGAGCAAGTTGCGTCGTGCCCAGGAAGCCCAGCGGAAAGCTCAGGACTTTGCCAACGAGGTGAATCAATTGATTCATCGCATTGGTGGAGCTGTGGAACCCGATATGCATCCGCTGCTGGAGCAGCGCGATGAAATCAAAAAAGTCCTGCTGGTCATTTACAGCTCGGACAAAGGCCTCTGCGGCGGTTTCAATAACAACCTCATTCGTTTCGTTGAGAATTATCTCGAAGAACGCAAAGAGGACGGGATTGAATACGAACTGGCCTTTGCCGGACGCCGTGGTTTTATGCATTTTGAGAAACGGGAAACCCTGTGGCAGCAGTTCGATTTGAACAGCGCTACACCGTCTGCCCACGATGCCAGTCACATGACACGTCGTCTTGAACACGCCTTCCTGGAAGGGGAGTTCGACAAAGTCTTGCTGATCTGCAACCGCTTCATCAGCCCTCTCTCCCAGAAACCGGAAATCCGGGACCTGCTGCCTCTCGAACCTGCCGTGGATCTTCCTGATGAAGATGTGGAGCAGGTATCAGCTGACAGCGATATCCTGGCCGAGCCGGAAATGGGTGAACTACTCAGTTTTCTGGTTCCCCGACTGGTGACCTTCAAAGTGTTTTACGCTTTGCTGGAAAATGCTGCCGGGGAACATGGTGCTCGTATGACCGCAATGGATAATGCGACCACCAATGCTCAGAACATGATTGACGAGACCCTCCTGCTGCGCAACCGAGCGCGTCAGGCGGCCATTACCACCGAATTGATTGAAATTATCTC
>DIYK01000033.1:25433-26016 GCA_002429005.1 Verrucomicrobia bacterium UBA6056
ACCGAATTGATTGAAATTATCTCTGGCGCGGAAGCGCTTTGATCCCGAGGACTTCTACATGAACGAATCAGCTGCCGTTGGAAAAATCACCCAGGTGTTGGGTGCTGTGTGTGACATCGAGTTCCCGGAGGGCCAACTGCCCCCGATTCTGAACGCGTTGAAATGCTCCAATGCCTCCATCAGCGACCAAGAAGACAACCTGACCTTTGAAGTGGCTCAGCACCTTGGCGGCAATGTACTCCGCGCCATTGCCATGGACACCACAGACGGTCTGGTCCGTGGTGTTGAGGTCCGCGACACCGGGGCTCCCATTTCCATGCCTGTAGGGGAAGGCACGCTTGGTCGTGTGATGAACCTTCTCGGTGAGCCCATTGATAACCAGGGCGAGGTACAGGCATCCGGCGTTTCCTCGATTCACCGCGCTGCACCCGCTTTTGAGGATCAAGACACCAGCGACTCCGTTCTCGTGACCGGAATTAAGGTGATTGACCTGCTCGCTCCCTACCGGAAGGGTGGTAAAATTGGTCTCTTCGGTGGTGCCGGTGTGGGTAAAACCGTGTTGATTCAGGAATTGATTCACAAC
>DIYK01000033.1:26224-26355 GCA_002429005.1 Verrucomicrobia bacterium UBA6056
GGTCAGATGAACGAACCTCCCGGGGCGCGTGCCCGTGTGGCTCTCTCTGCTCTGACGGTTGCGGAACACTTCCGTGATGAAATGAGTCAGGACGTGCTGCTCTTCGTCGACAACATTTTCCGTTTCACTCA
>DIYK01000106.1 GCA_002429005.1 Verrucomicrobia bacterium UBA6056
TCATGTCAAAGAACGTTGGGTTGTTCGAGTTATTCGAAGCAATCCCGAAATCAGGGGCCGCACAGCATAGCGTAAGTTGCTGTTGGGTGTCAACTGTTTTGCTTAAGTTTGTTTTGATGTCGGCTGTAAAGAACGTGCTCAGTTGAATGAGCGGGCCGGAGAACTTAGCAGAACTGAAGACATACTGTCAACTGTCTTTTTTGCTTTGTTTGCCGCAGGGCATTGAAAAGAACGTAGCTCAGTTTCCCGAGCGGGCTGGCGAACTTAGCAGAAGTTTGCTTCGTTGGTCAACCGTGTTTTTTGTTTTTCTTTTCAGGTTGAAATCGTCGTTGGTAAAGATCAGTTCGGTTTCCCGAAGGGACGCGGAACATAGCTATTTCCTTGCCGGGGTCAACCGTGAAATCATGATTAATTCCTCTGGCATTTCCTTCCGGGTTTGTTTCATCTGGGCACTCACCCTTACCCCCTATCGCTATGTTCATGAAAACCATTCTGTGTCTCCTTACCTGTACCCTTCTCTCCTTCAGCCTGAACGCGGAAGACAGCCATATCGAAGTTGGCATCGGCGCCCGCTATTTCACCGTTCTCGATGACATCGATTTAGACAACGTCGATACCGACGGTATCGCCTGGTCTGCTGCTCTGCGCCTGGATAGCGGTCTCTTTGCCCTGCAAGGTGAAGTGGAAGTCTTTCCCGATAACTATGGTGGAGCGACCGAAACCGTGTACGCCCCTCAGGCTCTGTTGCTATTGGGGGATGTCCTCTACGCCGGTATCGGACTGGGCGCCTTCTACACAGACGGTGAATTCACCAACGACCTGTTTTATCTGCTCCGTGCCGGATTCATGATTCCCATCGGCCGTTTAAAACTCGACCTGAATGCGAACTACATCTTCACAGACTTTGATGAACTCGAAACAGACGACATCAACTCCAATACCATCACCATCGGCGCTCAACTCCGCTGGGCTTTTTAGGAAGAGGTCATTGGTCAATAGTCAGTAGTCATTGGTCACTGGTCACTGGTCACTGGTCACTGGTCAGTAGTCCCGCAGTCCCTGCGGGAAACGTTTCTTCCTCAGGAGTCCGCTCGCGGTTGCGCAGTCGACAATCCCTACTGACTACTGACGAATGACTACTGACTAATGACCAGTGACTACTGACTAAGACACATACCCCAGCTTCTTCAGCATCCAGAAGTTTTTGTCCCAGTCCTTCTCCACCTTGACATTCAGTTCCAGACGGATGCGTTGCCCGTAGGCTTCTGCGATATCTGTGGCCGCCTCTCCTTTGACGGCTTTGATGAGGCGGCCTTTTTTACCGATCACAATCCCCTTCTGGGATTGAGCCCGTACGTAGACCACCGCGGAAACCTTCCACTCCTTCTCCGTTTCGTTCAGATGTTCAATCCACACTGCAACGGAGTGGGGCAACTCCTGATGCAGACGGTGAAAGAACTTTTCGCGGATGATATCCGCCATCACCAGCTTTCGGGGAAAGTCGCTGGCCATATCTTCCGGAAAGAGGAGAGGCCCCGGCGGCATCCGTTGAAACAAATCTTCGAGCAACGCGTCGCAGCCCTTCCCGGTCTCTGCCGAAACCGTTACCCAGGTTAAGGGTCGCTCTTTCCCCTTTTCTTCCTGCAACTGAGCCCACAGGGTTTTCAAGGCTTCGCTTGCCCGGTCTTCCCGGTCACATTTATTCATCACCAGAATGGCAGGAACCCCATCCTCTTTGAGGACCTTGCGTATCCAGCCATCCACCTCAAGGGCGGGCTTTTCGGAGCGATCCACCACCAACATCAAAACATCCACCCCCTCAATCGAGGCCCGCGCCATTTTGTTCATCTGCTGGTTCAAGGGTTTTTTGGCCTGATGCACCCCGGGAGTATCCAAGAACACAACCTGGCCCCGCTCCTCGGTATGAATGGCACGGATCTGATTCCGGGTCGTTTGCGCAACCGGACTGACAATCGAGATCTTTTCACCCATCAGGCGGTTGATGAGGGAGGATTTTCCGGCATTTGCCGCTCCCACTACCGCAACCATACCGCAACGCAGATTCATTTCCTGTTCACCACTAGGCTCTTCCATCGTTTCCATCATAACTCCCTCTGTATAGGAGGGCTGAGCCTTTGGCAATGACCAGCCCTCAAGAGTGGCTCTGCTTTTCGGTTGCAGGAGTTCTGACATCGAGTATATTCGTATATCCGGAAACACTGATGAATATCCCCATCCCCCAACTCTATAAGGCTCTATCCGACGAAGGGCGTCTGCGTATTCTCCGGGCGCTGTCCATGGCAGAGCTGTCGGTTGCGGAACTGGTTCGGATCCTGGGCATGCCCCAATCCACGGTAAGTCGTCACCTGAAGCCTCTCCGGGAAGCCGAATTACTCGAATCCCGCCGGGACGGCACCTCTGTGCTCTATCATAGGGGGCCCGCCTTGAGTGAAGAACTGCTGGCCTCTTTGTTGGAAAAGCAGTTTGATCAGCTCCCTCTCGATGCCGAGGATCGCAGCTCGGTGCGACGTGTACTGGATCAACGCCGGGCTCAGAACCGCGATTTCTTTGACCGGATGGCGGGGAGCTATGGTTCCCTGACAGAACCCGGAGGTGGTTGGCAGGCTCTGGCCTCTGCCTTGGCAATTGGATTCCGGGATCAGCGTATTGTGGATGTGGGCTGTGGCGAAGGGGCTCTTAGCTTACTTCTGGCTCCAGTCAGTAAAGAGGTCATCGCCATTGACCTTTCCCCCAACATGCTCATGGAGCTGGGGGCGGAGGCGGAGAAGCGGGGCCTGGCTGACAAAATTCGTTGCGTAGAGGGGGAACTGGAAAAGCTTCCCTTAGCAGACAGCTCCGCAGATGCCGTCTTCCTGAGTCAGGTGTTGCACCACGCAGGGACGCCACTAGCTGCGCTCGAGGAAGCCAGCCGTCTTCTCAAACCCGGGGCCTCTTTGTTTATTCTCGATTTGCTCTCCCACGAACAGGAATGGGTCCGGGAGGAATACGCAGATTTGTGGCTGGGCTTTGACCCGGCTGATCTGCAGGACATGCTCAGGCAACTGGGATTAGACATCCTGCAAACCGAGTCCCTTCCCGGAGCCACACCCGAGCTCCCCGTTCTTTTTGTACACGCACGTAACCCAAGCCCCTAAGGTTCTTATGACCACAGCAACACAAGACTACATCATTAAAGACATCGGCCTGGCTGACTTCGGTCGCAAGGAGATGGAACTCTCTGAAATCGAAATGCCCGGCCTGATGGCCCTGCGCGAAAAATACGGTGAAAGCAAACCGCTGGCTGGCGCCCGCATTGCCGGCTCCCTGCACATGACCATTCAGACCGCCATGCTGATCGAAACCCTGCAGGCCTTGGGTGCTGAGGTTCGCTGGGCGAGTTGCAACATCTACTCCACCCAGGACCATGCCGCCGCGGCGGTGGCGGCCCAGGGAACTCCGGTCTTCGCCGTTAAAGGCGAGACCCTGGAAGAGTACTGGGAATACACCGACAAGATCCTCGACTGGGGTGACGATGTCTATCCCAACATGATTCTCGATGATGGAGGCGACGCTACGCTGTTTGTGCATCTCGGTCTGCAGGCCGAAAAAGATATCAGCGTGCTCGATAAAGAGCCCGGCAGCGAAGAGGAAGCGGTTCTGCTCGCACAGCTGAAAAAAGCCGTTCAGGCCCGCCCGGGTCGTTTTGCCAAACTGGCGGAATCCATTAAAGGCGTTTCCGAAGAAACCACCACCGGCGTTCATCGTCTCTACCAGATGCATGAGCGTGAAGAACTGCTCTTCCCGGCCTTCAATGTGAATGATGCCGTAACCAAAGCCAAGTTCGACAACAAATACGGCTGTCGTCACTCCCTGCCCGATGGCATTTGCCGTGCAACGGATATCCTCATGGGCGGAAAAGTATCTGTGGTCGCCGGGTATGGTGACGTGGGCAAAGGCTGTGCAGAAGCTCTGCGTGGCCAGGGTTCCCGCGTACTGGTTACCGAAATTGACCCCATCTGTGCTCTACAGGCCGCCATGGACGGTTACGAAGTGACCACCATGAATGAAGCCTGCCTGGAAGGCGATATCTTCGTGACCACCACCGGCTGCTGTGACGTGATTACCGAGCAGCACATGCTCAGCATGAAAGACGGTGCGGTGGTCAGCAATATCGGTCACTTTGATTCCGAGATTCAGGTGGCCTCTCTGCGCAAATACGAATGGGAGAACATCAAAGATCAGGTGGACAAAATCACCTTCCCCAACGGGAACAGCATTCTGTTGCTGGCCGAGGGCCGTCTGATGAACCTGGGCTGTGCCACCGGCCACCCCAGCTTTGTGATGTCCAACAGCTTCACCAACCAGGTGCTGGCTCAGATCGAACTCTACACCCGCACCGATGAATACCCCGTGGGCCTCTACATGCTGCCCAAGCATCTGGATGAAGAAGTGGCTCGTCTGCACCTGCCCCGCCTGGGCGTGAAACTGGACACGCTGAGTGCAGAACAGGCTGCTTACCTGGGCATTCAGAGTGAGGGTCCCTACAAACCCGAGCACTACCGCTACTAAAAGGCGGGATCAGGCGTCGTCTTCATGGAGTCCCGGCTCGGATTCGAGCAACTCCTTGAGGCGACTCTTGGTAATCCCCCACAAGCTAGGGCGCTTTTCGGTCTGTATACCGGGAAGCGCCTGTTTTTTATGATTCGGATCCGGATGGGGTCGTTTGGGCTGGATCATCTGCTTGAGCGTCAGAATCGCCTCTTTGTAGCTCGAATAGCGCTCATCCGGATTATGACGGGTCATGCGGTCCACCACGGACACAAGTTCATCGGATACCCAGGGGCAAAATTCACGTAAGGAGGGTGCTTCTCCGGCAATGGCCGCCTCAATCACCTCCTCGGCACTTTCTCCTTCAAAGGGGGCCCTGCCCGCCAGACAGTGAAACAAACTGGTGCCCAGGGAATACAGATCCGAGCGAAAGTCCTCCTGCACGAGTGCAGACTTCTCCGGTGCCATATAGTAGGGAGTCCCCCAGCGTTCCACGGTATGGTCAACCCGGGCATTCCGGGCCAAGCCAAAATCCGCAACCTTCGCCATTCCTTTTGGGGTAATCAGAATATTGGCAGGCTTCACATCGCCATGCACCAGTCCTTTACTGTTTGCAGCTTCCAAGCCCTTCAGGATGTCGATCGTGATTCGAATCCACTCTTTCTCGGAAATGCGATTCTCTTCGTTGTAGCTCTCCAGCGTCATATGGGGCACCAACTCCATAATGATGTAGGGTCTGCCGTTGAGCCTTCCGAGCCTATAAATTTGCACCACGTTCACATGATGTACCGAGGCGGCCAACTTGGCTTCCCGGGCAATTGCGGCCCACATCCGGGGCGAAGATGCATAACGACTGCGAAGGACTTTGACCGCAACTTGTCGATACAACTGAGAATCGTCCGCTAAATAAACCCGCCCCATCGCTCCGGCCCCCAACATACGGGTGATCCGATAGTGATCCACCCACACGGGAACCACCAATTCCCCCTCGCATTCCGGACAGCTCAAGGGGGCCAAGGGTTCCAGGCCATAGCCATTCACCTCTGCCCCACAATGTGGGCAGGGGATTTTGGTCAGGTCTAACGGATGATCTGGGGACGCGTCCGCCATAGCAGTCTCCATGCTACCCCGACCTGCTTACTCAGGGGAAGGGAAAATCATTGATGTTTACAATTTTTGGGAAAGGCACTACGTTCTTACTCATAAACCAGGAGACCGATCATGAGTGCGACAGAATCGACGGACTTTACTGACAACGATATTATATTTGAGTGTCCCTTCTGCTCCAAAAGTATGGCCATTGATAAACGCGGAATGGGTCTCACCATTGAATGCCCGGACTGCAAAGGTCTGGTTCGCGTCCCGACCGTATCTGAAGAGCCTGCGAAAAAACCGGCTTCCATCAATATGCCGGTCGAAGGCCTGGCAGAAGCGTTGGTGGAGGCCCGGAATCAAATTACGGAACTGAATGCGATGGTGGTGGAACTCAGCCAGCACCGGGATGCGCTGGAACAACAGACAACAGAGCAGGAAAAGCAACTGGCGAACCTGCGTCGTGAATTCAGTCACATTCAAACCGCTCTCGACCGGGTATCGGTGTTGATGATCGGCGAAGATAGCCCCTAAGCCCTCCAGCTTAACGTGTAAACCCAATCCAAGGTTTACGATCCTAGGCCTTGGCCCGTAGGGTAGGAACATGAAACATGCTTCCTCCTCTTCCCGTCAAAGTCGTTCAGGCTTTACCCTGATCGAAATGCTGGTGGTCATAGCGATTATCGTTCTGCTGGCATCTATTCTTACGCCCGCCATCAATAAAGCTCTGGCCAAAGCCCGTTTGGTACGGGTGATGTCCAATGTGCGTTCGATCGGCCAGGGCATTCGACTCTACAGCATGGAGAACAACCAGCAGCTTCCGGTCCGCTATGGATACAGCGAACAGGTGCATGGGAAAAGCATGCACTGGCAGGAGCAAATCCAACCCTACATGGGCAACGATCGCGGTGGCTCGGTGTTTGATTACCAGACTAATCCCATTTTCCAGTCTCCAGATGTGAAAGTGAGTCATGGTAACCATTATGGCCTGAATAAATTCATGTTTGAGTCCTACCCTCAATGGAATTACGACTCGCTGAGAATGCCCAACCCCAGTGGCACGGTGATTCTGGGAGAAATAAACCGCAACACCTCCTACATTGATCCTGAAGCGACACCGGCCTTCGACAGCAAAACCAATACCTACTACCGAATCTCCAATTCGGGAAAGAAAGCGGTGTATCTGTTTGCTGATGGGCACGTCAGTACGCTGAAAGGGGATCAAGGCCTTGCCAATAATCCCGACATCTGGAAATGGTGGTAAGGGTCACCCTTTTCCCTCCACAGCTTTTGTTCCCTTCATCTCTCCCCTCTGATTAGCTTTTTATGAAACACGTCCTTACGCTGACCCTTCCCGCCCTCCTTCTTGTTTGCAGCTGCAGTCCGCGGCGAAGCCAAACTCCGGATGCCCCCATCGCAGCAAGCCCGGAACCCCAACCCACTCCGGATGGAATTCTTCCATCCTCAGAAGCCCGCATTCCCTTTAACAGTGGCTGGGAATACGCGACCATTCTCAACTGGCGCCCCGGAAATGGTCTGGAAGCCAATATCAATCCTCCCCGCTTCTCCTGGCCCTACCTACAAGACACCGTTGCAGAGAAATGGGATCAAATTCCCATCACCCGTTTTCAGTTTCAGATTTCCGGAGATCCCTCCTTTGACGAACTGGAAGTAGACATCCGCGATACGGATGTGAATTTCTACAATGCCCTCAAACCACTTCCCGCAGGCACCTGGTACTGGAGGGTTGGTTATGGTAAACTCCCGGATAGCCGCTGGAGTGACACCCGAAGTTTTGTAATTCGTGAAGACACACCCAGCTGGGACCGTAGCATCATTGCCGACGCAGCCGCTACCATTGCCGCCAAACCCCGCCCTCGCAGTGGCCCCGCCACGGGAAGCTGGAAAGAGTTAAACCAAGCCTTAAAACAGGATCCGCTTACCCGGAACCGCCACACCCTGATGATGCAGAATGCAGAACGTATTCTCAAGCTGGAGTGGTGGAACAACTTTCCCAAAACAGACAACCTGGGACGGCAGCCTCAGAATCGTGCGGAGAAAGTTCGCGATATCGGCATTCTCAAAGACCTGACCAATGTGGCCTACGTCTACCGACTCACAGGGGATCAGAAATACGCAGGAGCACTCCCCCGCATTATCACCATGGCCTCCTGGCCCCGGGGAGGCCTGCTCTCTCCGGAAGGCTTGAGTGGTCATACCAAGATGCCCTCACAAGCTGCAGAATTATTTGCTGTGGTGTATGACTGGTTTGAGGAGGAGCTCAGTCCGAAAGACCGTGCCACCCTCAAAGAAAGTATCCGCTGGCGTCTCCAGGACATGTACTACGACGATAAGAGCATCGTCTGGCAGATGGGAGATAAGGGCATGCGGAATTACGGAATTGCTTACAACGGTGGCAGCCATCCTTACCAGAATTATGCGTGGAGCATGCCGGCCATTCTGCTCATGGCCGGCGATCTCGAGATTGCCGATCAGCTGACGGAACTGGGCCTGAATTACTTGACGGGGGTCACCCTGCAGGAAGGGCCTGAGGAGGGCTACAATGAGGGTCACGGCTACTCCAACGAAAAAGCCGGCACCCTGCTGGATGCGGCCATCGTGACCGAACTGCTGCTGCCTGAACTGGAGATCGGCAAAAATCCGGTGATGAACAACCTGGTGGACTGGTTTGCCTTTCTGTTCTGTGGCCCGGAAACCCTGCCCTGGGGCGACTCCTGGATGCGCACCGCTCGAGCTCAAGGTGGGACCAACCTGAGAAAGTTAACCGTACTCACGGGATCCCCGCTGGCCAAGCAGTTGTGGCAGGAACGCGGTAAAGGAGATTACAGCGAAAACGTCCGCAGCCTCTATAACCGTCCCTGGTTCGATTTTGCAGTGTGGGAGCGTTACCGGGAAGACATCGCGGCCATTCCCGAAGAGGTGGAGATCAGCGATCACCTGGTGCTGAAAGAAGCCGGCTGGGTCTTTGATTACAGCCGTCCCATCCTCAGCCTCGATGACTACAAGCAGGCTGTGGGTCTGCAAATGCAGATGCGCCCACGCGGAGGCTACAGTCACTCCTTTCCCTCAGATGGATCCTTTGTCTGGTTCGGACACGGAGCTCTGCTTAGCCGTGGTGGAGGGTGGCGCTCCTGGGCCAGCATGGGCTACAGTCGGGATGCCATCAGCCAGAACTCGATTCTGATCAATGGAGAGGGGCACATGAACGTGAACCCCTATCAACCCAAACGTCCTTATATCGCCCGTCCACTGGCCTATGAGCGGGGCAAAGAATTCAGTTACTGGGCCTCGGAATTGACACCCGGCTATCCGGATTCCACAGGAGCCAAACGAGTTCTGCGCCAGGTACTGCGGGTGAACGATGTGTTTATTATTCAGGATGAACTGGAAAGCGCTGAGCCCGCCACCTTCCACTGGCTCTTCCATGTCTACCAACAGGATGTTGATGTTCGTCTGGGTCAGAACCAATTCGAATACAGTGTTGATGGAGTCCGCGCCCGGGTGCAACTCATTGCGCCCGGAGAACTGTTCATGGAAAACCGCATGGATCAGGAAGGCTATAAAAATCCGGTCACTGGCAAGGATCATTATC
This sequence comes from Verrucomicrobia bacterium UBA6056, assembly GCA_002429005.1. Lineage (GTDB taxonomy): Bacteria > Verrucomicrobiota > Kiritimatiellia > SS1-B-03-39 > UBA6053 > UBA6056. The sequence goes on from DIYK01000106.1 coordinate 9,254, forward strand.
CGGTGGACATGAAACGGGCAGAAAGCCGGGGCATCTTCAAAAAATACCTCAGCTACCCTCTGCAGAAGAACAACATCTTCGTCAGTAATACGGAGAAAGCCAGTAGCTTCAGTTATATCGCGGTCCTAAGTTGCGCTCCCCAAGGAGGCGAGCTTGCACGCGTAACGGAGCTGGGTCCCGATCATATCCAGGTCACCCCTGCCTCTGGAGATGCCTTCAGCGTCTCCTTCCGTCCAGGGGTGGATGCCGATTATGTGATCGATTCCCGACGCGTCCTTCCCTAAGAGAAGATCGAGGTCTCCGAACATACAGCCCTTAAGAGCAGCCGCTCTTCAGGGCTGTTTTATGTCGCCCAAAACCAAAATGGACCGCGCCCGTCCCGGGGGCGATCAGAGCCCAGAAGCAATACGGACCACTCCCGTCCTAGGGACAGCAGAGCCCAAAGCAAAA
>DIYK01000052.1 GCA_002429005.1 Verrucomicrobia bacterium UBA6056
TCAGGCTGGAAGCCTAAGCTCCTTTTTTTCTCAGGCAGAAACAGATGTGAGGGTGGGTTGGGAGATTAAGATTAAGATTAAGATTAAGATTATGATTAAGAGGAAGGTGGGGGGGATAGTAGTGGGATCGCGTACGCGTACGAGTACGAGTACGCGTACGATGTGATGGGTTGGAAGGGCGTGGGTCTTGCTATGCGGGGAATGGCGTGCTTAAGCGTGGGGGATCGTGTTGAAGTCTGTTTTGTCGAAAATTCCTTCTCCGCTCTGGGCCTGGATGGCGTTGGCGCTGATCTGGTCGTTGCCCTTTCGGCTCTCTCAGTGGATTCAGCCTTCCTGGCTGGCCTATGCCTTGCTGAGTGTGGTGATGATTCCTTGTGCGCTGTATCTGTTGTTTCCGGTGAAAGGCTGGCGGCGGGAGCGTCCACTGTGGCTGCTGCCACTGTTGCTGCTGGCGACGGCGGTGCCTCGTATTCTGTTTATCCTGCGCACGCCGCTGGAGGCGAAATATGGAGATATGCTGCCTTTGATTCAGCTGGCGGGGGAACGCTTTTTGTCGGGAAGCTATCCCTACGGAACTTATGAATTACCTTGGCCGCTACCGCTGACCTTTTTTCCGGGCTTGTGGATGTCTTATCTTCCCGCCATTGCTCTGGGCCTGGACCCGCGCTGGCTGGCGCTGTTGTGTACCTTGCTGGTGGTGGGGCTGATTTCCTGGCGGGTGAAGGATCTGCGGGTTCAGCTGGGGCTGTTGCTGTTTGCCTTGCTGCCCGTATTTTCCTTTTTTGCCGCCAATGGACAGACGCCGCCTCTATGGCTGTGGCTGGTGGCCTTTGGTGTTTGTTTTGCCGAAAAACGCTTTCTGCTCTCGGCGTTGTTTCTGGGGCTCTGTCTGGCCAGTCGGCAGACCATGCTGTTGCTGTTTCCCTTTGCGGCGCTGGGCTGGTGGCGTTTGTCGGGATGGAAAACGCTCTTCCAGTGCGGAGCCCTGTGTGCGGCGGTGACCGGAGCTTTTTGTCTGCCCTTTTTTCTGATCGATCCGGAGGCCTTTCTGTTAGAGCCCATACGGCATTATGCAGAACTGGCGGCGAAGTACCGCGAAAGCCAATCCGCGCATCTTCTGGATACCTTCGGACTGGCCACGCTGTTGTATCAGCTGGATCTTGCTTTTCTGCTGGGCCCTTTGCGTCTGTTGATCTGGGGAGGCGCTTTACTGGGGGCCTGGTTTTTTGGCAAAGACAGCCGCAGTCTGTTGCGCTGGATGGCGGTCTGCGGCATGCTGTTCACCATGTGTACGCCCATTCCTTGGATCTATGCGTATTTTCCCTGGTGGCTCCTGGGCTGGACCGCAGTTGCGGGGGCCACGGAAGGGGCTGCAGAAAAAGTTAGTCCGGTTTCGGCGCAGTAATCAGAGGGCCTTCTTCTCCTTCAAAGGGCAATTCGCAGTAGGCACAGAGCTTGGCGTGTTTGTCTACCGGTGTTCGGCAGCGATCGCACATGGTTCGACGTCCCAGGGTGAGTTGTAAGAAGACAAACAAGGCCCCCAGCCACAGTACAAGACCGCTGAAAGGGATGTGGAGAAGAATTCCGGATAGGCCCAGAAAGAGGATCACTGCGGAGGCTTGTAATAGCTTGGGTAGATATACGCCACGGATTTTCCGGGGAAGGGTTGGGGCTTCCTGCTCAGGAGGGGCGATGACAAAAGACTCCCCGCATTCCGTGCAGCGAATCTCCATCGATTTGCTGATGACGAGCTCAAAGCTGTGACCGCAGGATGGGCAGCTATGCTCCATGTTCAGAGGTCCTGCAACATTTCCAGTAGCAGATCCGGGGATAGTTTCCCCTGAATCCCGCCGAGAGCGGAAAAGTAGTCGAAGAGTTCTAGGGTGTTGAGCTGATAAGCTTCTTTGAGTCCCAGTGCGATGGTGGCGAGATAGCTTTCCGAGGGGGGCATTCGTTTTTCGATGGAATGCTCATGGGTGAAGCTGCGGACGGGCAGGCCATCAATTTCGCCCAGATCCAGTTCATACTTATAGGCCGCACCTTCCTGGGCACGAACTTCTTCGTACTGGTCTTCGCTGATCTTCCAGATCCGGCAGAGGGTCTCAACGGATTGATCGGATCGGGCTTCGACAAAGGCTACGCCGCCATAGCCCCAGTTGGCGGTATCCTTGCGGCCATCCGGCAGGGAAAAGTAGAGCGCATGGGGAATGGATATTACGCGGTTTTCTGAAGGGGGGCTTGGATCCGTGGCGCCATGCATCTCCACTTTGCCGTAGGTGGGTTTGCCTCCCTGCAGATAACAGAGAAAACGCTGTTCGTGGATGTTTGATCCGTAAGCTGCGTACCAAAGTTCACTCATGGGGTCTCAGTTTGCTGAAGTTTATGCAGTTGATCAACCCTTTTTTGTTAATCGCCTTCCGCGATTCCCCACTCATAGCGTTTGAGACCCCGCTGTTCAATGCTTCGAAGGTTCAGGGGGCCCTGCTGGAGCAACTGGGTTTCCAGGTCTGCATTGCGTTGCCAGAGCCTGCGTACCTGTTCGCTGTGCAGGGGATCCGCACTTTGAGGGGGCTCGCGCAGATCGAGTAGAAGCAGGCCCCGGGGGCCGGGCTTGAACTGAATGGGTTCCGTGGCATGTGCCTGTTTGAGCACATAACCGGGATTGCGTTCCAGCAGGGCGGGTACGGGATCTCCCTGATGATTATGAAACCCATTAAAGGGCCGTACCCAGATCTCAATGGGCGGATCCGGAACCTGGCGTTGCAGCATGCGCAGGTGCCGTAGGAGTTCGCCCTCGGCGCCGGAGAGGCTGGGAGGATGCTGCGGCGGAAAAAGGAGGATGGCCACAGAGCTGCACGCTGCGGCTGGGATGGCCATGCGCTTCAATTTCAGCCTTAGAATCAGGGGCCAGACCAGAAGGACGGAGGCTCCGGCGAGTCCGAGTAGAAAGAGCCAGCCGGCGCGTTGGTAGTTTCCGAACTGGAGGAGGCCGGTGGCCAGTTGGATTCCGGGCAGGGCGCAGAGCAGCACGATTCCGAGAGCTGAACTGCGGCGGAGAGTCTTCAGCCAGAGCGGGAGCAGGGCGCAGCTGAGTGCGATCAGCAGCACCGGAAGCTGAAACGCAGCGGGAAGAGGGCCTGACTTGGGACTGAGAAAATGCAGGACGAATTCAGGCAGAGCTTCCAAATTCGGATCCCCACTGAGCATGCGCATGGTGTACTGAAGATGAATGGCCGGTAGTCGAAGCAGACGCCAGAGTAAGAGGGCGCCTCCGAGCAGGCCCGGTAGGACCAAGGTCCAGCGTTTCATGCCTTTGAGGTGGATGAGGAGTAGCACGGCCATAGGCCACAAGAGATCGAGTAGAAACACGGGTACGGACAGGGCCAAGGCCGGGAGCAGGGCGCAGAGCCAGAATGGGCGCCGCAGCACGCAGTAGAGAGCAAAGGGAGTGAGCAGAAGGCCGAACTGATTGGCGAAGACCCCCACGCCGGTTTTGATCAGAGGCAGTAGCAAGGGGCAGCCTGCGGCCAGAAATGCGGCGGCGAGGGCAGGGCGTTCACCGCAGGGTCGGCGCAAGAGCAGGAAGAGTCCCAGGACCATGCCGGTGCCGGGCAGGGCTCCGCCGAAGCGATAGAGTTCAAAGGGTTGCACCAGACCCAGCAAGGCGGGGACGATGTGAACCCAGGGATGTCCCGGAGGATAGATGGCGTTACGAAGTTTGCCTTCTGCGAGGAGATCCTGTCCAAACTGAAGGTGGCTGTAGGCATCGGATTGACCCAGATAGTCCACCTGCAGGCTGGGCAGGAGTCGAACGCCCAGAGCCAGGAGCAGGAGCAGCGTCAGCGTCCAGCGGCACTGGATGCGTTTCGCCGGGGCATAACGAAGCTGCAACTCAGCGGCAGCGATCCCGGAAAGCGCCCACAAGAGAAGTTCCAGGCGGGGGGGTGAGCTGCTCAGCAGGAGACTCCAGAGACTGCCGGCGATGGCTTGAAAACAGAGCTGCAGCAAGAGGGCTGCCCAGAGATCTTCCAGTCGCAGGGGGCGTGCCTTGTCCCGCAGCTTCATCCACAGCCCGGGAATCAGCAGGCTGCTGATTCCCTGAACGAGGAGAACCCACAGAGCCTGCAGGAAGATCATTGAGGCAGGTCCAGCGAGGGGGAACGCAGTTGCCGCAGTCCCATTTGCAGGCTGCGCAACCAGCGCCAGGGAAAGGCGGGCAGGCGGGCAATCCAGCGGGCACAGCGGAGATAGCCCTCACTGCTTTCGCCGAAGGTGAGCAGTTCCTGGACGCTGTCGGGGTTGAGCACGCCATCTGCACGCAGATAACCGAGGAATTTCAGGCTGCCGATGCCATGGGCCCGTTCGAAGTTGCTTAGCGATTCTTTGCCAGCCTCTTCGCCATAGAGTTCATTGAGCTGCTCACACATGCGCCGCCACCCGCGGAACACAGCGGCGGCATCTCCAGTCCAGGAGAAGGCTTCAGGGGTCCCGCAGCGGTTGAGCACCCGTGGGGTGGCGATCATGTACACGGACTGTCCGTGGATGGCGCTCATGATTCGGCCCACATGGGCGAAATAGCTATCCAGAAAGGGTTCCGCTGGATGGGGATCCCAGTCTTTTCGGCGGATGATACAGGCGCCGATAAAGCCCATGGACCAGGCGTATTCCCGATAGAAACGGTCGGCGTCGACCACCTGATCCTGTTCCAGAGGCAGGGAGCGGTCGCGGATCTGAAATTGTAGATTGTTATCCACGGGGGTGTAGTTGGCGTAGACAAAGGGATATGCGTCCTGCGTTACGATCTCGAGTAACTCGCTGAGAGCCTCGGGTTTCATACGATCATCTTCCCCGAGCAGCCAGACATAGTCGCAGTCACAGACATCCACGGCTCTTTGGATATTCCGGTCGATACCCAGGTTTTGTGGATTTCGGTGCAGCTTGATCAGGGGACTGCGGGCCTGCAGTTCGGCAAACAGAGCGGCATTGGTGTCATCGCCGGCATCATCAATGAGGGTAATGCTGATGCCGTGAGCTTCTCCAGCCTGAAGGCAGGAGTGCACGCATTTCCGCAGATCCTCGGGTCGCTTGTAGGTGGGGATGCTGATGCCCAATACGGTAGATTCGTTCATGAAAGCCCTCTCAAAGGCCGGCTGTGGTGGGCAAGGGCTGCGATCAGGCCATAGCGGAGAAAAGCGCCCCAGCCGAAGTATTGTTTTAGCAGCGCAGGGTAGGCGCGGTTGAAGTTCTGATCGTACTGGGTGGAGCTAAGGCCGCTGTGATCGTTGAAATCGCAGACGCAACCCGGGTGATACTGCAGGCGCAGTCCCGGTTGGGCGGCGCACCACATGTTGAATTCCCAATCGGCCTGCAGGCGGAACTCCGTGCGGAAGCGGTGTTGCTGAAAGAGGGCGCTGGGATAGAACATCGCTTGTTGGCAGAGATTGGTTCGGGCGAGAGCACCTGGAGGCAGTTCTCCGCAATAGGCCCGTTTGGAGTGGGTCATCCACACATCGCTGTAGGTGATAGCGTGTGGGTCCTGAAGGGTGGCAGCGGTTTCCCGCCATTCCGGGCGTAGACGGTCATCTGCTCCGAGGAAATACACATAAGGGGTGCGTACCCGATCGATCATTCGGTGAAAGGCATCGTAAATGCCCTCGTCCGGCTCGGAACGCCAGTCCGGGCGGGGTTCAGCTTGTTGGAGCAGCTCCAGGGTGCCATCCTGGGAGCCACCGTCCTGGATCAGCAACGGGCATTCCGGCGCATGCTGTTGCACGGAGTGCAAAGCACCCGGTAGGTCGGCCGCAGACTGGTAGGTGGCCATGAGAATGGAGACGGATTCGCAGGACATTAAGCTGTACGTTTGGCCGTGCTACCTTAAGCATTGTCCCTTGCGAAGCAACGGTACATCGCCGCTTTTTGCTCGCGATGCTGCTTATGTGGATGCATGTCCTTTCTCTCATTCTGATTGTGCTGGCTGTGGCCAGCTGGCTCTGTGCCCTCAAGGGCCTGCAGTTGCCCAGACCGAGAAGTGTTAAGCACTGGAGTTTCTGCATTCTGGCGTTGTTGAGTTCTGTATTGTTGCTTCTACGACCGGATGAGGAACTGGAGGCGGGGGAAGACCCTTCGGTCTACGTGCATGTGGGGCTACGCCTGTTCCGGGAGGGGCGCTTTACCTTTTCGGACCCGGCTCTTGCCGAGGTTCCGGAGGCCTATCAATCTGCCTTCCGCTACGGCCATGCCGCCTTTCGCAGCACCAAAGATGTGAGTTTCTGGGCCCGGGGGGAGGACCCCTCCGAAGTGGGAATCTGGTTCCAACCTGCTCCATCCTTACTCTTGGGACTGCCTGCGGCCTGGTTTGGGCCTTATGCCGCGTTTTTGGTGTCTCCGCTTATCGCCATGGCCTGCGGGCTGCTACTGGCTGCGTTGTGCCGGCGACTCTTTCATTCGGATCCAGTGGGCTGGATGGCTTATGCGCTGTATTTGTTACATCCTGTCATTCTGTGGAATGCACGCACGGTACGTGCGGAGTGGGGTGCGGCTTGGTTGAGTCTGTCCGCGCTTTGTATCTGGTGGCAGGGGATTACCCGGGACGAGAAAGGAACGGCGCTGCAGGGTGCCCTGTCGGGTCTGGCCCTGGGATGCGCCCTGTTGTTTCACATGACGGTGAGTTATGTGCTGTTGCCGATGCTGTTTTGTTCTGCCATGCGCACGCGGATGCGGCCCTTCTGGTGGGCCTGGTGGGGGGGAGTCAGCTTTGGCGTGCTGATGTTGGTGCTGCAAACCTTGTTTGTGACTGATCCTTACTGGATCAAGCCCATGCTGGTGGATCCGGATCGAAACCTGTTGGTGTTGTTGGGGCTTGTGCTGTTTGTGATCTTGGCCATGTGCTGCCGTTTTCTGGGGCATAGTGCTGTGGCACCAAGCTTGACCCGTTGGATCGTGTGGGTTTTGCCGCCGTTCCTGGGAGCCGCCTTGTTGTACATTGCCCTGTTTTTGACAGAGCGGGGAACCCTGCCTTTGCTACCGGATTGGAGTGCCGCCTACATCAGTTTGACCGATGTGCGTGGGGTGGGGCGGGTGATGAACCCGTTGCTGGCGTTGTTGTCATTGTGGGGACTCTGGGAGGTCTGGCGGAGACATGCGGATGCCCGCTGGCTTATCTTGGTCTGGTTGCCGGCTGCGCTGTGTATTGGCTGGATGCACATGTACATGTTTGAAACCCGCCGGATGATCGCTTTTCTGATCCCACTGATGCTTTTGGGGACGCTGTCAGCGCTTCGTTTGTTGCAATCCTGGCTGGAAATTCGGGGACGATCGGAATGGTGGCTGAGTCTGGGGCTGCTGGTATTGGTGGCGCTGCCTCTTTGGCAGCGGCAGGCGCTGATCACGACCTGGAATAACCGGGGCAGTTATGCCTTTTACCGGGAGATTGCAAAAGAGGTGGAGGATGGCGATGTGCTTATGGGGGAATATACGCAAACTTTGGTGCCGGTGGCCTCTCTGGCCGACCTTCCCAGTCTGCCCTTTTCCTGGGAGTATCGAGATGATGGTGAACGGGACCTGGCGGAAACCTATGCGCGGATGCTTCTTCAGACAGATCCCGACAAAACGGTGTATTGGCTGTCGCCCTTTCCAGGGGCTACCATTCCGGGTCTGGGCCTGAAAGCGTTGGGGGAATACCACTTTAAACGCCCGCAGCTTCAGCGGGGCCGGCATGCGATTCCTCATACGGCTCTGCGCCATCCACGCCGTTTGTATTTGAGCCAACTCCTGCCCGCGTCACATCCGGAGGCGACGCAGGCCGAACTGGTCCGCGAAGTGAATGGGAGTCGTTTTGGCATTCGGGGCACTGCGGAAGTGCTTTCACGGAGTCAGATCCGGATGCAGGGCCTGAATTTCCCCAAGGGAGAGAGCTTGAAGCTGGAAGCGGGTCGCTATCAGATTTTTCTGGCTCATCCCGGAGGACGTAAGGGCAGTTCCTTGCTGGAGGAATCCGATTCGTTCCGTTCCGTAGGATTGGGTAGCTATTTTGAATGTATTCATGTGCACACGGATGAAGCGATTTCCTTACAGTTCCGGAGATCCTTGTTTGTTACGGATCTATATGAACTGAGCGGCTCCGAGCTGAAAGCGCTTCCTTTGCCTGGGGAGCTTCAACTGTTTGAGTTGGGCCCTCTGAATCCTCAATGGATGCGCGCAGAAAGCATGCTGGCTTTGCCGCAGCAGGAGCAGGGAACCCGCATCTGGACGCTGGCCGCAGCCGGCCGCGATCTGGGAGAGAGTGGACTCAACGTGGATCTGGAGACCCGAAACGGCATGCGCTTGGCCGAGATGCAGCTGAGCTCGGGCTGGAGCTGGCAGGCGGTGGATCTGCCGCCCCAAGCGACTGCAGATGGCCGGGCGGAGTGGCTAAAGCTACGTTGTGAGGCCTATGATCCTGAAAACCCTGACTTCTCCCAGGACTTGGGCTTTCTGCTTCATTTAGTTTATATCCCGTCGGAAAAGCTGCCGGAGTTGCCTTAAAATTTCCAGCTGACCCCTACATGAAAACTGCTGCCGTCCAGCGGGTTTTCCTCGAGGTCCAGAAAACGGAGATCGGCAAAAATGCCTGCGCCAAATAATTCCAAGGTCGCTCCCAGCTGGATAAAGGTGCCTCCGCCTGAATCCAGGCCACTGTCTTCGATGAGATAATATCCGTATCCAAAACCCACATAGGGGGTGAGGGGCAGGGGCATTTTCAGGTTGAGGGAGCCCTCAAAGGGAATGGCATTTCCATCCTCAAAGTTCACATAGCCCGTGCGGCCTTCTGCAAAAAGAATACCGAGAAGGCGGTAATCGATTTTTGCCCCGATGCCAATACCGTCATCGAGATCATCTGCGTCCCACCAAGTGACAAAGGCTCCGGCACGGTTATTGATCAGGTCGCTATGCAGCGGAGAGAGGCAAAGGAAGGCGGCAAGGATGAGAAACAGTTTCATGCCGCGATTATGCCTGTGCCTCCCGCAGGCTCAAGCCTGCAGGAGAATTTTTGCAAGGGCTCAGCTGGATTTGATTTTGCCTTGCCTTGTCTTTGCCCACTGGCACATAGTGAACGCGCTCCCCCGAGGCGTTTATGGCATCACCCGCAGAAGAATTACGCAAACTATCGGCACAGCTCCGTGAAGGCAAAAGTCTGGAGGAACTGGGCCAACTCCTGACCCCGGATCTGGGTCCTTCCGCGTTTAAAGTGCCATCCGGCCAGGGCATGGATGAGGAGAGCCGGCAGGCCCGCTGGGATGCGGCGGGAGCTGGGGAGCAGGCCGCTTTATTTGCCCCCGGGGTGGATGCCGAGGCCTATGGGGCGAATATCGAACATTTTCTGGGCTGTATGCAACTGCCACTGGGAATAGCCGGTCCCTTGCGAATGCGGGGGCTGGCAGCACAGGGGGACATTGCGCTGCCCTTGGCGACCACGGAAGCCGCGCTGGTGGCTTCCGTTCATCGGGGGGCACGTTTGATTACCAAAGCCGGAGGTTGCTCGGCCTTGATTCAAGCGGAGGGGGTTACCCGTTCTCCCGGCTTTGCTTTTGGTAATTTACGCGAGACCGGGCTTTTCCAAAGTTGGGTGTTGGAGCAAGAAGCGCAGTTTGCCCAGCTGGCGGCCGGGACCACCCGGCATGGCAAATTGGAAAGCATGCGCCTGTTGGCTGAAGGCAGTACCGTGTATGTGCTGTTGGATTACAGCACGGGTGATGCGGCTGGGCAGAATATGGTTACGCTGGCCACGCAGGCGGTGTTTGACTGGATTTTGGAGCACAGCCCGGTGAAAGCCCGGCATGCCTTTGTGGAAGCCAATGCCTCGGGGGATAAAAAGGCTACGGCGCAGAGTTTTATGGGGGTTCGAGGACGTAAAGTCACTGCGGAGGTGTGGATTCCCGCGAGGTTGTTGCAACGGGCCCTCCATGTGCCAGTAGAGAAGATGATTGCGTATTGGGAGATGTCTGCGATGGGCGGGGTGTTGACGGGAACCCTGGGAGTACAGGGGCATTACGCCAATACCTTGGCTGCGTTGTTTTTGGCGACAGGCCAGGATGTGGCCTGTGTAGCGGAAGCAGCGGTAGGGGTCACCCATTTTGAAGCCTTGGATGACGGGTTGCATGCTACGGTGACCTTACCGAACTTGATTGTGGGTTCGGTTGGCGGAGGAACGGGATTGCCGCATGCGAAGGCTTGTCTGGAGCTGATGGGCTTGGCGGGGACAGGCAAAGCCCGGGCTTTGGCGGAACTCTGTGCGGGCGCAGCTCTTGCCGGGGAATTGTCGATTATTGGAGCCTTGGCGGCGGGGGAATTTTCGCAAGCCCACGAGCGTTTGGCGCGGAAACGGTAGGCGTGTACGATGGAGGATAGGCCTCTGGCCTGTCATGTTCTCAGGCTGGAAGCCTAAGCTCCTTTTTTTCTCAGGCAGAAACAGATGTGAGGGTGGGTTGGGAGATTAAGAGTATGATTCAGATTAAGATGTAGAGGGGGAACTGGAATCGCTCTTTTCGTCTTCCGCAGTCGGGAGCATGAGTCTGGGATCGGCGGAGAGACGGCCGCTGTAGAGTTCGATGGCTCGTCGTGCGACCAAGGTGACCATGGCGGGTTGTAGAGTGCGGACGGCGGCGTTGCTGGCGCCGAGATGTAGCCACATGATCGGGGATCGCCAGCGCAGGGCCTGCAGCAGGGGCTGACCGAATTTCCTCAGGGGTTTGACGCGTTCATAGCCATCCCGCACTTTTCGGAGATGAGGGTGTTTCCACATTTTTTTTCCGGTTTGGACCATGCGGAGTGATTGCCCGGCACTGACGTCAATCAGGCGGCCGACCCGTTTGGATTGAAGGAGGGTGGCAATATCTTCACTGAGCATCTGCATGGCCCGGGCAAATTCGCTGAGCCTTGGGGCCTGCAAGGGATCAGGTGCTTCGGGATGGTAGAGCTGGGCAATGTCTTTGACCAGTTGAGGGAGTTCCTGTTGCAGAGGGGTAAACCAGTCCGGATTCGGATTGGGGTTGAGACGAAGACGTTTTCGGCAGGCACGTACTTTTTGCCAGGCCTGTTCATCTTCCGGGCGACCGGATGCCCAGAGTTCGGTTAACTGAGCAGAACGGCGTCGGGTGATGCGAAGGTCAATGAGGAAGCGGCACAGGGAGAACAGTCCGGTGAGAAGGAAGCCGGAAAGCAATCCGAGGAAATAGGTCCAGAGGGGATTCATCCGACTTGATCGATGAGATCAAATACCTGCCGCAACTGTTCCCAGGCGCGGGCCTTGATCAATTCCTGTACCTTACTCAGGCCCAGGGTCAGTCGCCAGATATCTGCCTCAAATTCTGCAGCACGGGAAGGTTCGTTTCGAGCCTGCTGTTTGAGGCTTTTCAGGCGCTGTTGGAGCATGTCTCTGCGTAAATGGACGAGGAGTTCGCGCAATTGGTCTTCGGGCTTGCCCAGATCCGGACTGAATTTGAAGGGGGCTTCATGCAGGATCCGGGTCAGTTCGGCTTGTCCTTCCTGTTCGCGTAACGCGTCCATTAGACTTTCATTCCCAGGGTCCTCCAAGGCATAACATGCCGCCAATAAGGTGCCGGCCTGTTCAGGAAGCTGAGATGGTTGCAACCAGTCTTTGCAGTTCTGGATGAGGTTGGGGTGATGGAAGAGAAAGGCAAAGAGGAGGCGGGGGCCATGATCCAGCCCCTGAGGCTTGGGAATGTGAGGCCGGGGAGGCGGAGGCTGTGGAGATTCATCCTTGCGGGAAAAGCCTTTTTTTCGTGGGTAGCTTTTCTGAGAGGACGAAACCTGGGGCTGCTCCTGTTCCGGGTAGCCAAAGTCCGGCGGGGGCAGTTCTTCGGGGGGGTATTCCTCATAGCCGGTCGAGGGGCTTGAAGGTCTAGGGCGGCTTGGAGGGCTTGGACGGCTGGGAGCAGCTTTACTTTTCGGAGCGGGCAGGTCGTGGCGCAGGGCTTCTGGAGAGAGACCCAGTGCGGAGGATGCCTGCTGAATCAGGCTTTCCTGATGTACGGCCTCGGGTACCCTGGCAATGTTTTCCATGACGGCCCGGGCTACGCGTAAACGAACGGCGTCACTGAGTTCCCCCTCCTGTTTGAGCAGGGTTTTGATCTGAAAACGAATGAAGGGTTCAGCTTCGTCCAAGACCTTAATGAGGGCTTTGGGTCCTTTGCGCAGCACAATACTGTCCGGGTCTTCTCCCTCTGGCAGGCTGGCAACTTTAATACTGAGACTTTCACTGAGCAGGGCTTCTGCAGATCGCAGGGCGGCTTTGATTCCGGCGCTATCCGCATCCAGCAGCAGAACCACTTCATCTGCATATCGCTTGAGCACGGTCGCATGCTCCGCGGTGACGGCAGTACCCTGAGCGGCCACCGCATCCTGGATGCCGGCTTCATGGCAACGAATCACATCCAACTGACCTTCACAGAGCACGGCCCGGCGGGAGTCGGCCATGGGTCTTCGGGCGAGATGAATGCCGTAGAGCACCCTCGATTTTTTAAAGAGCAGGGTTTCGGGGCTGTTGACGTATTTTGCTTTGCTGTCGTTTCCGGGCAGAACCCGTCCGCTGAAACCAATGACCCGTTCCTGTTCATCCAGAATGGGAAACATGAGTCGGTTGCGAAAACGATCGTAGCGTTTTTCGCCATTCCGGGGGCGTTCCCGTTCCCCGAAGAGTCCGCTGGCTTCCAGTTCTTCCTCGTTGAAGCCCCAATCCCGGGCTGCCGTGAGCAACTGGGAAAAGGAATCCGGGGCCAGACCCACCCGGAAGGCTTTTAGCATTTCCGGGGCAATTTCCCGTTCCCGGGTGTAATCCAGGGCAGGGACTCCTTGAGGCGCAAGCAGGGCCTTTTCAAAAAACTCGGTGCTGCGGTTATGCAGTTCGTACAGACGTTGTTTTTTTAGATGACTGCCCTGACGGTTTTTGTCGAATTCAAAGGGGACGCCCACCCGGCCAGCTAAACGCTCCAAGGCCCCCATGAAATCGACTTTTTCATGATCCATGACGAATTTAAACACATCGCCCCCGGCTCCACAGCCAAAGCAATGAAAGGTCTGATGTTTGGAGGAGACCGTAAAGGAGGGGGTTTTTTCCTGATGAAAGGGACAAAGACCCTTATAGCGGTCCCCGGCCCGGACAAGCTTGACTGAGGAACCGACCACATCGACGATATCCGCGCGGGCGCGGACTTCTTCTTTCAGACCCTCAAGGTCCATCGGCAGCTTCTGGCGGTTCAGGGATCAGACCCGGGAACCATTGATTCATCAAACCGGGCACATGTTCCTGGGTGAGACGGCCGAAGCCGCTGCGTTCGATCATGTGTTCATTTAGATACTCATGACCGGTGAGGTAAATAGTGATGAGAACAATGCAGATGATCAGGGCATTTTTGAACAGACCGAGGATACAGCCGCCAATGCGTTCAATTTGATCGGGGAAGGTCCAAGAGAAGAGTTTGCGCAGGAGAAAGGTCAATAATTTCCAGCTGGCCAGAAAGAGAAAGACCATGAGGACATAGGCCAGGGCCATGGCGCCGGCTTCATTTTCCAGCCGCGTATGTTCGGCAATAAACATGGAAACGGGGCGATAGAACCACCATCCGCCAAGGAAGATGAGCAGGGTGCCCAAGGTTGAAGCGAGTTCTCCGGAAAAGCCTTTGAACAAGCCGCGGACAAAACCGGCCAACAGGACTACCATGTAAAACAAATCCCAGAGGCCAAATGGGGTGTCCGGGTCCTGAAGATATTCAAGCAGGGTCATGGGATACTCAGGTCAGGCTGATCTTGCGGGGGTTGTTGCTTTCCAGGGCGCTGGCCTTGGCTGCTTCTACCTTTTTGACGGTGTCCCGTTTCATACGGATCAGCCGGTCATTGAGATCCCGATAGGAACGGGTCAGTTCTGCATGAGCCTGCTCCAGGCGTTTGAGCTGGTCCTGAACGGCCTTGGCCGCATCGCGTTCGCTACGCAATTCTTGGAAGTGTGCATCCTGTTCCTTGCGGAGCTGTTCTTCGAGGCCTTCCACCCGGGCCTCGCTTTGTTCGAGCTGCCCCATGCGCAAATTCAGGGACTCCAGCATATGTTCCTGTTGCACCCGCAACTGGGCATAGGCATCCTGCAGATCCAAGTCGCCACTGTCATTCTCTGGATTTTCCCCCAGAGAGAGCAATTCCTCGAGCTGTTCGCGGCGGCGTTCCAGGGCACGGATCCGTTCTCCGGCCAAATGCAGCTCTTCTTTAAGTTCGCCGCTTTCGCTTTTCCATTCCTCATGGCGTTGCTCGTGGATGCGCAGGGCTTCCTCATAGCGGTTTTGCCAATGTTGGGATTCCCGTTGAAAATCCTGTTGAAGACGGCGCTGTTCGGGACTGTCTTCGGGGAGCGGGGCGGCCAGCCGTTGTTCGAGTACGCGGTTTTGGATCAGCAACGCAGAGCAGAGAGCGTCAACCAGTTGATAGCGTTCGCCAGTTTGAACGAACTCAATTTCCTGAAAAGGATTCAGGCTTTCGGCTTCCACGCCAGCGCGGAGCGAGAGAATATGACAGGCGGGGAGACGTTGTCCTTCGGTGTCAAAGAGTCGCCAATTCAGTTCCAGTTCGCTGACCTGTCCTGCACCTCCCCAAGGGCCTTCTTCGGAGAGACCGAGCTGGCTGTCGCCGTGAAGGGCAGAGACAGCGGCCATGGCCTGCAGTTCGTGCAATTGATAGGGGCCTTCCACTCCCTGTTCTGACTGAAGGTACCATTTGCTATCGGATGTACTCATGGAATCCGCAATTTCTGGCCTACACGCAGGCGATCCGGGTTAGAAAGATTGTTAGCCTGAATGATGGCCCGGGAGCTGACTCCGTAAGCGGAAGCAATTGCGGAGAGGGTTTCTCCGGGGCCGACGGTGTGTACGCCGCCTCCGCCCGAATTCCCACCTCGGGGTTGGGAAGCCATCAGTTCGGACATGCGTTTGCTCAAAACGGAGACAATTTCTTCGCGGTCTTTTCGCTGACGGGCTTCAAGCTGACGCAGTCCCTGTTCGAGCCGATCCAGACGTTGATCAAAGGCTTCCTGGTCACGGGACTGATTGCGGGCGAGTTCATCGCGCAGATCGCGGACTTCTCGTTGCAGATCCAGCAACTGCTGCTCGGAGTCCTGCAGGGACACCTGGGTGCTGCGCTGATATTCTTCAATCCGGCGCTGTTGTTCCCGCTGCCGCAGGGCCTCCTGCGCGGCAGGATCCGGTCCCGTTTCCCGCGGGGTGATACAGGCAGTAAGAAGCAACAGAGGGAGAAGAAGAAAGAGGCGCATAATGAGATCCGAAATGGCGCCCTGAGCAGGATTCGAACCTGCGACCGTCGGATTAGAAGTCCGATGCTCTATCCAGCTGAGCTATCAGGGCAAAGTCATTAGTAAACGGTACTTAAGTGAATAACACCCTTATGTAAACTGATTAAAGTGCAAATCTTCTTTACCGTTACAGCTGTAATAGTTATCATTACCATGCTTTTAGTAATCAGTACTGAGTGGTGCAAAACTGGTACAGTCCGAAGCAGGCAGCGGGGAGATAATCCGGCCATAAATCGGTCAGTATAAGTGGCAGCATTTTGCATAGTTGCTGATCATACCGAAACCCAACAAGGCAACAAGCATGAAGAAGAAAGACATTGTATACCAACGTCAACATGGTGGACCATACTGGATCCGGAAGCAGGTCAATGGGAGACTGATTTTCCAGAGCCTTCGTACACACAACAAGGAAGTGGCCAGGGAACGAGCCCGCGGGTTGATTCGAAAAGCTGAGGAGAAACAATTTGAAGCGATCCGCTCTACCCAGACCCGAGGTGGGTATCCAACCTGTGAGGAGATTGCTGTGCTGTGGAAGGAACTGGCAGAATGCCGTGGGCTGGCTAAGCGAACCATATCCACCTCGCTGTCCAGCTTTCGAAAGGTTGCTCGAACGCACGGTAAAGTCGAGGAGGTAAGGCTCAATCAGTTAACCCGTTCCACGGTGATCAAGTACGTGCGCCGGCATCGGCCCGAGCAGTCGGATCCTGAGGCCCTGGTTCGCTGGAAACGGACGATGAAATCCACCTTCCGCCAGGCACGTCAGATTTTTGCCCGTTGGGCAATGGACGAATTTGAAGAGAGGGGATTACATCTGCCGGATCTAACTGAGTTTAAGCAGGCTGAAGTGGTCAACAGCAAGGGGGTAGCGAAGACCTATGTTCAACCGCTAGAGTCAGAAGTCCGGCCCATTTTTGAGGGTGCAGTGATGTTGGAGCAGGAGCAATCCCCTTTGTACCTGGTTTTCCTGTTGGTGTATCCCTTGGCCCTTCGTGCAGGAGAAGCCGAGAATGCACGTCTGGAATGGTTACAACAAGCAGGGGATGGGAGCTGGACGCTAAGGGTGCCGGTCGATCAGCGCTTTACCCCAAAAGGAGGCCGGGATCGTCTTCTTCCGGTCCATGCATCAGTGGCCAGGGGACTTCTGGAATCCGCCGCGCGTGGGGAGGATTATTTTCTTCCTGGCGGGGCTACAGCCCGCAGAAATCTCATCGAGCGCGATTTCTCGGAATGGATGAAGGGGCTTGGATGGAAGCGTATGAAGAAGGCCCATGAACTCCGAGCCCTTCAAGGGTGCCGCTGGTATACAGAACAAGGGGCCGAAGTCGCTCAGTTGTTGCTGGGACACAAATCGATTCAGACAACCTGCACTTTTTATGCTCACTATACCGAAACCCCAGAGGCACTTGAGCCTAACTGGTGCTAGGTGTCAGGGAATCATCCCGATGATTAACAACAGGGCCTCGCGCTGCTTTGGAGAAAGCTGTTTGATCCAGGTCATGATGTCTTCGTCAGACATAGCGAGGACCTCATTCTGGATCGGGCTGGGTGAAGATACCAAGTAGGGAGCCTGCTCCTCCATGGCTTTTGTTTGGATGCTGGTCAGACCCTTTTGGAGCCTGCTCAATGTTTCTTCACTGACGTGTTTGGGTTTGAGGCTGCCGTTTTTAATGCGGCTGAGATAGGCCGGGGACAAGCCTGTCTGCCTCGAAGCCTCCGCAATACTGCGGTGGTTGTCCACGACCATGTTTACCAGTTCTACGATATCAACGTTTATGCGCATGATGCTCCTTTGGTTTCTGCGGGCAGTAGCAGACTTGTCTGAAAAGCTCAATCCTTTGCTGTTAGTGTTAAATACAGTGATAAAGGTATTGTAAAGCGGTACTTTAGTAATGTATCTATAATGTCGTGGATGTTTTATCAGTACATCAGCGAGTGTTCGAAACTCAATTCCCTGTGAGTGGGTGGTTTGAGAGCAGCCGTTTTGTAGATACACTCCCGATGCTGGAGGGTTGCTTTTGCAAGAGGTCCTTTACGAATCGGATCCATTCCGCTGCCGGAAAATCGCCCTATCGTGAGAGCTGTTGGTGCCTTGCCATCTTGCAGCTGCAAGCTTCAGGAAGGGTGGTATTGGATACTGAATCTGTTGCTCTACATCTGCATTCCCTAGGAAGCACAAGGCTTAAAGGACAAACTGTACCAGCTATGCTCCACTCTGGAGCCGATAGATTGGTCCAGCTCAGGGGATGGCATACAGCAATCTGGGAGATTCAAGTACTCGCCTTACGTAGGGGGGGGAGGGGGTACAGGCTGCCGGCCTCTCAAATTTACGATTGCATTCATTCACCCAAACTTTCCGCCCTTAAGGGCGTTCATACCTAACCAAAGGAAAAGATGATGAGTGAGATGATGACAGAACATAGAGGCTTCATTCGTACCTGGAAATGTGACAACCTGGATTGGTTGATCCATGAAAAACCAGATGCCCTCCGCTTGCTGATCTTAATTCAGACCCGGGCACGATTTACGGATGGCTGGAACCCTCTGGGTTTGAAGAAGAACCAGGCCGTAGTGGGGTTAGGGGATGTGGCGAAATGGGGTTGGACACAATCTCGTTATCGTACTGCGAAAAAGGCACTCGCAACTGCACAGGCCTGCCACTTTAAAGGCATTAACAAGGGAACCATAGTAACCCTATTAAATGAAGTGGCTTACGTAGATGAGTCGCCTGAAAACTGCGAACAAGTTAACCACCAAACTGCAAATGAATCACGATCCATTCACGATCAAAATGCGAGAGAAACGCGACTAAATAATAAAGAAATAATTGAAGAAGAAAAAAAGAAAGATACCAAGGGTGTTGGTGTGGTTGAATCTAATGCTGATGACGGTAATTACCCGTGCATGATGACTGCCTACAGGCGGAGTCCTATATCCCGGGCCAAGTTGGACTCATCGAAATACGAAGACTATCCAAACTTTATGGCCTGGTGGAATCTATATCCTTGCGGAAAGTCCAAAAGGAAAGCCTTACGTGTCTGGATTCGCCAAGGCCTTGAATCTGAAGATCAGGAGTCTCTCTTACTTGCCCTCAGAAAGGTCAGATGTAGCCATCAGTGGAAGAAAGATGAGGGAGCCTATATACCACATGCTTCCACGTATCTAAATGAGAGACGCTATGAGGATGAAGTAAAGGAGCCGAATAGGCGTGATGAACGACCCCGTTTTGCACATGGGTGAATGATGTGATGATTGATAAAAGTATCACCTCTTCATTACACTAGGAGAGAAGTTCTTTAAGACCCGGTATTCCATTTCTTGGTTTGATGCGTTGATTACTTCGATTTCGCATCCCTTGTATCGAATGATATTCGTTTTATCCATGAGCTCATATACCACTTCATTAGAAAAGGCGGGGCGTGCCTGATCATTGGTAAACTCCCTGTATCCGATATGAAGTGTGTTTCCGATTCTGCCATTATAGACGAGTACTTGTTGGATACTTCCAGGAACATCTCTCTCATAGGTGTTACGGACCAGCGGGGGATTTTCCAAACAGGACTGTGTTGTGTCAGAGCTGATGGCACATAACTTTCCTGTAGACTTGTTTAATGAAAGCTTTTTAAAAGGACCTGTCATAGAGCCAGGCACAATATGACCGCCTTCGGGACCTGGTGCCGGTATAAAGTATTCAAAACGTTGGCTTTCTCCGATTTTCACATAAACCCCCGGGTGAAATGTGTACCCAGACAGTGGAGCTGTGTTTTTTCTCTTGGTCAGAGTGAACGCTTCATATCGTTCGATGGTTTGTTGTACTACAATATTGTCCCCAACGGATGCAGTGGTAACTTTGCCAAGTTCGGGTTTGCTTCCGTCTACGAGAGATGGACTGTAAGGTATTGAGGTTGTCTGACAGCCTAGAAGCAAGCAAAGAAATGGGAGTAGTGAAAGGAGGATGCTTTTCATAATGTGTGATGTGGGAGCTGTTGCGATAGGTCCGATGCGATTTGAATCTTATTCCGCGACTACTTTCTTGAAACGCGTAAGGACCTCATTTCTTAAGTCGGCTTCGTTATCACTCATTGGCTTGGAAGATTTATCCATGGCATCCGGGCTAAGGTGCTTCAGGTAACTGTCATCCGCATAGAGATCCATGATCTCCTGTTTCTGATATAATCTTTCCAGTAGGATCTCTTCAATACTGTCAACACAGATCATGCGGTGCACATCAACGGATCTTCTCTGTCCCATCCGATGCACTCGGCTGATGGCCTGTAGCTCCACAGCAGGGTTGAACTGGGGTTCGAGCAGGATCACAGCTGATGCAGCCTGAATGTTTAAGCCAACACCGCCACTTTTAATCTGTGCAAACATCACGCGACCCGGTTCATTATCTGAGAGCGGAGTGCTGAAGCGATCAATAACTTTCTGGCGGCCCACATCAGTTACACCTCCATGGATAATGTAACATTCAGAAATGAGCGTTTGTAACCATGCGATTGGTTCCAGGAAATAAGAGAAAATGATCACATTTCGCTGATTTTGCCGGTATTCCTCCAAGAGCGCTTCAACCCGTTTAAGCTTACTCTTTCCGCAGAGTGAGGGGTCATTGAGGTTCTGTCTGAGACGCATGAAGTGAACGTTGTTGTTTTCTATGTCCTCCATATGCTGGATCTTTTCGCTTTCCTCCAATTCCACGGCTTCAACAGTCACATTCAGGGCTGGTAACTCTGTCAGCACGTCCTGTTTGGTTCTCCTTAGGTAGAGGCTTTGTATGGAGGCTGCAAAACGGGCCGCTTCGTCTGATTCCAGCATCAATGCTTTCAGATCCCTTCCGCTGTCCTTCTTCGTTGCACTGAAAATGTTCAGGAACTCTTCAAGATTATTCTCAATCGGTGTCCCAGTCATTGAGACCGCTACCTTAGACTGGCTCATAATGCGACTGCAGTTTTTGGAACGTTGAGCTATGGGGTTTTTGATGTACTGTGCTTCATCAACAATGCATGCCCCTAACGGTTCCTTGAAATCAGGGAACCACTTAAGGCTTTCATACGAAGTAATGACAATCCCACCCTGTTTCATCCAGGTGGAGATCGACGCAGATCCACTTTGACCACGTATGCTGTAGGTATTGAAATGGGTGAAACGTTTGATTTCACGCTCCCAGTTCACGCGGATACTTGCAGGACATACTACCAGTCCCAAGAACGGTTTCCCCTCTAAACTGGATTTCGTACTCAAATGCGACATGACTGTTAGGGCTTGGATTGTTTTTCCCAGACCCATTTCATCTCCGATGATTACCTTCTTCTGGGAGAGAATAAATTTAGCAGCAAAGCGTTGGTAATTTCTAAGGACGATGCCATTCATTCTGGATTCATCCAAAGGGTAGGCTTCGATTTCCTGAACCAGAGCTTGGTCTCTTGGATATCTTAGCAAAGCTAAGGCTCTGTTCCCTCCAGCGTGGTGAAATGCATCTGCTTTCTGGTAGGATTTGTTAGTTCTTGTTTTTTCCTTCTCAGAAATATGTTTATGAATCTCTTTCTCGGCATCAGTGAAACCTGTGAGCGGAGAAAGGGCAGGGTTGCCGTCGTTTGTTCCGCGACTCCTATCTAGGTTAGGATTCAATGGCCTGGGGTGAATGGTCTCCAAGAGTCCCAATGCACGGATATATTCGTCCTGAGATAGTGTCCCTTCATTTAGTGTTGGTACGGGTTCGGTACGCATGGCATCCCAGGCCTCTTGTATTTCAGCATACGCGTTGGCTGTGGAGTGGCTTATGTTTATATTTGGTTTTGCGAACAGGTGTTCCCAGAGTTTAAAGGGTGGAAGTGATCTTGAGCGGGGGCTAATCTTCGCATGCTGGGTTTTGATTCGTTGGAGATAGTTATCAACCTGTTCCAGAGCGAGACTGAATGTCAGCAGCCGCATTTCTTTGGTGCTATCTGCTTTGTCTGTAAAAACTGGATAAAAGCTTTGCTCTGCTTCCTGCTTCTGCATGTTACACATACACAAAATGCCATCTTTTGCAGTCTGTGATATCCGAGGTAACCCTTCGAGGACGTCAGGGCGGCGAATAATATCTGCCCCAGTGTAAAGTCCTGAATCCCGCATCTTCTGCAATGTACTTGCTCCTACGCCATCGATTCCCAGAAAATCCTTCTTGGTGATCTCTTTCAGGGTTTGATGCACGTACTCATCTTTCAGATTATTCCATATCGTGTTGCGGTCGGTATCAATCCGGTTTCGGTATTGCTGCCAGTCCCTGACCATTCGCCTTGCAGAGGAATCCAGTTGCCGGATGTCTTCACGTACTTTGCTTTCTTCAGAGTTTTTGGATTTGCTGTATCGGCCACCGCTGAAGGCGTTGACCAAAAATTTCAGAAAGTTTGCTTCTCTGGGAGGAGGCTCGCTTGCTGGGGCGGTTTTCTTTTTTATGATGTCAGGTTCAGTGAGACGAACACGTTGAGGAGCAGAAGAGGGAATGGTAATCTTATTCCCACAGGCTGTGCACTCCGCTTCTTTACCTCTCCAGGAACGATCAGCCTCCAGTTCATCGCCACAATGAGGGCAACGAAAGGTGAAGCTACCCTGCTCTTGGACATTCATCAGCCCGCCTCCATGTAAACACTCTTGTTCTCGTCGGGGTATTTCTCCAGCATATGCTGGAAGAGGGCACCGCACTTCTGTTCGAAGAGATCGGATGTGTATTTCTCGGGCAATCCGGCATCCAGCATCTTCTCGATCTCGATGCGGACAGCGGCCCGAGTGGTGCGGCGTTCTCTCCAGGCTAACACCAGACGTTCGGTTTTCAGTTTGGCCAGGAGTTCCCGGCAGACGGCTTTCACGGTCTTGACTTCATCTTTGTCCAGCTCAGGGCCTGGACGGGTGAGGAGATCGAACACGGCCAGTTCCTCTTCGGAGAGGTTTTCGCGGACGTGACGCTCCTCCTCCGCATTGAGTTCCCGGGACAGCTTCACCAGTTCCTCAAAGAGCTTTTCAATACTGAGGGCTCCCTGGTTGTATTCTTCGATCATCTTCCGGAAACGTTCCATAAAATCCATCCGTCCGGGGTTCAGCCGGATGAGGGTATTCAGCTTCCGCTCGATCAGGGCACGCAATTTCCTCGCCTCCAGGTTCTTGGTTTTGGAGGCGGAGAACTTCTTCACCAATGCTGCGAAGTCCACCCGGCTCAGGTCCACCTGTTTGGCCTCTTCTCCCAACTCCACGGAAGGCTCTGCCACAATGGAGCCGTCCAACACCTTCCCGATGTCTTCCAGGACCTTGGTAATGCCCACCGGTTCCTCCTCAGCCCGCGTGGCCTTAGCCAGCTCTTGCAGGACCTGTGCCTGGGGCGCAAGCTCCGGAATCACGGGATCGGGCATGACCGCCTTATAGAGGCGTTGCACATCCCGGTTGTGTGACAGGAACTCCTCTTTGACGGGGTCGGTCTTCACCAGACGTTCCACGGCAGCGATAAAGTGAGTCGCGGGTTCTCTGCGGACAGCTGCCAGGTCCACATTCTGTTTCCGGCAAAACTCCGCGGCGTCTTCCAGTGCCGCACGCAGAGCTTCAATCAGTTCCCGCTTGTCTTTGACCGGTACATGACCGCCTCTCTCTCCACTGCCGTAAATCGCGAGGGCTTTCTCCAGCTCCGCGAACACATTGGCGTAATCCACAATCAGACCGTTCACCTTGTCCCCGAAGACACGGTTGGCCCGGGCGATGGTCTGCATCAGTGTGTGACCACGCATGGGTTTGTCTAGGTACACGGTGGAACAGCTGGGGGCATCAAAGCCGGTCAGCCACATGGCGCACACGAACACCAAGCGGAAAGGATCGTTTGGGTCCTTGAACTTGGACTCCAGGTCCTCCTTCATCATCCGTTCCCGGTGAGGCAGGATGTCCAGCCCATGCTCCTTGATCTGGGCGATTTCATTCTGTCCCTGAGAGACCACGACCGCCAAGTCCGTCTCCTGCAGGTTCCGCAGCCGTTCCTGGAGTACCGCATGCTGAGGGTGATTCGGCGCGGTCGACAGCAGAGCCTCCAGCGTCCGCGCCTTCTCCGCCTCCCACTCGGCCTTCACCTTTTCGTACATCTTCAGGGTGGTCAGTTTATCGATGGACACCACCATCGCTTTGCCCTGATACCCACGGTTCAGGTAATGATGCACAATGTCCTTGGCCACCGCATCCAGCCGGTCGTCCCGGGTGATCAGATGGTACCGCTGCCCCAGAACCTTCTCCAGCTTCTGCTCCTGATCCTCATCCAGTCCCGCCTCCTCAATGACCTGGTAAATCTCCTCGTTCAGATCCGGATTGGTGATCTCCAGCTCTGGGGTCCTGTTTTCATAATAGAGGGGAACCGTGGCCCCATCTTCTACACTTTGCTGGAAGTCATAGATGCTAACATAGTCCCCAAACACTTCACGCGTTTGTTCCTCCCCGGAGATTAGTGGAGTCCCTGTGAAAGCCACAAAGGTGGCGTTAGGGAGGGCCGAGCGCATATTCATGGCCAGGGTGTTGTACTGGCTGCGATGGGCTTCATCGGTCAACACGATGATGTCATCGCGCTCAGAGAGCACGGGATGCATCGTTCCGGGCTCGGTACGGAACTTGTGGATCAGGGTGAACACATACCGGTGATCTTCTCCCAGCAACTTCCGCAGGTGGGAAGAGCTGTCAGCCTGACAGTGACCCTCCGTGGCCGCCCCGCAGGTCGCGAAGCACCGGTAGATCTGAGTATCCAGTTCCTGCCGGTCGGTAATGATCACAAAGGTCCAGTTGCCCGGGACCTTGCGGAACACTTTCTCCGCGAAGAACACCATGGAATAACTCTTTCCCGAGCCTTGCGTATGCCAGAACACACCCCCACGCCCGTCCTGAGCCTTCTGTAAGGACGCCACTGCCTGATTCACGCCCAGGAACTGATGATTCCGCGCCACCAGTTTGGTCACCGCTCCCTTGTTCTCGGAAAACAGCGTGAAGTTCTCCACTAGGTCCAGCAACCGGGCCTTTTCACAGGTCCCCCGCAATAGCGTGTTCAGACTGATGTCCGGAGCCTCCTGTTCCGACGCCACTTTCTTCCAGTCCGTAAAGTGCTCCCATGGGGCGGAGAGGCTGGCAATCTTACTCTGTACGCCGTTGGAGACCAGCAGGAACCCGTTATGATGAAACAGCTGGGGGATGGTATCCTTGTAATCCTTGAGATTCTTATCGAAAGCCTCACGGACATTCACCCCCGGTTTCTTCAACTCAATCAGCACCAGAGGGAGGCCGTTGACAAAACCGATCAGGTCTGGCCGTCGGGTGTGGAGGTCGCCAGTAATCCAAAATTGTGATACCAGCAGAAAGTCATTTGCCTCCGGCTGATCCCAACCCACCACCCGTGCAACCTGCGTCTGTTGACCACCGCGCTGCGGATCAGGAAAGGTGACCTTCACCCCGCCACGCAGCAGACGGTCCAGCTCCCGGTTCGCCTCCATCATGCTCAAGGCCGAACGGTCCCGGGTCAGCTCCTCCACCGCCGCATCCAAGGCCACAGCTGGTAAGTCAGGATTCAGAGCCTCCAGTGCAGGGCGCAGCCGGCAGACCAGCACCACCTCCCGTTTGGATTCACGTCCCAGACTGCTACTGCCCGCAGACCATTCATCATAGGCATTCCAGGAGTCCCAGCCCAGCTCATGCTGCAACAGCTGGATGGCAGGCTGCTCGACAAGGTGGTCTTCGGTGTAGCCGGAGGGGGGCATTACGTTTCAATGGTTTGTGTGATGGGTACGTCTAGTTGAATCGCAATGGGTGTATACAATTCAACGTCTGTCTCCGGTGTGGAAATTGATACAATCAAAGAATATCGAGATTCTGATTCCACTCTTCCCAAGTTGGTTCTCTCCCGCCACCAGCCAATCACCGGGTGAACCGCCAACCAGCGGGAAGCCGCAAGCTCCTGAGCACTTCCATTCCAAATATCGGAATGTATTGAACCCACATTGCGGGCTTCACCGAAGGTCCAATGTCCGCTATCACTTTCGGTATCTGGCCTTCCATTTTCCTCATCCCGGGCCGCCTCATTAATACGTCTCTGAAACTGCGCACTGGTTTCAAGGGGGGAATTAAGCCTGAAACGCAAAGCATGTGAGGCGTATCGATAACGCTCTTTCCAACCAACTTCCCCTGGTCCGGGCTCGACAAAATAGGACAGTGTCACCCGCATCGAAACCTCTGTTTCAGGTGGAAGGTCATGAAGAACCTTTACAGGCCAGGGAAGCTCATAAAGGTGCATTACATTTGTCTTTGCCCGTCCGCTCTCACGAATGAATGGCTGTATGCTCTGTTGGGAAATCAGGGTGAGACTGTTCTCCGCAGAGTATCGGGCCTGTTGCAAATTTGGAACACCATATCCGCAGACATGAAGCAGATAGGCATAGTCCCTCTTGGAGTCGCTTTTGAGAAACATATCCCGCATTCCCTGTGTCCAGGATGCGCTGTGTACCAGCAATCCTCTGATAGTTTCCGGCCAATAATCTGGATAATCGATCTGCAACTGGGCTGCAAACCAGGAGGCTTTCGCAGTCGCACAGCTGGTTTCATGAAAAGGCCAGAAAATCGACTCATCAGGTCGATAATGGGTAGATAAAACCGAAAGGTCATCACAAACAGTGGCAAGATCACCGGTGGCTGAGACGGCGGCATTCCCTCCTTCCATCAGAATCTCTGGTTTGATGGGCCACTTTTGCTGCTCCCAGGCACACGAAGTTGAACTAAAAGGAGAAAGGTTACCGGCAAAGGCGATCGGTTTATAGCCACCCATAGTTGGGTCATGAATTTGCTCCAACTCTGTATATGCCCCAACCGTCAGTGCATTCCATGCCTGAGCGGGGTCATGTATGGGAGATATGACATTCGAATCAGGATAGTTCCGCCAATCCTGTGACTCGGCAATATTCCCGGCACAGACCAGAAACAACTTCGGATCCAGACCGTCCACACCGGCACAGATTTGATCCACTTCTGCTGACCAGGATGAAGGGCGACCCTGATCCCGTCCGTCTGTCGAGGAAACCGCCATGCAAACTACCCGGAGTCGTTCCGGTTCCTGAGCAATGGCCCTCGCAACGCCCTGAGCCGTCATATACCCCCATAATTCAGGATCCGTCTGCCCAGAAGGAGGAATGATTTTCACGCTCTCTAATACGTGTCTGAGTTGAATCCGTTCGCCTGTGGTCAGAAGGTCCTCCAGACTTCCGTAGGCTGCGACACCAGCCATACGGGTCCCATGATTCTGGTCATCATTCACCCCCCATTCCGAAATCACGGTCTGGCAGTCGGTCTCTACTAAAACCGGTTCGATTAGAGGATGTTCACGATTGACCCCACAATCGAGAATACAAACCGCCATATTTGCGTCGGGGCTCACATCCAGACGGTCCAGTAGGTTTTGAGCCCATTCTGCCTGGTCCGCATTGGTTTGGTCCAACCAAAAGCTGGCCGCATCCTTCGCCCTGCGAAGCTCCGCAATATCATCCGACAGACAGATTAAATCCGCCAACTGTTGTTGGCTGGCGTGTATTAGGATCACAGAACGTTCTGGGAAGCGCAGGACATTGGGTTTGTGATGGATATGCTTATTCCGAAGTATTTCCCTGAAACGTTCCTCCACGTCGGCGCGATCAGAACTCAGCCACACTTCGCACCAAACAGGTACATCGCCGGGCAGCAGTCGTGGCAGGTCTCGCCAGAAACACTCAATTTCCAGTGCGGCACGAACGTGCTGGATGCTTTCAATCAGGGGGGCATTTACTCGCTCACCCCTTTGCGTCCTTTCCTCTCCAAGAAAAGCCTCCAGTTTATCGAAAAAGTGGTCCTTTCTGTCTTTTGGAACAAAGATCGTGGCGACGGCCTCCGATGTCTGTTCAGACTCCGCAACGGTCTCTTCCCGGATATTCAGAAGCCGGATATGACGATCCTTATCCCTTCCTCGAATCAACTCCAGGCTTTTAGTGACCAGGTGCTCCCCCTTGAACTCCAGATAGACCCCTCTTCGAGTTACGTGATAGGCAGCCTCGCTGCTCTCCGTGTCACGCCAAGCTTGATCCAACTCATTAAGAACCCGTCGTGCTTGAACTAGCGGGTTAGGGGGGCGATTTGGAACGCCCGCTCCTCCACCCTGAGTGGGGGTATACCGTGACAGTTCAGGATCTGGTAAAGGCAAATGCCTATGGTCCTTCCGCATCAGAGATTACCCTTGCTGATGCTTCATTGAACTCTGCCGCTCGCGGAGATTTACCAGCAAATCTCTAGCATTCACAATGGATTGATCGGCCAATATCACGTTTTTGATAGTATCGCGGCAAGCATGATCGATCTCGGCATGACTCAGACCTGCGCTTTCCGCCAGCACCTGCTTCCAAGCAAAGGTTTTGGACATAAACCGCGCCAATAGATTCCGTATCAGACTTTTCCGTTCCGTATCGGATGGAGGTACATAACCGATCACATCATCGAAACGCCGGAATAGGGCCGAATCCAGAAGTCGAGGATTGTTGGTGGCCGCGATGATCAGACTGTCCGAGCTGTCCTGCTCGATGAACTGCAGAAATGCATTCAACACCCGGCGCATTTCACCCACATCGTTCTCTGCACCCCTATCTCCACCAATTGCGTCAAACTCATCAAAAAGATATACACCATGCTCCTTACGGATCAGATCGAAGATCTGCCGCAGTTTTGCAGCAGTCTCTCCCATGAATTTGGTCACCAGCCTGTCTACCTGGATCGTGTGCAGAGGAAGGCTCAGTTCATGTGCGAGCACCTTTGCTGTCATGGTCTTTCCGGTCCCGGGAGGCCCCATCAACAGCATTTTCCGTCGGTGGGAAAGACCATGGGACTTCAACTTGTCCTGCTGACGGTATTCATGCACCACGCGGTCCAGACGATTTCGAATTTCGGGAGGGATTACCAGGGACTTCATCCCGACCATTGGCTCTTCGGTCAGCACCAGCCCTTGTAATTCTTTGGGAAATGAAAGCAGTTTTGGCCCTGATTTCTTGCGCTCCGCATCGACAATTCGTCGCAGGTCGTTCGCCAACGCCGTATGACCCTGTCGGGCTTCGTGGGCCGCCACCTGTAACGCAATCGTGTAGAAGCGCTCCCGGTCTTCCGTGAAGTGGGAGTGGATCAATGTCTTGATTTGCTCTGCAGTAGCCATACTTGGTTCAGATATAACGGGTTTCCTTTGTAAATCCCATGACAATCATACTCTTATGAACTCGGAAATGCCCTATCCACCATAATTATCAAGATCTGCACTCTTCAGGGCCTGCCCGACTTTCTTCAGCCTGTTCGTGAAGGCCTTCTCAAATGAGGGCAAGTGTTGGATATACCAAGCAAACATCTCAGGCCAACAGTCCGGATCGGATCCATCAAACGGCTTGGCAAACTGAACCTTGGACGCCTTATTCTCATCCATCCTCCGCCATTCCAACTCAGCCCCGAAGTCAGCTTCGATGGCCGATTTTTCTTTCATGAGCTGATCGAAAACCCACTTATTTTCCGCTTTATTCGCTCTACCTATATTCAGGTCCAGCCGCGCCTCCGATTTCAGGAAAATCATGCTCATGACCACCCCACCCACACCGGACCCTGTGCTGAGCCAATGGTCCCGTCCCGCATTCACGTTGCTGAAGAGTCCAATATCTGACTGGTCGAGTGCCACCAGCGCCTTCTCCCAAAACGCCAACCGCACTTTGTCCTGTTTGGCCAAATTCCGCTCAGTACTCTGCTGCTCTTTCTCCTTTTCCGCCACGCCAATCATGTAATCCTCGGCCTCCGGAGTGGGGATGATCTGCTCCATATTGAGGAACAACTGTCCGCCGTTGTCAAAAGCGGTAGCCCGGATGCACTGCAGCCGGATCCCATGCTGCAACAGCCATAGGGAGGTGGAGGTGACCTCCCTGCGGAAATTCGCCGCCACCATGATAATCCGCTGATCAATCCCGGAGTTCAGCACCATCTGCTCAAAATCCTCCTGATCGAAAAACTCCTCCAGCTTTTCCATTACATCCCCACCGCCATTCTGGTTCAGGTAAGACTGGTAGATCTTCACGATTTGCGACTTGGACAGGGAGGAACAGTAGGATGCGTATTTCAGGGCCTGCCAAACCACGTCCCGTCCGGAATCGTCGAGTTTGTTTTCGATGACCACCAGACCGCCCTGCTTGTCCAGAGCCAGTAGGTCCAGCCGCTCTCTGGTTTCGTCGAAGCCGTCGAACTCCTTGGCAATGATTAGCAGCTCCTCTCCTAGACAGTCCGGACAGTAGGCAATCCATTCCTGCAGATTCTCCCGTTCCTTGAAGCCCAATTCGCTGAACGATTTGGTGGAGAGCTGAGCGATGGAGTTAGAAGAGGTGTCGATCTGGTACATGAGTCACTCAGGAGGGGAGAGGAGTTTGGGCAGGAGAAGGTCGCGGGTCTGGCGGAGGTTGTTGTTACGTACCAGCAGATTGTCTATGCCGTCGAATAATGGCATTACTTGCGTCGTGAACGCGGTTGCAATCTTAGTGGGCGGTTTACAAACACTCATTCTCTTGAAGGTGTCGACGATGATCGTATCAAACGTTGCTCCACCTGTGTTCTTTTTTAGATACTCCACCTGCTGACGTGTAAGCAGGAAAAGGTACTCTTGCGGATACCCGCTCTTGCCTCTCAGGGCATAGCATGACTGGTTCATGGCCATTGGTCTGGATGGCATCGCTGTTTTTCCAACAGTACCACGGGCTGTGATGAAGACCGTTCTGGGCTCATACAACTTGCTGGCGCATTTCGACAGGCCGAGTTCGGAAAGATGTTTTTCGGTGTCAGATACGAAGAAACTGCCTGGAGCATCCTTCGGCGTGAAGAATGGGATGCCTTCGTTCCAATATTCCTCAACCTTGGTTTTCGGTGTACCTCCGCTTAACACATCAGCGACCTCAGTAAACGGAGTCACCTCCCACCCCTCCGGGATCGGGCCGAGGGGGGAGTCGACGAGGGGAACGGATTCATGCCCGGGATAGCGGAAGTGGACAAACCATTCCCGGTATAGCGACTGCGCCATCTCCTCCAGAATCTTGATTCGCTTCAGGTTGTTCTCAATCAGATCATCATACGCCGACAAAATCCCCGCAATCCGCTTCTGGGTGGGGAGATCGGGGAGAGGAAATTTGAATGCACCAATCTGTTTGCCGCTTATATGAGGAACATTTACACCTGTAGTGATCGGGATGATGTACTTTTCAAAATAAGGGCCACCTACAATGTATCGTAAGAAGGTTTGATCAATTCCATCTTTGGCACGCAACCTTGTCACTCGCTGAACGAGCAAGCAATCTGGGTCTGTTTCACGGATATACGCCCACTTTAATCCGGCTGGTACCCATGGGCGGTCCATCGCAATGACGATGTCACCTGAACGTAACCGAAACTTATCATATTCAAGAAGCTGGTCTCGGTTCCAGTACTTTGATTTATCCCAAAGGATCCTGCCTTGACTAACATTCTCACCTTTAATTAGAGGGACATCATTTGGATCCTGAGAGAAGTCACGGCTTTTAAACGCAAAACCAGCCAGCATATCTGCACATGCGTCCAGCGTGACCTGTTGTGGTAGGTTTCTCATCACCCCTCCAAAATCTCCACCACATTCGCCGCGATGCGTTCCTCCAGCTCATGCGCCTCGGCATTGAGGACTTCAAGCTTTTCGTTCAAGGCCTCCAGCTTTTCAGTGAATTCCTCATCACTCACCTCCTCGCCTTTGGCTACCCCCACGTAGCGTCCGGGATTCAGGGACCAGCCCTGCGCTTCGATCTCGGCCCGGCTGGCGGCTTTGCAGAGTCCGGGAACATCCTGATAGCGCAGGTCCTCGCCGAACACCTCCCGCATCCGAGCTTCGGAACCCTGGGTGAGCTCGGGTTCCTGACTTCGAAAGAGTCGCACCACATTGGACAGGAACTCGATCTGAGCCGGAGTGAAGTCGCGGTGGGCACGGTCCAGCTGACGGAACACATGCCGGGCATCGAGGAACAGCACTTTGTCCTCCCGTTCCGTCCCGGCCTTGCCTTTGTCTAAGAACCACAGAGTACAGGGCAGGGTCACCGTGTAGAAGAAGTTGGAGCCGATGCTGACCATGACATCCACATGCCCGCTTTCGATGAGCTTCTGCCGGATCTCCTGCTCCGAGGCTCGTGCATCCGCTGCCGAGTTCGCCATCACAAATCCTGCCCGTCCCTGTGCATTGAGCGCGGAGTCGAAATGCTCAATCCATAGGTAGTTCCCATTATCCGTCCGGGGAATCCCCAGCGCATACCGTGGATCATCAGCAATGCGTTCTTTGTCGATCTTGCTGACGTTGAACGGCGGGTTCGCCATCACGAAGTCAAAACGTCCTACGGAGTCATGCAGATCCTCGTAATAGGTGTTCCCCTGACGGATGTCTCCGGCCAATCCATGCACCGCCATATTCAGCCGGGCCAGTCGGCTGGTCTCTGTGACCCGCTCCTGTCCATGTACGGAAATCTCAGCTGTAGGGTTTTTCTCGTGGTTTTCCAGGAAGCGGGCACTCTGCACAAACATTCCACCGGATCCGCAGGCGGGGTCATAGATGCGTCCGTGAAATGGCTCCAGGATTTCCACGATCAGCTTCACGATGGAGGTGGGAGTGTAGAATTCTCCACCTTTCTGACCCTCAGACATGGCGAACTTGCCCAGGAAGTATTCGTAGATCAGCCCGAAGGTGTCGCCGCCCTTGTCCATGGGAATGGAGGCCATCATTTTGAGCAGTTCCGCCAGGGTTCGGTTCTCCAGCACCTGATAGGTTTTAGGCAATACATCCGCCAGATCCGGGTTTTCCCGTTCCACTGCCCGCATGGCCGCATTAATTGCATCCCCCAGGGCCGCCCCCTCAGGCATCTGCAGCAGGGTGCCAAAGCGTGCCTCCTCCGGTAGAAACAACACCCCCGCCGCATGATAGTCTGCCGGTCCCACTTTCCTCCGGGAGCCTGCCTTCGGCTGAATCTCCTCCGCCACCGCCTGAAAGCGCACATCCGCATACCGCAGAAAGATCAGCCCCAGTACAATCGGCGAGAACTCCGACGGCTTCAGCGCCGCATTAGCCCAAAGCTCATTCGCCGCTCCCCAGAGACGGGTTTCGAGTTCGGAGTGAGAATCTTCAGCAGAAGCAGTTTCGGTCCAGTGCAT
Organism: Verrucomicrobia bacterium UBA6056; assembly: GCA_002429005.1. Classification (GTDB taxonomy): domain Bacteria; phylum Verrucomicrobiota; class Kiritimatiellia; order SS1-B-03-39; family UBA6053; genus UBA6056. The sequence continues at coordinate 32,579 of DIYK01000052.1, forward strand.
AGAGATCTTGTGAGTGGGAAGGTGAATGGACATCTATGCAAAGGCCTATGAGTGAGGTCAAGCCACGGAGCACAAATCCTGTTAAATCGTTGCAGTAAATCCTTTTCACATTGCCCGCTGGCATGCAATCACCGAGCCCATTTCTAAGGGAGTTTCCCCTATGTTTTTGTTGTATTGTTGTGTTTTGATAACCTGTAATAGTTATATTTTAATTCTAACATATTTTTTCTTGCTGAACATGGAGCAGTTTGTAGCGAAGATCTATGCAAAGTGTCCGTTTCGTAAGCTTGTTCCTATCTTTCCTCGCGCTTTCGCTGCAGCTTTCTGCAAAACTGCCTGAGGTTCCGGTTGTCTTTTATGGGCAGTTGTCTCATCAGGTGACAGAGCCTTTGATTCCGCTTTCTGAGAACCTGATTGAGGTGGTGGCCAAGTTGGATGGGGTGGAAGTGGCTTCGGCCTATGTGTCTTCCGGTTCGGACAGCTACTCGCTGAAGCTTCCTATGGATGACGGTCAAGAGCCGCGTCTGAATGGGCATGTGCGTGGGGGAGAACGGGTCCGGATTTATCTTCGCAATCAGGGCGAAAGTCTTGAAGTGGAAGCCATCCAGTCTGCATCCCAGAGCGGATTCCCGGTATCGGAGCTCCGTGGAGACTTTGTGCTGCAGAATCTGGTGGTTGCTGATGATATGGGCGGAGCCACCGGTCTGGAACTGGCCTTTGCCGAATGGGCGGAAGAAGAGGGCCTGGACACCTCGGATGTGCAAGCGGCTATGGTCCTGGATTCAGATGGGGACGGACACAGTAATGAAGAGGAATTTATCGCCCAGACTGACCCCAACTCTTCGGTTTCTGTGTTTGCGGTGTTTGAACTGCAGGTTGTTTTTGACAGTACCTTTATTCGTTTTGGCCCGGTAGCACCGGATCGGCGCTACACCATTTGGTCTAACACCGATTTGTCCAACCCGAACGGATGGAGCATCGAAGGCTCGATTGAACCCGGATATTCCAGTGATTCCTTCTGGTTCGGGCTCAGTTTGTCACCGGATGCGAAAACCTACCGGGTGGAGGTTCAACTGAAGCCATGAAACATTGGATCTGCACGGTTCTCCTGAGTCTGGTGCTCGTTCCGTTAGGGGTAAACGCTGCGGAACCGGAGTTCCAGCAGGAGTTTGTGCTGCCGGTGGGCTGGAACCTGATTTCCATTCAGGTCGGGGATGCACCGATTCCGGTGGAGACCTTTCGCAGCGCCTTCGTGGACGGAGAGATTCAACAGATCTGGGGCTATGTACCCGGGGCCTCGGCTTCGACACCGGGGATCTGGAACTTCTTCCGCGCTCCGGCTCTCCCGGCGTTAAGTAACGAAATCACCCATCTGGAGCAAGGGAAAGGCTACTGGGTCAAGGTGGGGGGAGCCCGCGCGCTGGGCATGCTGGAGGGCCCGGTCTGGTCGGGCAGCATCACCCTCAAACCCGGTTGGAATCTGGTTGGGTTTCCCGGCTTGTCCCGGGATGAAAGCGAGCAGCAGGAACTGAGCTCTGTGTTCGGGAGCTCCTTCGATCGCATTCAGCAGCTTTGGACCTTTGATGCCATTGCTCAGGGTATGATTGGATACGATCAGTCCGCTCTCCCGGCAGTGGAGGATGTGAAGACGATTGAATCCGGTAAAGGCTACTGGGTGTATTCGATTGAAGCCGCGGACCTGTCCCTGCAGCCGGAAGGCGTATTGGCACTGATCCAGGATGCGGATGCCTCCCCCTTGCAGGCGGAAGAGGAGGGCTTCAGTGATAGCGATTCCCGCTGGACGGGAACTGCAGCTCAGGCCGCTCTCTTGGCCCAAGAGGAGACAGTACGCTTTGCGGGCCCGGAGGATGCGGAATTCGATCTCAACGCCAACGGGGTGTTGGATGGACCCTTTACTCAGGATCAGCTTCTGTTTGAAGTGGGTGTGGACCGGAAAGTGATCTCCATCAGCAATCGCGGAGTCGGGCTTTTTCCCTGGTCTGTCGATGATTCCAGTATTCCCTGGTTGAGTGCAGAACCCGCTGCAGGCACCGTGTCTGATGAAACGGATTTCATTACCCTCAAGGTGGATCCAACTGAATTAGCCCCCGGCGACAATCAGGGGGTGATGACCGTGTATGTAGATGGAACCCCGCGGCAAGTCACCTTGACCGTTCAGGTTCCCACCAGTGCCGGGGATTGGGAAGGGGTTGCCAGCACCACCCGGGTGGCCGGACGGGAACTGAGCATTGGTGCGGTGGATCTCAATCTAAGCTTATTTATGTTGGGAGACAGCCCCTCGGAAACCCAGTTCCGTGCGGTCTTGAATGAGGACCGCTCCTTATTGTTCCCCAAGGATGTGTTTCTCAACGGCGTGTTTTTTAGTGGCGACCAATTCAGCATGACCACCAGTTTCGGTGTGCCTGCTGGCGACCGCAATGCACCGCCTTTTGATACCTTTGCCCAACCTGCAAATTATAACACCCTCACCAGTGCAGATCGATTCCGGGCTGACTTCGATGCCAATGGGGATGGAAAATACGAAGCCCCCTTTAACCCTTTTGCTCAGGAAGTCCGCCGCGAACTCACCTTGTTGGGACAACGGGTAGGGCCGGACCGACTGGAGGGGACCTACATCGAATCAATCACCGGACTGCTCCCGGAGAATCGCCCGCTTTTTGTGGAAGGAAGTTTTTTCCTGGAGCGGCGCAGTTTTGAGCCAACCCAGCGATCCGCGTTCAACCAGGACACTGTGGATGAATTCAGTCCGATCATCATTGGCAGTGTAACCGGCTCCCGCCAGAGAGAGATGGTGATCAGCGTGGATTCGGACGTCACAGTGGACGGAATCAACGTCAGCCTCAATGTGGATTTTCCCGACCCAAGCCTACTGACGGTGTTGCTGATCGCACCGAATAATCAGTCCGTGCTCCTGCATAACCGGGGAGAGGTTCTGCCGGCAACCTTCGCTCTGGATGACTTTAATGGTATCAGCGGGCAGGGGGACTGGACGCTGAGGGTTTCCTGGGAGCCCACGGCGGAGCGTGGCACCTTTAACAGCTGGGGAATCAACATTGAGGGTCTGGCCACCTTTTCCATTGCTGGAACGGTTGCCTCCGATGCCGGGGGGAGCCTGCCGCTGGAAGATGCGTTGGTGATTTTAACTGGAAGCAATCAGATTGAGACCGTTTCCTCCGCAGCGGATGGCAGCTTTGAAATTTCCGGACTGACTGAAAACAGTTATAGCCTCAGTGTTTCTCTGCCGGGTTATGAAACCCTGCAGATCCCGGACCCCTCTGACGAAGATGCCCTTCCTCTGATCGTGCGAAATGCAGATGTGGATTTAGGCACGGTTCAGCTCATCCCTGTCAGCGATCCCGATCCCCGCCTGCTGGCCAAGCCCTATATCGGATCACAGGATCTGTGGGTTAATTTTGAACTCGTTCTTCCGCTGAGTAGCTTGGCCGCCTTGGGAGATCTGCAGGAAGCCACTTGGGACTTTGGGGATGGAAACAGCATCCTGGCAACAGCGGATGCAAATGACGAGGTGGAGTTGAACTCTGCATCTTATCTGTACACTCAAGCGGGAAGTTTCTCCCCTAAAGTCATTCTTCAGGGAAGCAACGGTTCCTTAGAGGTGGATGTGAATGCGAAGGGAGTCCAGGTCCTGCGCAGCAAAGCCGATGACCGACTGGTGAATGGAGCTCCTCAAACCCATCAGATGTTGGTACTAGGCATGATGGGGGCCTTGGCCGCTCCCACGGCGAATGGAGTCGGGCCACTACAGCTGGCCCCGGGTACGCTGCATCAGGACAAAAGCACCCAGGAACTGCAGATCCGGCAAACAGATGGCAGCTATACGCAGACTTCCGTAAGCATTGCCAGCAACCGAGTGCTCTGGCAGGAAAGCAAAGCTGATGCGGCGACCTTCGATATCGATCGCACCCCTAAGGATGCAGAAAGCAGTTTCCGACCCAATGCCGAGGATTCAGATTTTGTAGATCGGCCATACATTGGCGGGGATGGCAGCAACACCCTGCCATTCACGAGTCGTGAATTTGATGCAGCACTGGATCCTGAACAGGATAACACTCCCGGTCTGTTCACCCTTTATCAGGCGCCTGAACTGGCCGGGGAAGAGATCCCTGACCGTTACCGGTTGCATATCCAACTCGGAGGAACGGCTGCGCCTGTGCTCCCTGCAGGAGCGGGCTTTGGCCGGACCATTACGGTGGGTGATTTTAAACTGCAAGTAAACCGGATCCTACCACGATGAAAAAGGGTGCCCGCAGATGAACGCAGATGGCTCTGAAACAGTTTTTGCCCACGGATTGATGGGATGGATAGGATCCAGGGCTCTGAAACTATTTTAAATGTTCTCAACATGATGAAATCGAATTTCACATCACCCTCGAAACCCCAATCCATGTTCCTCCAGTTAGGATCTGCGAACAACTGTGTCATCTGTGGGCAATTTTACTAAAACCATGAATGCTCTAAAACATCTTCCCCTCTTCTTCTCCATCCTCTTCCTCTGCGGACAGATTATTGCGGAGGAATCCCCCAAACTTATCCCCTTCCAGGGGCAACTCACCAACCAAGAAGGTACCGTTTATCAGAACGGCAGCTTTTCCATTACCTTCAATCTCTACCCACAACCCGTCGGGGGCACCTCCACCTGGACGGAACGGCACGAGAATCTGACCGTAATCAATGGCATGGTAAACGCTTTTCTGGGGGCAATTGAAAGTCTGGCTTCAGAGGACTTTAGTCAGGCGCTCTACTTGGGTATTACCATCGATGCAGATGGAAACCCTGCGACTCCTGATCCGGAAATGGTGCCACGTACAATGATACTACCTGCGTTTCATGCTAAGGATTCAGATAAATTAGCAGGATATGATTGGACGAGTATTTTAGTTGGTCAATCCAATGACCCTTCTCTAGCTCAGATTAAAGGTTCAGTATTGGAGGACAGAGGGATATCCGGTGATAAATTAATTGAAGAAACAATTACTGGAACTGAAATTGCCTCAGAAACTCTTACCATTGATAAATTTTCAGATTCGTTGACTCGTTTGTTAGTACCTGTTGGTTCAATTATATCGTATGGCGGGCCAGTTGACTCTATCCCCTCAGGCTGGCTATATTGTGACGGGCGTTTGTTGTCGAAGGAAGATTACACTGTGTTGTATAATACTTTGGGCCAAACTTGGGGTGGGTCATCCGAAAATGAGACATTTAATTTGCCAGATTTGCGCGGTGAGTTCCTTAGAGGAGTAAGTGATGGGACAGGGCGTGATCCTGATACAGCATTCAGGACTCCAAGAAATTCTGGCGGAAACACCGGGGATGCAGTTGGTACTATGCAGGAGCACCAATTTGAACGGCATAGGCATGGGCTTGTAGGCAGGTATAGAGATGCAGATACTGCTTCAATTGCTAAATGGTTTAATAGCTCGAACCATGTTTCACCTGGGCATACACAAGGACCAATAAAAGATGTGAATATTACCACAAATGCAATGTCGGCAACTGGTGGAAATGAAACACGACCAAGAAATGCATCAGTATACTTTATTATAAAGGCATTCTGATGAAATATTTAGCATTGTGGGTAATGTTTTTTTGGGGTTATGATGTTACTTACTCGCAAAATTTGCGCTATTTTGGTTCTCCTGCTGAGGTTTTTCAAGGGGATCAAGTCATTTTCTCTTATCTGGAAACAAAAGCCGGAGTAGTTCCTTTCTCGAATATCGCCTCCTGGCGTTGGGATTTTGACGGGGATGTGGTTGATTTAAACAATCCTAACGATCCCGGCTGGGATCAGAACTGGACCGTAGGGCAGATCGACCCGGAGGATGGCCAACCCCTACAAGCCTCTGACATAGATTCGAAATCAAAATGGATTGCCGCCTTTGATGAATCCCAGGCAGTCGATGGGGTATACCGCGTAACGCCGACCTTACAGGTGACCTTAACTCCTGAAGCGGGCGGAATGGTCATCACCCAGACGGGGGTAACAGAGAATGTGATTGGCCCTGCGGGTGTGGCTCCGGATCCGGATACGGACATTGCGGTTCGCCAACGTTCGGCCGGCAACCTGGATCTTTCTGTCGCTTTTTCGGTTTCCCCCCGAATGGCCACGGCGGAAGTGACCGGTCCTCCCTTTATCCCGGCACAGGAGGTTCGTCTCTTTTCCACTGTGACACCCGCGCAGGGGCGGACCCTCGATTCGGCGACCTATCTCTGGGAAATTGACCATCTTGAGAACCCCGGGCTTTCCCCGGCGGATCAAACCACTGCAAATCCCACCTTGCAGAATCTCCCCGCGGGATCTTATTCCGTGGCCCTGACCGTGACCTACACAGTCAGTTTCCAAAATCAGGATGGAGAAACGCTTACCCAGAACGGCAGTCTGACGGATCGAAAATATGATTTTTTCCGGGTGGTGGAAGTTCCTCAATCCCTGCAGTTGGGGCGGGCCTATCGACGTGGATTTCCGGATACCCTGGGCTGGCCTGAGATAATTGAGGCCTATCAGGCCCTGGGCGTCGGCAATAACCGCTACGTCTATTTTCAGCATTTTGAAGACGCCTTCTTCGATCAACAGGCTGCGCTGGCGGGGGAGAACAGCGGGGATACCCAGCTGCGCGCAGACATGGCGGAAATTCTCAATGAACTGCTGCAGGGGCAGACCCTGATTGCTAATGACCGCTTGGTCAAAGCGCTGCGAATCAAATATCCGCGCTTGGCGGCCTCGGTGGATCCGGAGGATGCTTCACAACGACTAAATCCTCCCGCAGGGGCACGGACGGAAACGGCAGCCATTGATCAGGCCCTGCTGGATTACCAACTTCCGCTCTGGTATCTGGGAACCGCTCTTCAGACCCTGGATTCGGATATTCTCCGAACCAAAGCACCCTTTGGTGCGGAACCCTTTCCGCAATTCCCTCAATATCTCACCTTTACCGATCCCAGTCTCAGTCAGGGTCCGATTCCCATACGAAATGAATACTGGCAGTTGTCCACTTTGTTCGAACGGGCCGGATTGGGCCGAATGGAAAAGGCCAAGAAACTATGGCGGCTTTCGGTTCAGGAAGCGGATGCACTGGAAGAGGCCAAACGGGCCTGCAAAGTGACCGGACATCAGAGCTATCTGGCTATGGCTCTGCTGGCGGCCGGACAGGAGGAGGGGGACTTTGCTGCCAATGAAGGCAACGCCATCCTCGCCCATGTCTCCAATGCCCGCAGTCTCTTCCGGCAAATCAATGAAGGCGTGAACCCTCTGGGCAATGATGGATCCTTTATTCCCAATGAAAGCTTTGCCGCCATTTACCAAGATGCTCAGGAAGCGGTGGCCGATGCCCGAGAGGCCGAAGTTAATGCACGCCAGGAGGAACGCACCTGGGACCGCTATCAGGCGGAGCTACGCAGCGAACTGCTCACACAGCGTAACAATTACCTGACTCCGCTCAAGAACCTCACCGGCATCGATCCCGCCCTGTACAACAACCTCAATACGGTCGATGATCAACGGGATTATCGGCAGGTAGTAAATGCTCGAATTCAGAGTTTGTTGGTGGATTACCCCAATGCTGACCCTGCCGTAGTGGGAGAATTGGGGCAGGAAGTGATTAATGTGTTGGACTCGCAAGCGGGTGTGCAACAAGCCGTAAATAATGTCGATAACCTCTTTAAGAGGATTGATATTGTAAATTGGCAAAATGGAACCGTTCAAGATCTAATGGAACAGGGGAATGAAAGACTGCTAGCTTTAGATGTGGCATACAATACGGCTGTAATTATTGCGGGAACAATATTTAGTGGCATAGGCTCTGATGCCGTATCTAATGCGAAAGAAAGACTAGCCAATAGAGCTCTCGAATCAGCTCAGGAGAGGATCAGATTTTTACAATCAGCTGCCATAGCAAATGTGAATGCGGATGCAGAAATACGGGGAATTCTCCTTGAACTCGAAAACGCTAACATAAACATTGGAAGGAGTAGGACTCAAGTTGCCCAAGCCCAACTCCGCCTAGACAATCAACTCGCCCGAATGGACCGCCTGATTGAAGATCTGGCGCATACCCGGGAGACGGCCGCTGATTTATATTTTCTCGATCCTTCTTTCCGGGTGGTGGTGTCGGATGCCATGCGCCGCGCTGAGGCTGAGTTGGATTTTGCGGTGGATCGCCTCTACCGCCTGGCCAAGACGCTGCAATACGAATGGACCGAACCCTATCGCAACCCGGTGACCATTCCGGTCAACAGCTTTGAAGATGCGTCCCTGGAGAACCCGCTCTTTGATCAGTTTACCCAACTGGATTCGCTATTTTTTGTCCGTGGCGCGGATGAGGCTAAGGACTACCTGGATGCCCTCAAGGCCTGGGACAGCAAGTTACGCCGCATCAACGTGACTTCGGTTCGTGGACCCAATCACTCCGGCCCCATCTCGGCAGAACCCATCTCTCTGCGGGAGGATATCCTGAACCTGAAGCCGGATCCGGACCGGGGTTACACCCTGAACGACAGCATCCGCGATTTCCGCAATTTCCTGGAAACCCGCCGGGTACAGAACATCTTCAATTTGGATAATCCTTCCATGGAGATGATTTTTCAGACCACGATTGAGGATAACCGTTTCTTCCCCGCTACCGGCAGTCGCTGGAACATGCGGGTGCATTCCATCGCCGTGGATGTGTTCGCAGAATCCGGGTTCTCGGATGTGCAGGTGGCGGAGATTGATCTCATCCAAACCGGAACCGTCAGTCTGCGGCGTTTCTTTGCCGATCCGCCATTCGCGGATGATGTCATGAAACTCACCTTTAACGCTCCGGATCTGGATCGTTCTGCTTTTGCCATTGTGGTTCCCGCCAAAATCAATGGCGCTAACGGTGGGCGCAATCCGGCGGAGTTTGAAAACTTGGGATTGAAGGGCCGGCCCGTGGCGGCCACGGATTGGGTGCTGCGCATGGATACCGAAGGACCCACCAATGATGAGTTCGATTTCAGTAAGATCAAAGACATCGTCATCCGCTTCACCTACACCTACGGCAACCCGCCGGAATTCCCGGGCTTTTGATATGAAAGGGCTGCCCGCAGATGAACGCAGATGTTCGCAGATCCAGCTTGATGGTTCTGGAGTTGGATTGGTGAATCTGCTCTTGGGAAGCGGAATTCTGGCCAAAGCTTTACACTTTGCGGGCACAGTTTGGAGATTCAGCTAATGGAATATCCCATGGATGAAGTCCTGGAGGAGCAGATTCTTCAGGAATCGTATATCTGCCGGGATGAGACCTATGCAATCCTGGGTGCCTGCTTCGAAGTCTCTAATGAGAAGGGCTGTGGATTCCTAGAGCCGGTCTATCAGGAATGCCTTGAGATTGAGATGGGGCTCAGAGACATTCCTTTTGAATCTCAGGCCCGAATCCCCTTGTTCTATAAAGGCAGAAAGTTGGCGAAGTTTTATGAGCCCGATTTCCTATGTTTCAGTCATGTGGTGGTCGAGATTAAGGCGGTTTCGAACCTGAGTTCTGAGCATGAAGCTCAACTGATTAACTATTTAAACGCTACAGAGTATCCGGTAGGACTTCTGGTGAATTTAGGTCACTATCCCCGGTTGGAGTATAAGCGTTTTGCCAACTCCTTAGGTGCAGCTTCAGTTTCTGAAGATCCTCGGACTTAACCTCATGAACATGTTCAAATCAGTCTTCCTCTGTTTCACACTGGCAATCTGCGTTCATCTGCGTGTATCAGCGGGCGAGCAATCGGTGGTCTTGGCCAATGGCTGGAACCTCTTCTCTCTGCAAGTCGGCGAGGCTCCTTTTCCCGTAGCTGACTTTCGCGATGCCTTGGAGGGTGGAGAGGTGGTGGCGATCTGGGGCTATGAACCCGGAGCCTCCTCCGCATTGCCCGGGACCTGGAGCTTCTTTAAGGCCCCGGCTTTGCCCATGGGCAATGAAGTCACCCATCTGGTGCCTGGCAAAGGCTACTGGATTCAAGTCGCAAATGGCGTGTCCACCGGGGTGCTCTCTGGTACCCCCTGGTCCGGATCTCAAACCTTGAAGGCCGGCTGGAATTTGGTGGGCTTTCCCGGTCTTCAGCTGGAAGAGAATGAAGTTCACGATCTGGAAGCCCTGTTCGGTGATGAGGTTGACCGGGTGCAGCAGGTATGGAGCTTTGATGTGTTGAGCCAGAGTTTTGTCGGCTTCGACCGCTCGGCCATTCCCCAGGTGGAGGATCTGAAGGGGGTGCTGCCTGGGCAGGCCTACTGGGTTTTCCTGCTGGAAGAGGTCACGCTGGCGCCCTTGGTGTATGCTTCCTTGCCCCCAGATGCGGATGCGGATCCGTTGCAGCCTGCAGTACCCTACACAGGAAGCGATCCGATCTACCTGGCACGGGACGAGGTTCGTCTGGCGGCAGCGGATGGCTCTGATGATGTGTATGACCTGAATGGCAATGGGATCCTCGATGATGCCCGCACTCAGGATACCATTCTGTTTGAGGAAACTGCAGGCACCGCCACCATCAGCATTGGCAACGAGGGTGGGGGATCCGCTCCCTGGTCGCTAGTGAATGAGGTAGACTGGCTGTTCACCGCTCCTCCGGATGAACGCAGCTACCCGGGCAATGTAGGACGTCCGAAAACCGCTTCGGGGACCGTCTCCAACGAAAGGGATCTGATCATCCTCTATGTAGACCGTCAGGGACTCTCCCCCGGCCGCAGCGCTCCGCAAACGATTCAACTTCAATTGGGGGACCAGCTACGAAGCATCACGGTGTTGGTGGATTCTGCGGATATCTCCGGAGATTGGGAGGGATCAGCCACCACTCGAACGGTGAATGGAAAGGAGATCTCTCTTGGAGCCGTGCGCATGTCCCTGAATGCCTTCCTGGAGCAGGGGGATACGGAACTGGGCGGCTTCCGGGTGGTCGTGGATTCTGAGAAGTCCCTGCTCTTCCCACGGGATGTGTTCCTGGAAGGCCGTTTTTACAATGATCAGGAGTTTCAGTTCAGCACCAATTACGTCATGCCTCCCGGGGATCGCAATGCGCCTCCTTTTGAGACCTTTCCTGGCGATGCCCAGGACCGGGACCAGGATGGAGACGGGGAAGTGGATTTGCTGAATCCTTATCCCTTTGAAATCCGTCGGGAAGTGACGCTGATCGGTCGCCGGGTCTCTCCGGATCGCTTGGAGGGCACCTTTATCGAATCCATCCGGGGCATGTTGCCGCCCTTGCAGGAGAATGCTTTGCTCAATGATGATGCTGCCTTCAGGAATGAGGCCTTTTTGCAGAGCAGTCAGTCCATCATCGTAGAAGGGGATTTTGTGCTACAGCGGGACAGTTTTGATCCCAGCAAACGCTCGGTGGTGAACCTGACCGAACTGAACACTATTCCTTTAGGTGGGTCAGATGTGCAAAGCCGCAGGCTGAGTCTGGATGTAGGCTCCTCCTTCAGCTTTCAGGGAGGTACGCTCTCGCTGGATTTGAATTTTCCGGATCCCGACCGCCTTCAAATATCCTTGATCAGCCCATCAGGTGAGGTCTGGATCCTGCATGCCTTTGGAGATCAAAGCCTCCCGGGATCAACCATTTCCTTTCCCAGCAACCCCAACCCCTTCGCCAACACCACAGATGGAGCAGGCACCTGGGAGCTGTTGCTGGAGTGGGATACCACAGAGCGGGGGACTCTGCGTTCCTGGGGGCTGAATTTGGAAGGTGTATCCACCTATGCAGTCAACGGGGTGGTGCAGGCATCCGGAAGCAATCTGGAGAATGTGCAGGTGCGTTTGGAGGGATCAGTGAATCCCCAACAACTCACCACAGGAGCGGACGGCGCCTTCCTGTTTGAAGGATTAACCGAGAACGATTACACCCTTCGATTCATCAAGGCTGGCTTTGAGGAAAAGGTAGAGCCCTTCTTTTTGTTAGATGAAGATCTGGGTTTGGGGGTGATTGAATTGAGCCCCATTTCCGTGGCGGTTTCAGAGATCCGCGCAGCTCCGAATATGGGGTTTCAGCCCATGGTCACCCGGCTGACTGCGCTGGTGGCATCGGCAGATCTCGCGTTGGTGGATCAGATTGAGTGGAGCATTGATACGAATCCGGTAACTACGGTTTCCGGCAGCATTGATGAATTCTTCCAGATCGAACAGAGCTTTCCGGAGGCCGGTATCTTTACGGTGACGGCAATGTTGAAGCAGGGTGAATCACAGGTTGGAGATAATCTGACCACGACCATCCATGTGCATCGAATGAAAGCGCTGGCCAGCCCTCCGGATGAGATTCATGAACGCTTCCAGGTGATTGCAGGAGTTCATTTTAACGGACACCTGGCGGCACGTATGGATGCTGTGGGCTTGCAGGATACTGCGGAGGTTATTCCCCTGCAATCTGTCACCACTGTCACTCTAGATACGGTATCTGTATCCAGCGCTACCGTCTTTGGGGAAAGCAAAGTGGATGTGGGGACTTTTGATATCGACCGTCCGCCTGTTGACACGGCGAGTGCCGGGAGTTTTAACAACGATGCCGAAGATACGGACTTTTTTGTCAGCACAGATCCAGCTTCGGCTCCGGGTTCCGTTTATCTGCGTATCAGTCCCCAGAGTGGCCAAGCGGTTACCCGTGGATGGCAGGCCGGGGATCCCGTCTTTGATGTACAGACGGGGGACTATGAAGTCTATGAGCTCCCAGAAGGGGGCAAAGCCACCCGTTTCCGCATGAAACCCCGTTTAGGGGCCTATGTGTTTCAACCCGAACCCAACCGATTTGGCGGCATTCAGCTCCAGGTCGGTCGAGATCGCTAACCTTTTAACTTTTTCACCACATCCACCTCTATGAAAAGTACCTTTCTTTCCATCCTGTTTCTTGCTGGACTCTTGCATGCGCAAAGTCCTTCTCCCCGTGTGATTCCCTTCCAAGCTCAAGTTACGGATCAGGATGGAGCTCTGATCGAGGATGGGCAGTATTCCGTGATCTTCAGCCTCTATGACCAGGCCGTGGGGGGAACCCCGGTCTGGTCCGAACGTCACACGCAGATCGGGGTGACCCAAGGGGCCTTAAACGTGTTTCTGGGAAGTATTGAAGCCTTGGGAAGTGTGAATTTTTCTCAAGCCAAGTACCTAGGGATCACAGTGGATGTGGACAATGTAGCCTCTTCGGTAGAACCGGAGATGGTTCCTCGCTCAGTAATTATCCCTGCATTCCATGCCAAGACTGCGGAAAACTCCACTAAACTTGCAGGAAATGATTGGAGTGCAATTCTAGTCGGGGGTAGTAATGATCCTCAAACAGAATCAATTTCTGGTCAAAAATTAGAGAATGAAGGAATTACAAAAAGTAAACTTGCTAGTGGTTCAGTTGGTACCGAGGAAGTAGAGGATGGAAGTATAAAAATTGAGGATATCAACTCTGTATCACTGGGTAAGATTGTTCCGGTTGGTGTAATTTTGCCGTTTGGCGGTCCTAAGAATCAAATACCTGATGGATGGTTGTATTGCGATGGAAGGGGTTTTGATCGTACGACATATCCCCTTCTTTATGATGTCATTGGGCAAACTTGGGGGGGGGATGCTACGATTGAACTATTTCATTTACCTGACCTCAGAGGAGAATTTCTTAGGGGCTCTTCTGATGGAACTTCTCGAGATCCCGATCGCTCTAGTCGTGTAAGTAGATTCGCTGGAGGTAATACAGGCGACAACGTAGGCACATACCAAGGTCACATGTTTCAAGCGCATACGCATACTTACGACAGAAGAAACTCATCAGTAGACGATGCTGCGGGGAGTAATTCACGAACAATTCAAACATCTGGCCCTATTGTTGTTGATAATACCTCTGCTGCAGGTGGTGACGAGACTAGACCTAGAAACGCTACAATCTACTATATCATAAAGGCTTTTTGAGTATGAGAATTATCCTGAAAATTTTCATTTCCTCTTTGTTTACTTTGTTTTTAAAAGGCGAGTTGTTGAATTTTCAGGCTCAACCTATACAAGTTACTGATTTAGAGGATGTGGTCTTTTCCTACTTGCCTGGAAAAGGATCATCACCTGAACTAAATCAAATCAAATCCTGGCGCTGGGACTTTGACGGTGACGGGAACTGGGATGTGGAGCGGACGGTTGGAGGGCAGGTGTTTGCCTCTGAGATCCGGGAAACGGTCTGGCGATCGGAGTTGAATGTTTCTGCCGGTACGGGAGACAACCAGATCCGCCGCTATTTGCCCCGCTTGCAAATCACCTTGCAGGATAACACCGTGCTGGAGAATGCTCAGCCCGGAACAACGGAGTCTGTGCAGGGACTGGATGATATTCCGGAACGGGAATTGACCGTCTCCGAGGCGGGAGTGCTGGACCCGGCCTTGACATTGAATGCCTATGCCAACCCACGCATTGCCCGGGCGAACAATGATCAGGGACTTCGGACTCCGGAAATCCGGGTGTTTGGAGAAGCGCTGTTTAATGAGGGATTTACGGGAACGATCCAGTTGTATGAATGGGATTTCGATGGGGATGAGAGTCCGGATCTTTCCGGGGCTGATTTTGACTCATTGATTCTGAAGATTGATCCTGATCCGGGGGGCGATTACAGCTTAGCGGAGCCGGCAACAGCCGACCCTGAGTCGTATGATGTCCGTTTTCGGGTGCGCTATCAATTGGATGAGGGAAGCCCGGTTACGACAGAATGGCTCCTCTTGCGTGATTTTGTTGCGGTTCAGAATGTTCCAGATGCGCTCACTCTTGGACGGGCTTACCGGGTAGGTTTTCCGGAGCAGTATGGTTGGGCCGAAGTGACCGCAGCCTACAGTGCAGAAGGGCCTGGCAACAACCGCTATGTGTATTTCGATTTCCTCGAAGAGGCTTATAACCTGCAGCGGGGAGAGCTGAACGGCGATGCAGAGAATGCTACTAAACGCCGGGTGATGGCAGAAGTGATCAATGAATTGCTGCAGGGGCAGTCCTTGCGTGGAGGGCAGGGGCTAATCGAAGCTCTGCGTCTTCGCTACCCCCGGATCACCAGCATTGATGAAGATACAGGGCGTATCCCTCCTCCGGCTGGTAGCAGCGAAGAAAGCGGTGAGCTGGAGCGTGCCGCTCTGGATTATCAGCAGGCCATTCAGTTTTCCGCCTTTGCCATTCGCGCCTACGGTACGGATATTCTACGGGCAGGTTCGGAACTGGGGAAGGAGCCTTTTCCCAATTTTCCCGGCTATATCACCTTTGAAGATTCCACGTTGTCGACTGCTCCGATTCCCATCAAGAATGAATACTGGCAGTTGGCGACCAATGTGGATGGTCAGGCGAAGGCCCGGTTCTCCAAAGCCAAACTTCTGTGGCGTTCCTCCATTAATGATGAAGAAAAGCGTCAGCAAGCCAAACAGGAAGCCAAGACCGTGGCCATTCACGGGTACCTCAATATGGCTTTGATGGCTGCAGGTCAGTCCGAAGAGGAGTTCAGCCGCAATGACGGGGAGGATGTGCGAGCTTCGATGGCCCTGGCCGGAGATCTGTTTGATAAAATCAACGAGGGCGTGAATCCCCTGGGCAATGATGGCTCTTTCATTCCCAATGAAAGTTTCGCCGCCATCTACACCGATGCCCAGGAGGCGGTTTCTCAGGCCCGGCAGGCCGAATTGACAGCCCGAGATGACAAACGTTTCTTCGATCAGAATCAAGTCAGCCTGCGGAATGAGCTGCTCTCACAACGCAGTCAGTACATCACCCCCTTGACCTTGCTGACCGGAATTGACCCCGGGGACTACAACGATCTTCAGACCGTGGTAGATCGCAAAGATTACCGGGCTACCTTTGAAAGCCGCTTGGCAAATTTGGAGCAGAACTACCCGAATGCAGACCCGAAGGGTTTAGGGGAGTTTGGCGCAGCCGTAGCGGCGGTGTTGGATGCAGAGTTGAACCTTAATGATCAGGTTGTTTCATTAAATAACCTTTACGAGTCTGTTAAGGTATCTCGATGGGCGAATGAACAAGTACGAATAATTAATGGAAATGCTACGGCTCAATTAAAGGCAAATGATGTTGTACGTGGATATGCAAATTCCCTATCTGTAAGTACTGACTTTCAAGGGGTCAGCGTGTCATTTAGCCCGGGCAGTATTATTTCTGGGTACCTAAATGCTGAGGATCGTGATATCCAGCTACTGCAACAAGCTGAGATTGCGAATGTACAACTAGAGGCTGAAATCCGTCGTTCTCTTTTGCAGGTTGCAAACTACTCAATAGCCATTCGCAGAGCTGCCGCCCAAATCGACCAAGCTGAACTGCGGCTGGATTCCTTACGTGCTCAAATGGAGCGTCTGATAGAAGACTTGGCTCATGTGCGCGCTACTGGGGAATCTCTCTATTTCTTAGACCCCAGTTTCCGCATCACCGCCTCCCAGTCGGAACAGCGTGCGGTAAACGAGCTGGAATTTGCTGTAGACCGCTTGTACCGATTGGCGAAGACCTTGGAGTACTGGTGGACGGAACCCTACGAAAACCCGGTGAACATTCCGGTGGCTTCCTTGGAATCGGAGTCTTTGGAGAATCCACTCTTCGATATCTTCAAGGAACTGGAGGATGTGTTTGTCATTCGTTCAGCAGATGAAGCACAGGACTATCTGGATGCCCTGAAGGCATGGGATAGCAAACTGCGGCGGGTGAATGTGGTGTCGGTGCGTGGGCCCAATTTCAGTGGTCCGATTTCTGCCCGTTCGATTTCTCTTCGCGAAGATGTATTTGGCTACAAACCCGATCCCAGCCGGAACTACACTCTGGCGGATTCGGTGGCGGATTTCCGCAATCTTCTGGAGGAGAATCGTCTTGAGGCCGAATTTAATGTGCTGAACCCTCTGGCGGATCTTCGCTTCCCCCTGGGCATCGCGGACAACAGCTACTTTCCGGCCACGGGATCCCGTTGGAATATGCGGATTCACTCCGTTTCTGCCGATGTGTTTGCTGAATCCGGGTTCAGTGATCAGCAGGTTGCGGAAATCGATTTGATTCAAAGCGGCATGACCACGCTGCGTACCTTCTTTGCGGATCCGCCGGATAATGACCTCTTGTTCAACCTCACCTTTAATGTGGACAATCTGGACCGTACGGTGTTCTCCACCGCCTTTCCGGCTAAGATCAATGGGGCTACGGGTGGACGGCCTTTGACGGAGTTTGAGAGTCAGGGGCTGGCCGGAAGACCGGTTGCGGCTACGGAGTGGATTTTGCGGATTGATACCGATAATCCCACCAACCGGGAGATCGATTTCAGCAAGATCAAAGACATTATCCTCAAGATCTCGTACACCTATGGTAACCCGCAGGAGTTTAGTAGTTTCTAGTCGGGCGCTCTGCTCTGAAACGGGGAGGCCCGCAGATAGACGCAGATGAACGCAGATGGCTCTGAAACGATTTTTTTATGCCAGCACGATGGAATTATTGCCCACAGATCACGCAGATGAACGCAGATCCAGCACGATGAAACGAGAGCATGGGCTCTGAAACCTTTTTTTTATGCCAGTCAGATGAAACCATTTTTTACACCACAACGCGTTATGCTTAAACGATTCCCGTCATGCCGGAATCCTTTCCATCTCCTCAATCCGTGGGCCTTCAAATCCAGAACCCGAGCACCCCAAAAAAATACCTCATGCTGGATCTGCGAATATTTGCGTCATCTGTGGGCCTTCTCTAACGGAACCCAAGCACCGAAAAATACTCCATCGTGCTGGATCCCCCAAATCCCCTCAATCCGTGGGCAATTCCCGCGCCGTGCTGGATCTGCGTCCATCTGCGTGCATCTGTGGGCACTCCTCTTCGGAACCCTTATCCTCTCCAGCTGCAGCAAACCCGAAGAGGTAAGCATCCCCCCCGACACCATCGCCATCGTCGGCGAAACCCCCATCCTCCTGGCCGACCTGCAGCGGGTCGCTGCTCAGAATGCCTACGACCTCTACGACCCCGATCAACGTGAGCTGGCCATCCGCGATGCGGTGAACTTGGAATTACTCGCACAGGAAGCCAAGGCCAAAGGCTTTGATCAGCATCCGGATATCCTGAATTACATCCGCACGGAATCCATCCGGAAACTCTTAGCCGAATCAGTGGATGCACCGGAAAGCCGTCCCGACCCTCCATCGGAGTCCGAAATCCAGGACTATTACCAAGCCCATACTCAGGAATTTACGCCGCCCTCGCTGGCCAAAGCCCGTGTGCTGGCCCTGTTGAAGAAGGAGGGGGAGGAAACCTCTCTGGAACAGAAGCAACAGTCGCTGGAGACGGCCATTCAGAGTAAACAGTTTCCGTTTTCCACTCTGGTGGAGCGCTACTCGGAAGATCCTGCCGCGAAACTCTACGGCGGCATGACCGGCTGGCTGGAGGAGGGCAAGCCCTCCATGCGTTATCCGGATCAGCTGATCGAGGCCATCTTCGTTGCAGCGGAGGGACGGGAGATTCTGGGGCCGCTGGAAGAGGGGAACTGGATCTATTACTACCAGCTGGAGGAGAAACGGGGAGGGGCGCCTATGGCCTATGCCGATGTGCGCAGCCGCATTTCCCGTCAGCTGCAACGCCGGAAACGCTTGGAAGCCTACGATGCCTACGTGGCCTCACTGGGCACGAAGCAGGAGGTGCAGCTCTTCCCCGAGACCGCCGATGCGGCTCTGCAACGCCAACAAAGCGCCGGAGGCCCACCCGCCGGTCCCGTAAACCTACCTCATTCGCCAACACCATGAAAAGGTATTGCCCGCAGATGAACGCAGATAGGCGCGGATCCAGCTTGATGGACGTTTGCCCACGGATGGATGGGATCAACTGCTCTGAAACAATCTTAGAATTGCCAGCTAGATGAATTCATTTTTTGCCAAGCTTCAGATATCTCAACAGCATCTTCCATCATGCTGGATCTGCGCACATCTGCGTCATCTGCGGGCACTCCTGGCGTCGTGCTGGATCCCCAACATCCCATCCATCCGTGGGCAACTTCTCCACCGTGCAGGATCTGCGTTCATCTGCGTCATCTGCGGGCTTCTATTCAACTCCCCCTTATCCGCAGCCGAGGATAAGAACGGCGTGGGCCTGGAGAAGATTTCCCTCCCATCCGGACCGGGCTCCATCGAGGGGCTTGGAGATGCTTTTGAGCCCCAACTGAACTCTGGAACCTCTTCCTATTCCGTCTCCATCTCCGCTCCTCCCGGAGTTGCAGGTCTGCAGCCCTCAGTGGTGCTTCGATACAATTCCGGGGCCGGGAATTCGCCGTTTGGGGTGGCCTGGTCTTACAGCCCAATGTCGATTCAGCGTCAGGTGGAGAAGGGCTTACCGGTGTACGGCGCTTCGGACAGCTTCACCCTCAACGGCGAAGAGCTGGTCTTACTCACGGACGGATCCTACCGCACCGAAAATGAATCTGCGTTCCGCCGCATTACCCGGGATGGTAGTGGCTGGATTGTGACCGAGAAGAACGGAACCCGGCACTTCCTGGGATCCACGGCGATGAATCTGAATCCTTCCCGGCTGATTCGCCCCGGAGCAGGAGAGACCTTTACCGACACCTACAAATGGTGCGTAGATACGGTGATCGATGTGCACGGGAACCGAATGGAGTACCGCTATGTCACCTTTGCCGACTCACCGGGCAACCACTACCTGAACGAAATCCGCTACAGCATCTTTGGCAACGCCTATCACAGCATCGACTTTGTCTGGGAAACCCGTCCAGATGCCTTCAGCAGCTTTCTCAGCGGCTTTGAAATCCGCACCGCCAAACGCTGCCATCAGATTCGTGTACTCTCTCAGGGGGCCCTAGTGCGCCGCTACGGGCTTCGCTATGAGTTGCCTGCCTCGGATCCCATTGAGCCCATTGGGGTGTATGATGCCGGCCAGCTCTTCTCGCAACTGCGTCAGTTTGTGCAGTTCGACAAAGGGGCGACCGACAACAACTTTCTACCCCCGCTTCGATTTGGCTACACCCGCTTTGATCCGCTGCAGGTGGAACGCGGAAGCTTTGCCTCTCCCTTGGTCTTCTCGCTGGGGGATGCCAATGTCAGTATCAGCGATATCAATGCAGACGGTCTGCCTGATTTCTTCTACACCGAAGCGCCCAGCGGCACGCATACGGTGGTCTATAACCAGGGTTTTACGCGCTTCTCGGTACCCACGGTCTTCACATCGGCCCCCATCGGGGTGACCTTGGATCAGGCTGGAGTGAATCTGGCCGATTACGATGGAGACGGCCGGGTGGATCTGGTGCAGAAGGCCGGAGGAAGCACGGGTATCTTTCATGTATACCCCAACATGAGTCTTCCCGTGGACAATCTGGAAGCCTCGCCCTCCTGGGGATCCGCGCTGTCCTACAACAGTCCTTTTCCTCCCTTTGATCTGAATGATCCTACGGTTCGCACGCTGGATCTGGACAATGACAAACGCATCGACTTCATGCGCAGCAGTTCGGCTGGCTTTATCTACTACTACAACCTGGGAGACCGCTGGGTGGAAGACGGCATGTACCTCTTTGGCGAGGCTCAGTTGGGAGATATTACCTTTGGGGATGCCATTGATTTCAGTGACGGGGTACACACCAAACTCGCGGACCTGAATGGAGACCGCTTGTTGGATCTCTGCCGGATCAGTCTGTTCCAGAATGAACTGCAGGTGACCTTTTGGCCCAACAAAGGCCGCGGGAGTTGGGGGAACCGTGTTGTGATGGGCGGAAGTGTGGACCTGGGAGTCATTCCGTTAGAGGATGTGTTTCTACGTGACCTGAATGGGGACGGATTGGCCGATGTCATGGCCGTGGCCTATGATGAAGTCTCGTACTGGCTGAACCTCGGCAATAACCAATACTCGCGCCGCTTTGTGGTAGACAATACCCCCGAATACATCAAGGGCACCACTCAGCTGCAACAGGCGGATATCAATGGCAACGGAACCACTGATCTGTTGTGGGAAAACTTTGATGGCGGTATCGGGGGCTACCGCATCGACTACATTGATTTTGTGGGGGAAACCAAATCCAACCTCTTGGCCGTAATCGACAACGGGATCGGGCTTCGCACCGAGATCGAATACCGGCCCTCGCATGAATTCTATGCCGAAGCGCTGCTGGGGGCCAACCCCTGGCGTACACGCTTGCCCTTTCCCAGCTGGTGCGTGAGTAAGATCAGCAAACGCTTTGGCTTGGATCTGGATGCGCTGCCCGGGGAGGACCGCTACGTTACCGAGTTCTCCTATCACGATGGTTATTATGATCCCTTTGAAAAGGAGTTTCGTGGTTTTGCCTTTGCCCGCAAAGTGGAGCGCGGGGATGATCGGCTCACTGAGGGTGGGCCGGCTCCGGAGATCAATTCGCCCTCTACCTTAACTCGTATGGCCTTTCACACCGGATTGCCGGATGGATTGGATAACGATGGCGACAACCAGACCGATGAATTTGATCCGGTCAGTGGTTATGAAGAAGAGGCGTTGAAAGGGAAAGTGATCTGGACGGAGACCACGTTGCTCACGGCAGAATTTGACGGGGTGGACTCTGATGGGGATGGCTTCGTCGATGAGTCGGATGAAGGTGCCGGATCCGGTCTGATGTCCGGGGATGCAGTGACCTTCAAGCGGGAATCTCAGGTATGGGCCTTGAAGAGCATTCATGATGCCAGTGGTGGATTTACCCAGCCCGGAATTTCTCTGCCCTATGCCACCGCAGATGGTCGTAAGGTAACCTTTCCGTTTCCCTCGGAAAGCAGCACAGAGCTGATCGAAGCGGTGGGGAGCCTGCACAGCAGTTCCCCCTACAGCACAGGGGTAGTGACCCTGCGCACGGAAACGGAAGTGGACTTCTTTGGTAATCCGACCCTGCAGAAGAATTTCGGGGTGCAGAGTGGGGGGGCTTTGGGCTCCTATGATGATGAGAAGTTCACTCACAGCGAGTACGGTTTTAATGTGGCGGATTGGATCGTCGGATTACCGACGGAACAGCGGGTGACAGATGAGCACGGAAATTTTGTCTCCAAAACCCGTACGTTCTACGATGACCAAGCCTATGGGGTGATTGGCAGCCGGGGCCTGGCCACCGCTTCTGAACAATTTATCGGCAGTTCCGCGGTGGCCATGGAGCAGTTCTCTGAACATCCCGGAGATCCGCGTGCCAGTGCTACGGATTCCGTGATCACCCGCACGGTGTATGATTCTTTCGGAAACCCCCGTTTTGTGCGGGATCCCTTATACGGAATCGAAGCCGGCCATCAGCGGGAGCTTGTCTACGATTCGACCTTTCAGACCTATGTGGTGGAAGAACGGATCGATACCGGGGGTCCCGGAGGAATACTGGTAGCAGAAGCACAATATGATCTCGGGGCTGGCGTGGTGACCCGTTCAGAAGATTTCAACGACAACGAAACCCGATACCTCTACGACAGTTTTTTCCGCATTGTCGGCATTGTGAAACCCGGAGACAGTGATGCCTTTCCCACGCAGGTGTTTGAGTACAAACCCGGGGATATCGTGCGCGGGCTGCAGTACATCTATGATGCGGCAGGCAATTTAAGCCTCAGCGTATCGGGGAACCCCTTACAGCTCTCCGAAGTGCTGGTCCGCTCCCGCGAAAGCGCCGGTGGAGGGACCTTTGACATTGTGCAGGTCACCGATGGAGCAGGGCACAAACTGGGGACCATTGAAGAGGGGGAAACACCGGGACAGTATGTATACAAGGAAGTGAAGCGCTACACATCGCGGGGGCAGGAGCGGGACAGCTATTTGCCCTTCTTTGCTGGAAACCCCAGCTTCCGCTCTCCGCCGGTGGATGGTGACCGGGTGACAAATTTCATGGATGCGCTGGGTCGTACCGTGCGAACCGTCAATCCACCCGAGACCGCAGGAGGAACCCGCACCGAGACCCGCACAGATTATCTGCCCTTACTCACGGTGCTGTTTGATGAAGAGGATCTGAAGCTTGGTGGAAACCACCACAATACCCCGTATCTGCAGTATCAGGATGGTCTGGAACGGCTGGTTGGCGTGGATGAGATCAATCAAATTGGCGCAGATACTGGAACCTTTGAAACCCGATATACCTACGATTTGCTGGATAATCTCGTCCGTATTGAAGATTCCCTCAACAACCTCAAATGGATGCGGCATGATGGTCTGAGACGGATGATCTTTATGGAGGATCCGGACCGCGGTAAGATGTTCTACACCTACGATGTGGCGTCGAATCTACGAAGCACGGTGGATGCGAAAAATCAGCAAATTGATTACAGCTACGACGGAGCCAACCGCATTCTCAGCGAGGACTATCTGGATGCAGCCGGGCTGACTCCGGATGTGGCCTACCATTATGATGTCCCGCAGACGGTGGATGCCGGGGATCAGACAGACGATACCTCGGAGCAGGTACGGGGTAAACTCAGCTATATCACCGACCTCTCCGGCTCAGAATACCTGAGTTACGACAACCGGGGACGGATTGATTGGAAGATCAAACGCATTCCGGATCCGAAAAATGGGGCCCTGGTCTCGTATCAGAACCGCTTTGAATACGATTCCCTGGACCGGGTGAAACGGCTGCATTATCCGGATTTGGATTACGTCGATTACCTCTACAACAGCCGGAACTTGCCCGAGGCAATCACCGGTGGACCCAGTGGATTTATCATTTCCAATATCGACTACATTGCCTCCGGACAGATGGATACCATTCTGTATGGCAACGGAGTGGATACCGATTACGATTACGATCCCCGCTTGCGCCTGAACAAGCTGCGTACCCAGAACGATACTCTGGGCGAGGATTTTATCTGGTACACCTACAGCTTCGATGGGGCATCCAATATCACCCGCATCGACGATAACCGGAGCGGGGTCGCCACCGAGTTGGAGAATACCCAGGTCTTTGCGTACGATGATCTTTACCGCCTCACCCGGGTCGATTATCCGGTGACGGTCGGTCATGTGGCCTACAGCTATGACCGAATCGGAAACATGCTCAGTAAAACCTCCAATATCGTGCAGGAGGAAAACGGACTATCGGTCACCAATCTTGGAGTGATGAGCTATGGAGGCAGCACCGGGAAAACCGGACGGCAGGGCAGGGACCTCAGTCAACCTGGCCCCCACGCCCTCACCGCAGTCGCCAATGGAAATCGAGCTTATCCCTATGACTATAACGGAAATATGACCGATATCGACGGCCTCAGCCTGGAATGGGACTTCAAAGACCGCCTCATTGCAGCCGAAAATTCGGAGATGCGGGCAGAGTATACCTACGATTATACCGACCGACGCATCACAAAGAAAGTGGTACCCAAGGATGGGAGTCGCAGTACCTCGGTCCAATACCCGGACCGGACCTTCGAAGTGCGTGAATACCGTGAACCGGTGAAATATGTCTGGAATGGGGAAACCCGCGTCGCACGCGTGACCACCAATCTCAATACCACCCAGAAGATTCAGCGTTTTGCACTGCATGCCGGCCAGAATATTCTATCGCTGGCTATTCAGGTCGATAACGCTGGCACACAACTTAGTAAGGGCAACATCACCGCCGCATACCGCTATGATCCTGTAAATCGTAATTACCATATAGTCGCAGCGAATGAAACGCTACCGATGGGGACATTGGTCTGGGTGATGTCCTCTACTTCGGAGGAGTTACCACTACAGGGTACCTATAATCCATCAGATCTCCCTGTGTCTATCACGGCTGGGAATCAGTGGGTTCCCTATACGCGTCTCACTCCCCTCAAGATAGACGAAGTATTTCCCGCATCTGCGATATTGCACAGTTTTGATGAAGTCCAGTTGAACTGGGAGGTCCGGTTTTCTGAGCCAATTACAATAGCCAGCACTCTATCTGAAACCTTAGAAGTTGGAACCCCATTCTATGTTATTGAAACTACTGATTATGTCTTGATGGAAGCAGGCGCAACTTTAGATTTTCGGTTTTATCATCAAGATCATTTGGGCTCTTCAAATTATATTACAGATAATGGTGGTGGGGCGATTTCAGAAATGCATTACTACCCCTTTGGAGCTCTGAGAGTAAGTGGGAGAGGAGATAATTGTGATGAAACCTACGGTTTTTCACAGAAGGAAAAAGATGCTGAAAGTAATCTAGCCTACTTCGCTACAAGGTATCAATCTAATACTGTTTGTAGGTTTATTTCTGTTGATGATTATGGTTTGTCACCCCCTCTGGAATGGCTTGAAAAACCGAAATCTTTGAATTTGTACCTTTATGCAGAAGGTAATCCGGTGAAATATATAGATCCGACTGGTGAGTTTGTGAATTCTGTAATGAATTACTGGAACAAATCTGTTGAAATTGGTGACAGGGAGATTGCTCATATGCAGCATTTAAGTGGGCTGGAAAAACGAAGGGATCAGCTACGTGCTCCAAATGTAGAAGATACTGATGATTTGTTGCCGTATCATAATGACGATGGAACAATAAACACTGTTGAAACAGGTGCAATGAGATGGGATGCATACAGGGCAGAGGTTTCTGAACTTAATTCTGCAATTGATATGGGATATGATCTGCTCAATTCTTATTCTTTAGAGCATGCTAAAAATATGTCTGATTTACTCATTGATTTAAATATTAGCAGTAAAGGAAGTAAGATGCTGAAAAAGGTATACAAAGCTTATAAGAAGGCGCGTGGCCAATCTGAAAAGGATGGGGCTAATGTCGACGAATCTGATTTAATTAAAAAAAATAAAGATAGTTCTGGAGAATCTAAACAGATCGAGGGTGATGGTATAAATGATTCTCCGGTTCCTCTGGCTAGATTAACATTATCTATGTTGCATATGGAGATGGTGTGAAAATAAATAAAAACACAATTTTATTGTTTCTTGTTGTTACCTTTAGCTGCTTGATTAACCGTTATGTTTTTTTCTTACTGAGTACTCTTCTTCCTTTTTTTTTGTTTGCAGTCCCTGTTTCCCAGCCCCCAGCAGTGTTTTACGGTGCCGTGGTTAATCCGCAGGGGCAGGATGTAACCCCAACGACTTCCGTATGGACTGTATCAGGGAATAGTGAGCAGGCGACGGTTTCCTCGTTTCAAACTGTTTCGGTGAATGGAGATTCGTTTTACATCATCCAGGTTCCCTTTGAGACCCGGAAATTGGCGGATGATACCCCGATTGGGTCCACCGCGAATACCTTGGAATTGACTCAGGGTGACACCAGCTACACTCGTGCTGTGACCGTCAATGGGGAGACCACCTCGTTGCCTCAAGGGAAAGTGAGCTTTGTCTACGGGGCCTTTTCTCAAGGGCTGGTGGAGCGTCTGGATCTGGTGGTGGGTGAGGTCCTTGAAACCTATGAAGAATACTCCCAGAGAGTCTTTGGGGAGCCGCGGGATGGATCCTTGGATTCAGATGGGGATGGGCAAAGCAACTACGAGGAGTATCGGGTGGGGACAAACGCCAATGATGCGGCTTCTGTGAAGTTTCTGGAAGCACTGCAGGTACAGCCTAACGGGAGTATTCAGATTCGGTTCCAGAGCCTGGAGGGGCGTCAGTACCGCATTGAACGGAATGATGATCTGAAGGATGCGGATGGCTGGGAGATGGTGGAAGAGGATATCGAGGGTACCGGCAACCTGATGAGTCGTCCTGTGGCGCTGGGGGCCGGGAACGTGCATCACTTTCGGATTGTGGTGCAGGATTGAAGATGGATGTGGAGATAGGTTGCCCGCAGATGAACGCTGATGGACGCGGATCCAGCATGATGGGAATTTGCCCACGGATTGAAGGGATGTCTGGGATCATGCTTGGGGATGGATAGCGTGATAATCTGATTTTATTTGTCTTAAACCTCCAGGAGCTCATGCTATGAATTCTCTGACCTCAAAACCTGTACTTCTTGTCCTTTGCAGTCTCTTCCTGAGTTCCGCCTTCAGCCCGCTGTTGGCGGATGTGTACTACTGGGTGGTGGAGGACCGTTCCGGCCAATGCAAAACCGATGTGTCCTTCGGGGTGGCTGCAATGAGTCGGGATCAGAAAGTCGCACGTGCCAAGGAAATGGAATCCCGCTTGGGGGCTGATCGTCGTTTGATCATGCGGACGGCTCTGAAGAAGGATAACTCGGTGAAGGGGATGCCGCTCAATGAATATGTGGTGGTCATCAACGGCAAGGCGCTGTGTAACGATAAGTCGGAGCGTAACACCTATGGGATCGGTTTCGGGAGCACTGCCAAGATCGCAGAAGAAGATGCGGTCGAGGCCTTACGTGCCCGCAACTGGGCCTGGTCCAGCAAGACAGATGGCTACAAGGTTCTACATAAGGTCAAGCTGGAGGATCTCACTGAAATCAGAGGGAGCTAGACTGCGAAGGAGAGCTCTGAATGTTTAAGACCGAGGCAACTGGTGCAAAAGTCGTGCATTTTTGGAGTTAGCCTGCGTAAATCGTTGGGAATCAACATGCGCTAAATTTTGAAATCAGGCTTAGAAGTCCGATGCTCTATCCAGCTGAGCTATCAGGGCTTGTTGTCTGCAACTGCCACGAAAGCGGGGGCTTGGCAATGATGAAGTTCAGGCAGTCCTTCCCGTCGAAGCTCGAGTGCAGTGGTGATGGGGACTTGGCTCCCGGAAATGGGCCTTATCTCATCGAAAGGTGCTGAACAGCGGTTCTTGATTTCAACGCGTGGGCTTGGATTGAACTTGTAGACGCAAACTGGTTATCGTTCCTGATATGATCTGTCCATTGCAACGATGTTTCTGGTTGGGCTGCCTCAGCCTCTGTGTTGGCTTACGGCTCTGTTCCGATTCGATGCTGATCTCCTTTGAGAAGGAGCCCGATAGCCGCTTTCTGGCTTGGGAGTCTCCGCAGCCGAAACAACCCAGGGGGCTTTTGGTGAAGGCGAAGAATGCCAAGGGGGGGCTGGTGTACCGCTTCGAACAGGACCTTTCAGGGCAGGCGACCGCAATTCCGCGGCTTCAGGTCCAGATTCGAAATCCAGGTCAGGCCCGTCAGATCCTTCTTCAGCTGTTTGACCGGGATCAGACCCGGGCGGTCTTTTCCTTCCGTTTTCCCCCTGAATCGACGGGGAGCTCTGTGCGTCTCATCGAGCAACATCATCGCAGATTAGGGGATCCGGAGGCTGTGGATCAGGCGGGTGGAAATGCGCGTTTGGACCTGAAAGCCTTAACCCGCATACAGATCGTGGGCGATTGGTCTCCGAAGGACATTGAGTTCCTGCTGGAATCCGTGGAGCTGATTCCGGATTCGGAAGCCTCTCAAACGATTCGGAATGAGCAGCGCCGTGAGGCTGATGCGAAACGGAAACGCGAGGCACAGCAACTCAGAGAACGTGAGCAGCGTAAACAAGCGACCTTAGAAAAGGGAGCTTCCCATCCAGCAGATGGGGCCCGCGTGGCGGCCTTTCGAATGGCTAGTCCTTCACTCCTGCATATTACCTTGATCGAATATGATTGGATACGGGGAGGCCAGCGAGCTTTTCAGCCCGGCCCGGATCATCAAATCCAAGCGAATGGGAAGATGGTACTGGCCCGGGAAGCTGCTGAGGTGGTGGAAGTGCCCAAAAATCGCCGAGTGTCCCTGCAAGGGCAGCACATCGGGGTTTGGTTGAAGGAAGCGGGTTTGCTTCGTGAAGTGGATCAGCTTCGGGGAAGCCCCTTAGCTCTAGAGCTCCTTGAGGAACCCCGTGCCTATCGTCTTCAGCGAGGGGAGGCGGGAAAGGATTTCTTCTTCCCAAAGCGTGTCCATCGAAAAAGCCGACCCATCGGTGGACCCAAGCAGGTGGAAGGCAAACAAATTCAGCATGATCTCTTTTTAGAGCTTCCCGAATTGCTGAAGCCAGGCGAAAGGCTTCGACTCCACTTTTGGGGGATCAACACCCGGCAGGCGCAGGCGGAGTTGCATTTTCATCCGGAGGAGAACCTCAGCGAAAGTATTCAGGTGTCCCAGGTCGGATATCGTCCGGATGATCCATACAAAGTGGCGATGTTGTCATTGTGGAAAGGCAGTGGGGGGGCAGAGAGTTTTGATGACTGGGTCGGCAAACGCTTTTATCTGCTTGATGGACAGGGAACACGGCATGAGGCTGGAACGATTCAGAAACGCATGTCGGTGAGTGAGGGACAACAGAGTTTCCGCTCAAAACGAAATCATGCAGGTACGCATCTCTACCGCTTGGATTTTACTTCGTTCAGCACGCCGGGACGTTATCGGGTCTTGGTGGAGGGGATGGGGGTTAGTCAACCCTTTCCGATTGATCGAAACGTGTGGCGGGATGCCTTTCGAGTCAGCATGAAAGGCTTTTTGCATCATCGAAGTGGCATTGCGCTCGGTCCGCCTCTTACTCCTTACCGCCGTCCACTGGGTTTTCATCCCTCCACGGGTCCCGTGGCTCTCCAATGCGATGTGACCCGCATCGAAGGGGAGATCGATGTGATTCATGAATCCATGTCCCGTCTGCATGCGACGGCTCCGCAGGTGAAGGAGGCCTGGGGAGGGTATATGGATGCTGGAGACTGGGATCGGCGGGCACAGCACTTGAGTGCCAGCTTTCTTCACTTGGAATTGCTGGAATTGTTTCCTGAGCGATTGGGCGGCCTGGCTTTGGCCGTGCCGGAGGCTGAACGCAAGAACCCACTACCGGATCTGTTGGATGAAGTTTTATGGAATGTGGAATGTTATCAGCGGCTGCAAACGGCAGAAGGGGGAATTCGCGGAGGGATTGAATCTACGGAACATCCCCGCAGCGGAGAGTGCAGTTGGCAGGAAAGTCTGGTGCTGGGTGTGTTTGCTCCAGACCCGGTAAGCAGTTATTTGTTTTGCAGCACGGCACTCAAGTGTGCCCGGGTGTTGAAGGCCTATCAACCTGAACGGGCAGCCCGTCTGCATGCTGCGGGTTTGGCAGCCTGGCGTTGGGCCGAAAAGCAATCTTTGCAGGGCTGGACAAAGAAACAGAAAGAAGAACATCGCCGGGAGCGTTGTTTAGCTGCGATTCAGAGTTATGCGATTACGGGGGAGCGCTCCTATTTGGAAGCTTACCGGGAGAGCAGTCATTTGCTGCAGGGGCGGAAGGAATCCTTGATTGAAGACCAACATGCTTTATTCGTCGCAGCGACCCTGCCGGATCGAGCGGAATCCCGTGAGTTGAAAGCAGAGGCCCGGAGAGAACTTCTGGCTCTGGCGGATCGGGCAATTTTATTTCAGCAAGGCAATGCCTTTGATCGGGCAACGCCGGTATTTGGCCTGCCCATGATGGGCTATCTGGGATATTTTTCTGTGCCGGAAATGATCACGGTGATGCTTCCCCGCGCTCATGCGATCAGTGGGGATCCCCGCTATTTGCGTGCGGCGGTGGGCACCTGTAATTTTCCCAACGGGGCAAATCCCAACAACATGGTCTACACGACGGGAGTCGGACAACGCTTTCCGCGGAATCCATTGCATATTGACAGTCGGGAAAGTGGTCAGGAGGCTCCCAGCGGGATTACGGTATACGGTCAATCTGACGCTCAGGCCCGTTTTGCTTTCAATGAGTGGGTGCATGACTGGCAGTTGAACGATGCGTATCCGCCTTCAAGGGACTGGCCGACGGTGGAGGCTTATTTTGATGTATTCCTCTGGCCGGCTCAGAGCGAATACACCGTGCATCAAACCATGGTGTAATCCCCCCAGAAAAGAGTG
>DIYK01000077.1:0-1469 GCA_002429005.1 Verrucomicrobia bacterium UBA6056
TCCAAAGCCCGACAGACTGCTAGGGCCCGTCAAATTCACCAATGGCTTCTATATCCGCTACATCTTTAGCTCTTCCACAGGCCCGTTTGTTTGCCACATAGCTTTTCTTCCCTATATAGCTTACCTCTAAACCGCCATAGACACCGGCAACTTTATCCTGTTGGGCCTCCTCCCAGCTCACACCGGATAACGAGGTCAAGAGGTCGATTCGAACCGGAGGAACCCCCAGCTGAATGACATTTTCCATGGTCGTAAAATCCTGCACGTCCAAGCCTAGGGATGCGAATCCAAACTGATCCAGGCTCTTCAGAATTCGTTCTGCGTTCTCCACGACAGGCTTCACATACACATCGATGTCTCCTGTGTACCTGGGAGAGCCATGAAAGGCCAAAGCGTAGGAACCAACAATCAGGTAGGAAACCTGATTAGCGTTGAACAAGCTTAACAGATCTTTGAAGTCTGGCTGAACATCCATCTTGCTGTTCTCTTAGAAATTGTACCGCAGCCACTCGTGCTTCGGGTGTCTGACTCCTCCAATAGGCTCGTTCATCTTTCCCAGAGCTGTGCTGAAGTTTTTTCTTGGAAATGACTTTTTGAATCATGGTTTATTTATAACACAGCCGTGAAAAGTATAAAGAATCACATACGTCATTTTCGATGATCTAGCCCCCCCCCAACAGATCCATCACCGTGACCACACCGACCAGCTTTTCCTCCTCCACGACCATGGCACGCGTCCGCCCCTCGCGAATGAGACGTTCCATTAAGAGAGGCACCGGCAGATTCGGCGGCACGGTCATGGTGTCGGCTACCGGGGCCATTTCGATGGTTTCTGCGGCACCCAGTTTATGGTTGCGTAACCATTCATAGAAGGTTCCCCTGCGCAGGGCACAACGCAGACGACCCTCTGCATCCAAAACGGGATACAAGGTATGACGCTCTGATTGCAGTTTGGCCAGAGCCTCTTTCACCAGCATGCCCTCTTGCAAGGTGCAGAGTTCCCGGTTCATCAGATCGGACACCTTCAGGGAGCGGCGTTCCTCCGGAATATTGGCGGCAATGGCCTGCACCCCTTCTCCGGTTTCATAGGCAGTGGCCGTTCCTTTGAGCAACCCTGCCAAATCCCCGCTGGCGTACATGAGGGTATCAAACACCTGTGAACCCAAAGAAACCAAATGCGAATCCTCCCGGGCACGAGCGGTAAAACGCCAGATTCGGTCAGCCAGCAAGGCGCGTTCGCCAAAATGCTGTCCGGGTCCCAGGCTTTTAATCAGACTGCCATCTGCATCGAGAATATCCACCCGCCCGCTTTTCACCATGTAAAAGGAATAGGCCGGTTCGCCGGCGCGGAAGAGCACATCCTCCGCGGTGAGATACATTTCCCGAAGGGGACTGGAATATTGCGGGGTGAGCAGGTTGATGTCCCGGGGAAAGAACAGTTCCACCGTCCATTCCAGGGTCACCCGCAG
>DIYK01000077.1:1539-1919 GCA_002429005.1 Verrucomicrobia bacterium UBA6056
CATTCCAGGGTCACCCGCAGACGCCGTTCGATTCCAGGCAGCTTACTCAGATAAATGGTTCGCCACATGAACCAGGCAAAGAATCCATGGAAATTCATGCCCATGATTTCCGCCACAGCCTTCCGGTGACCAATCACCGCCAATTCGCCCAGTCCGGTGAACTCAAATGGCTTGGCCGCTTCTCCTTTACGGAGACGCCCGATATTTTTGCCCAGCTCTACGCCCTGCCGATAGGCAAACTGGGCATTAGGAGGACAGAGCCCTCCCCCTTTCATCGGCACCGAGGCACAGTCCCCTGCCGCCCACACCCCATCCAAGCCTTCCACTTGAAGCGTGTTTTTCACGCTGATGCGTCCTCGTTCATCCGTGATCCCCTCCTC
>DIYK01000077.1:1983-2404 GCA_002429005.1 Verrucomicrobia bacterium UBA6056
CGTTCATCCGTGATCCCCTCCTCATGGCAGACACCACGGATCAAGGGATGAGCGGCGTTGCCCACGGTACAGACCACGGTATTGGCCTCCAGTTCCAGGCCGTTATCCAGGGTCACCAATCCAGCGGTCACCGATTTCACCCGGCAGCCCATGTGCAGCTGCATGCCATTTTTCTTCAACACATCCCCGGTGTAGGCTCCCAGTTTCTCGTGCAGGGTGGGCAAGAGATGCTCCCGGCTGTGTACCAGGCTGACCGAATAATCGTCCGGCTCAATCTGGGAGTAGTAGCGAATGATCGACTTGAGCAGGTCGAGAATTTGACCGGCCGTTTCCACTCCGGAATATCCCCCCCCCACCACCAGGAAACGAAGCAATTTCTGCCGTTTAGCTTTATCCGGCTCCAGATTCGCCTCCTCCATGC
>DIYK01000077.1:2467-4695 GCA_002429005.1 Verrucomicrobia bacterium UBA6056
TCCAGATTCGCCTCCTCCATGCGACCTAAGATCCGGGCCCGCAACTTCATGGCATCCCCAACATTGCGCAACAATAACGAGTGTTCCGCCATCCCTGGAATCCGGCTGGTATCGACCACCGCCCCCAGCGCCAAGACCAATTGATCACAGCTGAATTCGATCTCCCCGGTATAGCGGCCCGCAGACACCAACACCCGTTTCTCCTTTAAATGCAATTCTTTGATCTGACCGCGGTAACACTCCACCCCCTGAGAGATCCGGCGAATGGGATTCACGACATGGCGCGGTGCCAGAGACCCACCCACCACCTCGGGTAGCATGGGCTGAAACACCATATGGTTTTCATCCGAAAGAATGCCCACCCGGAAGGAGGGATTTCTGACCGCTGCGCGTATGGCTTTCGCGGCATAAACTCCGGCAAATCCGCCACCAAGGATCAAGACATCCAGCTTGCGTTGAGTGCTCATAGGAAAAAACCTAGGGCCGTCCCTGCAGCATGCCACCCCTTTCCCGTTTCGAAAAGGTGAGCATTTTATGAAACGACAGAACTGTCTCTTGGCCGAATTCGCATTGCCAGCCTACTTCCCAGTCTCTACAGAGGGGTATGCGCGTTTCCTGGATTTTCCTGAAAAGCTTTTTTATCTCGCTCGGCTACCTGAGTCCGATCTGGTTGACCCTCTGCGGCATCATCAGCGGACTGGGCCTGATTGTAGCGGATCAGGAAGGGCTCAGCTTTAATGACGGCATGTATCTGGCCTGGGTTACCGCGTTGACTGTGGGGTATGGAGATATTTCTCCGGAACACCGCTTCAGTCGCCTGCTCTGCATCTTTATCGCTCTGACCGGTATTATTCTCACGGGACTGCTGGTCGCGTTGGCGGTCAATTCAGTGAAACGGGCGATGCAGCACTACGACAAATTTCACGAAGAAAAATCGAAAATCGCGTTCGGCGACCGGCACTGACCCGGTATGGATTCCGATGTGTTCCGGCAGTCCTTTTCGACTCTGCCCTCTGAAACGAAAGCGCTGTAAGCCGCTTCCAAGCGCAGGTCGCGTCAGCCTTGTTTACGCCACCTTCCAGGCGGAAGGCCCTGATGCTTTTTAAAGAAGGCGGAAAAGCGAGCGGGATCAGGAATACCGATTTCTTCGCCAATTCGTCGTTGAGGCCAATCGCTTTCCCGTAAGAGCCGTCGGGCCTGCTGCATGCGCAAGGCAATGAGGTGGGCATAAGGGCTGAGACCACTTTCCGTTTTGATCTGTTGCTCAAAACTCCGTCTCGATCGCCCAGCCCGGCGAGCCAACTCCTCCATGGCAGGCGGGTCGGCCACATCTTCCTCCAGCCATCCCAGAAACTGCGGCAACAAGCCCTCCTGTTTGCGCCGGCTGCTCTCCCGAAGACGCAGGGACTGAACCTGTACCAGCAGGCCCCGGGCGGGCGCTCCGTCCAGCGCCTCCTCCAACAGCTGTGCCACCGAACGGGCCCAGTCCCGGGCCGGGACCGGAAAGGAACTCAAACTTCGCCCCGCCAGGAGACTTTGCCATTCCTGATTCCCCACCCCTACCAGACCCAGTTGTTCGGGCACAACAAGCGCCAACTCCTTCGCTAGACGAAGAAGTTGCCGGGCTTGAAAATCACTCACACAGCAGATCCCCAGCGGAGAATCGTCCTCCTCCAGCAGAAGCTGCAAACCCGCCCGGTTGCGGATACGCATCCCGCCAAAGGCCTCAGCCAGACGGGGCATGCGCTGCGGCTCCCACAAGGCCAGGCGCTGATAACCCTGTTCCCGCAGATGACGGGCAGCCCGGCGACCCAGATCCGCCCAGTCTACGTCCACCCAAAAACGTCCGCCCTCGGCTTCCCGGGTCCCCACCCAGGGTGGCACATGAGGCAGACTCTCCAACCATAGGCTGCTCATCGGTTCCGCAACCACCGCATCCACTGCCCCCGCCTCAAGGAGACGTCGTAATTGCAACTCCCAGCCTTCGGATAAGCCCAACAGTTCCCAGCCCCGCTCGCGCAAGAACTCCGCCAAGAGTTGATAGCGTTCCAGATCCTCCTGGAGAGGGCCTGAGAAAGCATACAGGATACGGGCTCCACTTTTGCGCTTTTTCACAACTTATCTTTACGTTTAATCGCATTTTCAAGCAAGTCCGGCTTTAGTAGGATAATCTCCGTTATGAAAAAAGCTCTCATCACTGGTATCACCGGTCAGGACGGATCGTATCT
>DIYK01000077.1:4803-5318 GCA_002429005.1 Verrucomicrobia bacterium UBA6056
GTTCATGGCATTATCCGCCGCGCCTCCAGCTTCAACACGGATCGGATTGATCACCTGTATCAGGATCCCCACATTCACGGGACCAAGATGTTCCTGCACTACGGAGACATCGCCGATTCCTCACAGCTCTCTCAGCTGCTCTACGATGTGCAACCCGAGGAGATTTACCATCTGGCGGCGCAAAGCCATGTCCGCGTCTCCTTTGATACACCGGAATACACAGGGGACGTCACCGGACTGGGAACAGCCCGTCTGCTCGAAGCGATTCGTAACGTGGGTCTCAAAGGAGCCCGCTTCTACCAGGCCTCCTCCTCCGAGATGTTCGGAAAAGTGCAGGAAGTGCCCCAGACCGAACTCACCCCCTTCTATCCTCGCAGTCCCTATGGTGCCGCGAAGATGTACGCGTACTGGATGACCGTGAACTATCGCGAGTCCTACGGCATGCATGCCACCAACGGGATCCTCTTCAATCACGAATCCCCCCGCCGGGGTGAAACCTTTGTGACCCGGAAGAT
>DIYK01000077.1:5366-5987 GCA_002429005.1 Verrucomicrobia bacterium UBA6056
GAAACCTTTGTGACCCGGAAGATCACCCGCGCCGCCACCCGCATCAAAATGGGTCTGCAGGACAAATTGTACTTGGGGAACCTCGATGCGCAGCGTGACTGGGGCTACGCTCCGGATTACGTCCGCGCCATGTGGATGATGCTGCAGGCGGATCAGGGAGATGATTACGTCGTAGCCACCAATGAAACCCATTCCGTAAAAGAGTTTGTTCAGGAGAGCTTTGGACTGCTGGATCTGGATTGGGAAGAATACGTGGACTATGACGATCGCTACGAGCGCCCTGCGGAAGTAGATCTGCTCATCGGTGATCCTGCCAAAGCCAAAAAGCAACTCGACTGGGAACCTGAGGTGCGTTTCAAAGATCTGGTGCGTATCATGGTCGAATCCGACCTGAATCTCGCCCGCCGCGAAGCCGCAGTCCAACAGACTCTGGCCGACTTTGAAGAACGTCCCTGAATTTGGATGTAATCCTGCTTCATCCGGTTTCCGCCCAGCGCGGGAACCGGTTTTTTTTTGTAGTTCATGCATCCCTAGCCCGGAGGGCTGTGCTTGTCCCTTCGGCGAGAAAATACGTTACGGAGGATCTAATTGCGTGCAAAGAGGCCTGCACCCCTCCGGGGC
>DIYK01000069.1:0-60629 GCA_002429005.1 Verrucomicrobia bacterium UBA6056
CAGTCCCTGCGGGAAACCCCACACTTAAAGATGATGCTGTATTCTATCCCGCAGGGACTGCGGGACTACGGAAGGAAATCCGTGGTGCTGAGCAATTAATGTAGTCCCGCAGTCCCTGCGGGAAACCCCACATCTGAAGATGATGCTGTATTCTATCCCGCAGGGACTGCGGGACTACGGAAGGAAATCTGTGCTTCGGATTCAGGTTTATCTTCGTGCAAGCCCGCTCTACATCAGCTTCCTTGTCTTTGATATCTGCGAGATTGCGAAGGGGGATGCATGCGTTTCGTGAGTGACATATGCCATGCCCTCATTCGCTCATGCTTGGATCTCTGCGCGGTTTGGAAGAGTTGGGCTAAGAAATTTTGCATGCGCAAAAGATAAAGTCTCTGCGGAAAGCGTAAAGCCTTTTTCCTGCCATCGTGCTCGGATTGGGTGTAGATTTTTCGGACCGGAGTAGATCTATGCTAAGAAAAATTGCGTTCCTTTTGTTGCTGTGTGTATGCCCTTTGATGGCGGGAGATATTCTCTTCCTCTTGGAAAAAGGCTTTAATCGTCAGGAGTTTTACGAGCTTTATATTCCTTTGAAGGCTCTGGGCTACGACATGGATATCGCTTCCACCGAAGTGGGCGTGGTGCACATGAATCGGGAGGGAGTCCCGGATAAACGAGGCCGGGATGTGCCTGCGAATCTGGCCATGCGGGATGTGAAAGATATTTCAGGGTATATCGGTCTGATGATTCCAGGAGGCTACTCTCCGGGCTTTCTGGAAAAGGATGCCGATGCGTTACGCCTCTCCCGTGAATTTGTCGGGAATCCTGAAAAAATTACCTCTGCACTTTGCCATGGTCCCCGGTTGTTGATGATGGCGGATACCTTATCCGACCGGGTTTGGACGGGCTTGTATCAGATTCCTACCGAAAAACCGAATGATTGGGTTCAACGAGACACAGGTCCTTATGTGGACCAAAGTCTGGTGCGGGATGGAAATCTACTTACAGCCCGCTATCCGCAGGATTCCCGGGGCCTGGCCCGCGCTTCCGTCGCAGCCCTGGCCGAACAGGGGGGCAGGCCGGCTCCGAGCAGCACCGGTGTGTATGCGATGACCCTGCCGAAAGGGCATGACAAACATCAGGCCTGGGTGTGGCGCAGCGCATTGGGCTCCTTAGGGTACCGGGTGGAGGTGGTGGCTTCCATGGAGCAGATGAAGGAAAAAGGACTTGAAGAAGTGCAGGGCGTATTGCGCCTGAGCGTTGCGGGGGAAGAACTGGAACCTTTCGCCGGAGGAGAGGGGCTTCCTGTGCTGGAACTGGAGATGCCCACAGAAGCCTTTTCTGAGTACATGGATCTGCTGCCGGAGATGTATGCCTTTGTTTCCAAACATGGAGTGGCGCTCCCGGAAGTGGAAGCCCCGGCGCCCGCACAGGTGGCCCTGGCTCTGGAGACGGGCTTTGATGAAAGAGTGCTGCTGGCCATGCAGACCTATTTTCAGGCACAGGGGCTCGATGTGGTGACCGTGGGGCATGAAAAGGGCTGGCTGAAAGGGCTGACCGGCCTGCCCGTCGAGGTCACGCACAGTTATGCTGAACTGGATCGGCTGGCGGACGATGCCATTGTTCTGGCACCAGGAGGGCTGTGGCCGGAGAAGGATCTCAAAGCCCGTCAGGGAGATACCGCGGACTGGATCGAGGAACAGGCGGAACGGGATCAGACCCGCTTGGACTGGCTGCTGGATCAGTACGACGCCGGTGCGGAACTGATTCTGGTCGGCCTGGACGCCAAACGGGTAGGCAAACAGGAACGCTTTAAAGGACAGAAATTTGCCAGCACGCGTCAGGCCCAGTGGTCTTTCGGCAAAGCGGGTGGAAAATTCAGTGGTGAAGCTTTCCTGAAATCCGGGGAGCGTCTCTGGAGCATCAGTAACTACGAAAGTCTGCCTCTGTGGATGCAGGCACAACGCGCATCTAAATAATAGTTGAAAGGACCTCTTATGAAAATCTTCGCATTTCTTCTCTGTGCCCCTGTGATGTTGTGGGCCGCTCCCAAAGTGGAGCAGACCGATTCCTCTCTGCAGGTGTCGCTGTCCAGTGGCAGTACCCTTCAGTTTGCGATGCAGGACGGGGTACTCCTCGGCTTGCAGCAGGCGGAACTCGGCGGCGTTTCCTTTTCCTCACTGGATACGCTTCTCTTTCCGGTATTGGCAGAGGAGTACGCTGCCGACCGCCGCATATGGCCGCTGCTTCAATTTGAGAAGGCCGTAACCGATGGGGAGGCCGTGGAATTGCACAGCCAACTGTTGGGGAACGACAGTGAAGCCGCCTTCCGCAGCATCTTTGTGTTCACCGGAGATAAAGCCAAAGCCCTGGCTTCCACGTTGCCGCCTGAGTATGAGGCACAGCGCGAAAAAAGTACCAAGGCAAAGGCGGAGCTGGAGGCAGCCTTGGATGCGTCTCCCGCATGGAAAAAACGCCTGGCCCGCAAAAAAGAACTTCAGGCCAAAGAAAAACTCAGTGGCAAAGAGCGTAAAGAACTGCGCAACATGACCGATGAAAAACGCAACAAGCGGGATCGCGACAAGATGCGTTCTGCTTTGATCAAAGCTGATCCTGCCGCCGCGGAGCTGAACAGTGAGGCGAAGAAATTCAACAGCATGTTGGGTCCCTATGCGGTGGAGCACTTTGGTAAAATTCACCGGGATTATTATGAGTTCGGTCATCTGCGCCAACCCGCGGATATTTCCAGCTTGAAAGCCCGGAAAGAGCTGTTGGCGCTGGGGGGCTGGAAAGCGGAAGGCCGCCTGGTCTGGCGTCTGGAACCGGCCACCCATTCGATAGGCGGCTGGTCGTGGCAGGGCTGGAAAATGTCCTATCGAGTAGAACTCCCTGAAGGTCGCAAGGTAAACTCCATTCGTCAGCTGGGTACCTGGGAAATTGACGGTACTGCTGCCGGGAATACCCTGATTGCCTTGCGCTACCGCGGACTGGGCCGCATTGAACAGGCGTTTACGGCTGGAAAAGACGGCGGGATTCAAGAGGCCTTTACCTCTACGGAAATTATGCCCGGGGCAGTCGGAGGAGCTCCCTTGGTATCTCCGGTGGTACCGACATCGGAAAACGTGAATGACCGGGGCTATGCCTTGCGTCACCGGGCTGGAGCCTGGATTTGCCGCATGGCCCGCGGGGCCGGGGCGAACTTTGTCGATTTTCAGTTCCGTCCTCACGCTGGATTTATCTCCTTTCATGAACGCCAGGGCAACCTGCGCGGCCTGAGTGAAGCCTTCCCGGAAGACAAAACCATTTCCTTCACGGATGAGCAGATTTTTGCCAACAGCAGCAGCTACAGCAGCGAGCCTCAGGTGTACCTGGGTTTGGTGGATCAGCAGAAACCTTTCCGCAAACATGAATGGCAGACCCGCTGGCATGAGGTGGATCAGTATGTGCGGGATATGGTGAGTGAGGAACTGGGCTTTGTGCAAATTGAGTCGGTGCCCGGCATCGGAATTTTGTACGAGAATGGGCGCCCGGGTGCCTTCCGGGGTCTGGGCCGTGGCGGGGCCGCAAAGTTGAAACAGCAGGGTGTGCGTATTCTCGTGAACCATGCTCCGGGCTGGTATTCCGCTCAGCACCGCAATGGCTGGGATCAGCCCCGCACCGGCGGCGGAAACAGTAATAAGATCTGGGACTGGCATCCGACCAAAGACGTGCAGGAACCCTGGCAGGAAATGAGCCGGGCTCTGGCCAAGGAAGGCATTGCCTACTTTGCCTACATGACCGGGATGTCCGCCAAGGAAAAAGAATTCTATAACGAGGTCGGCAGTGACCTGGCCTTCTGGGGCGTAAACAAACCGGGGAACGATTTTAGTTCCGGGTATCCACCGAACCTCATGGGCCATAATCCTCTCAACGAACGCTTTGCTTCGATTTTTGTACCGAAGATTGAAGCTACTCAGGAGCAGTATGGTTTTCAGGGCATCTGGGCAGACAGCTTCCAGAACATGTACATGAGCCAGCTGAACTGGGGGGAAGGGGAAGGCAATTCCAATCAGCGTACCTGGTGGGAAATCATTGCCCGCTGGTCCCAACGTGGCATCAACTGGATGAGCGAAAGTCATGGCTTCCCCGGCTGGAGTTGCAGTATTGAGGTGCAGGGCTGGGAGAAGGACACCCTCTATTTTGCGCATGTCTGGAAATGGCTGCGTGGGACTTCCCAAAAGGGATACAGCGGGGAAAAACTGGATGAACTGACCTTCCGGGCGATGTCGGTGAAAGGCTGGATCGGCCCGGATTTGACCTATGAATTGGGAAATCCTCTTCCCACGCCCTCGTTCAAACGATTGGCAGATGAGTATATGGCCGCGCTGCCGGGGATGCGTCGTCCCTACATTCTCCCGGGAGATGCCGGCATCCTTTGGCTGCCCTACAACCGTGAGGATCAAGGTCTGCTGTTTGCGAACAAGGCTCAGCAACTTCCTAAAGGCGTGGAAGCCTCTCCCGTACTGGGCGGAGCGCCTTCCGCGGTAACGGCGTTGCGGGTCTATGTGGTCAAAGCGGCAAACCTGCAGGAGGCCTACGGCTTACGGGCCGCTCCGGAAGCGGATCATCGCGCTGAAAAAACATATACACCTACCACCTGGAACTGGTTGAAATGAAAAAACTCCTTTTCCTCGGGCTCTGTTCCACAGCGCTGCTGTTGCCGGCACAACGCCCTGATTTCGAACGGAAAGCCTATCCTCCCAAGCCGGAAGGCGGTTTGCGGGTGGTGGTTTTTGGCGACAGCATTACCGGTCACCGGCCAGCACAGGATTATCAGAAAAATTACCTGAAATACTCGGATCTGCTCGGGTTGATGATCGAAGCCAAGGTCGGAGTAGGCAAGGTGCAGATGATCAATTCGGGTTGGGCCGGAGATATGACCTGGCCCAAGAAAAATGAAGGCTGGCCGGGAGCGCTGGGCCGGGTGCAGGTTGACCTCGTCGACTACAAACCCGATATCGCCATCATTCTTATTGGCGGCAATGACAAAGCCATCACGCCTGAAAAGCAGGCCCGCTCCAAAGAAAACTTAATCGGAATTTACAGCGCGGCCAAAGCCTCCGGAGCGAAGGTCTTGGCTTTGCAATACCATGATGGGCTCCCGGATCCTAAGAACCCTGACAAATTCTGGGGGCATTTGGCCAAGGCCTCCGACCCTCTGATTGCAGAGGCCGCCGCTGCGGCCGGCGTGGAACTGCACAGCCTGGCGGCTGATTTCAACAAAGCGGCCGAACAGATGCCGCATAAAGATTTGGTGGCCTGGCCGGATGGCGTTCACCTCAAACCTGCCGGGGAGATGATTGTCGCCCGGAGTATTTTTAGCAAACTGGATGAACTTGGATGGATCGAAACCCCATGAAAACATTTCTAATTCTTTGTAGTATCTGTGTATGGCTCCGCGCCGAAGTGACGGTGACGGTGGAAGCGATGACCTTTGATCTGACCACCGCGGATTATGCCGCACGCCGCAACCAGGGGCCCGGAAATTACCGGGTCAAGGGAACGGAGCGGGAAATCAAGGATACCGTTGATATCGTTAAATTGAACAATGGCCTCATCGAGGCCTGGGTCTGTCCGGCCTATGCCGGTCGGCTCATGCGGGTGAAGGATCTGAAAACCGGTGCGGATTACTTCAAATGGATGGAAACCTTTCAGGACTATCTCGCCTGGCAGACCGGGGGGATGAAAGCGTCCTTTCCCTTCTTTGAACACGGTACCTTTCTGCGTCAGCCTGCAGGCTACCGGATCGTGAACAATGAGGATGGCTCGGTCACGGTGGCCATGGACCTGCGCTTCAGCCATCATAATAGCAAAGCGGATCGTGAACGCTACGGCCGTTATTCCGATGAGGCCCTGAATATTATGGTTACGGTGTACCCGGAAAGTACCGCAGTGGAGTGGCGTCAGCGCAAAGAAAATTTAAATCCGACCCCCCGTAGTCAGCGTTGTTGGAACGTGGTGCTGTTTCCCCAGGAACGCATCACCAAACAGGGGTTCAAGACGAAAAAAGTCAAGGACCCGGAAACCGGAAAACGGGTGAAAAAACAGGTACCTGCCGAGGTGGCGGATGCCGCAGCGATGCAGGAAAAAACTGAATTCATTTACCCTGCTCCCTGGGTGGCCGACCATGGACCCACCCGCATGCATACCGCGCCTCACTGGAGTCACTGGGGTGAGCAGGGAGCTAAGAAAAATGCGAACTGGAATGTTTCCCACTTTGCTCTGTTCACCCCCTACGGATTCAGTGGTGCGTTTTACCCGGAGGAGCAAACCTCGCGTCTTCGCATTCATACCCCGGACCGGGACAAGGGACCCGGGCTGAAGCTCTACTCCGCCTACTGGCCCGATTTTGTGGAACTGTGGGGCGGGCAGGGCATTGTCTTTGAAGCTCCCAGCCCCAGCCGTGCCGGCTATGTTCCGGTTGATTTTCAGCATTGGTTCTGGATCACCCAGGGGATGGGGAAAGTCGATTTTGCCACCTGTGATGTGGCGGTGGCTGTGGATGGGGGGACCTTTGAACTCATGGCTTCCCGCAAGGCCATGGCCAAGGTTCAGGATAGTACAGGAAAGACAGTAGCTGAAGGGGCTGTGGGGCCGCACAGCATACTCAAAGGCCGTTATAGCGACAGTTTGAAGGTATGGCTGGATGGGGAAGTGGTGATGGAGGAGACCCTGCCGATTCAGATGCCCATTCCGAGCCGCGAGACCGAGTATGTGCTGGACAAAAAGAATGCGAACACGATTCCGAAAGAAGTGTTGAAGGACTTCGACTTCATTGTGCAGCAGCGCAACAAAAAGCGCCCTGGTTACTGGGAAGAGGAAAGTTTTGCCCACAACGAAGGCATGACCCGGATGAAGGATGTCCGTGGGCTGGCTAAGAACCTGCAGGGCGGCGATCCCGCTTATGTGAACAGCATTGCCCGCGCCATGTATCGCCTGGGTTACCTGGAGGATGCGGCCCGTTTGGCGAAACTGGCTCCGGGTTCGGAAGCGGATTTCACCCTGGGGCTGGTGGCCTGGGAACAGGGCAAAGTGGTAGATTTTGCTTCCGCAGGTCCGGAGTCCGGCTACCATCGTGCCTTGCTGTCGATCCAGAAGGGCGACAAAGCCGCTGCCGTGAAACAGGTGGATGTGTTGCTGAGTAGGTCCCCGGAGGCCTGGTTGCCTCGTTTGGCCCGTGCGTTCTGGTCCGGAGATGTGGCTCAGGCCAAGGCACTGGCGCAGGAAAATCCTGCTTCACCTGAGGCGCAGCTTGTCCTGAAGCTGTTGGGAGAATCCAATGAGTTGGAGGCCCTGTTGGCTAATAATCCCTCTGCCAAAGAGCACGTAGCCATTTTTGCCGGATCCCTGACGAAAGGCAGCTGGACGCACATTCCCCGCTTTCCGCAGGAAAATCTCTAAGTATCTGTTGGGATACGGTTCAGGGGGTTAGTTCTTTCCTAGGAAAGGGCTGATGCGTTGACCCTCAAGGGGGGGCGGGTAGCTGCGGCTTGAACGCAACCCGGACCCCTGGAACTCTTATGAAGCATTTTTTGATTATCGGCGGCAGCGATGCCGGAATTAGTGCAGCTCTCCGCGCCCGTGAACTGGATCCGGAGGTCCGGC
The DNA here is from genome assembly GCA_002429005.1 of Verrucomicrobia bacterium UBA6056. Taxonomy (GTDB): domain Bacteria; phylum Verrucomicrobiota; class Kiritimatiellia; order SS1-B-03-39; family UBA6053; genus UBA6056. The sequence goes on from DIYK01000069.1 coordinate 7,639, forward strand.
TTACGCTGGTGGTGGCTGACCGATTTCCGAATTTCAGTATCTGTGGCATTCCCTATTATCTGAGTGGGGAAATTGCTGAGATGTCCAACCTGGCTCACCGCAAAGCTGTGGACATTGAAGCTCATGGCATTGAACTGCTCTTGGAGCACCGGGCTACTGCGATCAATGCGGAAGCCCATACGGTGACCGTGGAAAGTCCGGACGGGGCTTCGAAAGAGCTCTCCTATGATAAACTGCTTATCGGCATTGGTGCGACCTCCTTCCGCCCGCCACTGCCCGGTCTGGACCTGCCCGGAGTGTTCACCCTGCGCTGGATGGGGGACACAGAGGATGTGCAGAATCATCTGCTCGAACACAAACCGGACAGAGCCCTCATTGTCGGCGGGGGCTACATTGGCATGGAAATGGCCGAGGCGCTGACCCATCGTGGCCTGAAGGTCCGGGTGGTCGAGGCCAGCTCCCAGGTGATGACCACTCTGGATCCGGATCTGGGAGCCAAGATTCGCGCCGAGCTGGAGAGCCATGGTGTGGAGGTTCAACCGGACACTCTGGTACAGAACATATCTGCTGAAGAGGGAATGCTTCGTGTGACCGGAACCCAGGGACTGGATGCCACGGCTGGACTGGTGCTGGTGGTGGTGGGCGCACGCCCGGAAACCAAACTGGGCACAGATGCCGGTGTGGAGACGGGTTTTAAAGGAACTTTGAAGGTCAATCGCCGCATGGAAACCAATCTGCCGGACGTGTTTGCGGCCGGAGACTGTGTGGAAACCTGGCATATGCTGCTCCAGGAAAACAGCTACCTGCCCCTGGGCACCACTTCACACAAACAGGGCCGTATTGCCGGCGAAAATGCGGTGGGCGGTACCCGCGAATATGTGGGCAGCCTGGGCACTCAATCCGTGCGCCTGTTTGATCTGGTGGTGGCCCGCACCGGATTACATGATGCTGATGCGCGCCGGGCGGGACTGGAACCCTTTTCTGTGGACAGCGAACACTGGGACCACAAGGTGTATTATCCCGGAGCTAAACCGATCCTGATCCGGGTCACCGGAGAAAAATCTACCGGACGCCTGCTGGGTGCACAGATGATCGGTCATTATGGGAAAGAAGTGTCCAAGCGCGTGGATATTTTTGCAACGGCCCTGCATCACAACATGAACGTGGATGACCTGAGTGATTTCGATCTCAGCTACACCCCACCATTGAGCAGTCCCTGGGACCCGGTGCACATGGCGGCACAGGCCTGGGTGAAAGCATGGAATGCGGAGAGGGCGGGTGGCTGATTGATCCGCTATCTGCTCTGCATACTGATCTTGTGCCTGTCCTCCCGGAACTGGGGGGGCAGGGTATCTTCTATCTCTTTTGCCTCAAAATTAGACAGATTGGGGTGTAGACATCGTATGTGCATTTTTCCTATGTTGCAGCCATGTTGAACCCATCTTGTCGAACGAATGCACCCCATCTTCTGGGCCTTGTTTGTGCACTCTGTTTCTCCTTGTACGGGGCAGAGTTGCACTGGGGGGGCGGCAGTGGAAACTGGAGCACAGCTAACAATTGGTACCTTCAGTCTGATTTATCCGGAACGCCTCAACTGTGGATACCTGGTTCTGATGCCCTGATTGCTTCGGGAACACTCACTGTGGATCAAGATATTCTGGTTCAGGATCTGGAACTGGCGGCCGGGGCGGATCTACGTTTCAGTTCCAGCGTCCGCACGGTTGAAGTTACTGGAGAGACGAGAGGCGGGGGCTTTGTCACCTTTACTGCAAAAAATGACTCGGCTTTGTTTGTAAACTCAGAGGTGGACCAATCCATTTCCTATCATTTTCGCATGGCTTCTGCCTTCAATCAGCGTGGCCAGTTGCGAGTGGGTGGTTCTGGAAAACTCACAGCGGAAGGGCACTTTGAATCTCTCGCAAATGGATTGCACATCCTCCTGGATGCAGGCGCTCGCTTTGAATTTGGAGCGCAGTGTACTGTGAACAACAATCTCCCGGATTTGGTGAATGCCCGGCCCATTACCACCACCGGTTCGGGCCTCAGCAGCCGGCTCAGCTTTCACCCGGAGTTTCATGCCGATCTTGCCGATCCTGCCGTGACCGAGGATCTCTATCCTTATTCTCTGCCGGCAGATGATCCTGGGGATGGCTCCTACATTAAACCGGTTGGCGGCTTTTCTACGTTCCGGATGAATGATCTGACCGTGGAGACCCGGGCTAGCCAGAACTTGGCCAGCATCCACAAATATAGCGGTGCGCCAACCAAATACACCCATCATGGTTTGTGGATGTTTGACCTGGGTTCTGATCTTACCCGCTGGGTGGTCAGTGGATCGGCACAGGAATATGACGGCGGAATCTATTTCAGTAAAGACTGGGAGCTGGTCACCGAAGAAAACTATGAGCAGGCGGCGATTTGGCATGCGGGCGTCAATGTGGGCTTCGGTTCCCGGAGTAACGGACATACGCTGACCAAGAGCGGTCCGGCGAATTTTATCCTCAGTGGAACCCAGGCCTATCATCCCGGAACGACGATCCGAGTGAGCGAAGGAGGCCTGATCCTGAAAAGCGATCCGGATATCCGTTCCAGTCCGGATGCCCTGGCAAACAATGGCTATATGGCCGGAACCGGGAACCACTTGCTCCTCAACGTGGATGCTGGAGCTCATGTTGCTGTCCTCCCTCCTGCGACGAGCACCTATCGTGTCCACAGTGCTGATGTACAAGGGGATCTGATCACTCAGGTTCATGGGGCGCGCAGTTCAACCGCTGCCCTGCTGGAAAGTGCTGGAGACCTCAGTGTGACTGGGGAGATACACATCAGCTATCAAGGAGTGATGGATAAGGCGGAATACCGGATTCTGGTCTGTGGGGGCAGTCTGAACTGGTCACCTTCGTCGATGTCGCTTCCTTCGGGCTGGCAGTTGGAGCAAGAGGGCTCTAGCCTCTGGCTGCGACCGGATGGTTCTCCCTTGAGCTATTCGGAGTGGATCGCCCTTCAGCCTGCTGCAGGCGGCCCGGATACGGGTCCTTCCGATATTCCAGCAGGGGAACAATACAGTAACCTTCATCGTTACGCCTACGATATCCCCTCCGCCACAGCCGCAACGCAGGCTCAAACCCCCGCCATCCTGCAGGTTCAGGGAGAGATGCATTTTGAAGTAACCCGTCCCGCGGCATCCCGTAGACCGGACCTGAGCTACCGCATTCAGAAAAGAAATGATCTGCTTACGGGGAGCTGGGAGGACTGGGACGGGACGGCTCCGGAAGTGATTCCAGAGGGGGACATGGAACGAATTCGACTCAACCTCTCTTCAGATGCAGTCCCGGATGCACTGTTTCTGCGTATGGAGGTGAATCAGCTGTAGAAGGATCATCTAATGGAAAGGATGGATCTGTGATGACGCTGTATAACCCATTTTAATGTAATGAACATCCACTGTGGTTGAGATCTTCATGCTTCTGCATGTCGAGATCCATGCCTTATTCCCATGATTATGATTCTAGTAAACATCCCAGACCTGGAGGACTCGACTAGCGTTTCTCCTCTCAACAAGAGGCTATTCCTGTGAAGCGGAAGCCTCTGTATACCCTGTTGATCGTTTGTGCATCGCTCTCCCTCTGGCAGGGACGGGCGGAGATAGAGATTGAAGAAACCCGTGTATCCCATCCGATCTGGACGGCGCCGATGCGGGAAGATGCGCCGCATCCGCACAAAGATACATCCAATACCCACCCCCGGGCCCCCAATACCGCCCGGGAAGAAATCGAATTCACCCGTGTGGTGATTCGTAATCAATATCTGGAGTTAGTGATCGCACCAGAACTGGGCATGCGCATTCTCAATGCGGTGGATCGGGTGACGGGACATTCTCTGAGTGGTACTCCGGATCCGCGTGCCTATGAGACGGATGATTTTCAGCAGCACAAGATCTGGACAGCAGGTTATCTGGAGCATTCTTTTCCCTACTTTGAACACGGTATGTTTATCCGGCAACCGGGCGGCTACCGCATCGTCCGTAGGGAAGATGGAGCCGTTCAGGTGGCGATGAACATGCGTTTTCATCATTGGCAGCATCCGCGGCATATGGCCCGGCATGGAAATTACAGTGACCGCAATCTTTCCGTCATTGTGACGCTCAAGCCAGGAGAGCGGATGTATGAGGTTCGTAGCCGCGTGGAAAACCCGAATCCCTTGCCCCGTGGACGCCGACTGTGGACGAATCACCATCTGCATGCGGATGCCTACGATGAACAGCATATTCTCTTTCCGGCAGGATACGTCAGCACCCACTCGGTTTGGTGGGCCAAACCCTATTGGGTAAAACCCTTCCATGCGGAGGGAGGGGAGGCGAACTATGTGAACCAGAGCATTTTTGCCATCTTCTCGGAGCATGGGTTTTCAGGACTGTATTCTCCGAAACGGGATTTTAATTCGCTGATCCTCAAAGATCCCAAAGAATGTCCGGGCCTGAAGCTCTACAGTGGAAAAGAGGGCTTCTTCGAGATTTGGGTAGGAAGTACAACCTTGTTTGAGCATCCGGGTGGAAGCGTAGCCCCCTATGAACCCCTGGAATACCGCCTCCAGTATATGCCCCTACATGACATGGGGCGGGTGGATTGGGCGGATCAGGATGTGGCTCTGGCTGTGGAGGGGAAGCTGTTTCGGATTCAGACTCCCCGGCGTGCTTCGGTACGGGTGTTTTCGCTGTTGGGGACCTTGTTGGCGGAGGGCATCTGTGGCCCGGAAGAGCAGCCCCTGAGCGGCCTGGCTGAATTTCCTCTGCTGGTGGATGTGGATGGTGTGCGGCGTGAGATTCGGTATCCGCTACCGTATCGGGACCTGAGTGAACTCAAAGATCGTATTGATGCTAAAGGCGGCAGCCTCCGCCACGAAATGGAGGAAATTAGCAATACGCGTTTTGAAACCACCGTACGGGACGCGGCGGAGGCGGTGGAAGCCTTGCTGCAGGAGGAGCGCATATCGGATCTGCCTGCTGCCTGGAATCTGGCCCGCAGTTGTTTTCGACTGGGACGTATGGACCTGCTTCGGGCTCTACTGGACAAACTGCCTGCTGCTGCGGAACAGGATTATCTTCAAGCTCTGCTGCAATTGGAAGCTGGCGCAGAGCAGGTGGATTTTGCTTCGGCGGGCCCGGATTCCTACTATCTCAGAGCCATACAGGCCTTGCGTGAGGGAAAGCCCCGGGAAGCTCAGGACTGGGTGGAACGTCTCTTGGAGTTACGTCCGACCCTCTACCGTCCCCGGCTCCTTCAACTCTGGCTGAGCCAAGATCAGGCTGCGGTAAAACAACTCCTTGTAGAACAGCCAGCTTCGATCGAAGCGCTCCAACTCGGCATCTGGATGAAATTCCCTGGTGCTGCAGAGGCCCAACAGGCTTTACTGCGAAATAATCCGGCTGCAGCAGAAGAACTGAAGTTTTTTCAGGCAGAAGTTCAACAGGGGATGTGGCGGCACATTCCCCGCTATGCCCCTTCCTCACAGGCTGTCTCAAACGAGGTCTCTCCATGAAACGAATGCTGATATTCTTTTTTCTCCCCCTGTTGATGTTGTCGGCTGAAGAAAAACGCCTCTCCCTGCCATCCGGACTGGAATTCCGTTTTCATCTCGAAGCTGGAACCCTGCTGGGCTTGGGCGAAATCCGTAAGGGTAACCTGAGCTTTCGATCCGATGAGGTGATGCTCTTTCCCTTCACGGCTTCCGAATTCGGGGCAGAGGCCTGGGTAGCCCCATTTCTTCGTTGGGACCGGGTCGAGTCCGTTGAGCAGGGCTTTGATATCCATTTCACCGTCCTGGCATCTTCTCATCGGGAGGACGTTGCGTCTGTGTTTGTCATGAAGACGAAGAGCGAGGAGATCTTTCGGGACAGCTATGGCTACGCCCATATGCGTCTGCCTACAGATCTGACCCGTCTGGAACGTGCCTCGCAGCTGAAGGCCTTTCTTCCCCGAAGCCGGGAACTGGGAACCTTGATCTGGCGATTTCGAGATCAAGAATCCACTATTGCCGCTTGGCAATGGCAGGGTTGGAGTCAACAGCTGCTTCTGGAGCTGAAGGAAGGGGAGCGAAGTCATAGCCTACGCGTGCTGGGATCCTGGGAACTGGGAGGGAATCTGAAGAACCTGACGGTGGTCAATCCCCGCTACCGCGGCCTGGGCCGGATTGAACAACAGCTGAAAACCGATGCGGAAGGGCGGGCCTCCGAAAGTTTCACCACGACAGAAATTATGCCGGGTGCTGCTGGAAAAACCTATGCGGTGTCCCCCGCACTTCCTGGAGATGCGGATCTAACGGGGCGGGATAATGGGCTCCGGCATCGTCACGCGGCTTGGATTGCGCAGCTAGGCCGCGGCGCCGGAGTGAACTTTATCGATTATCAATTCAAGCCGGAAGCGCTGTTTGCCGCATTCCCGGAACGGCAGGGTGATCTTCGTGCGCTGACCGAAGTGTTTCCGGGGGACCGGGTCCTATCTCATAGTGATGTGGAATTGTTTGCTCTGAGTTCGCGGCATGAAAGTATTCCGATGCACTACCGTTGGCTGGATGCCCCTGAGGGGAGGGGCTGGAGCGTGGACGAGGCCCGTAACCGATGGATGGAATTGAATCTGCAGTTACGCGACCAGGTTAGTGCCGAGCTCAATTTGCAGCAAATGGAAGTACAACCCGCGATCGGGTTGCTCTGGGAATTCCGCTATGGGGAAGAAGTGGATCGCTTGAAAGAGGAGCTGTCTGCATTGCAGAAAGCCGGAGTTCGTCAGATTTTGCTGCATAATCCCGGCTGGGTAAACGGAGGGAGTCTTCGTCGAAAAGAAGACGGAGCGAATGTGCCTCATGAGGGAGGTGGGAACTGTAATATATACGACTGGGTCCCGCTGCCGGGAATTGTGGAAAAGTGGCGGGAGTTAAAACAAGAACTGGTGAAGCAGGATGTGCGTGTGTACATTTGGCTGTCCGGGATGAGCAAAGAAGAGGGGGCCTTTGCCCAAAGGATTGGCCTGGATGCCGCACATTGGGCGCTCAACCGACCGGATGGACCGAAAAATGCCACCTACGGTGAGGATATGCGGAAGCATAATCCGGCTTCTCCGGTTTTTTTGAAGGAGTTTCAACGGACCCTGGAAGCTGCCCGGCAGGGCATGGGCTTCCGGGGATTCTGGGGAGATAGTTCACAGAATCTGATGTTCAGTCAGCTCAACTGGGCGGATGGAAGCGGCAGACCCTTGCAGCGGATTTGGTGGGAGGAAATCGCCCGCTGGACCCGCCTGGGAGTGGGTTGGCAGGCGGAATCTGCCAGCTTCCCGGGGCAGAGCTGTAGCATTGAGGTGAAAGACTGGGAACAAGATCTCTGGTATTTTCATCAGACCAATAAATGGCTTCGTGGAGATGGCCAATCCCGCTATGAACCTGAGCAGTTAGATGACATGCTTTTCCGGGCCATGGCGGTGAAAGGTTGGATTGCTCCGGACCTGATCACCAAGCACTGGAATAAAGAACGGGAACCCACGCGGGTGGGACCGGATATCATTCCTTCCTTTACCCGTCTGGCCCATGAATATCTGGAGGCACTTCCCCGGATGCATCGCCCCCTGTATCTGCCGAAGGAACAGGGGATCCTCTGGTTGGAAGAGCAGGGGGATACCCGGGGCATCGTTTTTCCCATGAAACCGATCCCGCTTCCTGCAGGCATCGACGCGCAACCGCTTCAGGGAAGCGCGCCATCCTCAGGCATGCTTGAGGCTGGATATACCTATGAAATTCAGGCTGAGGCAGCTCTGCCCGCTTTGTTCGGTATTCGCATGCCGTAGTCCCGTACCAGTGAAGGCCCTGTTTATTCACCTGAAGAACATCTTGGTCTGAGAGCTTTTCGGAGTACAGAGGGGGCACGTTTCCTTTCACCTGTATGACTCTGAGAATCCGTATGCGTGTCTACTCCCTCCTTTTGTTCTTTGTGTGTATGAGCTCCATCCATGGGGCCGAAACGTTGTTAAGTCTGCGTGGGGATCATCAGACCGAATTGCGTAAAAAAGAAAGGGAGAAGGAGCCCCTTCCTGAGCCGCCCCCGGAAGTGTTTTCGGTCGTTCAGTTCGATACTGATTTGGGTAAGATGAAGGCGTACCTGAGTACCCATGAGTTGAAAGCCGGAGAAAAACGGCCTGCCATGATTTGGTTAACCGGTGGCTTCCCTGTGGCCTCTCCCGGGGAGTATCTCTGGGAGGAAACACAAGCATCGAACGAACAGTCCGCCCGGGTGTTCCGAAACGAAGGGGTGGTGATGATGTTTCCTACCCTGCGAGGGCGTGCCGGAAACCCTGGAGTGGTGGAACGCTATTATGGTGAAGTGCAGGATGTTATTCGGGCCGCGGCGTATTTGAAAGGCTTAGAGTATGTTGACCCCAAACGAATTTATTTAGGTGGCCACAGCTCTGGAGCTACCTTGGCCTTGCTCGTTGCGGCGGCAACGGATCAATTTGCCGGAGTGATCAGTCTGGGGCCGGTGAGTGACCATTACGGACCTGAGTTGGCACCCTACGTCTGGAATGAGAAAGAAATTGAGCTGCGCAGCCCCATTAACTATCTGCAGCTTATTCGTACGCCTACCTATATTCTGGAGGGGGATGTGGGCAACAACAACATCGATGAATTGCGTTTGTTGTTCAATCAGTTGAAAGAAAAACCGAACCCGAATGTACATATTGCTCCGGTGAAAGGGGCGGATCATTTTAATCTGATCCATCCGGTAAACAGCATCTTTGCGGATAAAATCATCGAATCCAAAGACGGACGCTTGGATATCAGCGTCAAGGCGGAGCTGATTCCCTCCTATCAACGGTATGCAAAACGCATGCAGGAAAGTGAGGACCTCTATATCCTTTCAGAAATTCGAGCTGCTGGAACGAAGATCGAAGGGAAACATCGGGTGTTTACCGAATATTACGCAGAGCAAAAACATGAATTCACGGCTCTGATCGAGGAGGCCCGGGAACAGGGCTTTCAGATTTCCACGGCGAAAAAGGAACAGAACAGCCGTGGAGGAAGCTATTATTCCATTCGTTTAGGGAAAGAGCTTCGCTTGGATTCTCTTTCTGCGGTATTTGCCTTAAGTTGGCGCTTCCGCAGTTTGGCTGAAAAACATGCCTTGGAATATAGCTACTGGCAGTTGCTTACACCTCCTGAAAAAAAATAAAGGGATGCTAAGATCTGCGAAATCCAGATCGTCTTTAGCTTAACCCCATGGAGATGATCGTATGTTCCGTTTGTTTTGCCTGTTGAGTCTGCTTTCTGTCTGTAGCACACCCTGTTTCGCCGTTTGGGCCCGTCATGATGTGGTCACGGCGGAAACGGAAGGGGTGCAGCTACCCTTTCGCTTAAAACTTTCGGATGCTGAACCGGGAAAAGTCGAGCTGTATTTCCCCCTTACGAAGCAGGCAAGAAAAGATCATAAAGGGTACTTTCTGATTATTGCAAAAAAAGCACTGCCTGCGGATCAGCTCGAATTCCGTAGTGAAATGTTAGCTTGGGACAGCCTAAGCAAGCTTCGGAACATGGAGGGCTATGAGCAGCTCGCACCCGAACTCAAAGCGGGTTCACATGGAAAACTCGCCTTGCTGGAAGAGGTGCGCCCCTTGCCCGTGCAGAAAAAAGACGGGGCCTATGAGATTTTTCTGATGCTGGATCTCGAGGTCGCCCGCCGCAGTTACATTGTCTATGACTTCAAGCCTTGGGGTGGGGGGATGGTTCTGGATGGCGGCTTATGGTTGACCTACGATCTTCCTTCCTTTGTAGATGCTTTGGAAAAGGATGTCCCGGAGCATGAGCGGAAAGAAACAGATCAGCCCTAATCGATTCTCACAGGAGGGCCCGTGAAGCGAGTTGCCCTGCAGGGGGGCTCCCTGCGTGGACTGGTTGGATTCCTGGTCATGATGTACCTGATCCTGTCTGTCCCGGCTCTGTGGATGGCATGTTTTCTTGTCGTGGAAGCCGAGACTGATTCCGGTCAGGTCTTTGCCTGGACCTGTCTCGTGTGGTTTGGGGTACCCTTGCTACTCTGGGCTCGAGTCTACTCGAAGCGATTCAGCCTTGTGGCCGCAGCTGGAAGTTTGTTTCTGATTGGGCTGGGGCTGCTCTGCTTTTGTTGGATACTGACCCCTTCCGGAGAACCTGAATCCGAACTGGGGCTAAGTTCCGTGTGGCTGGGAACAGGGCGCTATCAACGTCTCAGCCCGGCGAATCTGGTTCCGGAAATCGATCAGTTGAAACTGGGTGCGGCTGTGTTTCCTGCCTTGGATCCCTTTATCGATCAAGAACAGGGTGAACGGGTGAATAGCTTGTTTCTTCAGGTATATCGCACGCTGCGTCGGGATCAGAGTTTTGTGGAAGTCGGCTCTGCTTTGGGAGCCTGTTATGAAGATCTGTTTCTGGGAAAACGAGAGCAGGGCCATGTTTACCTCTACCTGCCTCCGCAGGCGGGATCAGAGGAGCCTCTACCGGTCATCCTGTTTCTGCATGGAAGTCTCGGAAATTTCAAAGGCTACCTGTGGGTATGGAAACAGTTTGCCGATCAGCACGGCTTTGCCATCGTGGCCCCCAGTTTTGGGGCCGGAAACTGGTATCTTCCCGGCGGAATGGAGGCCGTGGAGGCCGCATGGAATTTTTGTGAACAGGATTCCCGCCTGGATACCTCGCGCATGATCCTGGCCGGGTTGTCCAACGGAGGGACCGGGCTGTCCCGTGCCGCCTTGCGGGACCCTGAGCGCTATCAGGGACTCATCTTTCTCTCTCCGGTGATGGAAGATTCCGTCCTGAATCAGCCAGCCTTTTACCGGGCCTGGCGGGATCGGCCCATCCTGGTGATCAGCGGTCAAGAAGATCGCCGCATTCCACGTGCCCGAATTCAGGAAGTCGCCTCAGCCCTTGAAAGCGAAGGGGTTGATGTGCAAAGTGCTTACCTCGCCAACGAAGATCATTTCCTGCTTTTTTCTCAGCCGGAGCAATGTATGCAGCTCGTGGGTGAGTGGGTTCAGGAGCAGCTGAATCCCCATGTGAAACATTGACCCCCGGCGGAAGAGAGATAGGCCTGTGTGGGTGAAGATCCTGGCGTTCCTCCTCATCGGACTTGTACTCTTTGGCCTGACCTATCGGGTCCTGTTTGCCTTGATTCTGCTCAGACGAGTCCGGGCTTTCCTTCAGGAACGGGGCTGGAGCCTGCAGGAAAACAGCCTGGATCCCTTTGCTTCCGATGCTGGAAGGAGCTCGGTGTATTCCGTTCTGTGTCGGGACCGTCTTGGTCATATTCAACAGATACAGCTCCAGGTTCCTTTACTGAGAGGGATACGGCTCTATTCCGAGCCTATGGAGGGACTCGATGATTGATCCGGAGTTGACCCCAGCCCTGCGCAGCATAGCGGTAGCTTCATGATGGACCCTCATGTAACCCAGGTGCTGTTTCTTCGTCGGCTTTCACCCGCCATCATGCAGTACCTACGTGAGGGCCTTGGCTCGCTCCCGCTGGAGTTCCACTGTGCCCCGGAGGATGACCGGGAAGCCTTGTTGGCCATGTTGCCGGAGGTCGAGGTTCTGGTGGGCTGGCGGAGTGATGTGGAACTCCTTCAGGCAGCGAAGAAGCTCAAAGTGTTTATCAATCCGGGCACCGGCATTCAGCAACATGTCGAGGCCTTCCGTAGCCTCCGGGGGAGTCGGGAGCTGACTTTGGTGAATGGGCATGGCAATTCCTATGCCGTGGCACAGCATAGCGTGGCCATGCTGTTGTCGTTGGCCTCCAAGCTCATTCCTCATCACGAAGGCATGTGCATCAATCAAGGTTGGGTAGAGGGGCAACGCAGTGTGTACCTTCGCAGGAAACGGGTGGGCTTACTGGGTTATGGCGAAATCAACCGCAAGGTGCATCGTTTTTTGAGCGGATTTGATCTGAGCTTCGCTGCGTACCGAAGAGATTGGAGTCAGGGTCCCGGATCCGAAATCGGAGATTTGAAGGCGTTTTCCAGTGGGGAACTGCAAGACTTTTTCTCAGACTGTGATGTGGTGATCAATTCCCTTCCGGATACCTCCTTCACACAGGGCATGGTGGGCATGAAGGAACTTCAGGCGTTGGGGCCGGAGGGACTGTTTGTCAATGTAGGACGGGGCAACACGGTGATTCAGGAAGATCTGTATCAAGCCCTCCGGGATCGAGTGATTGCGGGCGCAGCGCTGGATGTATGGTGGGCTTCCGAAACTCATGGAGAGGAAGAAAACCCCCGTCCCTACGCGTTTCCCTTTCACGAACTGGATAACCTCATCCTCTCCCCACACCGTGCCGCAGATGCCGGCGGCAATCTCGATCGCTGGGATGAAGTGATTGAAAATCTCAAACGTATCCAGCAGGGACGTATGGACTTACTGAATGTGGTGGACTTGGATTTGGAGTATTAAGGAGATACTAGATGATCCTCTGTGTCTTTGAGTGGAAGTGTTGAAAGGAAGAGGAAAATGAAAGTGACTACATGTAGTATTCAAACGCTGTTTTTGTTCCTTTGCACCCTAAGTTTGGGGGCGGAAGTGTCTTCTGAAGTAATGACTGCCGAGGAGCTTTATGAAAAGGCTTTTGCAGATATTGGTGAAATTGTTCAAGATGAAGAATTCAGTTTTTATTTAGTTACTGAATCTCGACGCAGGTTTGTTGATTCAAATGATTTGGGTGATGTTGTGAAAGAGCATGATCAGGTTACGAAATTAATTTGGCCTGATCTAAGCAATCTAATTAAGATTGTCCCTGGCAAGAATAAAATTTTCACAGAAAAGCATTTTGTATTTGTTGGGTATCTGGTTTTGAATATAAATTCTAAAAATGAGATTTTCGCTCTTTGTAAATTGGCTGATGGTCGAATTGTGCTTTCGGATGAAAATGGCTTTATACTCGGAAATAGTGATGAAATAAAAAACGGGGTGGTTGAAATTATTCGTTCAAATACCACTGATCTGCTGATGCGAAAATAAGTATGTTGAATCACCATTACCTCTTCTGGCTTACTGTAGGGTGGATATTTAAGGTTCACTCTTAAGGAACTTCTAATTGGATCTTCAGTATTTTTAGGGGGTTGAGATGAATGCCTTTATTCCTGTGTTGTTCTTTTTTGTGTTATTTGGTTTTTCATGTGCCCGTTTTGAACGGAAGCATCATGATCCGAGGTTGAATTATTTGGAGAACGTACCTCAGGATTACAAAGAACGTGTTCAGTTGTTGATGGACCCTTTGCGTGAGGTTAGGGTTCTGGAGAAATCAAAATATGTTTATTTAACTCCAGAGGTAAGTAAAGTATACGCCGACGTGTTTTCGGGAGGTGGGGCTGTTATTGCGGTTCCAATAGATTTAGGAGGGCGTAAGGGCTCCGGGCCGGGTAATTATGTGAGAGACCTTCCTGACGCTTCGGTTTCAGGAGAACTTTGGGTATTTGAAGTTCTTGCCGGATATGAATATGTAAAAGGAGTTAAGCGCGAGTATCCAGTTGATGTTTTTGCCGATGGAGAGGGGTGGGTTTTACTTGTTTCGTGGGTTCCATTTACTTCTAAAGTACACTATGAAAAGAAATACGTTGTTCTTGAAGCTGATGGCGATAAACGTTTCTTTGTTGAGAATCATATTCATAGGTTGTCGGAACATGGTGATAAATTCTTTTTGTTTAAAAGGCGTGCGCTTAACTCCCCCCATTTCTCGACCACAAGGTAGTTTTTTTAGATAGATCCGCAGCCGGGGTTCTTGTTCGTTTCTAAGGCCTCTCGACCGGTCTGTCCCCATTCTCCATGGACTATTATCACCGCTTCATCACATTCCATCTGGACCCAGTAGTTGTCTTTAGGATGGTATTCCCTGGTTCTCCGACGGTCCGGGTAGTGCCGTTTTCAAGGGGCTGCAATACGATGTCCATGGCCGCGAAATGCGGTGACAGGGCTCAATCCTGCTGATCCTGTGCATCGATGTTCGATTCCCTTCGCGCTCACAAATCAGGAAGCTGAGGATTTCGTAATGATCCTCTTCCTTGCGGGTTGCGGGATGTTTACGCAACGCATGGAGTGCCATCCGGAAAGAAGCTCTGCCTGTTCAAGGGGAGCTTCTGAGTGGGTTGCGAAGTTGCCATTGGGTCAGCCCTTCCTCTTTGGCCATGCGTTCCAAACCGCCGTGTCCTTTTGATCCGTACACACTGTAGCGGAGGTCCACCCCGGCCTCCTGTAGTTCCTGGTACAATACGAGTGAAGCGGGGAAGAGCTGGTCATGTTGTCCCATAATATACCAAAGCTTTTTGCCCTGCAGCGCTTGGAGCGCCTTCTCTTTTCCGATGTTGGAAAAGATTCGGTCACCCGCCATGCCCATCGGGGTGAGGGTGGCAAAGCGTTCGGGACGACTGGCCCCCCAAACAAAGGTGCCCCAGCCTCCCATCGAAAAGCCCTGTAGATGCACCTGCTGAGGGGCAATCTGCCACTGTGCCTCCAGATGCGCGTCGAGTGCATTCAGCCAGTCCGGGTGCCAGCGGTACGTATAGGTGGCCCGGGGAAGTATCTTGAGAAAGGAGTTGCCCCGATGGTCTACCTCATCGAAGTGTCTGTCCTTCGTTTCATTCCGGTACGCTTTGATCTTTTGCCCCGTCCCTCCCGCTCCGTGCAGGTTATACAAGAGGGGGAGTCGCAGTTGCTCCCGTTGATCTTCATTTGCCTCGAGATAGGCCTGGGGGAGAGTGATGTGATACTCTCCGACAATCTCCTTTCCGTCCGGCAGTTGGGCCCGGAAAAGACAGGGGAAGGCTGTTCCCTGTTCTTCGAGGAACAGGTTTTTCCCCTGAGCCAGGGCCTTTTTTAGATCTTCCACATAGAGCAGATTGGCGACGTCGCTGGGATCAAAGGGATCCTGTCGGCTTACATCGCCTAACCAGAACTCGATCCAGTCCAGTGCAGCTTGCATGCGCGGGCTGCTTTGCTGGAGCCGGGGGGCTGCCTCGATGAACCAGGCACGGAGTTCGGCGCAGCGCGCCTGGATGTCTTGGGGGTAATAGGCTTTCCGCTCTCCTTTGAGTTTGTAGGGAAAATCCGGGGAAGCGCTGACCTCCAGGTAGACCACCTCCTCCAGTTCCGGAGAAACCGGCAGATGCAAAGGCTGATCACTCCGTCCTTCCGCGCTGGCCAGCAGGCTTCCTGTTTCATCTTTCAGTTCCACGCGGACCGGAACCTGTACATCCAGGGCTGGAGGTTCATGTTGAATACGTACTTGGGCTCCTCCCTGGGCATCCCGGCTGACCGATTCCAGTTTCAGCTTCTTCAGTCGTTTGAGAACCTGGGCTTCATGATGTTCCACAGGGATCAGTTCCAGCTGAAAGCCGGCCCAGCCCCGGAAGTTATCGAGTTTGACCAGAAAGCGGTTTTCACCCTCATTCAGTCGGAGTTTCACCCCGTACTGCATCTTGCGGGCGTGGTGACGTAGTTCGTAGCTTTCAAGGACCTTTTGGCCATTCACCCAGACTTGCGGACTGCCGTGGGACATGAAGTACAGATAAAGTTCCTGATCCTGCTTCAGAGAAATACGGGTGCTGGCGTAGCCGACGCCTTGGTTGAAGGCCGGAATATCATGGAATCCCCAGTCCCAGGCTTCGACCTGAAAGGTTTTGTAGGACTTTCCCTCGATCCTGAATTCATCTCCGTTCTGGAACTGGAACTTGGCTTCTCCACCCAGGCTTTTCAGATAATCCCGTCGAAAACTCTTTCGCACGGGATCCTCTTCTGACACGCTTTCCATCGGCGTGGATGGAAAGGGGCCTAACAGGGCCCAGTGTTTCAGACTCAGCCCTTGATCCGGAATGTTTTGCACCGAAGCTTCCACTGCGGCCGATCGCAGGCCAAGGCTGAGCAATACGGCACTGAGCCAGTGACGTGGGTGGAGGCTTCCGGGAAGGGATGGGTGGATGTGCTGCATGAGGCGTCTCTGTTGGAGGGGCATGTGAAGTGGCCGCCGGAGCTGTCACCTTGGGCCACTCCGCATGCTATGTTGAACAAACCCGTCCAAAAGATTTTAACAGGAGCCATTTATGGCAAATCGACTCTTAATTCGAAAGTTCAGTTCCTATGTTCCCCATATCCTCGACGGAGGGCAGGGGCAGAGTTTCTCGGGACGCAGAGAGAAACTGTACCGAAGCGAAGAGCGAGGCATCCTTCCCTGGTATCAGACCTGGGTGATCCGGAACGGGGTGTTCCACTATCGTGAACAGGGGCAACTACGGAAGGAATTCGGTCCGCACATTCTCGTGATCCCTCCGGGCCATGACCTGGAGTTGCTTTTGCCTCCCGGCACAGAATATCACTGGATCGAATGGGGCATCCGGCACGCGGAACTGGGGCAACCCCGCGATGGCATCCGTCTCCACTACAAACCCTATCGACGGAGGCAACGTCTGCAGGCTCCAGCGCAACCAAGTCCACAGGAGGTGTGGGGGCTGGAATTTCCGACACGGCTTCCATCGGAACTGTATGACTATTCCAACCGCATGATCGCGCAAATCGCCAATGAGTGGTGGCAGAATCCCCTGGGGCTGGCCATGGCCAATGCCTACCTGGGGCAATGGCTGGTGCATGTGGTCCGCGTGCTCAGCAGTTCAGCATCTCAAACGCCTGTGCTTCGGGATGGTCCGGACTGGTTACGGGAAGCGGAGCAGGTGCTGAGGCAGAACCTGGTCAACATCAGCAGCACGCAGGAATGGGCGAAGCGGCTGGGCCTGCGGGAACATCAATTTCGCCTGCGTTGTCTGGATGCCTGCCAGAGCACACCCAAACAGCTCATGAATCGAATTCGCTTGGAACAGGCTCAGACTTTGTTGGTGGCCTCGGATCTGAACATCACGGAGCTGGCGGCTCGCTGTGGGTACCCCTCCCGCACATCGTTTACCCGTTGGTTTAAACAGCAAAGCGGGTTGAGCCCCAGTGCCTGGGCTGAACAGGCAAGCCGCAGTAGTGGAGCCTGCTGAAAGAGACGCATCGGAAAGGACGGCTTCTGAGAAGTCCTCTCGTAATCTGTTCCTGGATGTTGCAGAATAGAAAGCCCGATCATTTCATAGCCCCAACCTGAGATATTCCAATGCGTTCTGACCTACTGATCACCGTACTCCTGGCTTGTTTGTCATTCTGCCCAGCATGGAGGAACCTATTGGCTGCGGAAGCTGGGACGGCTGTGGAGCCGAAACGCATCCTGTTGATTGGCAACAGTTACACCTCGCAAAGTCGGGGAGCCCTGCAGAAGATGCTCGCGGCATCTCCCTACAAGGACAGTACCTTAAGTTTTATCACAAAAGGTGGGGCCACCCTGCAGCGGCATCTGGCGGATCCGGCGACGCGGGAAAAAATCCAACAGGGCAACTGGGATGTGGTGTTGCTGCAGGAGCAGAGTCAGACTCCGGCCTTTCCGGGAAAACCCTCCGCATCCTTTCATCAGTCTGTGGATGAGTTCAGCAAACTCATCCGCGAGGCCGGGGCGGAACCTGTGCTGTTTATGACCTGGGGACGGCGGGATGGCGATGCGCGGAATAAAGCCTTTCTCCCGGATTATGAAACCATGCAGCGTAAATTGACTGAGGCCTATCGGAGTGCGGCGAAACGCAATCAGATTCAGGTGGCGGCGGTAGGGGATGCCTGGGCCTGGGTCCGCCGGGAAGATGATACCCTGGGGAAAGCTTTGTATAAAAAAGACGGCTCGCATCCCTCGGGTAAAGGGGCCGCCTTGGTTTCCACGGTGATCTTATTCAGCGTCTTCGAAGGCGGGGAGGAGGCCTTTCAAGCCCCTTCAGGGCTTTCCGAGCAGGAATGGGCTTTGATGAAGGAAGCGGCTGTCAAGAGCTCTGTCGAGCCGCAACGGAGTCCTCGCTGATCCAACTTGATCTATGTGCAGGGACTTGCGGAATGTAGCTTATATTGTTTCGTCAGAAGCAACCAGGCCCCGGGAAAACCGTATGCGAACGCTGCGATGTCGGAGCAGGAGGATGTACAGGGCAAGCAGCAGGGTGGTCAGGAACAGATAGACGCTTAGTAGCCGAATGTCCGGCTGCAGCATCCATCCGTGCAGGTAGAACTCTGCCTGCTCCATGGGCTGAGTAACCTTTCCCATCACGTAGAATACGAACCCCAATACCGCGACGGAGATGAGCAGGGCCAGCCCGGAGATGAAGAGATGGACATGATACCAGCCGCGTGACAGGCGCATCACCCGGTACAGGGACCACCAGGTCAGGGCGCTCAGAAACAGGCCTCCACATAGGGAAGCCAGGTTCAACGGAGCTTCTTCGGGATCATAGAATTCCCGGGTCATCAGATTGATGAGATCCCCGGCCTGCTCGAAGCCGGTCAGCAGTATGACCAGGCCCACCGTGGCCCATAAACGCCAGGGCAGGGGAGCTTCCTGCTTCGCCAGCTGCTGACGGCGTAGCGTGTAGAGCAGCAAGGCGGATGCACACAAGCCCAGCCCGTAGAGTAGGATACTTTCCCAGCGGGTCAGCAGACCCAGAGGAGTATGCCTGCGCACCTGCGTGAAGATCCGGACGCTGCTGTCCATGCCAAAGAGCAGAATGCGTTGTTCCCCTAGCCAGGAGGCAGATTGAATCATCCGCTTGTGGAGGAGGCGGAACGGGGCGACGGCGCGATCAAAAGAAAAGATCCATGTATGATTGCTGCCGCCAATGATGCGGGATCCTGTTGGGGATAAGGCCATGGTTCCGGGGTAGCTGTTGTAGGCTTCCGAATAACTCAGAAACTCCTGCACCTTTCCGCTCTCAGTATCATACAGGGTGATTTCCTCCGAAAAATCGGGTGTGCACTGTAGGAAGAGCAGATGGCCATCCTGGCTGAGCCCCATGTCCCGGGGTGAATTCGAGAGTGGCTGTTCCCAGAGGATTTCATTTCTTTCAATGTGAATACAGCGCAGCAGTGCTTTCCAGGATTCAGAAGCCTCCAGGCCCAGGGGCTGCTGACGGGTTTCGTAGGTGACCCATACCCGTTCTCCATCCGGGCTGAGTATGGCCTGACGGATGCCCCCAATCTGATGGTCTTCCCGGGGTAGGGTTCCCTCGGGCGGGTCAGAATGTTGGCTGGCATAGCCACTGAATTCATCTGCATAATGTGGCCAGTCTCTGCGGAAATCCAATTCAGGACTCTCCCATAAAAGCTCTCCGTTGGTAGCATCATAGAGCCAAAGATGCGTGAGGTCTTTGAGGAGAAAGCGTTGTCCATCCTCTGACCAGCTCATCCGGAAGGACCCATTTGCAGGAGGATTCTGTTTATCCCAGAGCATACGCTGGCTTTCCACATCATACACCCAGGTGGCGGAGTGGGACGAGGCGGCAATGAGGTTCCGCTCCGGGGAAAGTGCCAAGGTCTGGATGTTCCGTTCATGAAAGGGGGCTTTGTGCAAGGTACCATCCGCATCGACCAGAAACACCCTCAACTCTGAAGCCAGCAGCAGTTGTCCATTGGAAAGATAGCGGGTAATATAAACACGGTTGCGGTCACGGTCTTCTTCAGCGGCCTCGTCATCCGGGAGCAGTGGAAGCTCGATGCGTCTTAAGAGCGTAGCCTGGCTTAAGTCCATTTCGTCCACGTGACCCTGCTGTCGTCCGATGGCCAGACGTTTTCCGTCCGGGTGAACATCCACTGCAGGCGGCAATTCGCTAAAGATGGACCTGCCCAGAAATGCCTCCTCATCCAGGCCGCTCAGAAATTCATGTTCCAATCTCCAGGGGGCATGATGTTTTCTCAGCGATATACAAGCAAGCAGAGTCAGCAGGATGAGTGCTGCAAGGGAGAACAGGCCGGTCAATCGTTTCGGTACAGAGTATTGAGGCATTCGCATATCCATTCATGCGGAACCATTTGGGCAGAGCTTGTTTTTTGGTTAGGGCTTTTCCCAGCTGCATGCAAGTCCTGAACATCTTCACCCTTGAATTCGGTCTGGCCCATGACGTTCATGCGGGTAGAAAAAACCCCTCCTAAGAAGGAGGGGCTATGGATGCCTGTGACCTTAGAGGAATGCGTATACGCTGCTCCCCTGCTGAAGGAAGTTCTGGCGCTTATTGCTGGGAAGAGTGAACTCGTTTTCTGCTTCGTAGACCTAGAAAGCCAAATGCTGCCGCACTGAGGAGAAGAAGTGAGGATGGCTCTGGAATGCCCATCACCTCTGCGAAACTATCTCCAATCATAAGGTTGTCTACAATTGTAGGACCGTTGTTGTTGGAGGTGAAGCCGATTGCAGACAGTGTACTCCAGTTCTGGATGGTATTATGGGTGACTCCCGGAGTATCCGCTTCGGATGTAGGGTTGACCCAGACAGATTGGGAGCTGCTGGCTACCCGAACTACGATAAGGAGATCCTGACTGGTGTCATAACTGGTGGTGCCGGTGGATCCATTTTTATACCGGGCGTTAAACGTAGCTTTATTGCCATCGATTCCCGCGAAAGCGTGGTCCCAGTTTCCGCTGGCTTCGTAAAAATAGGAATCCGAGTCCCCGCTTAAGCGCATCAGATAACTGATGTAAAGCGGGTTGGCATCTGTGGGTTGAGGGCGCGTTGAGGGGAGAAAATCACGCCGTGGCCCATTGTTGCGCTCTCTGGCAAAGACCAATGCATTGCCTCCACCGGTAATGCCTCCAGCACTGAGCGGAGTCGTGTATTCAGGGATTTCATTCAGGGAGACAATACTGCCGTTGCGGGTCCAGCCTCCTGCAAATACAGAATTCGCGGAGCCCTGTCCCGATATGGCACCACTGTTGTAGCTGTCAAAGCTTTCGGATACCAGCAGGCTGGCACCTGATGGCGTGAACAACCCGGCACTGGCCAAGAGAGTCAGGAGTATACGAAAAGGTGGAGCGTTCATGATGTTGTATAGGTTAGAGAATTAGTTTTGTGTGTATTGTGTTTACTAACATTATCCTAACAATTGAGTTTTTACGTCAAGAATTAAAAAAATATGGAAAATGCACCTATTCTGTATCGCATGCCTTGTTGCTTCTTCTGAGGTATAGAATGGTATGGTTTCGCGAAATATTTACATGTTAAGTGGTTGTTGTGCAGTCGATTATGTATTTTTTTCTGTGGCTGAGTAGCCTTGCTCTGCTTATCCAAGCGAAGAGCCTCGGAATCAGATTGCGTAGATGGAGTCGAACGGATTCAGCAGCGTCTACAGCTGGGAACAGCTCGGATGCAGAGGACAGGCCGGAGGCCAATCCTGGAAAAGGAGCTTGGGCCTCTGGCCTGAGGGCAGTTCTGGTGCAGATGACAGGCCGGAGGCCTATCCTCCTGTGCGGAGCGATATTCTTCCCGCTTACTCTTTGTTTGCCGCTTGTTGAAGGGCCTGCAGGTGCAGTCGAACCGATTCGGCCAGGGCCTCCAGATGATAGCCTCCTTCGAGCACAGATACGATGCGTCCCTCGCCATGTTCATCTGCAATCTGCATCAGCATTCGGGTGAGGGTGGCATAATCTTCGGAGCGCAGCTTCAGTCCGCCCAGCCGGTCCTGTTCATGGGCGTCAAAGCCGGCGGAGATGAGGATGAACTGTGGTTTGAAGCGCTCCATGGCTGGAAGGAGCTGTTCGTCAAAGGCCTTCCGGAATTCTGTAATTCCGGCTCCAGCAGGAAGGGGGACAGAGATGGTGTTGCCTTTGCCTTCAGCTTCCCCGACCTCATCTGCGGCACCGCTTCCTGGGTAAATCCCCCCTTGGTGAATCTGAAATTGGAAGACCTTGGGATCATCCTTAAGTATATCGTAGGTGCCATTGCCGTGATGGACGTCCCAGTCGACCACGAGAATCCGTTCCAGTCCGTGCTTCTCCTGCAGGTATTTGGCGGCAATGCCCACATTGCCAAACACACAGAAGCCCATGCCCCGTTCCCGGGTGGCATGATGACCCGGAGGCCGGGAGGCGACAAAGGCATTGCGGAACTTCTTCTCCATCACCTGGTCAATGGCTTCAAGCAGGCCACCAGCAGAAAGGCGGGCCGTCTCCAGGCTCTTAGCAGAAAAGGGGGTGTCTCCGGTAGGGAGTTGCGTGGCCCCCGAAGCATGGGCTGCTTTGACGATGTCCAGATAAGCTTCGCTGTGTGCGAGCAGAATCCAGCGATCCTCCACCGCCCGGGGCTCGATGCGTTTGAGCTCCTTCCAAAGCCCACTGCGCTTGAGTTCGGCCTCAATCGCCTGCAGTCGTTCCGCGTTCTCCGGATGCCCTCTGCCCGTATCATGGTTGGCATACCGTGCATCCCAGACCAGTGCCGTGGGAAGGGGAGCTGATGTAGTTTCCTGAGCTGTAAGCGTACTCATGCTGATCGTGGCCAACAGAAGTCCTGCGCCAAGTTGGGTGAATTTCATAGGAGGGCTTTTCGGGATGAAGGGTGGGAGTCTCCCTCAGCCTATCCCTCAAGCCACGGAGGTCAATATGAGGCGTGCTGCCGCAAGCACCGCTAACAACTGCACCACGATCTGAAAGGGTCGTTGTGGGATGATTTTGAACAGCAGGCGACCACAGAGAGCTCCCAGAACAATGCCTGGAAGGAAATACAGACTCAGAGGAAGGCTTTCCGCGGTGATCATGCCCGTAAACACAAAAATGGGCACTTTGATCAGGTTGATGATCAGAAAGAACCAGGCCATGCTGCTCATGAAAGCCTGTTTATCGAGACCGAGACTAAGCAGGTAGAGAGACATCACCGGTCCGGCCAGATTGCCGATGGTGGTGCTGAATCCGGCCGCACAGCCGAGCAGGGCCACATAGATCGGGTGGCGGGGCATGTTCTCCATGCCCAGTCTGCTCCGCAGCAAATCCAAAAGTAAAATGGCCAGCACCAGGCTGCCCAGCAGGAGATTAAAATTCACAGCCTCATCGAGTTGGAGCACCCAAAAACCCAGTCCCAGTCCACACAAGGTGAAGGGGAGAAGTTTTCGGATCAATTTCCAGTCGGCATGCCGGCGGTACCAGGAAACCGCAAACAGGTCTGCGGCAATGAGCAGGGGGAGGAGGACTCCCACAGCCTGACGAGTCTGGTCGAGTAGATTCGCCAATAGCACCACCCCGAGGATGGAGGCGCCGGGAATGCCGGTCTTGGAGCAGCCGCTGAAAAAGGTGCTGCTGTTCCCGGCGAGCAGCATGGGCAGCGGCGGAATCATATGCGCTTAGAAAGCCCCTTGTCCGCGGCCCTGTCGCACGCGCTGCTGTTTCGGCAAAGGCTGGGGTTCAAGGTAGAGAGCATACCATTCCTCACCCAGGCCGGCATTGGAGAATTTCTTCGCGCGGTCGTTGGCCAGGTGCTCCCAGTTTTTGATCAGGGTTTGGTTTTTGGTCTTTTCTTTGCCTTCAGCGAGTAAGCTGCGTGCTTCATCCAGTTTCCCCTGTTTTACCAGCATCCAGGATAGCGTTCCGTACAGCAGGCTGCCCCGGGAACCCCGCATAAAACGGACATGTTTTTTAAACACCTTTTCCGCAGCAGCCAGATCGCCTTTTTCATACCTGCGGGCCATCTTGATGGCCACCATGGTGGGTTCCATCATCAGGGGTTTGCTCAACAGCTTTTTGATCGCCAGAATGTCGTCTACTTCCTGCCAGCGCTTCAGGTGGTAGAGATACTGCAGGCGCATGGTGCTGATCTGGCGCCCCATGGTCAGATTCCATTTTTTGAAAGGCTCAAAGTTGACGGTGTGCTCCAAAGCCTGTTTCATTACCTCAGCCTGCTGCACTTCCATCTGCTTTTTCAAGGCTGCGGGGTTGGCTCCACCGCGATTCTGCTGCTGCTGGATTTTGCGGTTCATTTTGCCCTGCGCAGCGGTCATCATCTCCTGCAGCTCATTCTGAACCCCGGTCAGTTTTTTCCGCATCAAGAGGCTGATGAGGAGGTTGCTGCCAAAGAAGCCCAAAAATCCGAAAATAATGGTCCAGCTGATATGTAGGTCAAAGGTCACCGATGCCGTAACCGCTGCGGCAGTGATCAGAATAGAAAGGAAAAGGGCGTACATAACGTGTTCTCAGTCAGGAATAAGCTTGGGGATCCGCCTATTTGCCGCTTTAGATGGGATTTTGCAACCGCAGAGGGGAAAGAATATCATGTCGAAGGCAGGGATTGCACTTCCGTATGCTATGGATAGTGGAAGGGCATGAGCGAGCTTTCCGATATCGAATCCGTCTCCCCTGTCGAAGCCATAGCGCCGAAGTCAGGGCCTTATGGTTCAGGGATGACGCTGTTGTGGATGGTGATCATCGGCTTTTTCTACCTGGTGACCCAAACGGTAGCGCTGTTGATGTATGCCATCAGCACGGGCTGGGATCTGAGCGAGGCCGAATCCGTGGAATTACTTTCCTACCAGGGAGATTGTGTCAGTCTGGTGACCATCCTCTCTGGAGCGGTGACCTTGCCGTTGATCCTACTGGCGATTAAGCTTCGGCGCAACGGGCCGGGCTTTGCCTCCTACCTGTCCTTTAGGGCGATTCGCTGGAAGTCTCTGCTGATGTGGGTCGGGATCCTAATCCTGTGGATAGGGATCATGAGTCTTTCCGGTTGGGTTTTTCAGGTACCCGTTCCTGACTTCATGTCGGTGGCGGCCTCAACGGCTCGTTATCCGGCTCTGCTTCTGTTGGCTGTGGGCCTGGTGGCTCCCATCATAGAGGAGCTCTATTTTCGAGGCTTCCTATACGCAGGTTGGGAACGCAGCTGGCTTGGACCGCATGGGACCATTGTGCTGAGTTCCCTGATGTTTGCTCTGATTCATGTCCAGTATGGTCCCTACTTGATCGGAACGATCTTTTTTACCGGGATGTTATTCGGCTACTCGCGGAAACTCACGGGCAATCTCTGGATTCCCGTTCTGTTACATGCGCTGATGAATCTTGTGGCCAGTATTCAAACGTGGATCTATGTGCAGCCCTGAGCGATCTGGAAACACGAGATGAAACAGAAAAAGATGCTTAGCCTAATGGCCCTGTGCTGTGCCGCTCTCTTAATAGCAGAGGAGTCTCCTCAGGGAAAGGGGCTTGCTGCGGGCTATGCTCAGGACCGGGGGATCGAGCAGCATGCGGCCGTTCTCTTTGCCAGCAATTTTGAAGGGGAGCACTGGCGTCGAGGCTGGACGGGCCGGGATCGCGAAAACGTTATCACAGTGAAACGGGATCCTGAACGCCGCTTTGTGCCTCTGAAGGGGGCCGCGCTACGGGTGCAGGTGCCGAAGGGGGAGCATTATGGAGCCAGTCTCAAATATCTCTTCCAGCAGGAACAAGGAAGCGAACCGGAGGAGATCTATTTTCGCTATTACCTGCGTCTCGCCCATGATTGGAATCCGGAAAAGAATGGGAAACTTCCGGGGATAGCCGGCACCTACCAGCGTGGTGGCTGGGGCGGGAGAAGCAGCAACGGTAAGAATGGCTGGTCCGCCCGGGGAACCTTCCGGGGGCAACAAGACGGAAAAACCGCTACGGGCTTCTATTGTTACCACGCGGACATGCCTGGCAAATACGGAGAGGCCTGGCTGTGGCAGGAAGGCGGATTGGGGGATCTCGAAAACAACCGCTGGTATTGCATCGAACAGTATCTGAAATTGAATAGCCCGGGAAAAAACGACGGCGTGCTCCGGGGCTGGGTCGATGGAAAGCTCGCCTTTGAACGAAAAGGGGTACGCTTTCGGGATACCGAGAAGCTGAAGATTGAGTGTGTCTGGTTGAATATCTATCACGGAGGGAAGTGGACCGCTCCCAGTGAGGATAGCCTCTACATCGACAACGTCGTGATCTCCAAGGCCTACATCGGGCCGATGAAACCCTGAACTCCAAATGGAGGATAGGCTTCTGGCCTGTCATCACCCCCGGCATAGGCCGTAAAAACTGCTTCGCTCACCCACCCATATAGGCTTCAAGCACACGTGGATCTTTGCGTAGTTCTTCTGCAGGTCCGTCGAAGAGCAGATTCCCGGTTTCGATCACATAGCCATATGAGGAGATCTCCAGCGCCAGATTCACGTTCTGTTCCACCAGGAGAATGGTCAGGCCGCGCTGTTTGTTAATCTCCACAATCTGATCGAAAATGTTCCGGGTCAGAATGGGCGCAATACCCAGGGAGGGTTCATCCAGCATCAGACACTGAGGTTTGCTGAGCAGAGCCCGGCCAATGGCCAGCATTTGCTGTTCTCCTCCGGAAAGGGTGCCTGCGAGCTGAGAGATACGTTCTTTCAAACGGGGAAAGAGTTCGTAGACAAAGTCCAGATCCTCGGCGATGGCCGTTTTGTCCTTGCGCAGGTAGGCACCCATTTCGAGGTTTTCCGCGATACTCAGGTTGGCAAACACCATTCGGCCTTCGGGGACGTGAGCCAGCCCGCGTGCCACGCGTTTGTGGGGTTTTTCTTTGGTGATCCGCTCCCCATGCAGTTCCACTTCGCCTGCCTCCACAGGAATTAGTCCGGAGAGGGCTCGCAATAGCGTGGTTTTTCCGGCGCCGTTGGCACCGATCAGGGTGACAATTTTTCCTTCCTCCACAGAGATACTCACTCCGTGCAGGGCTTCAATCTGCCCGTAGGAGACTTTCAGGTTCCGCACCTCAAGCATCTCCGGCCTCCACGACTTCGTGAGTGGTGCCCAGATAGGCTTCCAGGACCTTGGGATCACGCTGCACATCGGTGGGTGCGCCTTCGGCGATCTTCTTACCGTACTCAATCACCACCACGCGTTTGCAGACCCCCATGACCACTTTCATGTCGTGTTCCACCAGCAGCACCGAGAGATCAAACTGATCGCGGATCTGCTGAATCAGTTCCATGAGTTCTTCTTTTTCGGTGGGGTTCATGCCTGCGGCCGGTTCATCGAGCAACAGCACCTTGGGTTTCGTAGCCAGGGCTCGAAGGATTTCCAGTCGGCGCTGACTACCGTAGGGGAGGCTGCCGGCGGAATCATCCGCGAAATCCTGTAGATTGAACAGTCCCAGCAGATCCATGATCTGCTCCCGCACCTCCTCTTCCTCTTTCCGAAAGGAGCTCCCCCGGCCCAGCGCATGCAGAAAGCCGTGGTGGGTGTGCAGCCTCGCTGCGACGCGGATGTTGTCTGCGACGCTCAGGGATTTGAATAGGCGGATGTTCTGAAAGGTCCGGGCGATACCCCGTGCGGCAATACTACTGCAGGCCACCCCTTTGAGGTCCTTGCCCTCCAGAAGGATGGAACCGGAGCTCGGCTGGTAAATGCCGGTAATCAAATTGAAGATGGTGGTTTTACCGGCGCCGTTCGGGCCGATCAGTCCCAGGAGATCATTCGATTCCAGATGGAAATTCACCGCATCTACTGCGACCAGGCCCCCGAACTGAATCGTGCAGTCTTTGAGTTCCAAGAGATGACTCATGCCGCCTTCCTTTTGCTTTTCGTGCGGCTGCGTTCCACCCCGAGGGTCCCCATGACGCCCTGGGGACGGACGATCATAAACACAATGATCAACAGGGCGTAAATGACCATACGCCATTCGTTGAGGTTGCGCATTTGTTCGAGACCGAAGGTCATGACCACAGCGGCAATGCTCACTCCGAGCGTACTGCCCATGCCACCGAGAATGACCAGTACCACGATCTCAATGGATTTGAGAAATCCGAATTGAGAGGGGTTGATGTACTGAAGTAGGTGGCCATAGAGTGACCCGGCCATCCCGGCAATAAAGGCTCCCACGACAAAGGCATTCACTTTGCAACGGGTGGTGTTCACGCCCACCGATTCGGCGGCAATTTCATCGTCCCGGGTGGCGAGGTAGCCCAGCCCGTAGGTAGACTTCACGAGATTGCCGCAGATGTAGATGGAGATTACGGCCAATGAGACACAGGTGAAGGGACTAGTGAGTGGGGGAAGACCGCTCAGACCGCGGGCTCCACCCAGCGTGTCGCTGGACTGAATAAACACGCGGATGATTTCGCCGAAACCCAGGGTGACAATCGCGAGGTAGTCGCCTCGTAATCGCAGGCTGGGCATGCCCACCAGAAAGCCGCAAAGTGCAGCAGCCCCTCCGCCCACCAGGGTAGAGAACACAAACCACAGCTGTAGACTGAAGCCTTTCAATCCGGCAATGGCGGGAAGCGCTTCGGGGAGAATGGTGGTGAGAGAGGCTGCCGTGTAAGCTCCCACCGCCATAAAACCGGCATGTCCCAGAGAGAATTGTCCGGTGTAGCCGTTGACCAGATTCAGGCTGACTGCAAGAGCCACATGAATGGCCGCCATCAGGCCGATGTTCAGGTAATAGACATCCAGATTTCCGGAGATCAGTTGCAGCAGTCCGGCAAGAGCCAAACCGATGAGCAAGGTTGTGCGGGAATGTTCCGAAATCCAGCGCACTTACACCTTCTCCACAGTGGCTTTACCCAGCAGACCGCCGGGTTTAAACAACAGCAACAGGACCAGGAGGCCGAAGGCAATCGCATCCCGATAGGGAGAGAGGAGAGGGGAGCCACCGGCAAAAGTTTCCACGATGCCCAGTACCAGTCCTCCCACCGCAGCTCCCGGAATGTTACCGATGCCGCCGAGCACCGCAGCCACAAAGGCCTTCAAGCCGGGCATGAGGCCCATAAGCGGGTTGATGGTGGGGTAATTGATGGCGTAAAGTACTCCCGCTGCAGCTGCCAACGCGGAACCCACCGCAAAGGTTACGGAGATGACCCGGTCGTTGTTAATGCCCATCAAAGAAGCGGCTTGTACGTTATGGGATACCGCCCGCATGGCTTTGCCGAGTTTGGTCTTCATGACAAAGAAACGCAACGCAAGCATCAGCACCAGGGTGGTCACCAAGACCACGATTTGCAGGTTGGTGGCCTGAACCGGCCCCAGGCTGACCGTGCTTTTGGGCAGGAGAGTCGGGAAGGCCCGGGGCGCTGCGCCCAGCCAGCTTTGACCTCCATACTGCAGAAAAAGCGAAACCCCAATGGCGGTAATCAGCACGGTCAGACGGGGACGATGCCTCAAGGGACGGTACACCGTCCATTCGATACCCACTCCGAGCAAGGCACAGGCAAGCATGGCAATGATCAGGAGCAGCAGAAAAGCGAGCCACCCTGCACCAAATAGCGGCAGGAGCATAGATGCGGCAAAATAGGCCACATAGGCTCCCACCATGTAGACTTCTCCGTGGGCAAAGTTGATGAAGCGCAGAATGCCGTACACCATGGTGTAGCCCAGGGCAATCAACGCATAAATGGCCCCTAGAAAGAGGCCATTGAAGAGTTGTTGGAGAAAGGTATCCACTGAGAGGAGAGGGGGATTAGGGGGCTACGGTGGCGACGTAGCTGGCCTTACCACCCGCAATCTTCAGCACTACGGCAGGTTTACTGGCATTGCGGTTCTCATCCAGCGTAATGGTTCCGGTGACCCCTTTGTAGCCGGAGGTGGTGGCAATGGCATCACGCAGGGCTTCCGGTTCGGTGCTGCCAGCGCGTTTGATCGCGTCGACGAGCACGTAAGCGGAGTCGTAGCCCAGCGCAGCCATAGCATCCGGTACGGCATTATGCTTCGCTTTGTATTTGGCGATAAAGTCTTGTACGGCTTCAGAAGGATCTTCCTGAGAATAGTGGTTGGAGAAATAACATCCGTCGACGGCCTTGCCGGCAATCTCAAACAGCTTGGGAGAATCCCAGCCATCTCCACCACAGAGAGGCAGCTCAATTCCCAATTCCCGGGCCTGAAGGGCAATCAGTGCGGCTTCGGTGTAGTAGGCCGGAACAAAGATGACTTCAGGATCTGCCGCTTTGATGGTGGTGAGCTGCGCTTTGAAATCGGTGTCTCCGGAGCTGAAACTCTGCTCGGCTACGACTTCGCCGCCAATCTCTTCAAAGGTCTCTTTAAAGTATTTGGTCAGCCCCACACTGTAGTCCTGTTTCACATCGGTGAGGATAGCCGATTTACTGGCGCCGAGGTTTTCTTTCGCAAATTTGGCCATCACTTTACCCTGAAAGGGGTCGATGAAGCAGATCCGAAAAATAAAATCACCCTTTTCCGTCACTTCCGGATTGGTGGAGGCGGGGGTGATCATGGGAATGCCAGCTTCCTGACAGATGGGAGCGGCTTCAATGGACATACTGGAGGCCACCTGACCGAGAACCGCGGAGACCTTGTCCCGGTGAATGAGTTTACGCACCACATTGGCCGGTTCTCCGGCGGTGGAGCGGTCGTCTTCGGTAATCAGCTCAATCTGTTTTCCGAGCACGCCACCGGCTGCGTTGATTTCTTCAATGGCTAAGGTGGTGCCGGCATCCGAGGACTGGCCGAACGAGGCGATGCCACCCGTGAGTGAGGCAAACTGGCCGATTTTGATAACGTCGCTGTCAGTTTCCGCCTGTTTGGCGCAACCTGTAACGAACAGCAGGGCTGTCGCTCCGAATGTGAGAAGAATCTTAGCAAGGGTCATAACGGGCTTATAAGAAGGCCGTATCTGGGAAGCAATCTCGAAAAGTCTGGAATGGCTCTCCGTCGTAAAAGGTTCAATTTTGTATAGAGTTGATGGAATGGTGTTTGTAACGTTTGTCATATTGGTAATTCGCAAAATGCTTATTTAACTGATGTAATGCGAGCTTTGCCTCAGCAAGCATGCTGATGCATTTTTAGTTAGGTATCGGTTAGTTCGCTATTTGATTTGCGTACTGTTCTGGGTAGATTTGCGACATAGACAAAACGCAGAGTGTTGGCTCAGATTGACTTAGCTCAATAGCCCATGTTTCGGGAATCTCCGGAAAACACTCCCTCACCCCAACATGGAGATACCATGAACCCTCTAACCTTTACGACTCTTCCCAAACCTTCCACCTTGTTCCTCTTGGGAACCGCAAGGATGATCCTTCTCTGTAGCAAAGGAGGAGGCGAATGAAGAATCAATCCACTCTAAAGGCCCTCTTACGCCCCCTGCTTCTTGTGAGCAGCTTCTCGATGATGCTTGGATGTGCCAGCACGCGTCCTCTGGAAAAAGAGAGTATCCAGCGAGAGGAACAGATTACCGAAGAAGCCATCGAACGCGCGTACGCTAAATTGAAGGAGATGCATCCGGAAATCGATTGGAGCAAACCGGAGGAAGTCTTCCTCCAGTATATTCTTCCGGACGGATATCATCGTGGCGTGGGCTGGTTTTGGCACGGGAACAAACGGGTGCATGCCTATGTCGTGGGCACGGGACACTTGGTGTTCACGGATGGATATTTCGATGCAATTGCGGAACATGAGGCCATACATCTGATCGCAAATGGGAGTGGGGCACGGGCCGCCCTGGCTTCCCAGAACCATGAGCCCTGGCTTTTCCACCAGGGAGTTGAAGTCCGCTGGTAACGGCGGGCTTTCATCCTGTACGAACACAAAAAACCCGGCCAGATTCTCCATGGCCGGGTTTTTTATGTCTTAGGATTGAAGGCTATTCGCCTTTGAGGCTTTCGCTCCAGCTGTAGCTGCCGTCTGCTTTCAATTCGCCACGGTAGCTGTGCCCCCCAGCATTCACTTCCAGCACCCGGCTTCCGCGGGGAAGGTTCAGTGCGTTGCTGTTTACGGAATGATACACATCCTGGTGTTGTTTCCAGTCGTGTATCTTTCCGTCCCGTTTCACTTCAGGGAGGCCTCCCGTAGCCCGGTTCACACTGAGGCTGCGCCCATCACTCCCCACGAAAAGAGCGTTCTTTCCGGAAAGCTCAACCTTGGATTTGGCGAGTACCGCTTTTTTGAAGGCCTCGTAACTGCCATGGCTCTGTTCTTCTCCAAGCTCTAGCGCATACCCAAACAGATCGCCGCCATTGGATTCGGTACTCAAGATGGCGATGCTTTTAGTTTTTCCTCCTTTGCCAATTCGGGCCTCACCACGCTGAAAGGCTTTACCTCCCACGGGAAGAAGGGCTGCCCAGGTCTGGCCACTACGGAAAAATGTGACCGATCCTTCCTGATCGATTGTGGCCCCTGAAGGCAGGGAGAAATGAGCTTTGTTGGCTTTACTCTGTCCCTTTTTGGTTACCGTTCCCGGTGCCAGCAAGAGCACCAGGTTCTGATATTGCCCAATCCGGTCTTGACCGCTGCCGGTGTGTAAACGCTTGGTTGCGCCGGTTCCCCCGACAGCAATCAGGGCTCCTTGTTTTTCATCCCGGGTCGCCAGCCGGAAACCGCTTACATCCCCACGACTGCCTTTGGCCAGTGTGCCCAGGGTGTAGCTGTTGCCGTAGAACATGGTCTCATAGGCGTCAGGACGTTCCGCCTGACCCGGGAGCCAGTTGCTGTAGCTGGGATGGCTGTTGAACATCTCCAGGGGCTTTTCGAAGTCCTTCTGGGCAAATGCCACCAGCGCAGCCGGCGGACGGTAACCACTGATTATTGGCCACACGTTATCCGCGATATGATGATGGGCTTTTAACGGGGTATCTCCGTAATAGAGCCACAGTAATTCACCTACTGCCCGCATGGCCTCAAAGTTGCCATAATCGCGTTTATTGGGTCCGGTCCAGGCTCCGCGGTAATATTTCACCGCGCCGGCGGCAAACAAATAGTCGAGAATCGCTTTGGACAGTCCCCGCACTTCCGGATCGCGGGCAAAGGCGTAGAGATTCATATAGGCACAAATGGTGTGGGGATGATATCCGTCCGAGTCCCATTCTCCGTTGCCCACTTCCCAGAAGCCCAGTGCCGTGCGGCGGATGCGGTCCTTGTAGAGTTTACGCAACAGCTCATTTCCACTGCGCTCAGCGAAAAGATAAATCGCCCCTTCACGCATGCCCCGTAAGTTGTCGGTGTTTCGGGCATCCGCGCGCATCCCACGCACGGCCGGGTTCCAGGTGGCTCCGACGGGCCCGCTGCCTGTGCCGTATTGGGGGTGAGGGTAGGGGTTGGCCCGGCGTTCGTATTCCTCAAACACCATCCAATCCCCTGCGGCAATCAGCGACCACCATGCCTGCCAGCCTTCCGGGGTCGTGGGAGCAGCCTCCGGCCAGCGATCGAGAATGGAAAGCACGTAGTTGCCGAAACGAACTTTGTTGGGATGCTTCTCAGAGATCGCCTGTTCGGCCATAGCTTTCGCCTGCTCCCGGGAGCGCCACATGATGTTCAGTTGCTTCACGGCATAGGCGGCAACTTCGGCATCGGCACTTTCCGTATTCAGAGCATATTCCAGAGTGGGGCGCGGATCCTGGGCACTGAAGATCTTAAAGGCTTCCAGCATCCGCTCGCGGTAGGCTGGACTGAGCTGATCCTCTAAATAGAAAAACTTCAGGGCCTGCGCTTTGAGCGTAAAGCCCCAGTACAGGTCGATTCCCTTGGTCCAGGCATGATCTCCGCGGTCGACGTCCTCGATCTCCAGAACCTGTATGGCCTGAGCCCGGTCGCCTGCCAGCCAGGCGCCCACGGTCCGGGGATAGTCGTATTTTTCCCGTTCCCCGGTGGTATTGACTCCGGCTTTTCCTTTGTAGAGTGGAATCTGGGTGGCGACTCGTTTGAGAAAGGCCTGCTCATACACCTCGGGCCAGCGGTTGTTCACCCCTTCGGTACTGTAGCGGGGCAGAACCTGAGTGATTCCATCTTTTTGAATGACCCGTTTCGTGGCATCCGAAATTTCCTCCTGCGCAGAAAGTGACGTACTCAGGCTGATCAGTACTGCGGTGCTGAAGCAGAGAGGGCGAATACATAAATAATCTGATAAAGTACGCATATACGATGTCTGATGCAGGAAATGGATTTCGTCAAGGAGAAGGGGCGCTTCAATCCTCTGATCATGACTCCATTCATAATCCTGTTGTCTCCTGTCAGCACAGAAGCTAGATCATGCGCATGACGGAGCAACCGAATATTATCTTGGTGATGTGTGACGACTTGGGCTTTGGGGATGTGGGCTTTAATGGGGGGCCTACGATTCAAACCCCCTGTCTGGATAAGCTCGCGGGGGAGGGAATCCGATTTGAGCGATATTATGCTGGAGGACCGGTCTGTTCGCCCACGCGGGGAACCTGTTTGACGGGACGTCACTACACCCGTTACGGCATCAATCATGCGAATCAGGGCAGATTGCCTACGCAGGAAATTACCCTGGCCACGCTCTGTAAAGAACAGGGCTATGCAACCGGGCATTTTGGCAAATGGCATCTCGGCACGCTGACCACCGAAGAAGGAGATGGGAATCGGGGAGGGTCGGATCCCCGTTTGTTCTCTCCTCCTTGGGTGCATGATTTTGACCGCTGTTTCTCAACGGAAAGTAAAGTGCCTACCTGGGATCCGATGCGGACTCCCGATGAGCAGGGACCCAGGGGCCCCCGTTGGGGGGAACCGGGAACGCCCTTTGGCACTCATTATTGGAATGAGCAGGGCGAGCAAGTGCAGGATAATCTGGAGGGCTGTGATTCGGCCCGCATTCTGGATCGGGCGGAGCTCTTTATCCGGGAATCTGTGGAGGCGGAGAAGCCCTTTTTCAGCGTGATCTGGTTTCATGCTCCTCATACCCCGGTGGTGGCCGGTCCGGAATGGCGGGCTCTCTATCCGGAAGCCACGGAAGATGAGCAGCATTATTACGGCTGTGTTTCCGCCATGGACGCGCAGATGGGACGGCTGGATGAGCTGCTGGAGAAACTTGGCCAGGCTGAAAATACGCTCCTGTGGTTCTGCTCGGATAATGGTCCCGAAGGGGGAGGGGAGATTCGGGAAGGCAACCGAAATCAAGGCAGTACCGGGGGGCTTCGCGGTCGCAAACGCAGCCTCTATGATGGCGGCGTTGGCGTGCCGGCACTCTGCCGCTGGCCGGCCCGCTTTTCCCAGCCGCAGACCGTTACGGCTCCTTGCAGTACGCTGGACCTCCTGCCCAGTTGCTGTGCTGCCATGGGTATTGATGTGCCTTGGGGACGACCCATCGATGGCATTGATATCCTGCCTATGATGGAGGATCCGGTGATCCCACGTCCCCGCCCCATTCCTTACCGCTTTCTGGAACAGAAAAGCAACATGTTCGATGCCCCCACCTTTGCATTGATGGATAACCGCTGGAAGTTCCTCAGCAATCTAGATCCGGAGGAGGCTCATGATCAGCTCTATGATATGGAATCAGACCGAGAAGAACGCCATAACCTGATCGCAGCATATCCTGATCTCCAAAAAAAATATCGCAACCACCTCGAACGCTTCATGGCCTCCTGCCGCAGTTCTCACAGCGGAGCGGATTATGAGGAGGAGGTGGATATGGTCACAGCGTTTCAGGAAACCCGCGGCTGGCGGGACTGAGCTGTTGCAAGGAAGGCTCTGGATTATTTTTTTTGTGCTCTTGAGTTGTGAAGAAGGGTAGCTGTCGGCCTTTAGGCCACAGGCCGCTACCCATGAAGAGGTCTATGGTAGCGGCCTGTGGCCTAAAGGCCGACAGCTACCTTCCCGGAAGCGATTCAAAAAACCACAGAACTCAAGCCAGAGCCCCTGATCTCTGAGCTTCAGTGCTACTCCGTGTTCTCCTCACCCGAAGCCAGGCATTCCTGCATGGCCAGGCAATGCAACGCGCCGCCTTCCTGGAGAATGGCCTGGCAGTCGAGGCCAACGACGTCCCGCGTGGGAAAGACATCGTTGAGAATACCCAGGGCGAGTTGATCCCAGTCCCATTGTCCGTAGCTGGGTACCAACACCGCGTCGTTGAGAATCAAAAAATTTGCATAGCTGGCCGGGGCCAAGCGGCCTCCAAGCAGACGCGGCTCCGGTAGGGGCAGACCAATGACATCCACATGTTCGCGTAAGCGGTCGGCATTGGCTCGCAGTTGCGGGTATTCGGGGTGTCCTTTATGAGGCAGGGCGGTGACCACCACCTCATCCGATACAAAGCGACTGAGTGTATCAATGTGCCCGTCGGTATCATCTCCACTCAAGCCTTTTTCCAACCAGATGGTTCGCGTAACCCCGAGCTGTTCTGCAAAGGCCTGCTCTATTGCGGCTTTGCTGACTTGGGGGTTTCGGTTGGGGTTCAGCCACACGGATTCCGTACAGAGCAGCTCCCCTCGCGAGTTAATTTCCAATGCACCTCCCTCACCAATAAAGGGAAAACGGCTGTGTTTCCGATCTCTGTGTCTGGCGACCTGTTCGGCGATAGCGTCGTCATCCTGCCAGGGATGATATTTCGCTCCCCAGGCATTGTAGGGGAGGTCGACTACAGAGCCGTCATCCAGAAACAACGGCATATGATCTCGGGCCCAGGCGTCATTCAAGGACCAGTCATGAAAGCAGATTTCGTTCAGGTCTGCGTCTTGGGCCGCCAATTGAGCCTCTGCTTGTTCCTGCCATGGGGAGGGGCAAACCAAATTCAAGGGTTGCAGCCGACTGACACAGGCTGCAAAGCGGGCGTATTCTTCCTCCAATTCCTTGCGGCACTCCCTCCAGGTGGTTGGATTGCCTGGCCAACTCATCCAGGTAGCCCGCTGGGCCTCATATTCTGCAGGCCATCTCATCGGGCTGGAATTTCAAAGCGGGCCTGTTTTTTCTCCTGGTCCAGGACCCAGTGCATACGTGAGAGCACGGGATAGCCCAACAGACTGCCAATATGATCTGTGCGACCCGTTGAATCCACGGCAATATGACTCCGCAAATTCTGTATCTCCACAGGTCCAAAGCCAACCTTGACGCGGGGGCCTTCGACCACATGGGAGGTTCCACCCACGCTCTTCCGTTTTTGCACCGGAGCTACGAGATTGGCCGCTTCAATGCCACAGCGTTTTGCATCAGCTCCGCTAAAGCGTAAGCCAAAATGTCCACCGCTGTCCAAGGTTACGGGTAAGTCGGGTTGGCTGCCTACGGAAAGCTTCACTAAGGGGCCTCCGCCTCGTTTCTTATCCAGCGGGATGCTGGGTGCATCCCTTAGCGGAGCAGGGCGCCCCTCCCCAAAGCGTATTTGTTTGTTCTTTGGATCATATTCCATCCAGTCAAAAGCCATCATGGCATCATATCCCAGAAGAATGTCAATTTTGCGCCCATCCACATCCGGTGGCCCCTGCAGGCGATCCTTACCCCACACGCCTACGCGGAGTTGGCTTAGGGTCAGCTCCCCAAATTGAAGTGCGGGCATGACTCCCGTCCAGAGGCGGGTGTTGCCGCCAAAGCCCCGTGCTCCCAATTGCATCGGAGGATTGCCCACTGGATGCACCCCTGCTCGGAGTGCCGCGGGCAGCGTGATCACAGAGGTTCCTGCCCCCGTATCGACCAGAGCTAAGAATTTTTCCCCATTGGGTGTCTGCAGTTCTACGACAGGAAAATGCACCTGATCCGTTTTGTACAGAGGAAGGGTACTTATCCCTTGTTCGGTCACGGTAAACAGCTTGAGCTGTTCGGCTTCTTCCAGCGGCATTGTGCGTTGATGAAACTGCTCAAGCGGGGTTTCCGCCAAAAGCAGCAAAGGCATGAGGAGAAAAAAATTACGTACGTTCATGATTCCAAGTAACACAGTCCCGATAGGAAACATCTCCGCCGAAGAGATCAAGCGCAGAACCAATGGTTAAATCCACCCGGCCCTCACTTAATCCTTCCACCAAAGCTAAATCTTCAAACGAAGAGGCCCCGCCGGCATAAGTCACGGGCAGGGGAGATTCGCCGCCAAGAAAGCGGATGAGTTCCTCATCCATTCCCGCGCGCAAGCCTTCCACATCGGCCGCATGAACCAGGAACTCAGATGCAAAGGGAGCTAAGGCGTTTAAGGTTTCAGCGCTGACCGCCATGTCTGTGGCTTGTTGCCAGCGTTTCATTGCCACGATCCAGCTTCCCTGTTCACCGCGGCAACTCAGGTCGATGACCAAATGTTCAGGGCCGCAGATGTTGGAGAGTGCCTCCAAACGCTGAGCTTGAAAGCGGCCTTCGGTGTCAAAGAGATAGGAGGTGACGATAATTTTAGCGGCACCCGCCTCCAACCATTCCGCTGCGGTTTCGGCGTTCATGCCCCCGCCGAGTTGCAGGCCGTTTGGCCAGGCGGCCAGTGCTTCGCGAGCCGCCTGCTCATTGCCCGGACCCAGTTGGATCACATGTGCACCTTCCAGACGATCTTCCCGGTACCGGGAGGCAAAATCAGCAGGAGCCTGTTCACTGACAAAATTTGTAGCGGGCTCTTCTCCGTCTTTGAGACTGCCTCCTACGATTTGTTTTACCTGGCCCCCGTGCAGATCAATGCAGGGCTTAAACAAGGTCATTCGGCCTCCGGTCGCATCAGGCGGGGCATCACGCTCAACAGAATCGTTTTTTCGTCACGCAAAATTTCCACCTCCAGCGTGTCGCCGGGATCACTCAGACGAACAAAGCTGGCCAGGTCCCCGCTGTAACGGATGCGGCGTCCATTGATCGCCCGGATGATGTCGCCATCTTTCAGACCGGCTTCTGCGGCAGGACTTTCGTCCACAATCCGCGTGAGGAGTACGCCACTGCGGGTATCGCGCATGACCACACCCAGAAAGGGCAGGTCTTCCGGCTCGGCACCCGAAATCAGCAGTTCAGCTACTTTTAAGGCTAAATTGGAAGGTACTGCAAAGCCGATGCCGATACTGCCGACATTGTTGGGGCCGCCGGTTCGAATCATCGTATTGATGCCAATCAGGCGGCCATGCAGATCGACCAGAGGACCTCCACTGTTTCCTGGGTTGATCGCGGCGGAGGTTTGAATGAAATCTACGATGGGCAGGTTGGCTTCGGAGCGGCCTTTCTGGCTAATCACCCCCTGAGTCACGGTACTGCTGAGAGAGAAGGGCGAGCCAATGGCTAGAACCATTTCTCCGACGCGGATCCGGTCCGAGTCACCAGCCTGGATTGCCGGGAAGCTCATCTCTTCTTCGGTTTTCAGTTTTAACACTGCAATATCGGTCTGCACATTCCGACCCACCAGTTCGGCCTCATAGACCTGCTCATCCTGCATCACCACTTCAATGCGTTCTCCGCCTTGTAACACGTGGTTGTTGGTGAGCACGTAGCCTTGCTCATGGATGATGACGCCGGATCCCTGTCCCACAGGGCGTTGAGCCTCGCGGAGAAGTCGGCCATACCAATCGACATAATATTGAGTGGATTCCGTACGGATAACGACCACCGTGGGTAAAACCTGTTCCACCGTATCGGCCATGGTGCGATTCAAGGCCAAGGCGACGGATAAATCCGATCCAGGTTCCACCGGATCTTGCTCCGGGATCTCCTTTGCAGGTAATAAGACGATCTGTTGCGGAGCCTCCTGAGCCTGAGCCGGGGGATTTTTCCCACAGCCACTGAACAGGAAGGCAACAAGAAGAAGGTATCGGGATGACATATTCATGATGCAGGGGGCGTTAGGGGTTCGGTCGTAAGCTGTCCGTCTTTTTTGACCAGTTTCTCAATACGCTGCTCAACTTCCGTCAGCCGTTTTCCGCAGAGTTCCACCAAGGCAGAGCCTTCTTCAAAGTGCTGAATCATCTGTTCTAGGCTTAATTTACCGGCCTCCATATCTGTAACGAGCTTCTCCAGCCGCTCCAGCGAGGCCTCGAAAGAAGGGGGTGTTTCCTGTGTATCTGTCATAGGGAATACATATCCCCGAATGGTACAAGGTCAAGGGGATGCCGTTCTGCGCTCTTGACCTTCGGCGTAGAGCTTGCCACAAGCTGAATCCAAGCACATATGACCTCATCCAGCCCACCCCCCTCCAGTATCCATCTTGACGGCGGCAACTTTTACGATGATCTGCGCATCGATATTGCGGAGGCGCATCGAAGGCTGGATTCGCTTCCGCGTCAGCCCCGATCCATCCACCGCTCTGCCTTAAGAAACCGGATCAATCGCTTGTTCAGTTCCTTCTGCCTTCGTTTTGGATTTCATGAAGCTTTGGTGATGCTGGGCCTCAAGCGACGTTGGCTCAGCGAATTTCGCAGCTATTGGACGGAGATTCTGGAGGGGAGGCCCCTGTGGAATATGCTCGATTTTTTCATGCTCTTGCATGAATACCGCAAACGGCAGCAGCATACGGTAGGCTTGGACTGGGACTCCGCCGAGCAGCATGTGGCCAACTGGCAAGATCCCAGTCAGATCTACGCCATTCTTCAGAATGTACGCATTCTCGCTACCTACCCGGTGCCCTGTCCAGAACTGTGGAAGCAGGTACCCCGCGGAGCCAAAGTCCTCGAGTATGGTTGTTCCCTGGCGCCGTATTATTACAGCTACCGGGAAGGCTACTCCCATTTGGACTGTCAATGGAGTCTCCTCGACCTGCCCAATTTTCCCTTTCATTATGCCCGCTGGTTATACCGGAATGATGAGGGGACGGAGTGCCTTACCCTGACTCCGGAAAGCTTCCGTGACCCTCTCGGGGAGGCGAAAGACTTTGATGTCATCATTCTGACCACGGTGATGGAGCATCTGGATGACCCGATGTTCATCATCGAATATCTTCACGAGCGCCTCAATCCGGGCGGCCTACTGCTCTTTGATTACGTGAAATCCGAAGGCACCGGCCTGGACCACCCCAAAGCACTCGAAGAACGCGGGCGTTGCCTCGACTATCTGAAGCAGCATTTTGAAATCATTCACGGCCACATCGGCGACCCCAGCGAAGACGTGGGACTTTGCCTTGGCCGCAAACGCAGCTGACGTTTAGTCCAACTGCTGGAAGAAGTCGTTGCCTTTGTTGTCGACCACAATGAAGGCCGGGAAGTTTTCGACCTTAATCTTCCGGA
This sequence comes from Verrucomicrobia bacterium UBA6056, assembly GCA_002429005.1. Lineage (GTDB taxonomy): Bacteria > Verrucomicrobiota > Kiritimatiellia > SS1-B-03-39 > UBA6053 > UBA6056. The sequence goes on from DIYK01000069.1 coordinate 48,309, forward strand.
CCGCTTCCATGCCCAGTTCCGGGAAGGCCACCACTTCAACTTCTTTGATGTTGTCCTGAGCCAGAATCGCGGCAGGACCGCCAATACTTCCCAGGTAGAACCCTCCGTGAGTGGCGCAGCTATCCGTAACCTGTTTGCTGCGGTTCCCTTTGGCCAGCATGACTTTGGATCCGCCCAATGACTGGAAAAGCTCAATGTAGGGATCCATTCGGTTTGCGGTGGTGGGGCCGAAACTGCCCGAGGGCATGCCTTCCGGAGTTTTGGCCGGACCTGCGTAATAAATGGGATGATCTTTGAAATAGTCGGGCATCTCCTCACCGCTGTCGATCATCTCTTTGATTTTCGCATGGGCGATGTCCCGGGCGACAATCAGGGTACCACTGAGGTTGAGTCGGGTTTTGATAGGGAAGCGGTCCAACTGTTCAAGGACCTTATCCATGCCTTCATCGAGGTTGACGTTAACCGGAGGGGCCATGTCGGGAGCTTCCGCGGGCATATAGTTCTCGGGATGGTATTCGAGCTGCTCCAGGAAGACCCCGTCGCGGGTAATCTTTGCTTTGATATTCCGATCGGCGCTGCAGCTGACTCCGAGACCCACCGGGCAGGAGGCGGCGTGACGGGGCAGGCGGATGACGCGCACATCATGGGCAAAATATTTTCCACCGAACTGGGCGCCCACTTTAGAGTTGGCTGCAATGTCGCCAATACGTTTTTCCCATTCCAGATCCCGGAAGGCACGTCCACCAGCCGAACCTGTGGTGGGCAGGCCGTCGAGATAGCCACAAGAAGCGAGCTTGGTCAGTTTCATGGTACTTTCCGCCGAGGTGCCCCCGATAACGATGGCGATATGATAGGGCGGACAGGCTGCGGTGCCGAGGTCCATGAGTTTTTCGGTAACAAACTTGGTCAGGCTGGCTTCATTGAGCAGGCTTTTGGTCTGCTGATAGAGGTAGCTTTTGTTGGCGGAACCTCCCCCTTTGGCGATAAAGAGAAACTTGTAGGCTTCGCCATCCTCCGCAAGCAAATCGATTTGTGCCGGAAGGTTGGTCTTGGTGTTCTTCTCTTCGAACATGCTCAAGGGAGCAATCTGGGAATAACGCAGATTCTTTTCCTGATAGGTCTGGTAGATGCCCCGGGAAAGGGCTTCTTCATCTCCACCTCCGGTCCACACCTGTTGCCCTTTTTTGCCAAACACGATGGCCGTCCCCGTGTCCTGACAGGAGGGCAACTCCCCGCCCTTGGCTACGACGGCGTTCTGCAGCAGAGTGTAGATAACAAATCGATCGTTATCACTGGCTTCCGGGTCCAGTAGTTCCCGCGATAACATCTTCAAGTGAGCCGGGCGCAGATAGAAGGACACATCTGAAAAAGCAGCGTGCGCCAACTGAGTCAGGACCTCTGGTTCTACTTTCAACACCGGCTTGCCGTCAAAATCACTGACGCTTACACCGTCAATCTCGAGTTTACGGTAGTCAGTGTGGTCTTCGCCGTATTGCAGGGTGGGCTCGTAATTGTAGGGTTCCATGGCAGCCTCGGGAGAATGTGGGGTAAGGAATTGGGATGCGACTTATCTGAAATATCCTGCCTCTGTCAAGACGGGCTTCCCCCAGAACCCGGATCTAACGAGGGCCGCGCAGAGCTGCTTCCGGAAAAACCATGGAAGGAGCGGTCCAGCATGAGGGCTTGGGTTTTGCTGATTTTACCACGAAGGGCGACGAAGGTCGCGAAGCGGATGCTCCGGCAAAGGTTTTGGTATTTTTTTATGTGCTTAGGTTCTGCAGGATTTTTCCTGTAGCCAGGCAGGTCGTGGCAAATCAATCAGAGCCTCGGCCCGTGCCCAAGCACATAAAAAATCCTAAAACCTATGCCGGGGCATCTGCTTCGTGTCCTTCTACCCAAAGGGCTTCGCCCATTGAGGCCGACAGGTCGCTGTAAACCCTTACAGCAAAGCCTCTATTGGAACAGGTGAACGGAAAACCTGTGCTTATCGTCGTTGTCGCCAATCAGCGGTAGAGGCTTAATAGCCTGCGAAGCCGGGGAGTTCGGGGATTTCTTCGAGGACCTCACCCAACGGAAGCAGGTTCAACAGACGTTGCCAGTCTTGAGGCTGTAACGAGCTGTGGGGGAGGGCCTGCAGAGCCCGGGCGTGAATGGCTTCGCGGCTGAGCACATCCTGTTGTGGCAGGCGCTGATGTGCCTCCAACCATTCACGGAGCTGCTCGGTCTTGGTGCTGCGCCAGCCGGATACGGCTTTGTTCTCCAGTTCCTCGAGAAGGCGAAGCGCATCTCCTTCTACCCGTTCCAGTAGATCAAAAACGGGTTCCGTAAAGGCTTCACTCACGGCACCACTTCGTTGAAGTTCCTGTTGCGTCAGAGCCGCAGGCCGCCCCACTAGCCAGCCCCGGCGCAACTGAGTTAACGCATCGGTCTTTTCCATGAGGGAGTGCAAGCTGCTTTCGGGCAGGAGCTGTTTTGCAGCCCCCTCCTCAATATAGTGTTGAAGCTGTCCCCAACGTTCAATGCCCTGAATGAGTAGATCGCTGAGCACCTGTTCCCCCACATCGAGATGCCAGAGGTGCAGCTCCTCCACTGGCTGACGGGGCTGCCAATCCGGAACACGAAGACGTTCTTGCCAAGCCTGCCGGCTTTCCATTTCGCCCCGGAGCGGGGACGCGGCCTCCACTGGGGCTGGAGGATCAATCCGTCTGGGGATGCTTTGATAGCGGAGTGCGGCCAGGTCGATGCTTCGCCAGGCAATCGATGTTCCCTGTAAGGCCTGCATCCATTTTTGCACCTCGTCTTCCTGCGCGCTGAACACAAAAAGCTGACGCCCCTGCCGGGCTAGATCCAACAAGGCCTCGAGTACGGCCCGGGCCCGCTCATCGTCACTGCTCCCGAGAATTTCATCCAGAAACAAGGGCATCATCTGGCTCTCCTGATCTTCGATCATCGCCAGCCGTATGGCCATCAAAACCTGAGCACGTTCCCCGGCGGAGAGGAGACTCAACTCTCTCAGATCTTCTCCCGGAGCCGCTGCCAGAAAGCGCTCTGTAGCGCCCTGACGTTCCAGGGTCAGCCTGAGGCGCCCCTTCGTAAAGCGGGTCAGGCGTTCGTTCGCCTGTTGCAGCACACGGGGTTGTTCGCTGTGACGCAGTTCGCCCCGGAGCCATTCCAGTAAGAGCTGGGCACTACGCTGTTCGAGCATCTGCTGCTGTACCTGTTGCAGTTCCTCCAGTATGCGGCTTTCTTCCTCCTGCAGACTGTGCACATCGCGGGAATGGCTGGCCAGACGGATCCGTTCATCGGTTCGGCTGAGATGCTCCAAAAGGCGATCGGCCTCAGCACCCGCTTGTCGGGCTTCGGCTGCCTGGGTCTCGAGGTCCTGTAACTCTGCCCCTAGCAGATCCTCGTCATGCTGGAGGAGTTTCCGAAGTTCGGAAACCTGTTGCTTGAGACGTTCCGAACTTCGGAAGTTTTCTTCCCAGTCAGGTAGCAGGCGGAGGCGACGTTCTACTTCACTGGCGTCGGGCTCAGGAAGCTCAAGCCGCTCCTGGATTTCCTGCAAGGCCAGTTCCAATTCTTGTTGCCGTTGCCGCTGGCTTCGTAGCTGTTCCTCCAATCCGCGGCTGCGGTCCCTGCGCTGTAGTTCCCGCTCAATGCGTTGACGGGTTTCCTGCAGCAAACGCCGTGTGGCGGCATCCTCATCCGGGACACGCAAGCCCAGAGGGGCGAGGATCGGGTGAGCTTGTTCGCGGGCCTGGGTCAATTGCTGTTCCAGCTCATGGAGTCTGGCACGGGTGGCACAGAGCTGATCCTGATGCTCATGCCAGATCTGCAGATCCTGTAGCCAGGGTGCTGCCATAAACTGATCCAAGGGTAGTGAAATTCCCAGAGCCCGTAGCTCCCGTTCAGCCTGTTCGAGGACCGCCTCGCGTTGTTCAGCCAGGCGGCGGGCATTGCGGGCCCGTTCCTGATCGGCCAATTGTATTTTCAAGCGATACTGCTTCTGCAACATCCGGTCCAGACGCTCCCGGGTTTCCGCAACGGCCTCTTTTTCCCACTGCGCAGGCTGGGGGAGGGAGCTGGGGTAGAGCTCCTGCTGTGCTTCGCGTTTCCGCCGGGCCGGATCGCCTTGCAGATGTAATTGCATGAGGGAAAGTCCGATTGGCAGGGTGAGCAACAGCAGCGCCCGCATGTCTTCCTGCAGACTGTAGGCCAGGATCAAGGCCGCCAACAGAAGGCTGGCCACCCAAAAAGGAAAACGACTCAGAGGAGGGGGCGGGATGAGGAAATGCAACCAGAGATCCAGGATGCGTCTTCCCAGTTCCAAATCCTCCACATTCTCCTCTACCGGCGCGGGGTCGGATTCGACATCGGGGTGCAGTTGCAGAACCTGCTCCAATTCTGCGCGGGCATGTCTGGCCTCAATCAAGCTCTGCAGCAGCTGTTCCATGGCAGGAAGTTCATGACGCTTTTGCAAAAGCTGCACTGCCTCCGGACTTAGGTGAAGTCGCTGAAGTTGCCGCAAATCCCGTTCTTCTTCTCCTCGGAGCTGAACCTCAAGATTCTGATGAAGGCGGCGCAGTTCCTCAAATTCATGTTGAGCATGCTGCAGCTGATCCTGACTGTCCCGCAGATTCTCATCTGCAAACAGGGCCCAGCTGCTTTCACCTCGTCCAAGTTGCTGTAGAGCTTGTTCGTTATCCCTGCGGCGGGGGGAAAGCTCCTGGAGCTTGGCGAGCAGGCTATTCATCTGCTCGGCATCATCAGGCCGTAGCTGTCCCATGGCAGGTGGAGCTGCCTGCAGGCGAGCCTGAACCTGACTTAATTGAGTAAGGGCCTCATGGAGAGCCAACGCGCGTTCCAACTGAGCCAATCGTTGGAAGTGATTTCGTGCCTGCTGCAGATCTTCTCTCAGGCGGAGAAGGTCCCGGGCTTCACGTTCCAAGGCGGCCTGTTGTTGTAGATGTTCCCTGCGCTGATTCCGAACTTCTTTTAAGCGACGGAGTAGGCCTTGTGGTTGCGGAATTTCTTTATGCCAACCCAGTTCACGGTCCAGGGCATCGAGGTCCACACCGCCTGCCATCTCCCGGGAGATTCTGGATGCAAATTCATGGTCATTCCGGGTCAGCAGATCCTGCAATGACCAGCTGTAGGCCCGTTTCATAGGGCCGCTGCCGCTGGCAGGAAAACGTCGTGTTTCTCCGTCCAAGCGAGCCTGAATCTTCTGCCCACGACTACGCAGGTTCCAGGTCTGCTCTCCCAGGTTCAGCTCCATGGATAGATCCAGATCCTCTTCGATCACCTCGCTCGGCCAAAGTAAAAGCTGCATGGCTTTAGCTAATGTACTTTTACCAACCCCGTTGGGGCCATGGATGATGTTGATCCCCGGAGAAAAGGCTTCCACATGCAGGGGGGATTCCGGACGGATCCCTCTCAGGCGCTGGATGTGAATTTCTTTGAGGCTGAGTGGAAGACTCATGAAGCCCCCTTGCTTTCCGTTGTAACCTGTCGCAAGAGCCGTTCCATCTGCTGTCGAAGCAGGGGGGCTGAATCGTTCAGAGCTGGGAGACCCTCGAAGACACGCAGTTCCGTCAGGTCATGCCGCAGTTGATCCAGCTGTGACTTCAGCTCTTCGGGCAACTCCTGTAAGGCGTTGGCCAGATGGCGGGCGAGGGGACCGGACTGTTGGGCCTGTTCAAGATCTAAGGGGATTTGGGTCAGGTTTTCAATTTCTTCTATGTAGAGATTCTCGATCTCCTGCCCCTGGAGGCCCTGCAGACTTTCCTGAAGCTGTTGCGGATCACGAACCGTTCCGTGAATGCGTAAGCGCAGGCTGATGCGTCCGGACAGGCTTTCCTCGGTTCGAGCCTGTTGGATCAAGCCCAGCAATTCAGAGGGGCTGGGCGCTTGATCTTCCTGAAGCGTCAGATCCCAACGCTGGTAGTGTTGCCGCGCAGGGCAGATAGGTTGTGGCAATTCTCCCGGGCACCAGGTCCATGCGGAGTGAGGCCCGGGTTCACCTGGATCCAAAGGCTGGGGCGAGCCGGGCATCAGCAGCCAAGGGGGACCGTCTTCGAGGGATGGCGCATGAATGTGCCCCAGCAACCAGCCGTCCAGTGGCATATCCCGGAGGCGTTGTTTCAAATAAGGCGCATAGGAAGACTGTTTAGCATCGGGGTCTCCATGCAACATACCCAGGCGAGGCAGGCCATCATCCGGAAAATCGGGTTGAGCTAACAGCGTCGGATCTTCCGGATACTGGGTGCTGGGAAAGGACCAACCGTAAAGGTGCAGCAGTTCCTGCCCATGTCGTTGGAGGGTGTGACGTTGCCAACGACCCTGAGCACCGAGAAGAATGACCTGATCCTTGGGAAGCCGTTGTAGCAGTTGTGGGAGCACATCCGCATCATGGTTTCCTGCACTGAGAACCAAGGGAATCTCCGCCTGGGCCAGACGCCGGATTTCCTCCTCGAGGGGACCTACGGCCTCCCAAAATTTGTTGGAGCTGTCCACAACATCCCCACAAATCAAGAGCGCATCCACTTCCTCCTCCAGGGCCGCATCCACCAGCCGTCGCCAGGCATTCACCGTGCGTGCCTCTTCCTGCCAGGTCGCCGGCAGCCGGGTCGGGCTGCGGCCCAGATGGAGGTCAGCAGTGAGCAGGAGTTTCATATCCCTCCTCTCTAGGCACTCGAGGAGGTGGGGTCGACGTGAAAATGGACGTTTTCAGAAAAGGGTTAATTAATATAACAATAATATTGTCATAAATATAATGACAATGGTATTGTCGTATTAGCTTCTGAGATGGAAGTGTCCTTGCCTGATGAGCATTGGCTCATGATCTCTCACCCTGAATCCCCTAGGAGTTACGCCATGAAAAACCTGATCTTTCGTCTTTCTCTGCTTTTTGCCAGTTGCAGCTGTGCCGCATTGATGTTTCTGGGCCTGGTTACACTGGGAGGCAGCATGCAGAGCCAACGTAGAGCCTCCGATCATCCCACGCATGAAGCCACGGAAATCTCCAGGAACTTTGGGATTCTGTTGGTACAGGCCCGTTGAATCGGTGGATACAGCACGACACCCGGAGCACATGATGAAAAATACGTTGAACCTGTCCTTACGCCTGTTGATCCTGTTCAGTGCCTTGTTGCTGAGTCAGGGTTGTGCATCGATTATGGTTGGGAATTACTCCACCGGTCAGCGCTATGAACGCGAGCGGGAAGAGAGCTACCAGATGGTGGAGTTGTATCAAGCGCCCCCTGAGCAGGAGTTATATCTGGTGCTGACTCCAGATGCATCCAGGAGCTGGGGTCTGAGCCAGGGCAGAGAGGAGGAAGAGATGCTGTTGTATTTGGCAGATGCCTACCGTAATCCCGTTGAACATCTCCAGGATTTGGGGGAGCGGAGTCCCGACCTGACTCGTTATTCTTCCTCGGGCAGCATCCGTTTTCTGGGTGGACGATGGTTGGAAGGGGATCGGACGCTTTCAGAGGAAGCCATCCTCCTGTCGCAATGGCATGATCTGGATGGAACTCTGGTTTTACCGGACTTTCCGTTAAAGCATGTCGAAGTCGGGCTGGTCAAAGGAGGTGCATTTGTCTGGGATGTGGTTACCTTTCCCCTGCAATTTGGCATCGTAGCGATTGCCCTATCGAGTAGTTGAGCCCTCGACTCTAGAACCACATCGTTGAGTCCGGCTTCGCGGAAAGCCGGGCTACGAAGCCTATTCGTCCCAACCTACAGAGTGCAGAATCATCCGGGCAGATTTGGGCGGGTGACTTTTCAGGGTGAGATGCAGTACCCGTGGCAGGCCCCTCCCTTCGCCGCTGAAGTTTTCCTTCAGGAAACGAAAGCGGTGACGGCCTTCCGCTTCGAACTGAATGCGGGGGTGACTGAGTTGAGATGTAGGGAACAGGTGTGCGCTCGTGTACAGGTCCAGTTTGATCGAACTGCCAGCTGCTGCGCTCCATTCCAAGCAGAGGGATTCCCAGTCCGGTTGATCCTGAGGTAGGCGCAAAAAGAGATCCAGAATGGGATCCGGCCGGTTGCAATGCCAGCCTTGTTCATCCTGAAGAACCTTGATGCTGGGGTCACTGTGCAATACCAGGTTGCCATAATTCCACCGATGAAAGAGCTCAGGCGATTCCGGCTCGCTGAGCGGACTGGCCGGCGGGAGCGGAAGCAAGGACGAGGAGAAACTAAAGCCCTGTCCATAATTTGCCGTCACATAGGCCCAATCCGCCTCCGCGGGGGCGTTGATGGGCTGTTCACTCATGGGGCGGCTTTTCCAAACACCCTCGCGTTGAGAACCGCGTAAGCTGTGCAGGGTCAAGGAGCGGGCGCCTGGTGCCTCCACATGAAGCTGGCCGTCCTTGAGCTCTAAACGGGGTTCTGGCTCTGCGCTGGCCGAAGCTTGCAGGTGTTGACGCAACCAGGCGAGGGCGGAGTGACGGGCTGGATCATTGAGCCCATGGTCTTCATTGGGAACATAGATTCGGCGATGATCAGAGCTGCAGCGGCTTAGCATACGTTCAGACTGATCCAGATGACCGAAAAAATCATGAGTGCCGTTAACGTGCAGGACGGGGCTCTGTTGATGTTCGGCATAGTGGTCCGGATGCAACGCGTCATGCCAGGCAGCATGATTCTCCGCCTTGGGTGCAAAACCCGCGCCATACACTGGAATTGCGCAACTCAAGCGCGAGTCCAAAGCATTGACCAACCAGGTCATGAAACCACCCCAACTAATCCCACAAATGCCGATCTTGTCCGTCACATCCGGATCCTGTTCTAAGACCGAGATTCCTCGACGAACGGCACGAACGATGTGCGTTACGGCAGCCTGCTCGGGTTCCAGGTGCTGATCCTGAACGGTGGGAAAGCCTTCCGGCCACTGGGTGGCATGGGGGGCGTTCTGTACAGAAGCGGGTTGGGACCAGTCTACACAAAGACAGGTGAAGCCACGTTTAGCCCAATCCCTGGCAATGACATGATCGGCTCTCTGTGCGCCACCATGCAGGTGCAGCAGTCCGGGATGTGGACCCGGGGAACTGGGACGGGACACATATGCGGCGACTTGTAGGGGATACCCGTCGATACTGTGCGAATAATAACGGATACAGGCAATGTTGATCCCGCCATCTTCCAGCGTGTGCTCCAAATGGAGGTCCAGTTCAGCCTCCAGAAAGGTATTGTCAGTCAATCCAGTATACATGAGCCACAACTTAGACAAAGCCGGGTACAGGCTCCAAGGGAAAACTGAGATAGATGCTCGGGAAGAGGATCGCTTCTGAATGGAGAAGCGAGGGCTTGCCCTTGCCAAAAGGCCTTGCCTTTGACAGTCTGTGCGGATGGATGAAAGGATTCTGACATGAATGAATGGCTGATATGTCCCGGTTGTGGCGTGGAAATGCAGACGGTTTCGCTGGCCGGGGTCGAGGTGGAACGCTGTCCGGAATGCAAAGGGCTTTGGTTTGATCTGATGGAGCTTCAGGACGTGCGAGCAGTCGAAGGCAGTGCCGCAGAGTTGGGGGACGATAAGGCTCAAGGCGGTATTCGCAATGAAGGGGGGCGTGAATGCCCACGTTGTCCGAGTTTGCTGCTTAAAACCCGTGACCCGGATCAGCCGCACATCGAGTATGATAAGTGTCCGGTCTGTTCCGGGATCTATTTTGATGCGGGGGAGTTTGCTGATCTACAGGAAGTGACCCTCTTGGAGAAACTGAAATCGTGGCTGTAATGCGTCTGTTCTTTTGTGGAGGTTGCCTCCTGCTGATGATGGCCTGTGTTCGGCATCCCTCCAGAATGCCGGGAAAAACGGGACGGGATAATGCGGAACTGCTCAAGCCCGTGGTTGCGGTGGCTGATTTTGAAAATCGGGCTTCTTTTCGGGGAAAATGGAATATTGGCGATGGTTTTGCTGATGTGCTGGTAACGCGGATGATTGAAACCGGCGATGTGGTGGTCCTGGATCGACAGCATCTGGAGGCCTTGCTGGATGAGATCAAATTGCAGCGCAGTGGTGCCTTCCGGGATGAGGGGCGCAGTGAGTATGGGCGTTTAAAAAACGTAGAATATTTGGTGACGGGCGTGATCACAGAATTCACGGTGACCGGAGACTCCTCCGGCTGGTTCCGCAAGCGGGACCTCCGTATTGAAGGAGGAAGCAGCAAAGCCCGTGTTGCCATGAATATCAAAATCAGTGAAGTGGAGAGCGGGCAAGTGATTGCTTCGCTGGAAAGTTCTGGAAAAGTACGTTCCGGTCGATTTGGTGCCAGCTTTCGTTATCAGGACATGAGCTTTGGAGGAGAGGTTTTCTCCCGCAGTCCCCTGGGCAAAGCTACCAATGAAGCCATGGATAAAGCTCTCAAAGAGATTTTGCGGGAGCTCCCGGACAAGGAGTGGGAACCGCGGGTGGCCGAAGTTCAAGGGGCGCAGCTGGTGATTAACGGAGGAAAAAACGTAGGACTGAAAGCAGGGCGATTGCTCGAACTCCGTGGAGAAGTCCGGGAGATTCGTGACCCGGTGACGGGTAATGTGATTGATCAAGTGGCTGGTGCAGTTCTGGGAAAAGTGGAAGTGGTTGAAGTGGGCAAACTATCTTCCAGGGCTACGCTGTTGGAAGGGACTGCGGAACGTGGCATGCTATTGAGCCCTGTGAGCGAGTAAGCTTTGCTGGGTTCCGCGTGCTGTATGAGCCAAGGGATATGGGCCGCTCCTCCGAGGTAGAGGTGATGCCGTCGAGGGAGCTGTTTTACAATTCAGGGCCTCTATCTGCGTCTAAACGGTGATGGGAGGGGAGGAGGCTGATGTTTTCTGATAACCAGGAAAACTTGTTCAGTTTTTGAGCCAACTCCTGCAGGGGCATATCGTCCTGAATCACCACAACCACATGCACCTGAGTAGGGTCCCAATCATACAGCCTCATCAGAATTCGTTCCGCGTGCGACCATTCCTTGATGTGCTGCCCCAGATAACGAAGGGTAAGGCTGTTCAGATCCATCAGGATGTTCGCATCTTTAAGTCCAAGGATCGATTCGCTGCAGTGTGGACAGTCCATGACTTTCGGGGCGTATACATCCACATAATGAGTCCCCTTCTGCTGAGAAGATGCCATGGCGATAGAGTATTGATAAAAACCTGCCTGATTTAACTCCTCCAGCAAGCCCATGAGTTCGGCACTGCGTAGTTGGCGATGGGCATGTATCTGAATGGGGGCCTCCAGACCATAGCGTTCCTGGATTTCTGAGAAGCGTTCAGCCCTGCTGGAAGCTGGCAAGTATTCGTTTCCTAGCCAGAGCTGTGCTTTCTGGTCCAGTGTTAACCTGATGGTGATATAGTACCCCCCTATAACATGCCCACCTGGATTGCTGAGGGTCGGCAGATCCAGATGTGGACGAGAGCTTTCCTGGATCACGAATTGGGCAGACAGAAGTAATGTGATCAGAGCCGGGATGGGATACCAGAGTCTTAAGGAGAAAGAGTGCATCACATAAGGAATCGAAGGGAAATGCATGCTACTTTATATGGTATCCAATTTGGGTTCATGCTGAAAGAACGATTAGCCCGAGATCACTCGTGAGTTCATACCGTACAGCCTGTGAACAAAAACGAGGCTTTACGGATGGTTCCTATGGGACTGGAGATAAGGAGGCTAGACTTCCTCGAGCATCTGAATGCAGGTAAGCCGCCACCTTCAGTGATGCCGAAGCAAGACAGCGGGAGGGGGAGTGCGGAACTGGGTTTTGCTGATGCTCAGCTCGCATAGAGGCCTGCACCCCTTTGGGGCGCGGATTCTTTGTTAGAAATCCATACCAGGGCTGCACCCTGGCCTAGATCCCTGCAACCCTCCGGGTCGCCATTCAGGGCTGTGCTTCTCTACGCTGAAAGGTTCTGTTCCTGATCCCGGATCCAGGATGGCGTCGGCCCGTCCCCGGGCCTTGGCCCCTTGGGCGCCACGATGTGGCCACTCCATCGGCCTTCCCAGGCCTCCGGAGACGACCTGCTTCGCAGCTTCGAACCCTGTCTCTCAATCCAAAAAAAGACCCTGCAAGGCAGGGTCTTTAAAATGGTCGGAGAGACAGGATTCGAACCTGCGACGTCTTGCTCCCAAAGCAAGCACTCTACCAGACTGAGTTACTCTCCGATCGGGAGGGGCACTATGTACCGGGAAGATGGCTTCAGTCAAGGAACATTCAGAAATAGTCAGGATTTAGGAGCTAGAAGATAGGAGACGGGATATAAAGGGAGCGGCAATTCGCTTCACCTCCTGCCTCCCGGTCATTCTTGACCCTCTTGACTAATGACCACTGACCACTG
>DIYK01000069.1:60711-80282 GCA_002429005.1 Verrucomicrobia bacterium UBA6056
TGACCACTGACCACTGACCACTGACTCCTGACTCCTTGTGTGAGACCCTCCGTCTTTTTTTACAAATTTCGACCCCGTAGTTGGCTGGGCTGACTAATAACCACTGACCACTGACCAATGACAACTGACCCATGACTCCTGACTCCTGACTAATAACCAATGACTACTGACCCATGACCATTGACCAATGACTCCTGACTCCTGACTAATAACCAATGACCACTGACCAATGACTCCTGACTCCTGACTCCTGACTAATAACTACCGACTCCCCCCTCCCTGCATGCCGCGGTAGTCTTCGAGGATACTGGTGACGTAGGCCCGGGTACTGGGGAAAGGAATGAAGCGGGTGAATTCGATGTGTTCCGGAAGCTCTTTTTCCCATCGTACGGCCCGGCTGGGGCCAGCATTGTAGAACGCGAGGGCAAAGGGCAGGGGATCTTCTTGATGATCAAAGCGATCCAATCCCCGTCGAATGTACCACGCGCAGATTTCTGCATTCAGGCTGACTCTGAAGAGCTGTTCTTCTGTGGGGTTTTCTCGTTTGACCACCTCAGCCCAATGTTTTGCTGTATTCGGCATGATTTGAAACATGCCAATTTCGCCTGCGGCTCCACGTGCCTTTGGGTTTAGGCGGCTCTCCCGCATCCCGATGGCGCGGAGCAGGAGGGGATCCACGTGATATATCCGTCCCGCGCGTTGTAAGGCATGGTCGGTGCGGTGAGCCCAATGCAGCGTGAACAGGAGGCTAACTAAGACCAGTGCACTGATGATGCGGGTGATGAGACGAACGGAAAGAGTTTCTGGTAGCTTCATGGGCATAAAAAACCCCTGTCCCGTATGGAACAGGGGAGACAGATACCTTGTGTAAGGATCAGGGCTCCAGAATGGAGTTGTCCGCCTTGGAGGGGTTCAGAACCCGCCAGAAGACGGTCTTTTTGTCCAGTGCAACGGCTTGGCCGCCAATGAACACAGCGACCATGGCTTTGTCCTTGTAAGGCACATCGTTACCGGAACCACCGAAGGCCGGACGAGCGGTGTCAGAGTAGCTGGGATTCAGTGCAGTTTCGCCGATATTTTTGGTCACCAGGAAGAGGGTGCCGGTATCATCGGTCGTGAGGTCAGCTACGGCCTGCCAGGAGCTGTTGTTTTCCGAGAAGTTCGAAGCTGAGGCGGTTGTGCCATCCCACTGACCTGTGGCAGCGGTGACGCCAGTCGCGTTGGCAAAGAAAGCCCAGTTTACCGGGAGAATTTCGTCCTGCACCAGTTTGATGAAATAATCATGGGTGGTGGTGAAGGTGAGGTTGGTGTCCGTGCTGTTGGCACTGGACTGAGGCAGGTAAATGGAACTGCCACCAAACTGATCACTGACGGAGGCTACATCCACAAACACGGCGGTGTAGATGTTCCGGCCGTTGTTGACGAGCTGCATCCGTTTCGCTTTTTCAAGAGCTTTGTTTACAGAAGGTACGAGAATAGCGGCAAGCAATGCGATAATCGCAATTACCACCAGCATTTCAATGAGGGTAAAGCCCTTGCGGGGGCGATGGATGTTCTTCATGTCGGGGTCTCCGCTGCACAAATTGTGCGGGTTGTGTAAGGTTCTGTTCTTTAAACCTAAGGGGAATGGCTAGTTTCTGTCAAAGACTTTTCCTATTTCGGACGGGAGTTTTTTAAAAAGGGCCGTATGGAAAAAATACATGTCTACACCTACGGATGATTTCTTTTTTACGCTGCCCCCTGAATTGATTGCTCAGCATCCCGCTGAACATCGGGGAGGCTCCCGGATGATGAGGCTGAATCGCCACAATGGGGAAGTCGAGCATAGTCAGGTCAGCCAGCTTCCAGGCTTTCTACAAGCGGGAGATGCGCTGGTCCTGAACAATACCCGCGTGATCCCTGCACGCAGTTTTGCGGTGAAGCAGGGCAGTGGCGGCAAAGTCGAGTGCCTCTTTGTGGAACCGGTCGATGAATCCCCCGATGAGTGGTTGGTGATGATGAAAAGCAGTCATCGTCCCAAGCCGGGGCAGCTGCTGGAACTTTCGGGAGTCCTCGAACTGAAAGTTCTGGAAAACCGACAGGATGGACTCAATCGGGTTGAGGTCATTTCGGATCGACCTTTGCTGGAGTGCCTGGAGGAAATTGGCCGCCTGCCGCTTCCACCCTATATCCAGAGGGAACAGCCTGAAACGCCAGAAGATCGTGAGCGCTATCAAACGATTTATGCGAAAGAAGTCGGTGCGGTGGCTGCTCCGACCGCCGGGCTTCATTTTACCCCGGAACTGTTGGATCAGATTCGCGCTCGAGGGGTTGAGGTGTTGGAACTCACTCTTCATGTAGGCCCCGGCACCTTCCGGCCGGTGAAGAGCGAGGTGGTCGAAGAACATCAGATGGACGCCGAACGCTATGAGGTCCTGGCCCCGGTCGCGGAAGCTCTGAATCGTAGTCGGGCTGCAGGAGGGCGCATTGTGGCCGTTGGCAGCACCTCGGTACGGACGCTGGAGACAATTGTGGATGAGGAGGGGCGGTTCCAAGCGGGGCAGGGGCGCAGTGATCTGTACATTTATCCTCCCTACCGTTTCCGGGCGGTTGACGCGATTCTTACCAATTTTCACTTGCCGCGCTCCACTCTGCTCATGATGATGAGCGCTTTTTGTCAGCGTGAATGGCTCCTGGAGGCGTATGAAGCCGCCGTTCAGGAGCGGTATCGGTTTTTCTCCTATGGCGATTGCATGTTCCTTTCTTAAACTTCCCTGGGTTCCGCCCCTGCTCTATGTGGCGTTCCGTTTGTTGTTCTCCCGGCTGACCTTGCTGCCGGGGGTCTTGCCTTTGGATCCTTTGGCTGTGGCCCTGTTGTGCATGCCCGGACGCCAAGGGCTCTTTCTGCTGCCCTTGATGTTGGTTGCGGATTCCGCTTCGGGGCTGTCACCGCTGCTTGTGCTGACCCGAGGAGTTGGTTTTGTATTTCTGTGGATTACCCAGGGATCCCGCCTGAGTTGGAATCGCGCATGCTTTTGGGCTCTTCATCTCTCCTGGTGGACGGCTGCGGCGGCAAACGCGCAGAGTCTGTATCCCTTTGCCTACGTGTTCAGCTGTTCTGTTGCGATGCAGCTGCTGTTCGTGATCTTGCTTTTACCCAAACAAAACGAATTTTCCCTGACGCAGTTTCTCATGGACCTGGTTCCGATCCCTGTTCTCTTCCTCACTTGGTTGCTCAGTGGGGGGCAGCTGAAACCCTTGCCTTTTTTGGGAACAAACAGCTCCGCTGCGGTTCAGATCCTTGCCGGAATCGGGTTATTTGTTCCCTGGCTGATCTGGTTTATCGCCCAGCGGCATTCGCCTACCACATTGGACACCACATCGCGGGACCCGCTGATGTCGGAAGGCAATACGCCGAAAGTATATGTTTCCACCTCCACGTGAGGGCAGGCCCCCTGGGCCAGGAGTTTCCAGAAGGAAGGGCTCAGGGTATGCCGGGTACTTCCAAGTGGAGGAAGCCCCGCCCAATCCAACGGAACATGGGCATGCACCCGTAGACTGCGTCCGCGTTGAACCGGAGTGGACGCGAGTTCGGGAAGGTCGGCCCAGCGGCTTCCGTCTGCGCATTTCACCTGATGCAGGTAAACCCCGTCGTCCACCGTGAGCAGACGTTCACGGGTTTCGGGAGAATCCTCCACATCCAGAGCCGCACTCAACTGCACTTTGGAGATTAG
Source organism: Verrucomicrobia bacterium UBA6056 (assembly GCA_002429005.1). Lineage (GTDB taxonomy): Bacteria > Verrucomicrobiota > Kiritimatiellia > SS1-B-03-39 > UBA6053 > UBA6056. The sequence continues at coordinate 64,425 of DIYK01000069.1, forward strand.
AATCCCCTGGTCCAGGTAGCGCTGAAACATCTCTGCCGGATCCTCAAATTGCATGGCTGCATGGCAGGTATCCAGGCAGGCACCAATATGGTCGCGAGCGGCTCCGCTGGCATCCGCTGCATAAAGCTGCTGTAGAAAGGCAATGGTTTCATCCGTGGTTTCCAAACAGCAATCGGGCTCCGGTTCCAGACCCAGATGCAGGCGGCGTCCGCTGCTCTCCTGAAGGGCGCGCAATTCTGCGGCAAGCTCTAGCAACAGAGGGATAAAGCGCTCGGGCTCCTGCTTGCCATAGCCCAGGGGAACGCTGCTTACCGAGGCTTCTTCGCCTTCCGGAACCAGCGCGGCAAGGATTCGAAATAGATCCATGCTGTAGTCCAGGCGGCGGCGGTCGCTCCAGTCTGGAAGGTAGACCTTTTCTTTGACCCGGGTGCCGTGAAAGGCTCCGTAGGGAAAACCATTTATGCTGAATGCATAAAAGTTGAGCTCCTGGAGCAGATCGCGGAAGGCGGCAAGCTTGGCCGGGTCCTGCAGTTCGCTGGCCGCGGGCCGGGCGATGCGCAGGCCGAGGCCGAAAGGCTGATCAGGGCTTAGCTGGTGGGCAATATCTGAGGCAGGCCCCCGCAGGGCCGCTTCTACGTCAGCGAGTTGCTCCCCAGGATGAATATTTAAACAGTAACTGAAGGAAAGCTGTTGGTTCAGGCGCATGCCAGCTCCCGCAATCCGGCAAGCGCACGCTGGAGTTGTTCCGAACTCAGGTCATGTACTTCCCGGATGCTGCCCAGAGGGGAGGGGATACTTAAACTGAGCTCCCCCCCCAGATGCTCCCGAAATTCCTCCAGTCCCTGCTCCAGGGCCAGGCTGCCGTCGCCCAGCGTCAGCGTAAGCTCATCCGGGAAAAGATTGAATCCCAGCGTTTTTAGGGCGTCTAGAAGTTGCCGAACTTCTTCACTGTGGAGATCGCCCATCTCAGCAGCAAGCAAACTATCCAAAGCGATGCCTACCGCGACCGCCTCCCCATGGCTGATACGGTGGTTGCTTAGCGATTCCAGTTTGTGTGCAGACCAGTGTCCAAAATCCAGAGGTCGGGCGGAGCCCATTTCAAAAGGATCACCTGAAGTGGCGATATGTTCGAGATGCAATTCGGCACAGCGAATGACCAGACGTTCCATGGCTGCAGGATCCCGACGGGCGAGGGCGGGGGCCAGGTCGCAGAGCTCCTGAAAGAAAGCAGAATCCTTGATCATGGCCACTTTGAAAGCTTCGCTGATGCCATCCCGCCAGCCTCGCTCGTCCAGACCTGTGAGCAGGTCGAGGTCATTGAGAACGGCAAATGGCGGAGCAAAACAGCCGATGCTATTTTTCATACCATGCAGATTCAGACCATTCTTCACGCCAATGCCAGCATCATTCTGAGCCAGAGTGGTGCTGGGCATGCGGATCAGCCGCACCCCACGATGAACAATAGAACAAACAAAACCTGCGGCATCGAGCAAGGCGCCGCCCCCGATCACAATAACGGTGCTGTGACGGCAGAGGTGGTATTCCAGCAATTCATCGACGAGCGACATGATGCGGCGGTAGTCGTTTTTGATCGCTTCGCCACCGGGGATGATATTGGGCTCACGCAGCAGTTCGATGCCATCCTCTTGCTTCAGAAAATTCTGGATGCGGGAACTCAATTCCGGGAAGGCCTCGGCGACGCCGGAGTCCATCCACACCAGACAGCGGCCGCTGCCCTGACGCAACAGATCCGGCAGGGGGCTTTCGCTGGAACCAAACAGATTTCTCCCGAAATGAACGGGGTACTGGAAGGGAACTTCCACGCGTTGCTGGACCTGATGAGATAGGGTAGACATGTTGGATAGGGTTACCATGAAAGCCTTGCTTTGTTAAGGTTGCATAGACTATCGCCCCCAATGGGGGCTGGGTTCATTTTTTCATAAAAAAACTTCTCCGTGGACTTCACTCTTTTCAGAGTGTTCAAGCGAAGGAGTGCTTTGTTAGGATCTGCTGATGCGACGTGCTTGTTTTAGTCTAATCCGGGTTTGGGTAAGCCTCAGTTCAGTGTTGTTCTGTGCGAGTCTGAAGGCAGGGGAGATTCTGTCTTTGGAAGATACTACCCGGAGCGATTGGGAATTTCAGCAAGGATTCGTTCGCTTTGAGCGTGAAGGAGATCGATATGTATACTCCGGCAGCTCTCCTTTTCACAGGCCCACAGACCCCTTTGCCCCCTTTCCTCAACAGATTCCTGAAGAGGTTGTTCATGAGGTTCCTCTACAAGTGGTAGAGGCGATTCGGGAATGCGTTCTTCACGGTGCGAGAAGCCCGGAAAAGGTGTTGGATAGACTTAAACTCACCGAGGATCGGATCCTGGCCAAACGGGATCAGATCTTGGAGCAAGTGGTGGACCCACTGGTGCGAGGTGCAGATGGAAAGATGCCTCGCATTAGCAAGGAGGGTGAAGCTCTGCTGGAATGGGCACATCTTCAACCTCATTTACAGCGCGTTTTGACCGGAAACGAAATTCAAAGTACCCTGCAACCCTCTCTGAGGGTGGAACTTCCTGGCGAGCCTAACATCCAGTTGCACTCTCAGGTCTTCAGCCCGGGCATGTTGCCCTTTTCTGTTCAGGTTGGGGAGGAGCAGTGGTTGTGCTATGACCCGGATTTGCCGGAGTTATTGGGTGAACTTCTATTGCCGGGGAGTCCCAATGCCCAACGGCTGGACCTGAAGGGTTTTAGTGAACAGGACCTGTGGGGCTCCGGGCAGCATACACTTCATGTTTTGGCAATATGGTCCCCAATACGTTTAGAGATGAGCCGCGTTCTGGCCCGGGATCTGATACAGGAGCTGCCAGGGTATTCGCAGGCCATGCGTCGTTTCCAGTATCAGGACGAGCAATTGAGTTTGGGAAACTTTTTTACCGGAGGAGAATCGATCTCAATTCGGTTGATCTCAAAAAAGAATACGATTCTCTCCAAGGTGCATTGGTATATTCCTTTGAAGCATGGGCGCTGTGGCAGTGATTGGCTTCAATTGCTTGAACTGCTGGATCAGGTAGAGCAGCAGTTGGGGGGGCAAACCTGGCTGCGGCTCTGGCTTCAGGGTCGGGAGGGTCGCAGCTTCGTTCTGAAAACACGTGGGCATTCAGGGAGTCTCCAGGATTCAGGATTACAGGAGGCCAAACAAGCCTGGCAACAGGCAGGTTTGGCTGGCATGCCTGAAGTGGAGATGAGCTTGATGGGGCGGGCATTGAAATCTGATCACCTTCCTGATGGTTTGGAGTGGCAGGATGAACGAGAATTGGCCCACATCTACCTCGGCCCAAAAGAAGCACGGATGCTTGTGACAGAGTTATCCGCAGGAGAAAACCCATGGCGACCTCATCGCTCCTTTACTCTTGGGGTTTTCAGTGACCGGCACTTTGCCGTTGTGGAACCTGATGGCGGGTTTGAGCTGCATCGGCTTGGAGAGGATTCGGATGACGCAGACTCCCCATAGGTCTGTGTGTAGACCGGGGCTGTCGAAGCGTCCTGGGTCAGGAGCCTCTACCTCTTTGCCATGAGTCTTGCCCAATTGTTGGTTCTGTTCTGTTACAGTCTGGGCTGTTTGTGTTTCGAAGGGCAGCGCAGGTGCCGGTCTGGGATATATCTGTTTCTGTTTACCCCCGGGCCCTTGGGCCTCTACTTGATGTTCTGGGCGATGACTCTGAGAGATCTCACCATGATTCTGTAAACAGCGAATGTCTCAGCTCCAGCAAGGCTTCGTATTCGTCATGGGTCATCGGCAGGAGCGGCGCAGCCGGCTTTGGTGCGGGAGCAACGCTGCCGCTGTTGAAGAGAGTTGATTGCGTGGACGATACACCTAAGCTCTGATGCAAGATGAAGGACTCCCCATAACAGGCCGGAACGCCATTCGCGGGCAAGATGCCCACGCTCCAGCTGCTTGAGCCTGCTTTTCCCGCAGGGACTGCGGGACTACGAATGACTACTGACTAATGACTACCGACTACTGACTACTGACTCTTTCCCCTCAGCCCCCCTGCAGCGCCATCTTCAGGTAAGGATTGTCCAGACGCTCCTGCGCCAACGTCGTTTCGGGGCCATGACCGGGAATGATACGTGTTTCTGGGGGCAATTCATTCAAACGACGCAGAGAAGCCATCAGTTCTTGAGGGTCTCCTCCCGGCAGGTCTGTTCGGCCCATGCTTTGACGGAAGATCACATCGCCGCCGATTAACAAGGATTCCTCCGGAAAATGGAAAGCCACCGAGCCCGGGGAGTGGCCTGGGAGCTGCAGGGTATTGAAATGAAACGGGGGAATGGCAAAGGGAGCATCCTCTTCCCAGGCATGTTGGATGGGCGGAATCTCCTCCGGATCGGGTTGCACGTAATAGGGCGGGTTCTGATTCTTCGCCGTAAAGGCCCACAAGGCATCGGCCGGATGCAACCACACCGGGGCAGGGTGTCGGGGGTGAACCGAATGCAAAGCCAGCACATGGTCATAATGCCCATGGGTCAACGCATAGCCTACCACGGTGGAGGCTCCAATGGCGGATTCGATGCGCTCGGGTTCTGCACCTGGATCAATCACCAGGGCCATTCCTTCTTTTTTCAGGATGATACAGGTGGTGCCAAACGCGCCAGTGGGGAAAGCTTCAATGTTCATAAGCTAGAGAGGGAAATGTCTTAGAAGGTGAGCGAGGCCGTTTAGGCAAAGTGATGAAATTGTTTGTCGGCAATACGGCCGTCTGCTTCGAAGCGCAAGCCTTCGGATTCCAGAAGGCTGCGCTTTCGCGTGAGTTCGTCTCCCTCCGTCTGCCCATTGTAGCCATGCAATTGCCGGGTGGCAGAAATCACCCGATGGCAGGGGACCTCAGGAGCAAAAGGGTTTCGTTTCAGCGCCTGACCCACGGCCTGTGCAGAAGCGCATTCGATCGATTTTGCTAACTCCGCATAGGTGCAGACCCGTCCTTTGGGAATTTCACAGCAGCGGTCATAGACACGTTGTTGAAATGCAGTAACAGATTCTTTCATTTTTTCTTCTAAGTTCTTTCATGCTTAGTACGTCATATCGGCATGAAACCAATCCTGCTTTTGCTGTTGATGCTGTTCAGCTCACCGCTCTGGGCGATCTTTATGATGCCGCAGCTGGTCCCGCTTGACTCCATGATGCAGGATTTGGAAGCGAAAGCCAAGGCAGAGCCGGAAAACCCGGAGTGGATCTACCGACAGGGCCGGGTAGCCTATCTGGGAATGGATCTGGGCCGCTCTGCTGCCCCGGCCTATCGTCCTGATCAGCCTGGGGAAAGCCTGCCCGGTGAACCACACCTGCCCAGTGATCCGAGCTTTTTTGATCATCGCGCTCCTCAGGGATGGGAAATAGACGTTCTGAATGTTTCCGAGCGTCAGGCGCTAGCCGAGAAAGCCTTGGTGAACTTGACCGAAGCCCGGAAGCGTTCCCCTGATACTGCGCTTTATGCTCTGACTTATGCTAGTTTTGTCCGGCGTTGGTTGGAGCTGGAAGAACTGCATGCCGAAGCTCCGGCTTCGCTACAGGAACTGAATCTGGCTGTGGCTCGGACGGCCTTCAAGGAAGCCTGGATGAAAGGGCGCGAAGCAGATCTCGCCCGTGAACATCAACCCGTAGAGGGCCGCCGGGCTCTGATCTCCGGGGAAGCAGCCCGGGCCTGGTTGGCTCTGGAAGAGGACTCCAAGCCCGATGCGGCAACGGCTCGCAAGATGAAGAAGGATCTGAAAGCACTGGAAACGCTTCCCATGGGACCCATCACTCCCATTGTCTTCCATCCCTTGCAGCAAGAACGAAAAACGGCGCCTATCGACGAGGAGGCGAGGGTGGCTTTCGACCTGGCGGGGAATGGGAGCGGAGGCATCTGGCCTTGGATTGAAGAGGGCGCAGCCTTTTTGGTTTGGGATCCCTTGTTGCAGGGGCGTATTCGCAGTGGCAGTCAGATGTTTGGTGATTACAGCTGGGAAATGCCCTGGAAGCATGGCTTTGAAGCCCTGGCCACTCTGGATCGGAATAAAGACGGTTGGTTGAGGGGTGCGGAGTTAGATGGGCTTTCGGCCTGGTTCGACCGGCATCCTCTCGGTAGCTGTGATCCCGGTGAAGTGGTTTCGCTCCAACGCCTGGGCGTCCGGGCCATTGCTCTGGAAGCCCAAACGCACGCCGATGGGAATGTGGTTGCATGGCACCCTCAGGGGCTGCACTATGATGATGGCCGCAAGATGCCTCTCTGGGACTGGGTAACGGAAGCGCTTCAGCCCTGAAATTGACGCAGGGCCTGACGATAGCGCGCTGGGGGAACCCCGTAACGTTGTTTGAAGAGTTTGGAAAAATGGGCTGCATCTTCGTAACCTGCCTCTGCAGCCAGCTCCTGAATACTGCCTCGTTCCTCCATCAGCCCCCGGGCCACCTCGCGTAAGCGTAGGCTGATAAGGTACTGCCGGGGCGAACTGCCCAGCTGCTCCCGGAAGCGCCGGCGGAAGTGGCTGTAAGAAAAGCCATATTTCCGGGCCAAGGCGCTAAAGTCCCAGTCCGCACCCGGATCCTGTTCGAGTTCCTCGCGGACGTTACGCAGGCGGGCATCCAGGCTGGGGCGGCCGGGAGCGCCCCGCTGCACGGAAACCAGAAACTGCTGCATTTTGTGCACAGCCTCCCAGGAGTCGGGCAGGGGCTGATTGACCAAGCTGATCAAATCCAGAATCGCGGACTGGCATTCCCGGGCATTGCTCACCGGAATACAGCCTTCCGGGGCTAGATGCTCCAGCAGGGGGAGAAAATGACTCTCCACGGCCGGGCCGTGAAGTTGTACCCAATGATGTTCCCAGGCTCCGCTGGCCCCTGGCCCATAGCGGTAGTGGGATCGGCAGTCGGTCCAGAAAAACACCGGTTGTTCCCAAGTTCTCAGCGGCAGCTCCCCCCGCTGGAAATATAGGGACCCTGAGGCGCAAAACTGAATGGCCAACAGATCATAGAAGACCGTGTCGATATGCACCTGGCAGTCCGGATGCTGGCGGCCACTGGGCAGAAAAATACCGGGAGAACTCATATGATCAAAAACTACAAGTTTTTGCTCAGACACTCCATTCAAAACATGCTCCTCTTCCCCTATGTTTGTCTTTTCCCATCCCCCATTTGGAGACAGACATGATCAGACTAGCAGGAATCAACTTCGATCACATGCATATGGGCGATCTGCTTCGCCTGGCTCACAATCACCCTGAGGTTGAGATTGTTGGCATCTGTGATGCGGATCCTGCACGCATGGTCGAGGCGATTGAAAATTTTGATATACCTGATGATAAGGTATTTACAGATATTGAATCCTGCATGGAGCTAGCCCAACCCGATCTGGTCTTGCTCTGTCCCGCCACCGGCTTGCATGCGGAGTATGTGGAAAAGGTAGCCCCGTATGGCGTGCATGTCCTGGTGGAAAAACCCTTTGCCGGATCGCTTGAAGATGCAGACCGCATGATCGCGGCCATGGAGGGTACCGGAAAGTTTATGATGATCAATTGGCCTCTTCGTTGGGTGCCGGGGCATGTAACGGCGAAACGTCTGCTGGATGAAGGGCTGATTGGGGAGCTGTTGGAAGTTCATTATTACGATGGCAACCGTGGGCCTCTCTGGCATGGCGCGGATAAGATTGAGCAGGAGCCCACGCTGGAGCGGAAACAGGCCAGTTGGTTCTACAAAGCTGAAAGCGCCGGGGGCTCTCTTCAGGATTATCTGGGCTATGGCAGCACGCTGGGTACCTGGTACCAGGGAGGACGAGCGCCTCTCGAAATTTGCTGCATGACCGCGGGTCGGCCCGGTTTGGAGGTGGACGAACATTCGGTGACCGTAGCCCGCTATGCCCATGGTCTATCCAAATTCGAAACCCGCTGGGGGACCTTTACGGATCCCTGGACCCATCAGCCTTCCCCGAAATGCGGCTTTGTCCTCTCGGGTTCGGACGGAAGCATCGCCAGCTGGGATTATGACAGCCATATCCGCGTGCAAACCCGGGCAAACCCGGCGGGAGAGGAAATTCCTGTGGACGAGTTAGCCGCGGAGGTTGGAGATGCGATTTCCTACTTTGTGGACTGCATTCAGAAACAGCGGGCGCCGGAAGGTCCGCTGTCTCCGGAGATTGCCCGCATTGGTCAGCAAATTGTGGATACCGCTGCCGAAAGTGCCCGTCAGGGCAAAACGCTTCCTTTGAAAGGGTAAGGCCATGGCTGAAGAAAATTATGATCTGTCCGCAGAAAACAATGAGAAACAGATTCCGGTTCCGGAACTGAACATAGCTCCGCCTGTCCCCAAGTCCTATGTGCCGCGGATTGGCCTGATTGCCTGCGGTGGCATCACGGAAAGTCACTTGAAAGCCTATCAGGTTCAAGGCTGGCCGGTTCTAGCTTTTGCGGATCTGAACCTGGAGGCGGCGGAAGCCCGTCGCGATGCCTTCCATCCGGAGGGGGCCGTCTACGGCGATTATCATGATTTGCTCGCGAGGGAGGATATCGATGTGGTCGATATCGCCCTTCACCCTGTTCACCGGGCTGAAGCGATTGAAGCCGCACTGCTCGCCGGCAAACATGTACTCAGCCAGAAACCCTACAGCCTCGACCTGGATGAAGGCCTGCGCCTTGCGGAACTGGCAGAGTCAAAAGGCCTGAAGCTGGCGGTGAATCAGAATGGCCGTTGGGCACCTTATGTGCGTTGGATGACTCTGGCTGTCCGGGAAGGGCTGATCGGCGAAGTACAGAGCATCTCAGTGGACATGAACTGGGACCACACCTGGATTCAGGGAACGGCCTTTGAACAGGTACATCATGTCATGCTCTATGATTTTGCCATTCATTGGATGGATATGTTGCGCGTGTTTCTCGGAGATCGGGAAGCGGTTTCTGTATCCGCCTTCAGCAGTCATGCTCCCGGCCAGGAGATGAAACCGGACATGATGGCTTGTGCCCAGTTCCGCTTTGAGAATGCTCTCGCCACCATCCTGGTGGACGGTCACAGCAAGGTGGCCCCGCGCGAACAGATTCGCATTGTGGGCAGCAAAGGCGTGTTGCACGCCGAGGGTGGTATTTGCCACGCCCATGATCTTCGACTCGAAACGGAGGAGGGCAGCTGCCGGCCCCCCTTGGAGGGGACCTGGTTTGAACAGGGCTTCCAGGGCACCATGGGCGAACTGCTTCTTTCCATCGAAGAAGACCGACTTCCTGAAAACAACGCAGGGAACAACATCCGTTCGCTGGAGCTGGCCTTTGCGGCCATGCAGTCGGTGGATGAACATCGCCCGGTCCGACCCGGCAGTATTCGAAAGGTATCCGTATGAGCACACGTATTTACATCATTGGCAGTGGGGTGATCTCCCATCACCACGCCCAGGCCTGCGGGGAATTGGCAGGCAGCGAACTGCATGCCGCCGATCCCAGTCCCGAAGCCCGTGCCTCCTTTCTGGAGGCCTTCCCCCATGCGCACCTCTATGAACGTTCTGAAGAGATGCTGGCCACAGCGGCCGGCCCGGATGATCTGGTGGTGGTATCCACCCCGCCGCGCTGGCATGTGAGCGAGGCCGAGAAGGCTCTGGCCAGTGGCCGTTCCGTTCTGGTGGAAAAACCGCTGGCCATGGATCTGGCCGAGGCGGAGGCACTGTGGGCTTCGGCTCAGGCGAAGGGGCTGCATATTGCCACCTGCGGTAGCCGCTTCCAGAGTTGGACGCTGAACCAGCTGGCCAAACAGAAAATCAATGATGGCAGTATCGGTACGCCCTATCTGGTGGACTGGATTCATCGAACCGAATGTCATCGAACCGGCATTGAGTATCAGAACGGTAGTTGGTGGTTTTTGGATAAATCCAAGAGTGGGGGTGGTCCGCTGATGGACTGGGGTCCTTACGACTGGAATACCTTGTTGAGCATCTTTGAACCTAAAGAAGTGCAGGTGCTGCAGTCCAGTTGCACCCAGCCCAGTGTGCCCGCCGATCTACCGGAAGGCACGGTGTATGATATTGAAACGCAGGTGGTGGCCACCGTGCGCTTTGTGCGTGCGGATGATTCTCTGGTGGATCTCCGCTACGAACGAAGCTGCGCTACCCATGGTGAAGCGGAACAGCGGGAGGGGATCTATGGAACGGATGCCTTCCTCAGCTGGAACTGGCTCCCCTTCGGAGAGGACCTCTCGCTGAAAGTGAAGATAAGCAAAGACAAAGAAAGCTCCTCGGTGGAGGAGATTTCCGCCGAAGCCTCGGAGGCCCCCAACTGGATGTTTGAGCCGCTGCTGCAATTCCGCAGCTATGTGCAGGGGAAGAATGATGCCGTGGGCATGTTCGATGCCAAAGCCCTGCAGGCCTTCCAGGTGATTCAAGCCATCTACGAAAGTTCCGAAAGCAAACAACCTGTTGTCCTCACTTTTTAACCTCCCACTGGAGAAACTCCTATGACCCACCGTATTTTTGCCATGGACACGCACTTTATGTGCCGCAATGAAGGACCCTCTGTCAGCGAACAGGCTGAGATGGTCAAAGCCGTCGGCTACGACGACTATTATGTGACCTCTGATCTTGATAACCCCAGTAAAAGTCTGGAATTTCTACAGGCTTCCGCTGAAGCCGGTTTGGGCTTCAACGCGGTATTCATGCGACTGGATGCGGCAGTCACTCCGGGTGAGGAGGATCTGGCTCATTTTAAAACCCTGGTCGAGGCCCTGGATCCCTCTACCCGCATCGAGTTTTCGGCCTGGCATGGCGGATTCAACGAAAAAGTCGGTGATCCCTCTGCCGATGCGGGCCTGGTACCCTGGCTGAAAACGCTGATGCCGCTGCTGGAAGAGAAAGGCATTCAGGCCTGCCTCTATCCGCACTTCGGCTTCAGCCTCGAGAAAGTGGAGGATTCCCTGCGTCTGATAGAACAGGTTCCTCATGAACTGCTGGGCACCATGTTTTGTGGATATCACTGGTACCGCTGCGATCAGACCCCGGTGGCAGAGCTCTTTGATCAGGCCGGGGATCGTCTCTTTGCCGTGAATCTCTGCGGGACGGCTCTGGTAGAGGAGGGCACCCAGAAACATGATCTCAACCCCACTATTGAGCCGCTGGATTCCGGAGAGATGGATAACGCGGAAGTGCTGAAGCAGTTGAAATCTCTCAACTACAGCGGTTCCATTGGTATTCAGGGGTATGACGTTACCGCTCCGGCAGAAGAGGCGCTCACCCGTTCTCTGACTGAGCTGAAACGCCTGATCGGGTAAAATCGCTCTTCGATCCGTCGCCCCGTAGTCATGGTCAGGGAATACGTAATAGAGCAGCGCTCCTGAGTTGGATCCCGCATGGCTACGAGGGCACGCAGATGATGATAATACCAGGGCTACACCCTGGCCTGGATCGAATGGCGCTAACGTAAGGCCGTTTTCAGGTCATTGCGAAGAAAGTCGCCCTGAAGGGGCGTTGCATTTCAGCCCAGGGTGCAAGCCTGGGTCCCCCGTTTCGCATATGGGTGTGTTCTGAAGGAACAGCGCATAAAAACTGGAGATGCGGCGCACCTACAGACCGCTCATGGTTTGGAAACCCTAACCCGGGGTTCCACCCCGGGCTGGGATGCATAGCCCCGTTGGGGCAAATTTGCTTGGGTGCAATGAGCCTTACGTTCGTGCCATTCGGCCTAGATCCCTGCAGCCCTCCGGGCCGCCATGTAGGGCAAAGGTCTCTGCGCGTGAACTTCAGGTTTCAGATTTGGATTCAACGTGCTTACAGAGCCCCATGCGGGGTGGAGTCTAGGCAGGACGGATATAACAACGGGGCGAAGCCCAATCCAGTTCCCGCACAGCCTGCGGGGTAGATGGCTTTTCGGCGGAGACCTGTTGAAGAGATCTTGTCGATTTTCTGAATTCGGACTTCACATAGCCCAATTCTCCACATAACTATTTTTCTGGAGGTTGCCTATGCATGAAAAAATCGAATTCCTGAAAGAACATCCCGTTTTCCAGCGCCTCAGCGAGGCATATTTGGAGGAGATTGCCCAGCATATGACCGCATTGACGGTAGAGCCGGGTGAGCTGTTGTTCGAGGAGAAAGATCCCGCCGAATCCTTTTACATTGTTATGGAAGGGACCATCGACCTCTATGCGAATGTTGAGGGCGATGAAGAATGGATCCAAATGATTGATGTCGGGGAAGTGATTGGCTGGTCCTGGCTGGTGCCTCCCTACAAATGGGCCTTTTCCGCCCGGAGTCGGGAAGGGGCTATGCTCATGCGTTTTGATGCTCAGGCTATTCGCAACCTGTGCGACCGCGATCCTGTATTCGGATATGGCACCATGAAGCAGATTTGCGCGTTGATGTTGGGTCGCCTGCATACGGTACGAACCCAGATTATTCAGCACAATCGGTCTCAGAAAGCAGGCTGATGAATCCCACGGATGCCTCGCTGCCTCTACGGCAGAGCATCGACCCATCCCGACAGGGGTTTGTTCACTCTGTGGAAAGTGGAGGGACCGTGGATGGCCCCGGGATCCGCTTTGTTTTGTTTCTGAACGGCTGCCCGCTTCGTTGTCAGTATTGTCATAACCCGGATACCTGGCGGTTGCGGGACGGAAAACTCCGTGAGGCTGAGGAACTGCTGGAGGAGTTGGCAGGCTATGCCAGTTTTCTTAAGCGTGCCAAAGGTGGTGTGACCATTAGTGGTGGCGAGCCTCTCATGCAGCCGGAATTTTGTGAAACCCTGTTTCGGGGTGCAAAAGAGATGGGCTTGCATACGGTGCTGGATAGCTCCGGTCATCTTCATGAACGGGCTCCGGATTCTTTGTTTGAGGTGGTGGACCTGGTCTTGCTCGATGTAAAGTCCGGCACAGACGAACAGTACCGAAAGGTAACGGCCAAACCGCTGCAACCCACCTTGGATTTTGCCGCTCGTATGGAAAGACTTCGCGTTCCGATGTGGGCCCGTTTTGTGTTGGTGCCGGGACTGACCGATGACCCGGAGAATGTACGGCAGGTGGCCAAACACATCGCCGCAATGAAGACGGTGGAACGGGTGGAAATTCTACCCTTTCACCAGATGGCTTCCTATAAATACGAGGAACTCAAACTCGACTATCCGCTGAAAGATACAGAAGCGGCCTCAGCACATGACGTGGTGATGGCCTGGTCGATTTTCAGTGAGGAGGGCGTGTTTGGACTTCAGAAACCTTCCGGTTGAGTTTCCCGGATACGAAGCCCTCCGTATCAATTTCGCAGTGATCAAAGCCAAGAGTGCGGAACGCGGATTCCATGTCAGGTAACAGTTCGCCCAGTGCATCCACGTGCTCAGGTGCGACTTCGACCCGGGCCGCTGCCCCTGGATGACGGACCCGGCAGATCTCAAAGCCTTTAGAAGCCAACCAGGATTCTGCGGATTCAATCCGGCGCAGTTTGTCGGCGGTAACCCGTTCGCCATAGGGAATCCGGGAACTCAGGCAGGGGGCGGCGGGTTTATTCCAGCAACGCAGTTCCATGGCACTGGCCAGATCCCGCACGGCCTGTTTATCCAATCCACATTCGAGTAGGGGACTGCGGACTTCAAACTCTGCCGCGGCTTGCAGACCCGGGCGGTAATCGCCTTGATCGTCGAGATTGGTCCCGTTGAGAATCCAGCAAGGGGATTTTTCCGTGGCCAGCTCCTTGAGTTCTGAATACAAGGTGAATTTGCAGAAGTAACAACGGTTCGCCGGGTTGTCGGCGTAATCCGGGTTTTCCAATTCCCGGGTGACAATGATGCGAAGCGGAATGTCCTGTTCGAGAGCAAATTGTTTCGCTTCATCCAGATCTTTGAGTTTCAGACTGGGAGAGGCTGAGATGACAGCGAGGCAGCGATCCCGCCCAAGTGTTTTGCGGGCGAGGGCAGCTACCAGAGAGCTGTCCACGCCGCCACTGAACGCAATCAGTGCAAAGGGACAGTCATCAAACCAATGTTGAATAGAATCAGGGATCACAGAACTTAAGGAGCTTCTTTGGCGGGGAAAGGTTCAATATCCCTCGCAGAACGCAACGTTTCAAGTTCTTCACGCAAGGCTTTTACCTCTTCTTCTTTCACCTGCTTGTATTTCTGCAGTTCAGATTCACTGCTGTTGGCCCGCTCTTTCAGTTTGGCGATCTCGTTCAGCTGTTCGCTGAGCATGGAGAGTTGTTCCCGGGCTTCGCGGCGTTGCTGAAGCATGGCGTTGCGTTCACGTTCCGCGTCGGCCTGAAAACGCTCGACCAAGGCTTCGGTTGCACCCAGGCGTTCAATCAAGCCTTCTTTCTCCATAAGCAGCTCACGCTGTGCTTTTTCGGCGGCTTCACTGCGGGCAGTGAGGGTGTTCACTTCCAGGCTCTGTCCCTTGCGGAACGCTTCGAGTTCCGTTTCCAGTTCAGCTTTCAAGGTCTCCAACTCACGTACTTTGCCTTGTGCGGTTTCTTTTTCCGTGGTCAATAGGGCTAAGCTTTCTACAGCAGATTCCGCATCGTTTTGCGTCTGCTTCATCCCCTCGAGTTCCGTTTTGAGCGCTTCCAGACTCGCAGAACGTTCTTCCAGACTGCTTTCGAGTTTGGCTTTTTGTTCTTCCCAGCCGTCATTTCCCTCACTCAACTCTTTTACGGAGGCTTCGAGTTCCATGATGGTCTGTTTGTGAGCTTCATGACGTCGGTTGAATTCAATCACACTCTCTTCCAGCAGAGGAAGCTCCGCCAGTTTGGCCTGCAACGAGGTGAGTTCTTCTTTCAGCGTCTTCTGTTCAGCTTTGAGGGTGGAGACCTGCTGGTTGCGGTCTGCGGTCAGGGTTTCCACTTCCTGCTGCAGGGATTCAATCTGAGCCGTACTGCGATCGTTTTGCGTATTGGCTAAGGTTCGGGTGTTTTCCAAGCGTTGTTCGAGGGTCTGAACTTTTTCCTTCAATTCCTCGGATTCCCGTTCGGTGGCCTGGGCCAGAGCCCGAACCTGTTCCAGCCGTTCGCGGCTGGCAGCATCCCGTGCTTCCATTTCCTCGGCCCGGTCCTGCAGGAGATCGTTAAATTGTTCTTTGTCATCGAGTTGTTTGCGCAGTTTGGAAATTTCCCGTTGAGCTTCCACTTCGAGCGTTTTCTGCTCCTGCATGGATTCTTCCATACGGGTGCGCAGGGCCTGTAAGCGCTGTTCCCGGTCGCGAAGTGCGGCATTCAGATCAATGTTGCGCTTTTCAATTTCCAGGAGCCGGTTTGCATCCCGGGCCATTTTTTCACGGGTCTCGAGGTACAATTGCTCGTAATTTTCGCCGGCAGGAGACGTGCTGGGCGGGGCAGGACTTTCCTCACCCAAGGCCCCCAGTTTTTCGGTCAGCGTTTCCAAGCGGTAGGAGACCACTTCGGTTTTGAATTCAGGATCCGTGGACTGAATCTTTTGATAGCCTTCCAGAGCCCGGCGAAGCAGGGGCAACGCCTCCTCGGCCTTTTCCTGCTTCAGCAGACGTTCGCCATCCAGCATATCCAGATAGGCCTGATTGCTGAGAGCTTCCAGTTCTTCCGAAGCCTGAAGCATCGGCAGAGCGAGAAAGAGGCATACACAAAAACGAATCACAAATCGGTACATGATGAGCTTGTAGAAAAGGAAAAGAGGATTGTCACTCAATTATCGGGGCGGAAATCTTCTCAACACGGACTCTTCACAAGGAAGAAAAGCTTGTGGTAGCGCAGGGTTGGAAGGGGAGGTAATGTTCATACCCCCAAAGCGGGAAAGAGTTTAGCTGGGATCCGAAAAAGGGAGATCTCAAGAGGAGGTCGAGCTCCCTGAGGCTCATCATTGGATACCCACTTCACTTCCAAGCACCCCAAAGTACTCATAAGCACCTAGCGGCAAGGCT
>DIYK01000069.1:80353-80688 GCA_002429005.1 Verrucomicrobia bacterium UBA6056
GCACCTAGCGGCAAGGCTCGCGATCTTGAACTGCAGATGCAACAACCGCGGACCACGCGGACAGCGCGGACCTAAAGTAGCGTAGCTCCAATAAACCGTCATTAGAGCGACTGCATGGGTCCGCGTTTTCAGCGTGGTCCGCGGTTGTTCTACTCTGCCTTGATGGGACTCCACTGCAGGTCCTCTTTCTTAATGGACCGCGTGCATCCTGCACGCGATGCAGAGCGATGGATTCAAGCGGTAGATGTCCGCGGCCTGGGAGCCCCGGCTGCCAGCCGGGCAGAGCACGTAGAGGTCATGAGGCTCATCATAGGATACCCACTTCATTCCCAAGC
>DIYK01000069.1:80788-120431 GCA_002429005.1 Verrucomicrobia bacterium UBA6056
ATGCACCTAGCGGCAAGGCTCGCTGTTTGACCAAGATCCGCTTTCCAGCGCAGGAACTTCGTACGCGTACTCGTACTCGTACGCGAACTCCTGATGCTGCAACTCTGCTGTCTCGCTTGTTTTTTAGCCTAAGGCGAAACCCATCCGCCCTTTAGGTTATGAAATGAGATGCTCGGAGTAAGGCTGCTAGCGGATGATATACACCTGCTTCACATTCTCGCCGTTACGCTCAATATCCAGCACTACCGCACTCATGCGGTTTTTCATAAACTCTCCAATGAGGTATTCAGCGCGGCGCTGGTTTTTCATCTTCATGGAGTTTACCTTGCGAATGACGTCCCCATCCTGCAGGCCCATGCTTTGGAAAAGTTCCTGTTCGCCTTTCATCCCGATTTGGTAACCGTGTACATCATCCGGGTTCTGGGCTGTTTGAGAAAAGGATCCATAGAGCTGAACCGCGCGCACCGGGTTTTGCATGATTTG
This sequence comes from Verrucomicrobia bacterium UBA6056, assembly GCA_002429005.1. Classification (GTDB taxonomy): domain Bacteria; phylum Verrucomicrobiota; class Kiritimatiellia; order SS1-B-03-39; family UBA6053; genus UBA6056. The sequence goes on from DIYK01000069.1 coordinate 81,272, forward strand.
ACCTGCATATTCCTCAATGGCCTCGCGCTGAATGACCCATTGGTTGTCGGAGATTTTCTTGCCGAAGGGACTGCTTTCCAATGCCGGCATATCTTCAAAACGCCGGGGTTGTTCTTCTGCAAGGGGCTGGGCTTCCGGACTGGGGACGCTGGCGACGGCGCCCGGTAAGCGGAGCACCCACTCCCGTTCCCCACGTTGCAAGGTCACTTCGTTGGTCCCAATTCGTTTTACCGAGAAGGCGCCAATGGTCATTCCTTCTTTGAGCATCATCTGACGGTTTTCCTCGACCAGATCAATCAAGGCCAGACCCTGAGCTTGAGGTACGGAAGAATCCTCGTTGAATTCATAACGCTGAAAGGTGCCGGTGAGCTGAAATTGGGCGACTTCTTTAGCCAGCTCGTCTTCACTGGGTTCAGACCACATGGGAGCGGCAGGCAGTTGCAGGGCTTCCGGGGCCAGGGAGAGTCCAGAAGCATCTGAGGAGCCTCTTCCTGAGCTGGCTTCAGATGCCGGGCTGAAATGTGGGCGGAGTTGCAACATGGTGACGACCCACAGAATGAGGAGCAGCGCAATGAGGCCCAATAGACTTTGTTTCCAAAAAAGCAGAGATCCCATACAGAGAAACTTAGAGCCTGAGACAGGAAAGGGAAGGGGAAAGCGGGAATTGTCAGAAATTTGTGCGTTCTCCGCTTTGCTCTTGATCCTTTGATTCCTGGAGGGCTAGACAGGGGCTATGAAGCAATGGCTGATGATGTGTTGGATAGGCTGGGCTAGCTTTTCGCTTCTGGCCTTGGCTGAAGAAAAGACGGACGCGGTGGAGGAACCCTCTCAGGAGGAATTCACCCGTTTACCTTTTCCAGAATCTGTGGAGGAGCATGAGGATCTACGCTCCGTGTTGGATGCACGCTATATCTTTGCCACAACCCGTGCGGATCTTGGCGTTCCCTTTGAAGATGCACGCCGGATGCTTACTCAGGAGAAAGATCTGCTGATGCGGGTGCAGTCGGCCTATGCAGAGCTGCTTGAGCTGAATGGGGAGGAGGCGGAATTTTCGATTCATGAAACCGAAGAGCTGGGAGTCTATATCTACAAAACGGGTAACCCCAAACATGACACCCATATGGTGGAACTCTTTCGGGACCTTTCTCCGGAGGGCAACCCTCAACTGCTGCTATACAGTGCCGGAAAACGGGGCTTTGGCCGCTTCCGGGCTCTCACCTTCGTGGAAATTCAGCCTGAGAAGGAGGAGGCCGTTTATCAGGTGGATGTCTATGCCTTCCCTCAAAATTCATTTAATCGATTTTTTGCGCGTAAGTTAGGCGTGGTGGAACGGTATTTTAAAAAGAAGACAGCCGATCTGTCTGAAACCAGTACTGAAATCTGCCTCCACATACTTGAACAAGGTGGGGTCCGGCCTACGGAACTGGCATCTGAAAACCATCCTGAACCCACGGAAAGCCACCCATGAATCTTCTGAGCCCTGACGCCTTTACCTCTGCTGACTCAAAACCGATGGTCTTAGATGTACGTCTGGCCGATGCCTATGCACGCCAACATCTTCCTGCTGCAGAAAATAACTGCGTCTATGAGGTCGCTTTTGTTACCCGTGTTCCGGAAAGCTGGGCTAAGGATCAGGCACTGCTTCTCTATGGTGAGGATGGGGAAAGTCAGGAAGCTCAGATGGCAGGGGAAAAGCTGGAACGTCTTGGATTCACTCAGGTTCATCTTCTGGAAGGTGGATTAGCAGGCTGGGTTGCTGCAGGTCTTCCCGTGGAAGGCAGTGGCGAAGCGGTTCCAAGCTTACCGGCGCTACAGCATGAAGTTGCATTGGATCTGGAGCAGAGTGAAATCCAGTGGACGGGCCGTAACCTGCTCAACCGCCACGTGGGTACGCTGAAGTTTTCTAAAGGGACATTGATCTTCGAAGATGGCGTTCTCAGCGGGGGTGATTTTGAAATCGACTGGGACAGTCTGGCCTGCATCGATCTGGCTGGCACGCCTCTGCATGATGTCCTCATGCATCATCTTAAAGACCATGATTTCTTTGATGTGGCTGCCTACCCCGCACCGACCATACGCATCACCCGCAGCGAAATGATTCCCGGGGCCAGCCCGGGTGAAAACGATCTCCGCATTGGCGCAGAAATGACCCTCAAGGGGTTGACCAATGCATTCAGCTTTGAAGCGGCCACCGGCCGGGATGCCGAGGGGCATTATGCTCTTCAGGCCTCTTTTGCATTGGACCGCAGCTACTGGGGAGTGAAATACGCCTCTGGAAAGTTCTTCAAAAACCTCGGGATTCATCGGGTGAATGATATGCTGGAATTCGGGTTGAAGCTGGTTTCGGCCTAAACCCCTTTCTCGCATTGCTCCGCTTGACAAGACGAAGGCAGGGCATCAGAGGAATCGCATGGAGGAGGCTGATCTGAGCTTGGAGGATGAACTGCTGCGCCACATTGAAGCGCGTGATCCTGCAGCGGTTCTGGCCTTTACCCGGGACCTCGAGCCCTCCGAAACCTCCCTGACTATTTCACAGCTTCCGGAAGCCGAGCAGGACGTCTTCTGGCAGCTGTTGATCCTAGCGGACAGCGATTTTGCCGCTGACTTGGCGGAACACTTTCCCGATGACTATGCCGAAGACCTGATCGAAGACATGGATCCGGAGTCGGCGGCCAAGCTATTGGACCGTTTTGACTCCGACGAGCAGTACGAGGTACTCTCCCGACTGGATGAGGAGCAGTCGGAACAGATTCTTGAACGCATGTCGGACGAAGAGTCCGCCGACGTGGAACGGCGTCTGCAGTACGAGCGTTTTACAGCCGGCGGGCTGATGGTTACCGAAATTCTGGTCTTTCCACAGGGGGCCTCCCGCGACGAAATGACCCGCTCTCTCCGCGATAACTACGACCTGCACCGTTCCTACGAACACCGCTATATTTATGAGGTCGATGCGCACAATCGCTGGCGGGGCTCGATTCCCATGCGGAAACTGGTTTACGCTCCGGTGAATGATGACCCCTCCACCCTGTATGCTCCGCATATTCAGCCGGTACAGGCTACGGATGATCTAGATGAACTCCGTTCTATTTTTGACCGGGTCGACCACTCCGTACTTCCCGTCCTCGACGAGGAGGGGGTCTTGGTGGGAGCTCTGACCCGGGCTTCGGTACTCGAGGCCGTGGCCAAACGCCAGGAGGAACAGCTCATGCAGTTTGGCGGGGTGATCGGCGGCGAAGAACTACGGGTGATGCCCTTTGCTACCCGTTGTTTGAAGCGCCTGGCCTTTCTCTTGCCCAGTATTCTGTTGTCGTATATCGCCGTGGGCGTGATCGCGGTGTTCGAACCCGTAGTGGAACAAATCACCACGCTGGCCATTTTTCTGCCCATGGTGGCCAACCTCAGTGGCGCAGCCGGGAATCAGGCGGTCGCGGTCAGTATTCGAGAACTGACTCTGGGCCTCTTGGACAAAAAACAAATCGGCCGTGTGCTCTACAAAGAAATCATGTTGGGTTTGATCAACGGACTCGCTATCGGTGCGATCCTGGGACTGATCACCTTTGTCATGCGCGGAGAGGAAGGCATTGTGCTTCCTTTTGTTCTGGCGGGAGCCTATACCATCAGTTCAATGTTGGCCGTCTGTATTGGCGGTTCCTTGCCTTTGTTGATGAAACGCCTGGGCGTTGACCCTGCTATGCTCTCCAGCCCCATCCTGACCACCCTGACCGATATGGCGAGTTTCTTTCTCGTACTGAGCCTGGCCAGTAAGTTGCTTCTGTAAATGTTTTGGCCTGTCTATAATCTGCTCTTCCATCTAGTGTATCTGTTGATGTTGCCCAAATTCCTGCTGCGGATGCGGCGGCGTGGAGGCTATCGTAAAGATTTTGGAGAACGCCTCTTCCGACTCTCGGAAGAGAAGCAACAGCAACTTTCCGAAGCTCGGAAACTCTGGGTGCATGCCGTTTCCGTGGGCGAATTCGGGGTAGCCCGTTCCTTCATGCAGGAATGGCGGCGCCGTCACCCTGACACTCAGTTTCTGGTCACGGTGAACACCAGTACTGCACACCGGATTGCCGAACAACATCTAGGGGAGGGGGATGTGCTGCTCTATCCGCCACTGGACTCACCTCTGGTGATCCGCAGCTTGTTGAACACGGTGGAGCTGGAGGGGCTGGTGTTGGTGGAGACCGAAATGTGGCCCAACCAACTGCGTATGTTGCAACAGCGCAACATTCCGGTGATGCTGCTCAACGGCCGGATTTCCGACCGCAGTTTCCGACGCCTGCAGAAAGTCCCCCTGTTCACCCGGCGTATCTATCCGCTGGTGAATCTATTCTGCATGCAGAGCGAAGAGGACGCGGAACGGGCCAAGGGCCTGGGTGCGCCGGCGCAGCGCTTGCAGGTCATGCACAGTGCGAAATATGATGTGGCTGCGGCCGATGCATCCGAGGAGGAACAGCGTCGACGTCGTCTTCAGGATTCGGGGTTCTGGAAAGCCGGAGAGCTGTTGCTGTTGGGCAGTTCCACCTGGCCCGGTGAGGAGCGGGTCCTGATGGAATATCTGCAACAGAGACGAACGCAGGAGGGGCCGGCCATTCGACTGGTGTTGGTGCCCCGCCATTTCGAGCGCCGGGAAGAGGTACTGGCTGAGGCCCGGGCACTGGGGCTCGATCTGGCCTTCTGGTCAGAAGCCAATACAGAAACTCTGGGGCAGGCCGATGTGCTTATGGTAGATACCACCGGCGAACTGATGCATTTTACCGGCATCGCAGATCGTGTATTTGTCGGCAAAAGCCTGTTCCTGCCTGAAGGGCAGAATCCTTTGGAGGCCGCCGCAGCTGGAAAATGGATTCTCTGTGGAGCGGGTATGAACAATTTCCGTCGGGTCATTCAGGATCTGAAGGAGGCGGATGCCGTACAGATGGCGCAGGACGAGGAGAGCCTGGTTCAGGCCTTGGATCTCTCTCTGAAAGCTCCGGATGCAGCGGAAGCGCAGGGGCACAGGGCACGGGAACTCGTGGACCGCAATCGCGGAGCCCTGGCTCGTTCCGCGGATGCATTAGAGGCCTTGCTCAACCAAGAGGGTTGAACATCGATGAACAGGATGCGCAGGATCTTCCTGTGCCGAACAGGACGCTGTACTAGGGAGTCCTTTCTACTTTGCTTGGCATGTAACGCTGCTAGAGGAAGGGAATTATGGGTGTGACACTCCATGTAAGCTTGCTTCCATTCGCCGTGGATGCCGTACGCCCTCATGTGTTTCAGTTGATGGAGCTGGATGAGGAGGATGCCTTCAGTATCTACTGCGAACAGAGTGAGAAGGGCTATTGTAGTATCGTGTATGCAAATCCCTTGCACAAAGCTGATGAGACAACGAAGCGCTTATCCGAGATCTTGTCGACGCCTGCCATGTACATCTCGACCTATGATGGCGATTACTGGATGTATGAATTGTATTCCCAAGGGACGAAAGTTGATAAGTTCTGTCAGGCTCCCTTGTATTGGAAGCGTTGGGAGCTCTGGAAGTTGTGGACCTTGCGGGGACGGGCACGTAGATTGGCCGCGATGTGGCCGGATGTCACTGTAAAAGAAATCCGGAATTACCTCCGTTTTAACTGGGAATTCCGGGATGAGCATATGGCCTATGCCCAGGATGAGTTCCCCTATGGAGACTGCTGGCAGTTTATCGATTTTCTGGGTGCCTTGGGAGGAAGCTATCCGGAGGACAGTGAAGCCTTTCGTGCTTTCGAAAAAGGTCCGGAGAAATCAGAAAACGAAGCGGTGCCGGAATATGATCGAAGGGATGAGAGAGGCATTACCCCATTGATAACCGCGGTGGCCCGGTCTGATGTGGCGGCTGTGCGGCAACTGCTCACTGCGGGTGCAGACCCAAATAAATCGAGCTATCATGGAAGTTGCCCTCTACATGGGGCAATGTATCAGCCCACGTATCATAGTGATGAACGTCTGGAGATGATCAGGCTGCTTTTTCAGTATGGAGCGGATCCCGAAGTCCGGAATTCATCGGGGCAGGGCCCCATTCATTTTGCAGCGATGTATGGCAATGGGGAATTGATTCAGCTGTTGCTGACTCAAGGCTGTGATGTGGATTTGAACGATCTTGGCGGCTCAACCCCTTTGATGGATGCCGCTCGTAAAGGAAATGTGGCTCTGATGAAACAACTCGTGGATTCCGGTGCAAATGGCAAGCTGGTTGGGATTCATGGAAATTCCGTGTTAGCATCTGCGAAGCGTTCCAAATCGAAGGAGGCCATTGCGTTGGCTAAACAACTCTTTCTCAAGTAATGGAGTTTCCATCGCCTAAACACTGCTGTGTACGTTTAGAAAGAGTCTGAGTGGAAAATACACTGCGATGCAGGGAGCGTGCAGCACCTAGACAAGGCTGTTAAGGAGAAGGAAAGAGTGGGTGTATGGTGACGGAGCATCGCTATGCTTACAATTGCATAACCACAGCCATGCTGTTAAGTACGGTGTTTTGCGTTTCTTCGTAGTTCCGCGAAGGAGACCTGTTGGAGTCTGTATGACAGCTGAACCGATCGATCTAATACTCCGGGATGCACGTGAAGCAGATGCTCCTGATTTGGTTCGTCTGATGGATCAACTGGGTTACCCGGAAACGCAGTCCTTTATGTGTGATCGGATTCGCCGTTTGAGCTGTTCTTCTGATGCTGGGATCCTGGTTTCTGAGCTGCATGGGAAGGTGGTCGGCGTTCTGGCCTATCAGTTTATGCTTCAACTTGCTGTGTCAGGTGAGTTTTGCCGAATTGCCTATTTATGTGTGGATGTACAAGCGCGGGGGAAGGGGGTTGGTGAAGCGTTGGAAGCGGAACTGCTGAAACGGGCAGAAGAGAGAAACTGCGATCGAATCGAAGTTCACTGCAGTGAACATCGGAGCAGAGCTCAGGGCTTTTATCGGCGCTTGCACTATATCGAATCCCCACACTATCGGGTGAAACGGTTAGCTTCGGATTAAGAGAAAATTCGTAGGCTGTTCACGTAGAGGGGGCATCAGTACTGGTATCATGCTATGCTGTGAAATCTATGGACTTAGTTTGTGGCGATTTGCTTTGTCTATGCCGACCTGTACGGAATTCGCAGAGGGATCCGTTGAGAATGACTGAATATTAGTTACCTGTTGTTAGTTGGTTAGGTTTTTGTAATCTATTGATGGGCAGTGGGTTTTGATGTTTGGCGTGGTAGCAGTTCTTTAGCGTTTTGCTTACCATCATCTAGCACAGCATGGGTTGCTTTGTCCCCATTGTATAGACAAGTCTCCGCACATGACTCGCTCCCCTTCTTCTGTCGGGAAACCGCAAAACCCTGTTGCCAGCTCTGAGACTTCGTCTTCAGCGGCATCTGAAGTCTATGCCAACAGCAGCATCCCTCCGGACTCCAGGGCGATCGCTGTATCGGTCGATGGTTTGAGCAAAACCTTTAAGTCCCTGCTCCGTTCCCACCGAGCTTTACATGATGTTTCCTTGACCATTCACGAAGGAGAAATGGTGGGGTTAATTGGAGCGTCCGGCAGCGGAAAATCTACCTTGTTGCGGCATCTGACGGGCTTGGTTACCGGGGACCCGGATTCTGGAGCCATTACAGTATTGGGATCTGAAATTCAAAATGCGGGGAAACTGTCAGGCCGCATTCGGAAAATTCGCCGACGCATCGGATTTATTTTTCAGCAGTTTAACTTAGTCAGCCGTCTGAGCCTGTTAACGAATGTGTTGATTGGTCGTCTGGGGGGAATGCCTTGGTATCGAAGCTGTTTTGGACGCTTCACCCGGGATGAAAAACGCATGGCCATGGCTGCTCTGGACCGGGTAGGCATCAGCCTTCATGCCGGCCAACGGGCCGGGACCCTTTCGGGAGGGCAGCAACAACGCGCGGCCATTGCCCGCGCAATGATTCAGGGTGCAGAACTCATGCTTGCGGATGAACCCATTGCCTCCTTGGATCCGGAGGCCTCCCGGAAAGTGATGCAGACCTTGCGGGATGTGAATCAGAAAGATGGCACCACTGTTGTGGTCTGTCTGCACCAGGTGGAATTTGCCAAACGCTACTGCCCCCGGATTATTGGCCTCAAAGATGGCAATATGGTTTTCGATGGTCCTCCTGAGGAACTGACCATGAAGATCCTGCAAGAGATTTACGGCGCGGAAGCCGATGATGCCGGCATCATGGATACGATTACGGAGCTTCCACGTAGTGGCGGGGGAGGAGAGCCCCTGTCCGTACCACCTTCAGTCCTGGCGAACTAATCCGCCTGGGCTTTAGACTACAACCACGATTCCAATAAGGAAAACACGACATGAACATGTTTCGCATGATTGCCCTGTCCGCTGCTGTGCTGATGGGAAGTCTCGGTCTCCACGCCGAAGAAGACCTGAAGACCCTGCGCTTCGGGATTATCGCAACCGAAAGTACCGACAACCTCAAAGCCACCTGGGGTGAATTCATCAAAGCGATGGAAGACGGTACCGGCTACAAAATCGAGCCTTTCTTTGCTCCCGATTACGCTGGTGTGATCGAAGCGATGGGATCCGATAAAATTGAATTCGCCTGGTTCGGTAACAAAAGCGCCATGGAAGCCGTTGACCGTTCTGGCGGCGAAATTTTTGCACAGACCACGGACGTGGAAGGCAATCCTGGATATTGGTCCTTGATCATTGTCCACAAAGACAGCCCCTACGACTCTGTGGATGATGTGATCGCTAACGCAAACAAACTGAACTTTGCCAACGGCGACCCCAACTCCACCTCCGGTTTTCTGATTCCTTCGTTCTACATTTGGGCCCGTCGTAACCTCGATCCCAACAAGATCTTCAAGTCCGTCACCAATGCTGGTCACGAAGCAAATGCTCTGTCTGTTGCCAACAAAAAAGCGGATGTTGCCACGAACAACACCGAAAGTCTGCGTCGTCTGCAGAGCAGCAACCCCACTGCTGCTGAAAATCTGAAAGTGATTTGGCAGTCTCCCCTCATCCCGAACGACCCCTTTGTGATGCGTTCCAACCTTCCTAAAGCCACCAAAGAAAAAGTTCGTGCTTGGATCCTGAGCTACGGTCGCGTGGGTACAGAGGAAGAAATCAAAGCCGCACAGGATGTTCTCTCCCGCACCAGTTCCGGTTTGGGCGTATTCAACTACTCCTCCAACCATCAGCTGATTCCGATTCGTCAGCTCGCCTTGGTGAAAAACAAAATCTCCATCGAAAACGACGGCTCTCTCGGCGATTCCGCCAAGAAAGCTCAGCTTGCTGAAGTTGAAAAACAGTTGGCTGATCTGCAGCTCTTCAAAGAGATGCTCGAAGCCGGCAAGTAAGCCGTCTCAGAACTCCCTTTCTCCACAGGATGTGGGGAAGGGGAGTTTTTGTATGATTTGGATGAACAGAACTCGGAGCTATCATGAATACCGCCAGCCCCACCTCAGAAGCCTCGCTCTCCGGCATTCCCCTGCCTCCTGCACCCAGCTTTAAAAAAAGTCTGTACCGTACCCTTGGCTGGGCCTCCTTGATCTGTTTACTCGTCTGGGGCTGGATTGCTGTAGACATGAGACCCCTGGAGCTGATGGCCGGTGGGGATAAAATGCAGGAAATGATTTTTGGCGGAGTGAATGAACGCGGTATTAATGAAGTTGGCTTTTTACCGAACTCCCTCGCATGGGAAGACCTCGAGGTCTACACCCGCTGGAGTACCTGGTCCACGTATACCGAGGACATGATCATCACCATTCATATGGCCATCTGGGCAACCCTCTTGGCGGTGTTTCTGGCCATTCCCTTTGGGTTGCTTTCTGCTGAAAACGTGACCCCGATGTGGATCCGGCAACCTGTCCGGCGTCTGATGGATACCTTTCGGGCGATTAATGAATTGGTTTTCGCCCTGATTTTTGTGGTCGCGGTAGGGCTTGGACCCATGGCCGGTGTACTGGCCCTGTGGATCCATACGACCGGGATTCTGGCAAAACTCTTTTCAGAGGCGGTGGAATCTGTGGACCACCGACCTGTCGATGGCATCACCGTGACCGGTGCCAGTAAAGTGGAGGAAGTACTTTATGGAGTGATTCCTCAAGTGATTCCCTTATGGATTTCAGTAGCCTTATACCGATTTGAATCGAACGTACGCTCGGCTACCGTAGTGGGACTGATTGGCGCTGGGGGAATCGGCATGGCCCTGAATGAATCCATGCGCAGTTTTAACTACGATGAGGCGGGAGTCATCCTGTTCATCATTGTGATCGCCGTGATCGTGCTGGATGTCATTTCCGGTACCTTGCGTAAATCCTTCCTCTAAGATTTGATTGAGGTGCACTTCTCATGAACAGCCACGCTTCATCCCCCTCTCTGGAAACAGACCCCGACATCGCCATGTTTAACGTCCTTTATAACAAGGACCGCTACATCTATACGGCGTGGCTGGGTGTGGTCTGGGGCGCTACCACGCTACTCGTCGCCTGGTTTGCCATTATGACCAGTCTGCAAAGTCTCCGCGTGTTGAGTCTCTGTTGTGGTTTTATGCCTCTTCCCTTTTTGCTGTTATCTCTGAAAAATCGTTCCAAGGCTGCAGAGATTCAGAAACCCCTGTTATTGACCTGTGGAATGTTACTTCTTTCCTGGCTGGTGGTCGCCTTGGCGTTCTCGGTTGAGGGCTTTGGGCTCGCGAATACAAAAGATATTACCGAATTGGTGGCGCCGGAAGTCAGCCAGGCTGTGATCGATGCCACTCGGGACTCGGAGGAGGATGCGGTCAAAGATGCTGTAGACCGTGCCATCGCTAATCCCAGCGCCACCACCTTCCTGACCCTGATTCCCTACCTCGACAAAACCCGGACCAATGTGGTCTTGGAGGATGGGGAAGTGCGGAATACCTCGGCGTACGTACGCAGCGTCCTCTGGTCCGATCAAACTCTGCTGTTTCAGACGCTGCACCAAGAGGCGATGACCATGGCCTCCCTGTTACCTGCGGATGCTGTCGCACCCAATCAGGTGGAAGTCAATGTGGCCAAACGTCTTGAATTCGCGCTCAAAAACCTGATTTCCTTCCATAGCGAACAGGTGATGCGGAAGAGTTTTGAGACGCCAACCGTTGGCGTAAATATTCTGGTAGAGGCGGACGCTGCAGAAATCGAGCATGGTGTGAGTAACCGTGAAATTGGGATCACCTTTCCCTTCGGAGACTACATGCTGGGAGATACTGTCAAAATCAATGCAGCGGTGGTAGAGGAATTGCTCGAATTTCTCCGTAAAGATCTTGGTTACTAATCGGGGTGCTCCGAATAGGGAGCTTGAACGTGGAACGGGTTCTGGAAAAAGCGGCGCAGAAATAGCTGGAAGGGGCTCTCTGAAAGCGGCATGAACTCCGCATGAGCTCGATGCCGAGTTCCTATGGAACCTGTGAGTCGATCTGATTTCAATATCTCATGGAGAGCCGACTATGGAAGAACAGCTTACTTCTGAACAACAGGATGCCATCGTTGCTGCCTTGGCCAGCGGACAGAAAATTGAAGCGATCAAGCTTTATCGCGAGGCCACGGGGGAGGGCCTCAAAGAAGCCAAAAGCTTTGTGGATGCCTACTCGCTAAAACTGGCGGAACAGGATCCGGAAAAATTTCAGAAACTGGCTGCAGGTAAGGGCAGTGGTTGTGCCGCGCTGGTGATCGCACTGTTTAGTTTAGGCCTGGGGCTGAGTTGGTACCTGGGGCAGTTGAGCTGAACAGGTGCTACGAATGAGTTAACGAGGAGGATAGGCCTCCGGCCTGTCATCAAGCATGTAAGAAATGTGTCCATTTCCGGAGGACGCTGAAGGGGGTTCTCAGGCTGGAAACCTAAGCCCCTTTTAAAGGAGGATAGGCCTCCGGCCTGTCATTAACCCATGCCGTTCCCTTAGACTGCGACTTTGGGTTCAGAACCGGTACTGTATTTCCGCCCCCGAGCGCGTTTCGACTCCTTGGCGGGGCTGGGTGCCGGGGTTTTTTGTTTGATGGTCAGGGCAATGAGCAGCCCGGCGATGGCTGTGCCCATGGCGATGGCAAAGGCTTCCGAGAAATCGACCCGACTTTTCATAAAGATGCCCAAAAGGGCCGCAGCACCGTAGGCCTGGAAGACGCAGGCATAGTTCGCGCTGAAATTTTTTGAGCCGAAGAGCTGGCCGGTGATGGTGGGCACCAGAGAAAGAAAGGATCCGTAGCAGACCCCGATCAGGATGATTGCGGTGAGGAAGACTGGATAGACACTCATGTCCCCGAAGCTGAGAACGGCCAAAGCGATAATGGTGAGCAGATACATCACCCGGTACACATTCAGTGCTCCGAGTTTATCCGCAAGTTTTCCCGAACTGAGACGACCCAGGGCATTAAATATGGCGACAATGCTAACCACGCCTGCCGCTTTTGCGGGGGAGAGTGCCGCAGGACCTTTGCCGATGTTGGCGGCCAGACCGATGACCAGGAGGCCGGGCATCAGAGCCAGGAGATCACTGAACAGCAGTTTATAGAAGTTCAGGCTGCGCAGCATCTCAGCGGTACTGAAATCCCGTGCCTCGGATGCGACGCCTTTACCGCCCAAAGCGGCTCCATCGGGTACATCCAGAAGCAAGGCGCCAATCACGGTCATCAGCGCAAAGATGCAACCGAGGGTCAGAAAGGTCGAGGAGATCCGTTCCGGTGTGTACACGGCTCCGGGTTCGAGGCTCAGCAGTTGGCTGATCACAAACTTAAACAGAATCGCTCCACCAGCAAAACCTGCCGTGGCCACTCCGGTGATGGTCCCTTTGGCGTGGGGAAACCATTTCACCAACGTGGAGAGGGGACAGACATAGATAAAGCCCACGCCGGCTCCGGCCATCACCCCGTAGGTCAGATACAACATCTCCGGGGATGAAACCCGTGAGGAGAGGAGAATGCCTCCACTGTACAGAAAGGCCCCGATCAGCGCGGTGAAGCGGGGCCCTTTGATCAGCTGAATGCGTCCGGACAGAATGGAGGCGAGGGCAAAGGAGACCAGCGAAATTGCGTAGGTCATGGCGATGGCTGAAGAGTATCCGCCCTCGCGAAGGGGTTCGTTCCAGGCTACGGAGATGGGTTTGTTAAACAGACTCCAGGCATACAGCGCCCCAATCGCCAGTTGTGCTGACATTGCTCCCAGCAAAATGACCCATTTGTTTGTGATTCGGTAGTTCATGCTCAATAGCCTTGCCTATGGGTTGGATATTGGATGACTCTGTTATCGATTAATTCAGATAAAGTAAATCCGTATTGTTATTTATGCTAAAGGGTCGCCTCTTGGATAGGGCGTGGCTATCTTGATGGGTGGAGACGCTAGGGACAGGGCGGACAGACCTGTGCTTTTACATCTGTCTGATCGATTAACCTTGTCTGATCGCTCGTGTTAGGAGGGCGGCATGACGCTCTCAGGGACCTCAGCCTGGATCTTTGCTCCGATACGGCCCAGAAGGTTGTACAGACCAAAAAAGGCCCGGTTCACATACAGGGCATCGGCCGATCCCCGGGAGCTATCGATATTCGACAATTCAGGGTCAGAGCGGTTATCTTCGCCCATTTGATAGATGGCCGCCAGATATTCGGGATCCGAGAAATCGAAGTGTTCGCTTCGGTAGGGCCGCCCTAAGAGTTCCAAGGAGTAGCGCACCGCTTTGAGAATAACCCGGGTCTCCTCCGGGCTATCGCTGTCGATGAGAATTTCCAATTTCTGGAGGCATCGTTCCAGACGCAGTTCATCATCTAAGAGTCCCGGAAGTAACAAGGCAAAATAGGCCTGATGAAATTCGGGGCTGATTTGTTTCACACAGCCAAAGTCGAGGACAAACAAGGTTCCGTCCTGGACGAGAAAATTGCCGGGATGAGGATCCGCATGAAACTCCCTGAGTTCATGTACTTGAAAGTGCAGGAAATCCCACAGCGCCTGTCCAATCCGGTTCCGCTCTTCCTGACTGGGATTGGAATCGATCCAAGCATCCAGGGGCAGGCCTTCTACCCAGTCCATGCTGATAATATGAGAGGAGGAGAGCTCCGGATAGTAGTTCGGGAATTGTACATCCGGAAGATGTTCCGTTGCCTGGGAAAGCTGCATGGATCTGCGTAGTTCCAAAGAATAGTCACATTCCTCCAGCAGGCGGGCCTCTGCTTCTTTCATGTAACGGTCAAGGGCCTGGGGACTCATGTTAAGCATGTGCTTGGCCACCGGACGCAGAAAGCCGAGATCGCTTTTCAAACTTTGAGCCACCCCGGGATACTGGATTTTGACCGCATAGTCTTTTCCGTTCAAACTGGCCTTGTGTACCTGCCCGATCGAGGCCGCAGCAACGGCATCCTGGGTGAAGGTATCAAACAGTTCCTGCGGGCTTTTTCCGAAGGTTCGTTTGAAGGTGCGCAATACCAAGGGGTAGGAAAGGGGAGGCGTGCTGTAGTAGCTTTTGGCGAACTGTTCCCGGTAGGCTTTGGGTAGGAAATTCTTATCGATACTCAGCATTTGTGCCACTTTCAGGGGACCGCCCTTCAGGGAACTAAAGGCATTGTAGGTATCCTTCGCATTAGCCTCGCTGAGGCCTTCCCGGTCATCTACGCCACCCACCACTTTTTTTGCGTAATATTTGGCGTAGTTTCCACTAATTTTCGCGCCGGTTCCAGCGAGGGTGACCGCACGACTGAGCTTATGCTTGGGGATCCCGGATTGTGGACTCACAGTTCCCGCATCCCGGAAAAGAAACGTGCCAGATCCACGGCAGCATCCACCGCCTGGGTGCGAATGAGTTCGAATACAAACTTCACGGTTTTTTCGATATAGGCGTCTGTACGCTGGAATTGTTCGCTTTCGTCCTTGAGCCAGAAGTCGATGACCAGCAGCAAATGTAATGAAAAGACATTGCTGTAGACCTCAGTCAGGCGGCCACGGCGGGCAATTTCCCCATGCTCCACCGCCTGTTCCACCCATTCATTGACCATATGATTGTAATTATGGGTCAATTTTTTCAAGGTAGGCTTGGAAGGATTGGGACCCGGAAAACTGATCAGCATAAAGGAGCGATGGGCCAGGGCTTGCTCAATGTAGGTGTAAAGGCAGGCCAGGATTTTCTGTTGGGTCGGGTAGGAGGCGAACTCCTCGTCTTCATGCAGTATCCGGGAGCTGTTGTGCATGCCGTCAGCCCAAATCGCGGACTCCACGGCAGGAAAACCAGGAAACGCTTTATAAAAGTCGCTTTCCTCCATCTCGTGGTGTTTGCAGAATTTGTAAACGCTTTCGGGCGCATGGCCATGTTCCAGCATGTAATGCATGTAACCGGCTTTGATCTGATCTTTCAGGGAGTCGCTCATGGGGATGATATCGCAGGTTGTTAGCTGTGGCAGACCGGATCTCACCGACTCCGCCACAACGTAGAAAAGTTCTCTAACACTGAATCGACCCGGCCATCGACTCCTTACAGAAAAGCTGGACTTGCTCTCCTTGCTGAACACGTGAAAAGGGTTCAGAACCTTCGGCCCGCATCGAATGGCAACAAGGTCTCTCAAAGCCGAGTAGAACAGGGCGGCTTTCCGTGTTGTTTGGATTCGCCATTCTCTACATGGGCGGATACGCAATCTATGCGTAGAAAGGAGATGACTCGATGGAAAATATCAATCCCGAAGGTCTGGTTCCCTTGATAGCCGGAATCTATCTTTTATTGGCGAGTTTTCGAGTGATCCGCTTGAATGCAAAAGATCCGGAAAAAGAGGAGCTGTGGCATCAGAAGTTTGGGAAGATGACGAAAGTGATCAGCCCCATTATGATTGTGTTTGGACTGATCAAATTTCTGGGCTTCCTGAACATCTAAGGGAGATCCCTTTGTGTCGTCCCAGGTGGAACCTTTTTGGGATCGGACCCTGTGGACAGGGCGGACAGATCTGTCGTTCTTGACCTGTCTGCAGTGTCCGATCTGTTAGATCTATAGCTGACTCCCTACATCCTAATCTTGACCGGCTGCTGCTAAAGCGCAGTTCCGGCCTTGGATTGTGGCTGATCGTTTCTAAGGAGCTTTGTTCATGACGGAGTCGATCCAATCCAAGCTGTCGGCTACGCGGATGTAGACCGAAATGTCTCCATAATCCCCATCGATATGGCCCAGGAGAGGTTCGGTGAGGCCCGCTGAGAGGATGCCGGCTACTTCCCAGTTCCCTTTATGCAGAACGAAGAGGGGCCCCCCGCTGTCTCCTTCTACACTGGTGCTTTCCAGATCCAGTGGCAGAGCTTCGCTCTGTCCCCGGCCGAGGATCTTCTCTTCTTCATAGATGAGCCGATCCCCTAAGCTGTTCTTCATTCCCGTCGGGGAGTCAAAATCTATGGCCAGGAGTCCGCCCGGGTAGTATCTTTTTCCATACGGACTGATGAGATCGCTTTGCACACGATCCAGAATATTTTGACCCGCATGTTTGCGGGATAGTGCATCCGGATCTTGCCCCTCTCTTTCGGAATAATCGCCAAAACCAGCATGCCAGATGACCGAACCAATGCGTTCTTCCCCCGCACGATGCAGGGATGCCGGCCGTAGCTGCTTGATCGGCTGGGCGAGTTTCAGCAGACAGAGGTCATTGGCATGCTTGAGTTCCTGATGTCCTTTCGCCCAGCTGGGATGAACATGGACCTCCACCACCCGGATTTCAGCCTGAGGCCGATTTGGGTCATTGCCCAGGAGTACATAGATCCCCTCGGCATCGGCCACACGGCGTTGTTCGCTGGCATCATAGACATTATGTCCCGCAGTGAGAACCCATCTATCCGAGATGAGCACGCCTGTGGCAATGAATTCAGGCCGTTTGTGGGCTTTCAAGCTGTACTCCAAACAAAGCACCGGAGAGAAATCCGGTCGCTCGGGGTGCTGCTTGGCAGCGATTTCTTCGTAAGCATGAAGTTCGCGGTCATGACGAATGCCAAAGGCATCTCCTTGGGGAGCACGAAAGCGATCCAGAGCCATACAGGAGACGAGGGCACAGCCGCAAAGGGTGTTCAGTAACAGAAGGAAGGCCGTGCGTTTCCATCTCCGTTCTAGGCCTCGTTGTGGCCTGGAGTCTTCGTTTTGATCTCTGTGTTGCATCGTGGGAGTCGGCTGTAGCGTGTGGGAATCATCTGTGAAATGACTGAGATTTTCTAAACGGATCCTAGCAGATTAAAGTATGGCCTCCAAGAGGCTCTCTAAGGCCCGCAGAGAGCCACTGGAGAAATACCAGCCTGCACCGGAGCTGAAGAGCAGTTGCCCATAAATGGCGTGTTCGATGCAGACCACACGGAAGTCTTTGTGTTTCTGCCAGCTATCGGCCAGCATCCAACCGGCGGGTAGACAGAGCAGAGGAGCCACGGCATTGAGAAAGAAGAGATGCGCCCAGGCGAAGAGCAGCGTATTGACGATGTTCAGATGGATTGGCTTGGGGAGGATACGCTGATAGCGCGGCATAAAAAAACTGCGGAAGATCCATTCCTGTGGAGGCACGGAGAGCAGAGGGTAGAGAATCATCACGCTGAGCCAGAGCCGCGTTTGCTCCCGGGGCAGTTTGAACAGCAGTTCCGGGTTCAGCAGCCAGGTGATCAGCAACAGACTGAGAGCTACAAGGATAAAACGGGGCAACAGGGGGCGAAGGAGGGGCCCTAAGGGAGGGCGGGTTTTTGGAAGCGTAAATCGGACCTGTGGATCCCGTGAACCCAAAAAGCCACAGAGCAGCAACATACCAAAGAGTACCGGAAAAAACGGGAAGTCGACCCGAAGTTGCCACCAAAGCAGCAAGACGGGGATGCCTGCGAAGAGTAAGATGCATTCGCAGTACAGATAGGCTTTGTGTTCTGAAAGATTCTGGAGCTTCATCGATGCGTTCACATCAGCATGCCATAGCTCCGGCTACCTGCAACCCTTGAGCCAGGGCTTGCTTTCCCGCCAGCGGAATGTCTTAAGAGGCAGGACCTCATTTCCCTGAACGCTTCAAGATCCTTCTATGCTGCTACCTCTGTTTCTGCTCGCCTTTCTCATCTACCTGTTGTTTGTGCTCAGTACGAAGCCGAGGGCCGTGGCCGATGCGGAGCCTGAAGCCTTTCAGCTGAGTTTGCGAGGGAAGGGGCTGCTAGCTGGAATCGTACCTGCGCTGATCAGCGTGGTGATGACCTCTATTTTTGTCATTCAACGGGCCGCGACCACCGTGCAATTTAATGCCGGGAGTGATGCGCACATGAACGCCTGGTCGACCTGGGTGGATCTCTGGCCTCTCTTTCTACTGCTCTCGTTGCTCAATGGCATATTCAGTCTGATCTGGATGATCGCCTCCCTCCTGCGGAAAGCGGAACGACGAAGCCATGGAATGGCCTTTGCTTCGCTGGCGCTCTCTACGCTGGCCTTGTTTACGGTCGCGTCCTATTTTCCAAGTGCCTGAACATGAGCGAACCCGAAATACCGAATCGAAAAGCACTGCCCTTTGCAGCCATCCTGCTTCTGTCCTTTCTCCTGTTCAGCGCAGGTTTTGTCGTGGATCAGTGTCTGCGCTGGAGCGATCCCTGGGCCGGACTGTTGAACGGAATTATGCATCTGCCCCTACTGAGTATCCCCTGGCTCCTTTTTGTGCTCCCTTGGAGTCTTCTCATCCGTTGGCTCTATCGCAGTAAGGGCTGGGACCGCTTTCGTAGCCTGTGCTTGTTGCTACCCTGTATGGTTACATTGGGAATTTCTGTGCTGGAGGGGCTGATGAATCCTGTGAATCCCCAGAGTCGCTTTCAGAGCTTCGCTCATACGGAGTTCCCCGATCCCGTGGAAAACCTGCAGAGCAGCTTTCGGGGAGGTGGACTTGCAGATTACACGCACAGCTTTTATTTTGAGACCCGTAGATCGGAGACAGAACGGCTGATCCACGACATGCGATTGGTGAAACGGCCAGCGCAGAAACGGCCTTTGCCCGACCTGTTTAGCATGCAGTTCTTTTCAGGTGCTCCAGACTACAGGCAGTTAGACGACATCATTCTCTATGAATGGGATTATGATGATGGGCGACGCTTTTTTTATCTGCTGACAGATTCATCGCATACTCGTGTCTATATCCTACTTGGCACGATCTAAGGGTGTGCCGGTTTTAAAACGGGGTTCTGGAGTAGAAAGGCTTTCCCTCAGAGGATGTCAGCCAGGATGCGCGAAGAACCCTTTTCATCTGGGACTTCGATCTTGCTGCCGTTATGGTATTAGCGGATATGGCTACGGAATTTATTCAGAATAAAGCAATCTATGAGCAGGTGCTGCAGCGCATGGTCAGCGAGGCTGAGGAATTTCTGTGGATTGCCACTGCGGATATAAAAGATCTCTATGTGCACAAGGGCAAGCGCATGGTTCCCTTTCTGGAAATTCTTTCGGATACGCTCGAGCAGGGCGTATCGGTACGCTTGTTGCATGCCAAGGAACCCGGCCCGAATTTCCGCCAGGATTTTGACCGGTATCCGGCTCTGATCAGCGGATTGGAACGCCTGCTCTGTCCCCGGGTTCATTTTAAGAGTGTTATCGTGGATGGGCGGCAGGCCTACAGCGGCTCGGCGAACCTTACCGGTGCGGGGATGGGAGCCAAAAGTGAGACCCGACGTAACTTTGAATCAGGTTTTGTTACGGATGATCCCGGCCTGGTAAGCCAGATCATGGATCAGTTTGATCAGGTGTGGATTGGCGGACATTGCAAAGCCTGTCAGCGCCGTGCCTTTTGTGCGGATTGTCCCTTGGATGAACGGGTCTGATAGTTGATCCGTTGTGCAGGCCTGTAATCAATAAAGGTACACATCGCTATCCACTTCGCTTTCGGTATCAGCATCAGGGATCGTTCAGCGCAGTTTGACTCCTCTAATGTAGTCCCTGTTACAGCATCGTTTATGCTGCAAACTTCAAAGCAGCTTCGACAGGTGTATAGGAATTTGCTACTCTGATCTTGATGCCTCTTCTTCGAACCCAATCTATGTGGAAATACCCGCTGATCATCATAGGGGGCTATAGCTTATCCTATGCTGCGCTACGCTCTTGCGGGTGGATTCAATATGTTCAGGCGACCGGGTTCAGCTCTGAGATCAGCGTGAAAGCCTATGAACAAGCCTCTCAATCTACTTCGGGGACCTTTGATCCTTTTCAGCCTGGGGACTCAAGGTCAGCTGCAGTAGTCGGAACCAATCTGTTGTTTTTACCTCTGTGTTGGCTGGAACGCGTATACCATGAACATCATTAGAAAAGCTGTGTAGCACGTCCAAGACAAGCTAAGTAAATTCATCTTCGTCCGAATCTCCTTCGTAATCAAATCCCGATGTTTTCTGAGCTCTCAACCTCCCTTCAGCAACAACGCCACAAACTGGCCTTGTTCGGCTTCTTTCTTCCCCTGTTACTGAGTCTGTTGCCTGTAGGATTTTTGTGTTGGGCTCTGGTTAAGGAGTACTCTCAGCTCAATGAATTTTCCGTAATGGTCATTTCGCTCTATGGGTTTTGGATGGCCTGTTGTTTTGGAATAGCATTGATACTGGGCTGCCTGGCTTTCTGTACGATACAGCTTCTGGCCTTCTTACTTTCCCGTGCCTTCATCCCTTCTCAGAGCTAGTGTAGTCCGCCTTACAGATACTCTATTTGGTTCAGATTCGTTCCTCGTGATCTGGAGAGACTGTCCTAGTTCCACCTTCAGGCGGCAGTGTTCCCGGGGTCTTCAGGCTCCGGGGAAGCTCTGCAAGGCTTCCGCCTCAAGGCGGGACTCCGGCAGTCTCCGCATACAAGGTATAACTTCCGCTGTGGAATACTTTCTGTAAGGCGGGGTTCTTTTTTCCAAATACAAAACCCCTCCTGGATCCACAGGAGGGGTGGGCCCATATAGGATGGCGGTAGCGGGGGAGACCTTTACTCTTGTACAATATAATAGTAGCGGTCGCCTGCAAGGCGACGGTAGCGGCCACTGCTTAAATCACCGTCATCATACTGCTCATCAATCTGAGCCAATTGATCGAGACTGATGGTGAAGCGATGCACGCCCACGGCGGAAACCACTCCAAAGGAGTTGAGCTCCATATCCCAGACCCCTCCGATAGAGGGACCTTTATTCCAGGTATCCACGTCAATGAATTCATCAAAACCAGAAGGGACGGCACCCGAACTGGAATCTTCAGGGAATTCACCATTTTCGAAGGAGAACATGTTGACGGCTCCTCCATAGACGCGGAAGTCGTTGGCCAAGCGGGCATTCTGGGAATTCTGCCGTGCTTTGTTGAAGCCGGGTAGGGCGATGGCGGCCAGAAGGCCGATAATCATGACGACAATCATGATCTCTACAAGGGTGAAACCGGATCTGCGTTGGGCATTCATTTTCTTGACCTCCTAAACTCATCCTCCTCCTGAGCGGGATCTGCGTCAAGGGAAAGTCTGACGGAATCCTTCTTTTTTTAAAAGGTGACTAATTAAGCCCCCTGTTGGTGTAGGTTTTTTGTAATACGCAACTTACACTCGTTACATAAATTACATATTGTCGATGGCTTCGGGCATCTTTCCGATACAGATTCCGCTCTTTTGTATACGCATCAGACTTGCTTCTTTAGGAGGAAATGACTCGTTTTGAGGATTCTAACCTTTATTCGACGTCTGGCAGTGACTCAGAATTGGGATTCCCCGACTGTGGATCTGTGAATGTTGGCCGCTATCCGTACAGGGGGCATTTTAAGGGGCAAGGTCCCGATTTAACCTGGAGTTCGTTTATGAAAAAATATCTCTTTCTACTCTGTCTTGGCTTCTGCCTGCTCGGCGGACAGGCCTTGTATACGAATCTGACCAATCTAAAGCCCGTTGATATTACCCTGAGCGAACTCATTTCAGCGGGAGCTCCGCAGAAATGGGTTCAGATTACAGAGCTATCTCTGGATGTGATGGATTCCACCTACATCACCAGCAGTTTGAATGAAGACGAGGCTACCGATTTATACATTCCCATGTATGTGCCTGAGACCCCGAAAGAACGCATTCAGATCTTTTTGCACAGCCAAGACCCGGAGTTACTCCAGATCTTTAACGAGATGTTGGCCAAAGAAGATGAAACCGAGGTAATGAAACATTTTCTTGAGCATCGGAACCAATTGATGCAGCAACGCAGTGTGTCAGGACTGATACGCTTTGGCTTGGAGTCCAATCAGGAAGACCGGGATATTCTCAAAGAACATAACCCGAATTTGGCGGAGGATTTCTTGATTTTGAACGAAAATCAAAGGCCGAACTGGGTCAAGGCAGCCATGCTGCCTTTGGGCTTGTTCCTGTTGTGGGTCTTGTTTTTTCGCCGTGCACGGGACTGAACATCAGGATACCCCCTGTGTCGGGGAAAGTCCAAACGTGATGCTAGGTGCCAAAAGAACATAACCAAGCCCGCTTGAGTTCTGTGGAGGGGCAAGCTGAGCTTTCGGATCTATTGCATAAAGAGCGCGTGTTGCATCTGCTGACAGACTGGACTGAAACGAAAGAAGGTATTTTTTTAAACGATGTAGTGTATATGTAGATCCGATTTTATTTGAGGGTCTAAACTTCTGTCTGCTGCTTAGAGCATTCAGGTGAAAGGATGTCGCAAACGAAAGAGCAGCTCCTTAACATTTTCGGGGTCTCTCTAAGCACGCTACGAGATTGTTATGATGTTTTTTGCTGTTAAACTCCTTGATTTATAAGGGCATCGGGTGGGAAGGCATCTCAAGCAACCTGAAGTCCCGACCAGCGATACTCCGACACATGAAGCTGGAGCCGCTAGCGGAAAATATGGCGGAAAATTGTGAGCGAACGGCTAAATCTGCTGAAAAACCCTTCTTTTTGCAGACGGGCTCTTGAACAAACAATCCATAGCAGTAGGCTTTTTGTATGATTGATTCTAAAGCTGCTCACCAAATTAACGAACAGGTCGGACATGAGTTCGCGGCCTTCCTTCAGTACGTCGCGATTTCAACCTGGTTCGATGCCGAAGCTCTTCCTGAACTGTCCCGCTATTTTGCCAAACAGTCCGAAGAGGAACGCATGCACGCCATGAAAATGGTGCAATTCCTGAATGACACCGATCAGGTGGTTCAGCTGTCTGCGATTCCTGAACCCATCAACAGTTTCTCTGAAGTCAAAGAAGCGATTCAATTGGCCTATGATCAGGAGAAGCGGGTCACGGAACAGATTAAAGCCATCTGTGACACCGCTGCGGATGCACGTGACCGTCTCACCCTTAACTTTATGCAGTGGTTTTTGGAAGAGCAGGTCGAAGAGGTGGCCAGTATGGATACCCTGCTGAAAATCGTCGACCGTGCTGGTGGGGATCTGTTCCGCGTGGAGGAATATGTCGCCCGGGAAGGGCATCCTGATGATGCCGCTGCAGGTGCCTGAGCATAAAGAGGGAGTCCTTTTGATGCTTCCTCCTCAGTGAGGCTGAAGGCTGATTCAGCCTCCAGCCTCTTTTTTTAGATGCTATTCTGTTTATCCCAGAAGCGGATCCACTATCTTCGGGTTCTATGGGAGGAGATGAGTCCAAGCTTCTGAGAAATTCTGTGCCTGCAGGCTCTGTTCAGGCAAAGGCTCTGCATGCTCTCGCAGAGCGGATCGAGACGGCCCCCATCCTGGAACAGGAGCTGGAAGTTACGCTCAATTTTCATCCGGATCACATCTTAGCCAGCGGGGAAAGTTTACTCGAAGCGCTGCTTCGGGAGGATCTGTGGAAGTCTCAGTTTGAAACAGGATCCAGTAACGGTGGGCTCAGCGCCTATCCCGGTGGAGAGCGATGGCAGTGGGAGCATCGGGCCTTTTCGGGCTGTTATGATCATGTGCCCCCCTCAGAGCGTCCAAAATACGCCGCACTCAATTTTCTAAAACGACCCTGGGGAGCCTCGCCCCGTTTCGGCTCAGCCTGTTTCCACTTGCGGTGCGAGGTTCTGGAGCGTTGCAGTTTTTGCTATCCGGACAGTTACTTTTCTCCGGAACACTTTGCTGTGCAGCAGCGGGTGGGGCCATTGATTCGTTTGGCGGAAACGGATACCTGTGATGAGTTGGACCGCTACATAGAAGCTCATATCCATGGGACGCTGAGCTTGTCCAGAGATGTGGAACGCTTGAGCTTGGATCCGGCCTTCCGGGGCAGCGAAATCGAGGAACAGGCCCGACGTTTACCGGTCAAGCTGGACTGGCACCCAGGATTTAAGCTTTCGACGGAGGGAATCGAATCCCTGAATTTCTACCGGGGAGAGGAGGTCGTGGCTCTGGGCCTGCAGCTTGCGCAAGATGCGTATCTGGATCCCTCCCTCTTAAGGCACACAGGCTTGCAGAGTGAAGAGCAGGTGCAGACCATGAAAAAGCTTTGGCATCTCATCGCTCGTTTTGGTACCGCGGCAGACTGCGTCTAAGCAAGCTATAGCCGTCCGGGGCGTTTGCAGCTTTTCACGAGTGACTCATTCTGTTGTGGGAGTGGATAAAGATAAACTAAAAAAAAGCTAACCATATCCTGTTAACTCTGCTGAGTGTATTCTTGTGTTTCCTGGATATACTTGCTTAAAGCTTCCAGATGAGACTGTCCCCGTTCCCCAAATCTACCCTGCTGCCGATGATGATCTGCAGCCTCGTCTTTTGTGCCTCTCCGTCTTTTGCTGATCAGAAAGATGTCGAGGCGGAGCCTTCCCTGAAAATCTTCGGAGAAACAGAATACCTGTTTATCCAAGAAGCCAAGCTTCATTATGATTCCCGTATCGATACCGGGGCGACCACCTGTTCGATTCACGCCGTAGACATTGAACCCTTTGAACGGGATGGCGATGCCTGGGTAAAATTCAATTTGGTCGATGTAAAGAAGAAGCAAAACATTGCTGTGGAGAAGCCCGTCGCCCGGGTGGTCAGCATTAAACGCCACGGCGCAGAATCTCAGGAACGCTATGTGGTGTTGCTCGGAGTGAAGCTTGGGGATGATGTGGTGAAAACGGAATTCAGTCTCACCGACCGTAGTGATTACACCTATCCTTTACTGGTGGGGCGGAATCTTTTGCGTGGGGTGGCCACAGTGGATGTGAGCAAAAGCTACGTCCTGGGTAAAGCGGGCCGGAACTGATTTCGGGGGAGAAGAACATGAGTGCAAAAATACAGTTACGTTTTTTGATTTTGATTCTCGTATCAGCGGGCCTGGGCCTGACCCTGGTCAAACATTTCCGCCACGGCTATCCGATGTTGCCCCGGAAACAAACGCCGGTCTGGTCGGTAGAGGCTCGCATCAGTTTTCGAGCCAAGGGCGATCCGGTCAAAGTCAACTTCGCCGTGCCGGGGACGCAGGAAGCTTTCGGCGTGTTGGGCGAAAGTGGTTCTTCTCAGGACTATGGGTACACTGCGGCAGCTCCTTTGGGGGAGAAGGAACCCTTTAGCCGCTATGTCACCTGGTCCCGACAGGAGGCGAAAGGGCAACAGGAACTGTACTATCGAATTGATATCTACCAACGGCCTACGTTGTTGCGTACGGAGTTTCCCAGCACTCCCGTTGTGCTGGATCCTCAATTTGAAGAGGGGCCCTTAGCCTTATCCATTCAGGAAATTCTCGGGCAGGCAAAGCAACGCTCTGCGGATGCGGAAAGCTTTACCAGTCAGCTGATTCAAATCCTGCAGAACCCTGATGATCAGAATGCGCAAACCTTGTTGCGGGTAGCAGATACCGAGTTGCGTCGCCTGAAGTTGCTGAACACGCTCATCAACAAAGGGGGTTATGAATCCCATCTGATTCGTGCTCTGGAGCTGGGAGAAACCCAGGCCCGTCAATCCCTTCGCCAAATGGTCCTGTTGGTGGATCGGGAACAGAACAGCGCGAGTTTGTTTGAATGGGGGAATCCCTTGGCCTTGGATCCTGAAGGTCTCCTGGCCTGGCAGCGTGGCGGGCCTTCCTTGATTGAAGTCTTCGGAGGAAGCGGAGCCAAGGTCGAGTATAGCGTGATCCGACAGGACCTGCCTTTAAACTTTGTGCTCGAACAGGCGGAAGCCTACGGTGAGAACAATTTGATGAACCTCTCGCTGAGCAGCCTGAGTTTTGATCAGCAAAGTTCCTTCCGGCTCCTGCTCATGATTCCCTTCGGGGCCCTGGTGGTGGTGATCATTCGAAACCTAGTGGGGATCAAAACATCCGGAACTTTTATGCCCATCCTGCTCGCGATGGCGTTCCTGAAAACCCAACTCCTTACGGGAGTGATTCTGTTTGTGATTGTGGTGTCGGTCGGTCTGATCATGCGTGCCTATCTCTCCAAACTGGATCTGTTGCTGGTGCCCCGAATCTCGGCCGTAGTGGTCGTCGTGATTGGGATCATGGTTTCTTTCGGATTGATGGGAGCCAAGTTTGATATTGCCCTTATGCAGTCCGTAACCCTGTTTCCGACCATTATTCTTGCCTGGACCGTGGAACGCCTCTCCGTGCTTTGGGAAGAAGATGGTCCCAAAGAGGTGATTACCCAAACGGCTGGCAGTCTCTTTGTTGCGATTCTGGCCTATGTGGTCATGGGCAGTGATACCCTGCGCTATCAGGCCTTTGTCTTTCCTGAACTGCTTCTGGTCGTGCTGGCGGTGATTTTGGCGCTGGGTCAGTATTCGGGCTATCGCTTGTCGGAACTGTTCCGCTTTGCTCCTTTGGTTAAAGCTGCAGAAGGGACCGAAGCATGAGCGGGCGCTTCACCTGGGCCAAACCCAGCGAGCTCAAGGCGCGTGGGATTATTGGCATGAACCAGCGGAATGGGTCCTATATTGCCCGATACAATAACCGGAAATATTATCCGCGGGTTGATGATAAATTTATCACCAAGGAACTGGCGGTGGAATTCGGCATCCGCGTACCGGAACTCTATGGCGTCATTCGCCAGCAGCATCAGGTGCGGGGCTTGGCAGAGCTACTGAAGCCGCATGACAGCTTTGTCATTAAACCCTCCATGGGTAGTGCCGGAAAAGGAATCCTGGTCATTACCGGACGGGAGGGGGATGAGTTTATCAAGCCGAGCGGGAGCCGCATTGCTTTGAATGACATCCGTCGTCATATCAGCAACACTCTCAGTGGACTCTATTCTCTGGGAGGGCGGAATGACAAAGCCATGATCGAATATGCGATTGCCTTCGATACCTGTTTTGACGGGTTTTCCTTTCAGGGCGTTCCGGATGTTCGGGTAATCGTGTTTCAGGGCTATCCGGTGATGGCAATGATGCGCCTGTCCACCAAAGCCTCCGATGGCAAAGCCAATTTGCACCAGGGTGCGGTAGGGGTGGGAATTGATATCGTAACCGGCAAAGCCCGTTCCGCCGTGCAATGGGGGCAGCGGGTGACGGAACATCCGGATACGGGTCGTAACCTGCATGAGCTGGAGGTTCCGCATTGGGATGAAATTATCGAGCTATCTGCCCGCTGTTATGAAATGACGGAGTTGGGCTATCTTGGCGCGGATATCGTCATCGATCGCAATCTTGGGCCTCAGATCCTGGAACTTAATGCCCGACCCGGCCTGGCTATTCAGGTAGCCAACAATACCGGGCTCTTGCCCCGCCTGCAGTGTATCGAAGGCCTGAGCCGTCGGGAACGAATGTTGCGGAGCCCATCAGATCGGGTCGCTTTTGCCCGGAAGCAGTTTGCCGAACAGCCTGGGTAGAATGTGTTCAGATCCATTCTCCCAGTGTAGCTTCGGCCCTGCCTCCGCTGAGTGAAGCTATGCCTACCCTTCGTCAAGCTCAGGGCAGGCAGGCCATAAGTGAAGCCAGGTCAATTCGAGCTGCTTTCGAGTGCTGTGATCTGGGTGGAGACCTGATCTCCCTCGCGGGATACCTGCACCTGATGGCGGCTTCCTCCGTGATGAATTCCATGCAGGGTGATGTTCTGAATGAACTCCGGCAGGCAGGCCCAGTCACTGCGCAGGCCTGCGGCATCATCGGTGATCAGTCCGGCCATGCCCATGGCCACAAACTGTAAGAGACCACCCATGCCGGTGACGAAACAAAGGCGCTCGTTGGTCACCGCCTCCGTCGTGCAGAGGTAAGGAGCTCGGAAGTAGGGAACCAGCAGTTCCAGGGTTTTGGAAACCTGCTCCTGCCGACCGAGGCGACAATCGAGAATGCCGTCAATGGCGTAGCCCATCATAATGGGTTTATCCTGATAATGTTCCCGGTAATAATCGACGGTTTTTTCAATGCGTTCCGCATCCATGGGGTAATGCCAGGGATGTACCAGCATGGTGGTATCGGCCTGTTTGATCACGGTGCCGTGTTCCCAGCTTTTCATCTGCAGGGGGATGTCCCGTTCCTCGTCCATGAGGATGACCAGTCCATCGGCTACCTCTTCCCACAGATCGGGAACTTCGAGCCCGGCGGCACGGGACAGTTCCGCGGCCTTGCGCAGGGTCCATGTGGCCCCCCAGTTGGTGGTGGCGTTGTCATCCACATAGCCGGCGTGTTCATCCGAGCCGCAGATGTTATTAATATGATAGCTGCCGTCGCTCTCGTCGCGTTCCGCTTTTCCAGCCCAGTACTCAGCGCAGGCCCGGAAGACCTCCAGGCCTTCCTGTTTCAGCCACTCCTGGTCCCCAGCGGACAGAGCATACAGCCACTGACCCATAGCCACGCAACTGGTGATGTGGCGCTCATCCTGAAACACCCGCATAGAGCAGGCTTCGTCTCCGGTTTCCCCACTCTGCCAGGCATAGCGGGCACCCACTTCGTCGTTGTCGACCGCATTGCGCTTGGCTCCGGCCAGGGTATCATAACGGTAGGCCGCTACAGAGCGCCCCATACCCGGGTTGAACAAGGTCAGAGCAGGGTGGGTCCAGAGATCCGTGTCCCAGAACACATTGTTATCCCAGCCGTTGCCAAAAAGCCCACAGGGACCATGGGATTCCCGCTGATCCGGACGCATGGTGCTGTACAGATGGTAGAGGCTGGAATTGCAGAGTTGCTGGAAGCGGGGGTGATCACTTTCCACCCGGCTTTCCCACAGCTGCTCCCAGGCGGCCTCGTGTTCGCGGCGTAGGCTGCTTAGATCGGCACAGGCAGCATCCAGTTGGGCTTTGGCCTCGGCTTCCGGATCTGCATGCTGCTTAGAGGAGACGATGGCCACCACTTTGGTCACCTGAATCTGCTGCCCCTTGCCGGCCTTCACGAAGAGCAGGCGCTGCAAGACCCGGCTGTCTGCGCAGTTCTGCTCCCGGAAACAGGTCGCCTCTCCGAGGAGAATGCGGCTGCGAATAACCAGGCGATGCCCGAAGGGCTCAAAACGGAGCTCCATGCAGGCGTCGCCGTCTTCAAAGCGGGTCTGAGATGCGCTGACCCCCTCATTGTGCAGGGCGCTCAGCTGTTCATCCACAAAGATGCGGCCCATGTTGTAGTCTTCCCCGGTCTCAAGCTCGGCTTCCATCACCGCAATATGGGGGCGGGCATAACTGATCCAAGCCCGGCGACGCTGATGGAGACTGCCGTCGACACCCCGCTCGCTCCATTGGGTGCGCAGGGTGGCATGGCGCAAATCGAGGCTTTGTTCGTGATCGGAAAGCTCTGCGGCCCCGCGACGCAGCTCGCGATCGCCGGTGCTCAGGTTCAAGGTGGCCCAGTGGGGGAGTTCGATGAGGCCTTGTGGACGCTCTGGATTCTCCTGAGCCTTGCCCCAGAGACCACTCATAAAGGAGGTGGAGCCTGGAAAATAATCGCTGCCAGTACCCCAGGCATCCAGTCGGGTTCCAATCAGACCATTTCCCAGACAGGCGTCACGGAAATAAGGGGAACTCAGGTCAGTACTCCGCAACAACCACGGAGTTTCAGTTTCGGGCAGGGGGCTGTGGAACCAATCGGAATCGAGGCGGGAAGGAATCATAGAGATAGGCGTTTAAACAGGGCTTCAGGGATACAACGAATGACCCAAAGGATGTATCGCCAGAAAAAAGGAATGTAAACGACATCCCGTGTACCTTTCATGGCTCGATGAATCAGGCTGCCCGCTTTCTCCGCGGAAATAAACAGAGGGCCTTTTGTGATGTCTGCGGTCATCGGAGTGTCTACAAATCCGGGGAGCAGGCTGAGCACCCGAATGCCTTGGGGCTGCAGACGGTTTCGTAAGCCTTGCAAGTAGGTAAGCAGCCCTCCTTTGGCGGCGCCGTACACATAATTACTTTGACGTCCCCGCAATCCAGCCACGGAAGAGATCACGGCCAGGCAGCCACCGGCAGGCAACTGATGCTGGAGGATCTGACAGATCTGCAACACCGAACGGAAATTGATGTCCAGACTGCGCAAAAAGGCCTCCGAATCCTGTTCACAGGCCTCATTATCCGGAAGGATCCCATGGGCGATCAGGACATCCCTGGGCTGTTCTTTGAGGGCAGTCTCTAACATGGGCGGAATGCTTTCCGCATCCGCGCCATCAAAGGGGGGGAGCACCTGAACACGTGCCGCTCCGCGCAGTCGCAGATCGCTTGCGATCGATTCCAGCTTGGTTGAATCCCGGCCGGCAAGCAACAGGGAGCGCCCTTCTTCGGCAAAAGCCCGGGCACAGTGTTCGGCCATGGCGCTGCTGGCACCGATGATCAGGACGGGTGAACTCATATGGCTTTCTCCGAATGCATGCGCCGCCAGAAATCGGATGTGAAGGCGGGGTCGATCAAGGTCCTAAAGTGGTCGAGTGCAGGATAGCTGCGCTGAAAATCTTCAGCGGACATGCAGGCATCTTTGGCGGGATAGAGGCGCCCCCCGGCATCCCGCACAATGTGATCCAAATCCCGGAACAGGGCGCGGGTACTTTCGCCCCGGTTGGGGAAATCCAGAGCCAGAGTCAGGCCGGCTCGAGGAAAGGAGAGCAGGCCTTCCGGGGGCAGGGAACCGAAGGTTTTGAGCACGGCCAGAAAGGATGCTTCTCCGCTGCGGCCAATGCGATCCAGCAGGGCACGCATAGAGGCCGCGTCATTTTCTCGGGGAAGGACGCATTGATACTGGAAAAAGCCGCGGCGTCCGTAGAGCCGGTTCCAGTTACCTACCGCATCCAAGGGATAAAAGAAGGGGAAGAGGGAGCTGGGGTGCCGGATCAGCGCTTTCTTGCCCCTGGCTGCGTAGAGGCTATTGAAGGCCTTCACCGTGAGCGGATTGAGCAGGAACCCGGGGGCATACATCGGTATGGACAGGGAGCGCGGCGGATCATAGCGCAGGGGCTGCTGCTCTTCCTCATGATTGCCCCGCATAAACAGACCTCGGCCGATCTCTTCCCCCTTCGCCAGACCGTCTACCCAGGCTACATGATACTCATGGCTTTCATCCGCAGCATCGGAGAGCTCCAGAAAATGAGCGAGGTTGCGCATGGGGACCCGGTCTTCGATGATCCGGGGCGATTGAATCTTACGAAGGCGAATCCTGGCCCGCAAGATCAGGCCGGTTAAGCCGAGTCCGGCGAGGGTGGCCCGAAAGAGTTGAGCCTGTTCTGTGCGGGAACAGCGGTAGATACGGCCATCACTGCGCAGCAGATCCAGGGAAAGGATATGCCGGCCCAAGCAGCCTGCGCGATGATGGTTTTTGCCGTGCACATCATTCGCGATGGCTCCGCCCAGTGTCACGTAACGGGTTCCGGGGCTTACGGGCAGAAAAAAGCCACGGGGCAACGCGAAACGCAGGATCGCATCGAAGGAGATGCCGGCTTCGGCTTCGAGAATGCCGCTTTCCGGATCAAACTGGCATAAACGGTCCATGCCCTGAGTGGCGATGAGCGTGCCACCATCGTTGAGGCAGACATCTCCGTAGCTGCGGCCCAGACCCCGTGGAAGGAGGGCGCCTGTTTCGGGTAAGGCCTGGGGACGATGGGAAAGAGGCTGAAGAGCTGCGGCCTGACTCGGAGGCTGCAGACCCCAGGAGGGGGCGGGGGGGACGGGCATATCGCTTAGATCATCGCCTGTTCTTTTTCCGCAGCCATGGCGGCCAGTCGGGCCTTGCGCACAAAGGTTTCGGAGCGCTTGCGTAAAATCGTATGACGGAACTGGCTGCGGCGGATTCTGAGATTGTTGGCTTCGGCGATATCCATGAGTTTTCTCATATTTCGCGGTTTCAGCTCTGTCGAGAGGATGACCTCATGAATCCCGTTTTCTTTGACAATGCTGTCCAGTTCCCGGATGGAACCCAGAACCGGATACCCGTGTACCGTTTTCCCTTTCAGTAAGGGATTGTCGTCGATCAGTCCGAACAGGTAATAACTACGGTAATGCCCCGGCCGGTTAAAGGTTTCCGAACGGGTCAGCAAGGTATAGCCGTAACCGGCTCCGTAGACCAGAACCTTGTCGGAGGCCAGGCTGTCATGTTCAGATTTGCGACGTTCGTGGTAGTGAATGAGATCCTGAACCACCCGTGGGAAGGCACGCATCAGCAACATCAGCGGTACGCTGAATGCAGAGAACATGGTGCCGAAGAGCAGGGCGAAATGTACATCTTTCCACAGAATAGGAGACAGCGAGATGCCAATGCTGATCCCCATAAAGGTAACAAAGCCCACATAAAGAAAATCAAGAGGGCGGGCTTTGGACCACTGGCGGCGGTAGAGACGGGTTAGCCAGAGGAGGACCAGAGGCAATCCGATCAGAGAGGGGGCGGTTGCCTGAAGAAAGGGAGTGAACTGTTGAATTTCTCCCTGATGGTAGGGCAGCAGCAGCCAGGTGCTGAAAAAGAGGGAACTCCCCATTGCGGCCACGTCGAGGAAAGGCATCACCGATGAGAGCAGATTACTGCGGGTCGGTCGGTGCAGGCCCTCCACTATGTAGCGACCGCTGTCATTCATTTCCAATGTGGCCAAATAGCGGAAAAGCACAAAGGAGCCCACGAAAAAGCCCAGGGTGAAGATGGCCATACGAAAGTCCTGCAGGTTCACCCAGAGTAAGCCTACGAAGAAAATCAGACTCTGCAGCACATAGAGCACACCGGCCACTTTGCGCTGGGTCAGCCCACGCCGGGCCAAACGGTGATGCAAATGATCTTTGTCGCCACTGGAAAGTTTGCTTTCTCCTTTCGGATGAAGGAACTTCCGCACGCTGCGTCGCCACACGGCCAACACCGCATCCATCAGAGGCACGCCCAGGGTCAGCAATGGAACAATCAGCATGATGCTTGCCGCACCGCGAGCGCTGGTCTGAAAGGTGAGACTGACGAGTAGAAAGCCGATCAGCATGCTGCCGGTATCGCCTAGAAACACCTTGGCCGGGTGAAAGTTATAGCGCAGAAACCCGATGCAGGCTCCTGTAAGCGCAAAACACAGCGCAGCCGCAGAGACATTATCCAACAACAGGTTCAGTCCGCCCAGACCAATGCTGGTTACCGCGCCTAAGCCCCCGGCGACGCCGTCCATGCCGTCAATCAGGTTGTAGGCATTCATGCCCGCCGTGAACAGTCCAACCGTGACCAGGGCATCGAACCAGGAGGGGAGGTCGATCCCGAGAAGACTTTCCAGCTGAAAACCGGCATTCCAAGCGAGAATGGCCACCACCAGCTGTCCCAGCAGTTTGATGCGGGGACTGATGCTGAAACGGTCATCGGCAATCCCCAGCAGCATCAGCATGGCAGAAATGCCCACCCAGCAGCGCATACATTCGATGATGTTGCCCCCATCCGGAGTAAACAGATCCAATCCCACCGCCACGAGAATCGGGACAAAAAAGGCAACTCCCAGAGCAAGGCCCCCACTACGGGGAGTGGGTTCCCGGTGAATGTGGCGGCCCCCGGGCTGATCCATCAGCCCCATCCGCCGTCCCAGCCGCATCGCCACCGGGGTGAGCAGGAAGGATAAGAGCAGCGATCCCAAGCTGGTAACAAGGATAAGGCTTACAGATGGGATCGATATGACATTCATGACATCTTAAAAATAAAAAACCCTCCCGTAGGAGGGTTCAAGATTTTTAAGGGTCAAATGTTTATAGAATATGACCGGGTTGTACAGAATTGGCTTGCGGATAGCGTTCCTGCCAGTCGCTGACCTCGCTCTGAAACTGCTGAACCTGGCCTGCTGCAGCACCGGAAAGGGCGGCGGCATTGTCGATAATGCTCTGGATCTGATCCAGGTTCAGACCCAGGCGGCCATCCTCGGCCAGTCGCTCGGCGAGGTTATTCTGATCCAGCTCACCGCCGCGCAGATCCAAGACCGTGGCTACGGCGTGTTCTTTGATCGCTTCGTGAGCTTCTTCGCGGCCGGCACCGGCCCGCACTGCTTCCATCAGCAGGGTGGTGGTGGCGAGGAAGGGGAAGTAGTGCCGGTTCTCCCGGGCGATGACCGCGGGGAAAGCCTGGAACTGATTCAGCAGGGTGTGGAAGGTTTCGCAGAGGCCGTCGAAGGCAAAAAAAGCATCCGGCAGCATCACCCGGCGCACCACGGAGCAGGAGACATCGCCCTCGTTCCACTGATCCCCGGCAAGTTCCGCTCCCATGCATAGGTGCCCTTTCAGGATGGCGTGGAAACCGTTCACGCGCTCACAGCTGCGGCTGTTCATCTTATGCGGCATGGCGGAGGAGCCTACCTGACCTTTGGCAAAGCCTTCCGAAGCCAGCTCATGCCCGGCCATGATGCGCAGGGTTTTGCAGAAAGAACTGGGTCCGGCAGCAAGTTGCACCAAGGCGGAGACCACTTCAAAATCCAGACTGCGGGGGTAGACCTGACCCACATTGTCCAAACGCCGGGGCAGGCCCAGGTGGGTCATGACCTTTTCCTCCAGCGAGTCCACTTTGCTCTGATCTCCATCAAACAGGGTGAGCTGGTCTAACTGGGTGCCGACTGCTCCTTTGATGCCGCGCACGGGGTAGGCCGCGATCAGATCTTCCAAACGGCGCAACGCCAAGAGCAGATCCTGACCGAACATCGCGATGCGTTTGCCCAGCGTGCTGGGCTGTGCGGCCACATTGTGCGTGCGGGCCGTAATGACCAATCCGCTGTGTTCGCCAGCCAGTTCGGCCATGCGTTTGAGCAGGGCAATGGCGCGCAGACGCACCAACTGCAGGGACTGATACACCTGGAGCTGTTCTACGTTTTCGGTGAGGTCGCGGCTGGTCATGCCTTTGTGAATGTGTTCATGACCGGCCAGATCGCAGAATTCCTCAATACGCGCTTTCACATCGTGACGGGTAATGCGTTCCCGTTCATCAATCGAAGCCAGATTCACCTGATCGATCACCGCTTCATAGGCCTCCACCACGCCATCGGGCAGAGGCAGCCCCAGTTCCTGCTGTGCTTTCAGCACGGCAATCCACAGCTGGCGTTCCAGAATGACCTTGCCCTGGGCGGACCAGATGTCTTTCATCGGGCCACTGGCATAGCGGTCTGCGAGTACGTTGGGAATAGCGTTTTGGCTCATGCGGGCGTTCTTTAATCAAATTCTGGCGTAAATCGACACTATATGCAGTGCAGCTGGAGAGGGGTTCTGCACAGGTTGACGCTTGGGACCATGGCTTTGTATCGCGTGCAGGATGCACGCGGTCCATTGAGGGCGCTTCCCAATAGGCCAGTGGAATACAAGCGCGGACCACGCGGACCGCGCGGACCTAAGCGATGAGATATTCTATTCCTACAGAGTTTAGAGTGAGGCAAAACACACCCCATCTGCATGGGTCCGCGCTTTCCGCGTGGTCCGCGGTTGTATCTCTGGTGGAGAATCAGGGACCTCGACCTTCTCTTCGGATTTCGAGTACCTATGCGAAGTATAGTTTAGAGCTGTGGACCCTGCTCAAACTGTGAGCCATATCCCAAGGGGTATAAGAGCATCCCTATTCATTGAGGTTTCTGTCCATGGCTCTGTATCGCGTGCAGGATCTACGAGGTCCGTTGAGGGCGCTTCCCAACAGGCTAGGGGAATACAACCGCGGACTACGCGGACAGCGCGGACCTATGCGAT
This sequence comes from Verrucomicrobia bacterium UBA6056, assembly GCA_002429005.1. Classification (GTDB taxonomy): domain Bacteria; phylum Verrucomicrobiota; class Kiritimatiellia; order SS1-B-03-39; family UBA6053; genus UBA6056. The sequence goes on from DIYK01000069.1 coordinate 117,145, forward strand.
GGGAACCGTCGGCGTTGAAGCTCCAAAAGAGGTGGCTGAAGGGAAACCCGCAAAATTTCCCGGAAAAATAAGAGAAGGGGGCGGGTAGAGGGCTCAAGTAGCCCTCGGCAAAAGCAGAAGATGGTAGAAATGCATTTGGGTAAAGTGTAGCAAACATGGGAGCCGAAGGCTCACAGCCGATCCGTGATGAAAGTGTATTCTATAAAATGGATTGTGATTGGGTGATGCGGCTTTCTGAATTAGTTGAGACTGCAAAAGATGAAGATGGTAACCGCAGCGATTCCTAATATCTTTTTCGGATTTCCCAAGCGGAGTGCCATTTTAGGGAGCTAAAGCATCCCTTTAAATTCCTTTGAACTTGTACTATTTGCATGAAAATGCTTTTTTTTTGATGAGGGGGGTGTCTGGGTTAATTTGTTTATGTCTAACGCTTAATGATGAGGTGATTGAATGTCGTCCTCCCGAAAACTAAAAATCCTTTTGCAAGGTTGTTTTATCGCTTGTTGCATGATCCCGACCTTGCTGCAGTCGCAAAATTTAATAACTGATCGCCAAAAGGAAAATTTCCCTAAAATTGATTTTGTTTATAGGTATTTTCAAAGTCTGCTCTCGGAGAAAGTAAGAATAGTTTATATTTATAATGATAAACATAATGTAGTTGTATTATTGGAATATGATGATGAACTTGAGGGGAGTTTGAGTATGAAGGATCATACAATGTTTTTTTCTTCCCCTCAGGGTAGGGAGGTGAAGGTTACCTTTGTTGAATCTGGTCAGGAAAAAGTTTTTTTTGGGTTGGAAGTCTCTGAGTTTTTTGAACGCCACCTAACGGGGGTTGTTGAAGTTGAAGATTTAAGTTTTATTATTATTTCGGATATAGATGGGCCAGTACCTATTGGTGAGGTACCTTGTGTTAATGTGTCTGTCTTTCTGAAAAGGGATGCATTGGATAAGTTGGAAATTGCCAAAAGTAAAGTTAATGCAGATGATTCAGAGTTGATTAAAAATATCCATTGGGCAAACTGAAGTGGATGGCAGATTTGAATGTTGTTTTTCACCTGTGCCTAGTTTGGAGACAATGGATAATTTGTGCATTGCAAAAGTGCCGGTGTGTGTGGGGGAGTTGGATCCCCTAAGCATCGAAAAGGGGAAAGAGTATGGCGAAAGTTCATGAAATGAAAAATACTGGTGCTATCATATTAGCAGCACTTTGCCTGTATCAGTCAGATGTAGTTGCGCAGGTAGTGGCTGAAGGTTCGTCTCCGATCCGTAGTGAAAGTGTTTCGGATCGGATCTGTGAATATTCAATGGATCTGTTGGCCTGCTTCTAATTGGGGAGTTATTCATCGTTCGACCTGCTTCGCTATGTTTGATATGTTTGGCCATGATCTTTGGACTGAAGGTTGACATCTGCCCGCCGCTCGTTTTGGAGAAGTTTTGATGTGGAAACGAATTGGATTCTGGGTTCTGTGCTTATCGCTCCCTTTATTGTCTTTTTGGTTACTGCCTTTTGTTTTTCAGGGGATCCTGTGGCCGGAGTTAGCAGAGCCTGACCTGAGTGATTTGGAACTGAAACCTGGTGATTTACAGCCTCCGCAACAGGTGTGGTTGAACCGGGATGCCATTGAGCTGTTACGATGGGATCCGTATTCCCCTTATGACAAGCGCCCACAGGTTTTGGAACGTTATGGTGGGTTTTCCCTATTGGATGATGCCCCCCCGTCTCCTTGGGAGCCTGGGCCCAAAGGACAGGTCCTGGTTTTTGCCTGGCAGGAGATCCCTAAGGAGGAGTTCAGCGTTTCAATTGACCAGGCTGAGGGGGATTTTGGATCCTTTCCCGGGGCTACCTTTGCTGCTGAGCCCAGCTTTCCTGAGGAATGGAGGGCCCTATGTCAGCCTAGCTGGCAAGTTTTGGCTGAACGCCATTATCTATGGATGGAACCTTTGGTTCAGGAAAGTAACCCGGAAGCCTTGGAAGAGATGGATCGGATTCTGTCGGAAAGCGGGCGCAATCAAGTTCATTTTATATCCGAAATTGGCGAAAGAGGCTCTTGGAGAGGAGATTATTTAAACCGGATCCTGCAAAACGAAACGGAATCTCGAAGCTTGTTGCGTCACGGGGAACCTTTTCTGGAATGGATGGAAACTCATGTGGAATCGGCTTTATGCATGGAAGTTTCTGGTGTCGGTATGGCCTCCTTTTTGCGGACCCTCCTGGACCTCCAGTTCACGTTGGCTCTTCACGATGGCGATCTGCAGCAGGCAAAAGACTCGGCACTTCGGATGTTGCGCTTGAGCCGCCTGATTATGGAACTGAAATCCAGACCCTTTTATCACATAACGGCCACGCCTTTATTGCACGCTGGTTCTGCGGCCTTACAGGAACTGATGCTGCACCCTGATCTGTCTCAGGAGGAGCTGTTACCTCTGTTTGCTGAATTTCCGGTGGAGGAAGACCTGAAGTGGCATGCGGTTTCTTATCTTAAGATGGAATTTCGAAGCTGGTTTGAACGGATGTACCCCCTCGTTCTTCAGGCGGAGCCCCTGATCGAAACTCCTGAAATGTGGTGGAGTTATGAAAAGGATACCCCGCAAAAGCTGTTTCCTGTGTCATCATTTCATTTTCAGATGAACCGGACGCTAAGTGAGTCCGCGGAGTATATTCGCCAGGAAATCCGTGGATTGGATACACCGAGTGCCTATGCCTTTGATTATGACCGTCCCACGGCAAAGCGGGTCCCGCTTGGAACCTTACAAGAACTGTTTGCCTACGCCCGTCCCAATCGTCGTGGGCAGTTACTTTTGGAACAGATGCCTTGGAATATCTACCCGGGTCAACATCGCCACCGTTATCAGGCCGCCCTGGCCGAGATCCGGGCTTTTCGGGTTCTAGAGGCATTGATTCGTTATCGGAAACGGGAGGGGGGCCTGCCAGAGCGCCTGGAGGATCTGTTGAAGGTAGATCTGAAGACGCTGCCTGTAGACCCTTTTAGTGGTAAACCTTTTATCTACGTACGGGAGCGGCAAATGTTCTATTCGTTGGCATCGGACTGCACGGATCAGAAAGGCTTGAGGCCGCGGGATGTCTTTAGCCGGTTTGAATCCTCATCTGCCGATATGCCATATGCGTTGAGTGGGGAGTCGTGGGGGAGGACTTCAGCTGAGGATTCGTCCCAGAAGCAGGACGATTAACTGTGACAGCTTGTGCAGATTCTTTGGGGGCTGCCTTACGCAGGGCGGATGATGGTGCAGCTGTATCGGCGCGGTCCTTTAGACCGCGGGCCGTG
>DIYK01000053.1 GCA_002429005.1 Verrucomicrobia bacterium UBA6056
TGGGAGCGACTGCATCACGGGCAACTGGGAGCCTCTCATCTGGCCAACAGTGATGGGGATGCCTATTCGGATCTTCAGGAAATGTTGGAAGGAAGCGATCCGGGAGATCCTTTGTCCATTCCTGCAGTGCCCGCGGTGAGTTTTGATCTCCCCGAACTCACTGTGACGCATCCTGCCGGACAAGCTACCCGCATCAGCTGGAACTGGCCCGCGGCCTATCAGGGCGATTTTGAGTTTTTCCTGGAAAGAACCTCCACCTTAACGAATAGCTTTGCGCCTTCAGCAGCAAGTGGAGGCGCCTCCGGCAATGAAATGCATCTCGACATTCCTGAGCTCCTGCCTCAGCCGGATACCGAATTTTACCGAATCGGCATACGGCTGCGCTAAAGCGCACAGGGCAGTTTCTCCTTGTTCTCTCCGGAGGATGGGCTTAACTATATTAGGATGTCGTTTGAATCCGCAAAGGCTATCCGGTTGAATAAGGACGCTGCCGTCTCTTTTCATGCTGACGCCGAAAACCATTTTCTGCTCACCGTCTTTTCCGGGGCGCTCACCGATGAGGCATTGTATCGTCATTTTGAGGCGGTTGAAGGCGTTTCCTCCCAATTGTCCCCTTACCGGGAGCTTGTCCATGGCCTTGGGGTAGATGATGTCAGCGGAATTTCCGTTCGTGCCCTGGTGCAGTTGGCCCGGAGATCTGATCACGGAGAATGCGTCCGTCTGGCAATTCTGATGAAAGAAAGCCCCTTGTTCTTTGGTCTGGCCCGCGCGTTCCAAACGGTAGCCTCCAGCCCACGTTCTCAGGTGAAATTGTTTCATGACCGGGATATGGCGATGCATTGGCTGGCTAAAGACGAGCGGGATTTGACCCATCTAGACGTCTTCTGCAGCTCGGCAGGCCTCTAACGCCTTGCCCTCTTTTCTGCTTTCTTTTGCATTCGGGAGCGCTACACATGTCCTTTGCTCTGAATGTAGGAAACGATTATGCAGCACCTCTCTTCCCTGACGGACTGGTCCCCTGAGACGCTGGCGGCGGTCCTGGACCGCGCCACCGAGCTCAAAGCCTACCCGGATACCTTTTCCGGCGCCGCGGCCCGCAAAGTCCTGTTTATGATTTTTGAAAAACCCAGTCTGCGTACCCGGGTTAGCTTTGAAACCGGCATTGTGCGAATGGGGGGGCATGCCATCAACTATGACGTATCCACCAGTCCGCTCGGGGCCGGCAAAGAAAGCCTCTCGGATACCATTAAGGTGGTGAGTCGCTATGCGGATTTGATCGTGGCTCGTCTGTTTAAGCATAGCGATCTGGAGGAGATGATGCAGCATGCAGGTGTGCCTGTGATCAATGGCTTGACCGATTACAGTCATCCCTGTCAGATCGTGGCGGATCTGTTAACCATCCGCGAACACAAGGGGGGGCTTAAAGGGAAAACCCTCTGTTTTCTGGGAGATGGTTTTAATAATGTCACCCACTCGCTGATGTTTGGTTGTGCCATGAGTGGAATGAATGTTCGGGTTGGCTGTCCTGCTGGAGAGGATTTTGAACCTCTTCCTGCGGTTCTGGAGCAAACCCGTCAACTGGCTTCGAACTATGGAACCGAAGTCACTGTGACTCAGGATGCTGAGGCGGCCGTGGACGCTGCGGATGTGATCTACACGGATAGTTGGATGAGTTATCACATCGATCCCTCGGAAATGGAAAAACGGGTGGCCCAATTCCAGCCCTATCAAGTTACAGAGCATCTGATGTCTCTGGCGGATCCTGGGGCGATTTTCATGAATTGCCTGCCGGCTGCCCGAGGCTATGAACAGACAGCTGAGGTGATCGATGGCCCCCAATCGGTGGTCTTTGATCAGGCAGAAAACCGCCTGCATGCACAAAATGCAGTGATGCTGCAACTCCTGTACCCAGGATCCTGAGCGTAGCATGTTGGCTGAAGACCGCATCCTGGTCATCAAATTAAGCGCTCTTGGGGATCTCTTTCATGCGGTTCCCATTGCGGCCAGGCTTTCCGAGGCCTTTCAGATGCCAGTGGATTGGGTGACCCAGCCGGAATATACGTCGCTGGTAGCCTTGCATCAGCAGGTGGACCGTGTGTTCGCCTATCCTCGGAAAGGAACCGCGTCGGATTGGAAGAGCTTTGTCCGGGAGCTCCGGGAACAACGCTATGCTCTTGCGGTAGATTTACAGGGCTTGTTGAAAAGCGGAATTTGTCTGGGGCTTTGCCGGGCCACACGGAAAATCGCTCCCAGTCACAGTCGGGAGGGGGCTGGGTTTTTTGCCCGGGAACAAGCAACTGCTACTGCGAAGAGTGCGCATGCACTGGACAGGCTTTGCGATACCCTACGCTATTTGGAGATTGAACCGGAACCGCTTCACTACCCCTTGGCTTTTCCGGCAATCTTACTCGAAGGGTTTGAGGGAAATACGGTGGCCTTCGCAACCCAATCCCGCTGGCCTGCGAAAGATTGGCCGCGGGAACGCTTTGTGGAGTTGGGGAAACGGATTCAACAGGAGTTAGGTAAACGAATCTGCATCTTGGGCGGAAAAGATGAACAGGAGCGTGGAGAGCTTCTGTGTCGGGAAATTGGAGGGGAGTGCCGAAATTTTTGTGGCCACTTTCCCTTGCTGCATTTGGGATCGGTTCTGCAGCAAATGGATCTGCTGGTTTCCAATGATTCGGGACCTATGCATTTTGCGGCTGCAGTGGGGACGCCCTTGGTGGCCTTGTTTGGTCCGACGGACCCGGCACGTACCGGTCCTTGGGGAGAAGGGCATGCGGTGTTGCGGGCGGAGCCCGGCCCGGAGGGCTATCCCGATCATCGGAGCTACAAAGATCCAGCCTCCCGGGTGTGGATGGAACGCTTAGATGTGGAAACGGTATTTGCTGCAGTTAAACAACAGCTGCAAAGGGCAGGGGTATGAAGAAGCTGCTCTGCTGGAGCTCGGCTCTTCTCAGTTATGTACTGTGCATGTGCCTGCCTATGGTGGGCCGATCTGGATCAAAGGTGCCTTGGGCCAAAGCAAACGCTACGCTGTTTCTGCTTCTCTTGCTCTTGGCCATTGCCGCTTGCGCGGCTGGACTGTATCTTGCTCCGCGGAAACGGAATCCCTGGTATGCCCTCTTGGGGGCCCAGCTCTTCTTTTTCCTAGCCTTTATCCTGGGGTGGCTAAAGCTGTAGCAGCCCCAGAGAGATCTGTCCGCAACTCAGTGCTTATTCGGCAAGAGCCATCTGCATGGCGGTGAGGATGTAACTGGTCACCAACATGGGATTTCCTTCCCAGTAGCGGTTGTTATCGTTCTTCCAGTAGCCCATCTCTTCCCCTTCAGCCCGTTGCAGATCAATCAGTTTCCGCAAGAGCTCTTCCCTCCAAGTTACCTGGGTCCCATCTTCCAGCGTAATCAGTTCGTCTCCATGAGCCTGTAAACATTTGGCGAGGATGTTGAGGAAATAGTAATAGCCCTCTTCGCCTTTACCCGGGTTTTCCTCGAGGCTCCAATTACGTCCCGCCCATTCCATGGCGGCCTGTACGCGGAGGTCGCTTTTTTCGACGTCGGCATAAATCAAGCTGAGCACTCCCGCGTAGGTCATCGTGCCGTAGGTCGCGAGTTTTTTGGTTTCGCGTCTGCTTAGTGTGCCGTCTCCACGCGTTTTGGGGGTTTCATAGACAAATCCGCCCCGGTTTTTTTCGGAGGCATCCACCCAGGCGGCTTCATTACTGCCTTCCAGATGCTGTAAACTACTGACGTAGTCAGCCGCGGCTTTCCGGTCCATTTTTGCGGATTCCCCTTCGCGCAGATCCTCAAGGGCCACGGTCAGGGCCATGGCTTCCATCGCACGTGCCGTATTGGAGAGGTCTGCCCGGGATTTCTTTTTTCCTGCCTCGTAGCTAAAACCACCTGCGCTGGGACCTTCCCCCTGAATTTGAGCTCCGGCCAAAAATTTCCGGGCCCCAAGCATCGTTTCCTGGACCTCTGCTTTGCCAGTGTAATGGAGGGCGGTCAGGCAGATGGCGGTATTGTAAATATGGCGGCCTCCCAAGCCCTTGGCATAAATCCCGCCATCTTCTTGTACCTGTGTCAGGATCCATTCCACGGCCTGCTTGACCTCATCGGATTGCTCCTCCCCGGAAAGAGCTAACGCGGTTACCGCCAGCCCGGTCATGGCAGGGGCCATCTTTAAGCCAAAGTTGCCATCTTTTTTCTGTTGGGTTTTTAACCAGCGTACCCCTTTGTTGACCGCTGTTTCGGCTTCACTGCGAAGTTCGGGAGGCAGTTCTGCGGGGAGATGAAGACAGAAACTCAGCAGGGCAGGGATCAGGTAAAGGGCGGCACGTTTCATAAAGGGATCCTGAAGGGGTTTCCCGTATCCTGAACCTGCTTTCTCAAAAAATCAATGCCTGGACTTCAGGCATTCGTTCACCAGTCGTTTTCGAGCGTGTAGCGGATATGAGGTGTAAACAGATCCGGTTCCAGCAGGAAGCTGTCATGTCCTTTTTCGCTGTGGACCGTGATACGCAGACAACGAACGCCCACTTCTTTCAAGAGTCGTTCGAGTTCGGCCTGTTCTTCCGGATAGAAACACACGTCGGTATCGATGCTGAAGATCATGTAGCGCTGATGGGTACAGCGGGAAAAGACTTCCTGGAGCGTATCGACCCCAATCATCTTCTTGAGGTTGAAACGCTGCCACATGGCCATAATCCGGAGATAGGTGTTCGCGTCAAAGCGCTTAATGAACTTTTGCCCGTGATGGAACATGTAGGACTCGATTTGGTGTCCCAGGCGATAAAAACTATAGCCTTCACGAGGCTGAACCAGTTCACCCCGAGCGCGGTTTTCCATGGTTTCGAGAGAAACGTAGGTTTTATGCGCTATCATCCGGGCCAACATCAGCCCACTTTGTGGCGCAGGCCCGTCATAATAATCTCCGCCATTAAAATGAAAGTCACTCTCGATGGCGGTGATCTGCTCGAAGTTTTGTAAGCGCTGCAAGGAAGAAAGCTTCGAACCTGTGCCCAGGGGGAGGACAATGTCCACACGCTCGGGGAAGAGGGTGGCAAAGGTCAGGCAAAGCAGTCCGCCTACCGAAGGGCCGGTGACCGCATGCAGTTTCTCGATGCCCATATGATCGAGCAGGGCAGCTTGGCTGCGCACCACATCCTCCGTCTTTACGAAGGGAAATCGACTGCCGTAGGGTTTTCCATCATCCGGGTGAGGCGAATGCGGGCCGGTACTGCCATAGCAGCCTCCAAGATAATTCACACAGATGACAAAGAATTTTTCCGTATTCAATGCGCGGCCGGGGCCAATGAAACTTTCCCACCAGCCTGGATGGCATTCTTCCGTCCAATAGGCCTCAGCTCCTGCTACGGAGCTACAGGTTCCTGCGGCATGTTGACTGCCGCTGAGAGCATGAAACACCAAAATCGCATTGTCCTTGGCTTCAGACAATTCACCGTAGGTTTCATAGGCCAGGGTCACCTCGGGGATCACCCCTCCGGCCCGGCAGGGGAAGGGTTCGGGCAAGGTGTAAAACTGTGCTTCGGTGTTCATCCGACCTTGTTACCTACTCCAGTCGGGAACTGCAATTCCATTCGGGATTCGGGATTTGCCCATCCTGTAGGGAAATTCCTGCAAAGTTCCGTGTTTATTCACTTGAAGATTAGCCTAGCTTTGGTTGATCCCTACTAACCCTATCGGATAGGTGTTGTTAACTTATGTGTCGTGTCCCACGACATCTCCCTGGAGAAGAATTCATGACCGCGTTTGCGAACATTGTTGAGAGTGTTGGAAATACCCCGCTGGTGAAGCTGAACCGCGTTGTTGACGGCTGTGTAGCCGACGTCTACGTGAAGCTGGAGTCCCGTAACCCGCTGTACAGCGTGAAGGACCGCATCGGCAAAGCGATGATTGAGGCTGCTGAAAAAGACGGCACGCTGAAACCCGGTGGAACCATCATTGAGCCGACTTCCGGCAACACGGGAATTGCTCTGGCGTTTGTCGCTGCGGCCAAAGGTTACCGCTGCATTCTGTGCATGCCGGAAAGCATGAGCCTGGAGCGTCGTCATTTGTTGAAAATTCTTGGCGCCGAACTGGTGCTGACTCCTGCAGAAAAGGGCATGCCCGGTGCGATTGCAAAAGCTGCAGAACTGCATGAGCAGACCGAAGGCTCTTTCATGCCCCAGCAGTTCAACAACGATGCGAACCCCACGGTTCATTACCAGACCACGGGTCCGGAAATCTGGGAGGACACGGAAGGCAAAGTTGACGTGTTTGTGGCGGGTGTGGGTACCGGAGGTACGGTCAGCGGTGTTGGCAAATATCTTAAAGAGCAAAAAGACTCTGTGCAGGCCGTGGCGGTTGAGCCCAAGGGTTCTCCTGTCCTGAGCGGTGGCAGCCCCGGTCCCCATAAAATTCAGGGAATTGGTGCAGGCTTCCAGCCCAACAACTATCACCCGGATTCGGTGGATTCGGTTTTACAGATCACCGAAGAAGAAGCGGGTGAAATGGCTCGCCGTTGCGCACGCGAAGAGGGCATCCTGATCGGGATCTCCGCTGGTGGAAATGTGCATGCCGCCGTGGAACTGGCAAAACTGCCTGAAAATGCCGGTAAAACCATTGTTACCATTGGTTGTGACACCGGGGAACGTTACCTCTCCACCTGGTTGTTCCAGCAGTATCTTGGCTGAAGCCATCAGGCTTAGCACTGCAACCCGGGCAGCCGCCCGGGTTTTTTTATGCAAAAATGTAGCCGGATGGGCATTTTCGTGACCTCCTCACTACACGAGAGTGGATTCTCAATAGAAAATCTTTTGTTTTTCCTGTGGCAGCGGTAGGAAGAAAGTATGCGTCGTTCGGTATCCATTTGGCTGATTCAATTGGGTCAGGCATACGGACCAGAGTTTTCCGTAGCGTGGCAGTTGTTGTATCGCGGTACGGGGCTGCTGCTGTTTTTTTCGTTCTGGTCCTTGGCGGCCCAGGCGAACGGGCTTCTGGGGCCTGCCGGGGTGTCGCCCTCATCTATTCCCTTTGGCATCCTCCAGATCAGTCTTCTGAGTGGAGCCCTTTCCGGATTGTTGATGTTCTTTGGCCGCTGGCCCTTCTTCTCCGCGCTTGTGGCTCTGATTCTGAGACTCTGGATGATGAGCTTTGCATCCGAATGGTTTTTGTTGGAAGGGGATGCCTGGCTGACATTGTTTGCCATGGTGGCCTGGTTGGGCAGTTCGCCCTTTTGTGCAAGCTTAGCGGCCCATGATCTGACGCCACGCGCGGTCCCGGCGTTGATCTGTCTGCAGGTCAGTGTTGGCGTTCGGCTCTTTTTAACCGGAGTCGCCCGGCTCACAGGCGCAGAACAGGCCTGGCAGGATCAAACGGTACTTTATTATCTGTTTGAGCAGATGCCCTTTCCCTTGCAGGGAAGTTGGTATGCTCATTATCTCCCGGAAGCCTTTCTTCAGGCTTTGGTGGTCGGTATTCTCTTTGTAGAGTTGGTGGGACCCTTTTATGTGCTGCTTCCCAGAGTCTTTCGAAACCTGTGTGCAGGAGCTCTGCTGCTCTATGGGTTGGGCTTTGCTTTGGTAGGCCAACCCGGCTGGCAACCTCATTTATTGATTCTTCTCGCGGGAACGCTTCTGGATAACCGGAGTTGGCGAAGAATTCTGCCGGATGCCTTCCGCCCTCCCGCAGTCTCCCGGGCCCGAATTCCTCCTATTACCTGGAAAGGGGCCTCCCAGTTTCTTCCCTTTGTCATTCTGCTGCTCCCTTGGATTTCAGGATTTCCGGGCTGCTTTCCCTCATGGAAAAATGAACGGGATCCGGTTCCCCGCCGCCGTATGGAATTGGTATTCCAGTTGAGTGCGGATGGTCAGAAGTGGCATGAGGTTTTATTTAAACAGAAAGCCTCCAATCCGTGGATCCTTCACAGTCTCCCGGGGCTGCACTGGTCCCGCCTGGATCTCCGCCTGCAGAAGTTGGCTGCACAGGGTGTGCAGGATCCTTTGTGGCAACGTGAACCTTGGGTGACTCGTTTAGGAGAGGGCTTATTGCGTCAGGATCCGCGGATCCTCAATCTGATGGAGCGCAGTGAAGGCTTGAAGCAGCCTCCGCAGATGTTGCGTGTGCTTTGGGTGGAGTACCGCTTTACCGATCCGGTGAGCAAGCGGGATGGGGGCGGGTGGTGGTTGCGGGAGCCTATCGGTCAGGCTGCTCCTATGATGCGGGCTGTCGTTTCGGTTTCCTCAGCCCAAGCATCCTCTCCAGATCCTGTCGATCGTAGGGCTTTGACAGGAAGTTCCGACCCGTAAGTTTCCTGGAAATTTCAGGCTTTAAATCCGAGAGGGAATACCCGGAGGTGTAGAAGATCCGGAGTTCCGGAAAACGCTTTTGTGCCTGACGGGTTATGTCAAAGGAAGGTCCGTCCGGTAACAGCACATCGGTGAAAATCACTTCTAGCTCGTTACTGGAAGCAATGGCCTGCAATGCATCCGCCCCACTGGCAGCCTCCAGCGTTTGAAAGCCCATGGCATTCAGAGACTGCACACATGTGGACCGAACCAGGTCCTGATCCTCTACAACAAGAATGCGCCCGGTTCCGTTGGAACTGATCCATTCCTGCTCCCCCCCATCTTCCTCTTCGTTTGCTTCCTCCAGAGGCAGCCAGGCCGTGATGCGTGAGCCGCCTTGTTCCTTTTGAAGCACACTCAGATGCCCCTGATGGTTGGTGACAATCCCCAGCGCGCTGGGTAAACCCATGACTCCAGAGCCTGAACCTTGATTTTGATCAGCAAAGGGTTCGAAAATTTTGTCCGGGTTGCCCTGGGTGAGAGCGGTTCCATCATCCTCAACAAAGATTTGTGCAACGCTACGCTCTCCGTTTGGTTTGCTGGCGTGAATGAAGTGTTCCTGAGGTAGAATCTCTTCACGGAGCCGGGTCCCTACTTCAACCCGCCCGACAGAATGAACGGCATCTCTGGAACGAATGAGCAGGGTGATCAGCATTTGCTCCAGCAATACGCGGTCTCCTTGAATCCAGAGAGGCTCCGGATGCAAATGAAGTCGAAGTTGTAAACTGTCCGGCAACAGACGCAGCATCATAGGGTAGAGGTCCCGAATCAGTTGATTCAGGTCCATTCGTTCCTGACGCAAGGTCTGTTTACGGGCAAAACTGAGCAGTTGTCGGGTGAGTAGAGCTGCACGCTGTAGGGCTTCGGTGATTTGCTCAAACTGGGGCTCCAGCCCTTTACTGGTTTCCAGTTCCTGCTGGAGATACCCAAAGTTGCCCATAATCACGGTAATGATGTTATTAAATTCGTTTGCGATGCCTCCGGCGAGATGCCCTACAGATTCTAAACGACGTGCCTGTAACACTTCTTCCTGCAGTTCGGTTTCTTTGGTGACATCCCAAATCAGAGCCACCTGATGCACATCACCGGAGCGGGGGAGCGTTACCGGAAGAATGGTGATATCTTCATAACGGGGGGAACCATCCGGGCTTGTGCTCTCATGATGGCCACACCAGGAACTCCCTTGTTCCAGGCGTTTCCAAAAATCCGCCATGTCTTCACAGCATTTTTTTTCCAAGAGATCGGAGACAGCTTGTCCCAGCAGCTCTTCTTTCTCTTTCAAACAGCGTTCGACAAAAGCACTGTTGGCGTAGGTAATCACACCCTGGCTGTCGGTAATCACCACCATCTCCCCCGCTTGATCCACGGCACGGTTCAGCAGGGTTTGCTGCACTTCGGTCCGGATGCGATTGACCAGCAGGTTCATATCTTCAGCCAAATGTCCCAAAGTCGATAACTCGGACTGTCGGAAGGCTTTCTCCCGCCCGGAGACGCCCAGCAGCATGATAAGTTCGCCATGGTCCACAACGGGAACCAGCATGTAGGGCGATTTCGGTAGCAAGGGGTCCAGCTCTGCCGTTTCATCATCACGGTTTTGCAGACGGGGGCTGTGTTTGGAAATGCACTCTGACAACAGTCCATCCTGGGGAAGGGGGTGCCGTCCGGCAAGGGGCCCTGGAACGGCCTGGGAAGTAGAAGAATCCGTCAGGTTGACTAGCTCCAGGTGTTGGCCTTTAGGGGGGAGAAGGAAAAGAAAGGCATGCTCCGTATCAAACAAATCAGCCGCGAGACGCAGAGCCCCCTTCAAGAAATCGGACTCTTTCAGCAGGTTGGCCTGCTTTCTCATGGAATTGCGGGTCAGTTCAGACCGAGTCAAAAACTCCTGTTGTTCCAAACTGAGTTCGCGGGGGCGGAGATCCTGATCGGAGCCAAAATATCCTACAATATCGCCCCGGGAATTCCGCCGGACGCTGCAACGGCGGGATACGGGCAAGGGGTTCCCGTTTTTATCCCGTAAGAGGATGCGAAGGCCTTGTAACACGGAGCTGGGAGAGATGCTTGCTGCAAGCTCTTTCCGGTTGGCCTCTTCTTCGGAAGGGTGGAAGAGATCTTTAAATTTCGTGTTCCCAATGATCTCCTCGGGGGGAATTCCCAGCCATTCTGCCGAAACCGCACTGATGTAGGTATAGACGCCTTCTGAATTCAGTTCCCAGATCATTTCCCGGCTTACCCGGGCAAGACGTTCCAGTTCTCGGGGCGTATCCAGGTTCGGGGAAGGGGAACCATGCAGGGTCCATATCGTCAAATCCGGATGATTCGGAAGCCGCAATCCTTGAAATTGACAGCGGCAGAGCTGGGTGCTGTTCGTTGAATCAAACTGGAGTTGTACCGGAGAATCTGGCGACTCTTCACGCTTTTTGCGTAATTCTTGGTCGGCAACCTGCAGATCCGGCAGAATGTAAGAGAGCATACAACCCGACGCCTGCTCCCAAGCTTCATTGGTCCAGCATTGGCCTTTGCCATCCATGACGACCATGGCATGAGGGCTGATTTCAAAGAGTTGTCGAAGGTCCTCAGAGAGACTGAACGCGGTCGAAGTAGCCATAACTATAGGTAATATGCGAGGCTTTGGCTAAAAAACCAAGCGTGAATCCATGGGTCACGGAAAAATCATTTTTTGGTGGACCATGAGCCCATTCCTTAGGTATAGACCTACGACCCGCTTATCCTTTTGATGTAATGAGGTGTCCTATGCGTCGTGTCGTCGTAACCGGTTATGGAATCTGCAGCAGTCTTGGTAACAATAAGGCTGAGGTTCTAGAGAGCCTGCGTACGGGCCGTTCCGGTCTGGAATTTAATGAAGAGTATGCAGAGCGTGGCTTTCGCAGCCATGTTCACGGTCCTGTGCGTTTAAACGTGAAAGATCACGTGGATCGCAAGCTTCTCCGTTTTATGGGGGAGGGTGCCGCGTACAACTACATCGCCATGAAAGAGGCGATTGAGCATGCCGGTCTTCCCGAAGATCTGGTTTCCAATGACCGAACCGGTCTGATCACGGGCACCGGTGGTACATCCACTGCGAACGTGGCCGAAACGGTTCGTCTCTTTGAAACCAAAGGTGCAAAGCGGGTCGGCCCCTACATGGTTCCCCGTACCATGAGTAGCACCAACTCGGCTTGTTTGGCTACGGCCTTCAAAATTCGCGGCCACAATTACAGCATCAGTTCCGCCTGTGCCACCAGTTCCCACTGCATTGGTAACGGCATGGAACTGATTCAGGCGGGGAAACAGGACATCGTATTCGCCGGAGGCGGCGAAGAGTTGTACTGGGCTTCCACGGTGATGTTTGATGCCATGGGCGCTCTTTCTTCAAAATACAACGATAACGCCTCTACCGCTTCCCGTCCCTACGATGCGAACCGCGATGGCTTTGTGATTTCTGCGGGTGGAAGTATCCTGGTGCTCGAGGAGTTGGAGCACGCCAAGGCCCGTGGTGCTACCATTTACGGTGAAATTGTGGGCTACGGAGCGACCTCTGACGGGGTGGACATGACGGTTCCCTCCGGGGAAGGTGCTGAACGTTGCATGCGCATCTCCCTGCAGGATGTCGAAGGTCCCATTGATTATGTGAACACGCACGGAACCAGTACCCCTGCCGGCGATATCGCTGAGCTGGGTGCCATCCGTAACGTGTTCCCGGAAAACACCCCTTACATTTCCTCCACTAAATCCACCTCCGGACATGCTTTAGGTGCTGCTGGTTCCAACGAGGCTGTCTACTGCCTGCTGATGCTGGAGCACGGATTCATTGCTCCGACCATGCATGTTGAAGAAGTGGATCCCGGTGCCGCAGATATGCCCATCGTATTCAACGAGGCCAAAGAAATGGAACTGACCCGGGTGATGAGTAACAGCTTCGGATTCGGTGGCACCAATGCCACCCTGGTATTCCAGAAAATCTAAGCGAGATCTTCTCCCCAGATCCACAGAAACGCAGCCGTTCAGGTTGCGTTTTTTTGTGAAGTATTCAGATGCCCCGTTCCATTCCCGGTAAACGGATGACTTGATCAGCGGGAACCCAGCCCTCGCGATCGCCACTACGCACTTTCAGCCAGTCCCGCAGCTCTTCGGTGACCTCCAGAATTTCCCCTCCGGCCATCTCTACATATTCGGTGGCATCCTCCAAAGGTTCAAAACGCAGGGTGACGCCGTCAGCGCTCACCACCGCTTCATGAAAGAGAGGGGCTGATCGACTGACCCAGTAACCGCAGAGGCACAGGAGCATCATCAGAGCCAGGAGAGGGACTCCCCAAGGCCGGGATTCACGAAATGTTTGCATACGGATCCCCAGAAGGAGGTAGAGGGTCAGTATCCAAGCACAGAGGGGCAGGGCGATGCTCCAGCCCTGAAGAGAGAGGCCGGAGAAGCCTCTCCGCAGCCGTGGCAGTTCCGGGGGAGGGAGCCGGAGCTGTTCCGCAGCCTTGCTCAGATTCAGCTGAATGTCCGGGTCCTGTGGGTCCAACCACTGTGCCACCCGGTAATGAGCCAGAGCCAGATCGGGCTGATTCAGGCGCATAGCGCTATTCCCCAAATTAAATTCCAGGGCAGCACTGCTTCCGACGGTATTCCGTAGGGAGAGATATTTTCCATAGGCTACAGAAAAGTGACCCTCAGTATAAGCCTGTTCAGCTTCAACCCATTCAGGAACCTGCAGTCCGGCAGGGAGTGAAAGGAGGCTAACACTCCATAGGATCAGAAAAATGATCTTCATTCCGAGAGCTCCTGTTCCAATGCATCCATATAGCTCAGCATTTCTTTACGCAGAAGATCCACAGAGCCCTCCGCTCCTGCGGCAAAACGGGCCCGGTCGCAGCGCTGCATCCATTGCAGGCTTTGTTGAATCAACTCGGATGAAAGTCTTCCCTCCAGGGCCGACTCGTCCACGCTTCCTGGGGGAAGATGCAAATGAAGGCGAAGCAATCCCAACTGAGTGTGTGCAAAGAGGTCAAAATAGGTCGCTGCATCCTCAGCCTGAGACAGTTGCTGTCTGAAATCGGAGAGCAGTATTTTATGCTGCTGTCGTTTCCGGGTACTGAAATCGGATTGCTGCCGCTTTCGCTGCTGCAGGGTCAAGCTGAACAGAGCCAACAAGAGAAGCGGGGTGGCGGTCATGGAAAGGGGCAGTAGGGGCAGAGCCAGGGTCAGAGGACGTAGCGTACCGATGTCGCGTTTCACATAGATCAAATCCGACCCCAGTTCTTCACGCTCGCCGACCGGGGGCAGGGTACTCAGGCTATTGAGGCTTTGACTGTTTTGCGGGCCAACAGCCTCTTCCACCTGCAAGGGGAAGGGGCCCACCTGAATGCGTTCATACCGGCCCAGATCCGGGTTGAAGAAGCTGAACTCCAAAGCAGGGATTTCCGTGAGGCCTGCATGTTTCGGGATGAGGACTTGCTCCTGAATTTTTTGTCCGGAGAGGCCATTCTGTTGCAACTCTTCTTCAATCAGGCGCGGGTCATATACCTGAAAATCATCACTTTCCTCAAATTTCGGTGGGAGAGCCTGGCGAATACTCCCGCTGCCTTCCAAGGTCAACTTCAGGGTGACCGGATCCCCTACGCTCAAGCGTAAAGGGGAGGCCTCTGCGCTCAGCTGAAACTGACCCACATGTCCTTCAAAACTCTCGGGGCGTCCACTCAAGGGGGGGGATTCCACTTCCAGGCTGAGCGCTTCGGGTTTCAGGCGAACATTCCGGGCCCGGTAGCGTCGACTGAACATGCCCATCCGGTTCCGCTCGACCTCGGCGGGTTCCAAAACCTGAAGTTTTAACGTGGGTTGCAGTTCAACGCGGCCTTCCCTGAGCGGGATTGCTCTTGCGGAGAAACGGCGGCTACGAAGCAATTCGCCATCCACTCGCCGACTTCTCCCGGCCAGCTCTTGAAAAGCACTGATTTCCAAACCGGGCGCTTCAAATTCCAATAACTCAATTTGTTCAACTGGATGCAGGCTTTCCACCGTCAGCATCAGCGTGATGGGTTGTTGAACATAGGGTGTGTCATTTCGCACATCCAGGCTGACACTGATTTCGGGGTCGCTCTGTTGAAGTTCAGCTTTGCGTACTTCGAGAGTCATCGCATCAATGCGAGTGCCATCCTGCAGCTGAAAAGGTCCAATTTGGTAAGTACCTGGCGCGGAAGCTTTGAGTTCCATGGTCACGGTACTGGAGATCTGCCCTCCCACCAGTTGCTGTTGCCGGGAGCTGGCGATGATCCGTAAGCCTTCGGGTAACTCCAATTGGGGGGCACCTTGAAGATTCATATTTTCCGCAGTCAAAATCAGGCTGGCACTGTCATCCTGTGTAATGCTGCGGGGTTGAAGGTCCAGACGCACTGCTCCGGCCGGCAGCACAATGGGCAGCGTCAGGGGGATCAGAAGAATCAGGATTCGAAACAGGCTCATTCGGTCTTTGATGGCATAAGCCCCGTCTCTGTTCAATGGTTTGTTGGTCCGGAAACCTTTCCTTTTTCAAGGGGCTTCTCTATACAACTGCGCATGACTTCTATCGATCTTCACTCCGTCCCCCTCAGCCGCCGTGGCAATTGGCTCAGTTTGTTTCAGCCTACGCTGGAGGCCTATCAGCCCTTGGGCCCTGGGCTCTATTTGCGGAGTAATCATGCCCGGGGGGTGATTGAACGGGAGCTGTTTCTGATTGAGGCCCTGGATGCTGAGATCGATTCCATCGAGGCTGATTTTTGGGAATGCCGTATGCAGGCTGGGGAAACGCGGATTCACATGTTGTTCACCGAGGGCTCGGGCTTCCGCTTGCGGGCGGAAGGGGGTGGGGTACGCCTGCGGGCCG
>DIYK01000098.1 GCA_002429005.1 Verrucomicrobia bacterium UBA6056
CCGCGTAGTCCGCGGTTGATTCTTTCTCAGGTCTTTTTTGACTCACACTGTCCGGAGCCAATCGATTGCGGGGCTGAGGGGCAGGTTTCGGCTAGGCTTTCGGCCTGACTGCCCTGAGCTCTGTAGAGTCTACCCCATCGTACGCGTACTCGTACTCGTACGCGTACGCGAAACCAAGAACCCCTACAGAAAGCATCTGAACTATTTCCCCTCAGAAGGATTTCCAACTCAGCAGCACTATATCTTCAGGGATACCTGACCCGCCACCACAGGTTTGGGTCCGCGCTGTCCGCGTAGTCCGCGGTTGATTCTCTCTCAGGTCTTTTTTGACTCACACTGTCCGGAGCCAATCGATTGCGGGGCTGAGGGGCAGGTTCCGGCTGGGCTTGCGACCTGCTTTCCCTTAGCTAAGCGCTGTAATGTCCAACCCATCGTACGCGTACTCGTACGCGTACGCGAAACCAAAAACCCCTACAGAAAGCATCTGAGCGATTTTCCCTCAGAGGGACTGAAGTCTAATTTCCAACTCAGCAGCACTATATCTTCAGGGATACCTGACCCGCCACCACAGGTTTGGGGCCGCGCTGTCCGGAGCCAATTGAAGGGTAGATCAGAGGTGGGGTTGAGGGGCAGACTCCGATTGACCCGCGGTCAGGCCGCGCCTAAGGAGTTAAAATACATTTTCTTCCAGCACAACTTGTACCGGTGTATTGCCTTCAAGACGGAAGGCCGCGTTTCGGCAGTTCTCGAGCAACTTGAACAAAGACTTCATAGGCAGTCCTTCCGATTGCTTTTGCAAAACCGCGATATGTTCAGGAAAACGCAATGTCGCATCACCCGCACCAGCTTTTAAAGCAAGCAAATCACGATACCAGGCTTCGACTTCGGCGAGAATATCCCGCTGCAGCCGACGGCGCATCGCACTTTCCCGGGCGGACAGTTCATCCGCGTCAATCCGCTCCTCTTCGCCACTGAGATCATCTGCTTCCGCTTCTAACTGTTTCTGTACCGCCACATCGAGAAAAGCGCGAAAGCGGGCGGCACGCAAGAGGCGAGCCGGTAGAGATCGTGGGGGCCCCTCCTCCAGAAAAGAGATCAAATCCTCTTTCCACAAATTCGCGACGCTCCCGGAACGGGGCAGCATGAGCAACTGACAGCGGGAGCGCAGGGTGGAGAGCAATTGCTCCGGAGCTCCAGACACTAACAACAGCAGCGTCTTGGGCGGAGGTTCCTCCAAGCTCTTAAGCAGCTTATTGCCCGCACTGGGATTCAACCGATCCGCGCCTAAAAAGATCTGCACCTTCCAGCCACCTTCGTAGCTTTTGCCATGCACGCGTTTGAGCGCTTCGTCCACGTCATCCACTTTGATCTGACGCAGTTTTCCACGGGGCTCTACCCAGAGTACATCCGGGTGCATATGCCCCTCAATGCGATGACGCAACTGACCTTCCGGATGCCCGGTAGTGATCTGAAACAATTGCACCACCAGATCGACCGCAAATTCGCGACCGGCGCCAACCGGATCTCCGACCACCACGTAGCCATGGGCCAGTCGCCCTTCCCGCATCAGGCGGGCCAGTTCCTCCATCAGGATCACAGTGAGTCGCCCTCCAAGGCCGAAACGGCCTCGCATATACATTGAAAGAGCTCCTCTTCCGTCAAGGAGGCATCCACGCGATGAATGCGTTCCGGAAAACGTTCCGCCAATTCGGCATAACCCGAGGCAACACGTTCATGAAAACTACGGGCCTCGGACTCAAAGCGGTCTTCCGGGCCTTGGCGATCCGCCACCCGGGCAAAGGCCTCTTCCAAGGGAAGATCCAACCAGAAGGTGATCTCCGGCCAGCAATCGCCCACCGCATCCCGGTTCATCTCCAACACCCGTTCCAGTCCCAGATCACGGGCCAGTCCCTGGTAGCTCAGAGACGAATCAATAAAACGGTCACAGAGCACCCAATCTCCGCGCTCCAGGGCGGGAGCGATAACCTGAGCCACATGTTGGGCGCGGCTGGCAGCAAAGAGATGCAGTTCCGCCACCGGAGCAATCGCTTCTCCGGTGTAATCATGCTGCAGCACCTTACGAATTAACTCTCCGGTGGCAGTGCCCCCGGGTTCCCGGGTGAGGATCACCGAATGGCCGGCCTCTTCGAGTGCGGCGTGCAGGCGGGCAATCTGTGTACTTTTGCCACAGCCTTCCACGCCTTCGAAACTGAGAAAGCGTCCGCGCATTAAGCTTCGACCAGATTCTCGGAGATGTAGCGGAAGCTTTGCGCGATGCTGTCAAAGGGATCCGCGGGGCAGCTATCCTGTTCAACCGCGAACCATTCGCAGCCTCCAGCGTCCGCAGCGGCGATAATCTGTTTCCAAGGCAGGTTGCCATTCCCAATTTCACAGAAGCCGGTCTGGTTCTGATCATTCACGCCACAATCTTTCAGATGCACAATCGGCTGACGCCCCGCCACGCGGTTCATCCAGTCCACCACATCGGCACCGCCCATTTGCACCCAGTAGGTATCGAGTTCGGCAAAGAGCACATCGGCAGGAGTTTCATCGTAGATGCGCTCCATGATCACCTTGCCGTCGAGTTTCCGGAATTCGAGGGCGTGATTGTGATAGCAGAGCTTCATACCCGCCTCGGCAAAAACCTTCCCGGCCGCAGTGAGATCGGCAATGAGTGCATCGATGTCTTCCGCTTTGCCAAAATCCACATCCCGTGGATAAGGATACGCGGTAATGCTGCAGCCGAGAGCCTGCAACTTTTCAACCAGCTGTTTGGGATCCTCGCGGATAAGAGCGGAGTCCTCATGGGTTGCGCAGATGCTGAGACCTTCTCCAGCACACATCTTGGCGAATTCAGCGGGCTCAATGGGGCCGATGCCCGAAACCTGCACCGAGTGGTAGCCAATCTCTTTCACACGCTTGAGCGTGCTGAGCATGTCTTCCGGAGTTTTCAGGAAATCACGGAGGGTGTAGAGCTGGATGGCGACCTGTTCAATCTTCATGGGACCTCGGGAGTGGGAGTAGGGAGGAAAAGAGCATCATTCAGTACGGAATCCTTTGTTCACTTCAAGGAAAAGCGCCTCTGCAGTCTCGGCCTCCCAGCTCCCCCGGCCGAGATACATCCGGCTCAGCCCACGGTCATTGGCCCGGCTTATGGTCGTAATGATGGCAAAAGCACCCTGCGTATCGGGAGCCGCACGCAGAATTTTTCCGAAACGGGCATCGGCATGGAGATCCGTCACCCGCGTCAGTGGCAGAGCCTTGCCCTGCTCATCCGCAGGCACGGCAAAGCGGAGACCATCGCTACTGTAGGCCGCATACAGTTCTTTAGGAGGCCAGTTGGAGGCCCCGCTTAACAACACACCCTTTCCCTCCCCCAGGGACTGAACATGGGGAAAGACCCAGGGCAGCGTGCTTCCAGCAAACACATCGATCGGCTTGCCTGCCTCGTCCCGGACAAAACGCCAGGGACCTTCCGCTTGCTCGGCTTCCGCGACCAGCAGGCTGCGCAGGGCGACGCGGCCGCCACGTACATGTTCCGCCACCTCGGCGGGATCACACATGCCATGCAGATAGAGTCGGAGACGTCCATCGGGTAGCTGCAACAATCCCCCACCCTCACAGCGCAGGGTCGCTTTCAGCCTGCGGGCCTCGGCCACAAAGGCCTGCGGGTCTCCGGCGGGCACGCCCAGGCTCTCCCATTTCCCGCCCGGAGCTTTCCGGAAGAGCTGCGGAAACAGCTCGGTGCCGCCCCCGGTGTAGCGAGGACCAATCCCTCCATAGACCAATTGCGTGCCATCCTTGAGACTGCAACCCAGAGCCCGGGAAAGAATGGGTTCTTTGATTCCGTCCAAATCCCGGTCATAGTCGTTGACCAATGCGGTAGAAAACTGAGGCGGCACCCGTTTGAGCGAGCCCAGATCCTTACCTTGCAGACGAATCATATGCGATCCGCCCTGAAAGGAGGCTCCAAACCATAAACGCCACTCATCCTCCAGCCGTTCCAGATTGGCATAGCCCACCGGCAATTGCAGATCCTTCCAATTCTTCTCCAGCTTCAGCGGATGCGACTGACCCGGAATCAGGGTCATCTGAGCCGAAAGGAAGCAAGGCAGGAACAGGAGTGGAAGGAATTTCATAGCAATGGACTAAGCCCCGGGCGCGGTTGAAACAAGGGGCAATCCAAGCTGAGGAGCGGTTTTAGCATTTTCTGCAGAACGCGGGCCGTCCCGGCCCGGTGTCGATCCACTCAGGTCGTCTTTCACCGCCTGCGAGACGCAGGCGCTCCATTCAAGATCTACTCCTGCACGCCTGCGACACGCAGGCGCCCCCTCTTCATCTGGACTAGAACTCGCTTCCGCATTGACCTCCCCAGAGCCCTCCCCTATGCATCAGATTCCCATCGGAGACTTCCCCTCCGCCTTCTGAACTCCGCCCCGCCCTGGCTGGGGTATCTTTGGCATTCCTTATGTATTTTCTCGGCCTCGACAGTTCCACGCAAAGTCTCAGCTCCGTCCTCATCGATCTGCGTAACGGCAGCATTGTCGACGAGCGTTCGCTTAACTTTGATGCGGCTTTCCCGCATTACGGCACGCAGAACGGGGTGCTTCCCCACAGTGACCCGACCGTCGTGCACTCTTCGCCTCTGCTCTGGGCTGAAGCTCTGGACCGCTTGTTTCAGCAGATGAAAGCAGACAAACTGCCCCTGGGGGAAATTCTCGCCATTTCGGGAAGCGGGCAGCAGCACGGCTCGGTGTACATGACCGATCTTGCGGAAAAACAGTTCCGGGACATGGATATTCACGGATCCCTCACCGACAATGTGGCCCGGGTGCTCAGCCGCCCGACCTCTCCGGTGTGGATGGATTCCAGTACCTCGGCTGAATGTGCGGCCATGCGTGAAGCACTGGGTGGACGGGATGCCGCGGTTGCGGCCACCGGTTCCGACCTGTTTGAGCGTTTCACCGGCCCCCAGATCCGCAAATTTGCCAGCGAAGAACCCGGAGCCTACAAGCAGACCGGTCACATCGCTCTGGTCAGCTCCTTTATGTCCTCCCTGCTTGCCGGTCAGATTTCGCCGATCGATCCCGGAGACGGCGGGGGGATGAATCTGATGGATATTCAGAAACTCACCTGGCATCCCGGGGCCCTCGAAGCCTGCGCTCCCACTCTGCGGGAAAAACTGCCGGCACTGGCTCCCTCCCATCATATTCTGGGCGTCGTGAACCCCTATTTGGTCTTCAAATATGGGCTGAACGCTGCCGCCAAAGCGGTGGTCTGGTCGGGTGACAACCCCTGTGCGCTCATTGGCACCGGCCTGGTGGAACCCGGTATGATTGCCATCAGCCTGGGCACCAGTGACACCCTGTTCGGAGCTATGGCCGATTGCCAGACGGATCCGCGCGGGGAAGGTCACGTGTTTGGTTCACCTGCCGGGGGCTACATGTCGCTCATCTGTTTCAAAAACGGCTCGCTGGCCCGGGAAAAGGTCAAAGATCAGTACGGGTACAGCTGGGAGGACTTCTCCGCAGCCCTGGATCGCACCCAGCCCGGAAACGAGGGCGCCCTGATGTTGCCTTGGTTTGATCCGGAGATTGTCCCCCGGGTACTTACACCGGGTGTGCGCCGCAAGAACCTGGATGCGGCTCACGCCGACAGCAACTGCCGGGCCGTCGTCGAAGCGCAGATGATGTCCATGCGCCTGCACAGCGAATGGATGGGAGAGCGCCCCTCCTGCATTTACGCCACCGGCGGCGCCTCCAACAATGCCCAGATCCTACAGATCATGGCCAACGTGCACAACACGCCGGTATACCGTCAGGAAACCGCGAACGGAGCCGGTCTGGGTGCCGCCCTGCGTGCGGCGCATGCCTGGACCCTGGCCGAAAAAGGCCAGGCCGATTGGATGGAACTGGCCGCCCCCTTCACCAAACCCGAAAGCCATTCCGCTACCCAGCCCGATCCGGAAGCGGCGGCACTGTATGAACAGCTGCTGCCGGCCTTTGCCGCCTTTGAAGCGGAAAGTCTTGCCCAGAGCTGATTCCCACAGTTGTTTTGGGAAAAAGGTGGACAGAATCTGCAAAAAACGGTTTCATGTCCGCGATGAACGAAGACGTCACGCCTGAGGAAGAACTCGACTTCGAGGACGAATCCTATGATCGGGATTTTGATCCCGATAAGCTCGAGCAGTACGAAACCCGTCTGCGCGCGCGTCAGCGTTTGATTCCGGCCATTGCGGCCGGGTTCATCGCTGCCCTGCTCGGGGCCGCCCTCTGGGCTGGCTTCACTTCCATCACCCGTTTTCAGATTGGCATCATGGCCGTAGCTGCCGGAGCCCTCTGTGGCGGTGCCGTCCGCTTCAGTGGCCGTGGCGTCGACCAACTTTATGGTGTGATTGGAGCGATATTTTCCCTCCTTAGCATTCTGACAGGAAAATTCGTCAGTATCTGTCTGCTCATTTCCCTCCAGAGTGACGATTCCGTGGGCACGATCATGCAGAGTCTGTTTGCGGAACCCTCGCTGTTATTGGATGGATTCCTGGACAGCTTCCACCCGATGGACCTCCTTTTCTACGTCGCCGCGGTGTTTACCGGCTACCACATGGCCTTTGTCCGCTTGAAAGAGGAAGAATTGGAGGATCTCTACGAGACCCCGGATGACCTCATCACCCCGGAAACGCTGACCACAGCGGACCTGGGTCCCACCCGCAAAGAAGAGATTGAAGAAGCAGAAGCCGTGGATCCCAGCCACTTCAGCCGGGAAACGATCTAAGTCGGCTTGAGTTCGTTGTCGCCTGCGGGACGCAGGCGCTCCATTCAATACTTTGCCCCCGTCCCGGGGGCGATCTTCTCCCCATTCCGCCCAAGTCCTCCTCGCTTGCGGCACGCAGGCGCTCTCTTCAATGGACCGCCCCCGTCCCGGGGGCGATCTTCTCCCCATTCCGCCCAAGTCCTCCTCGCCTGCGGCAAGCAGGCGTCTCTTCAATGGACCGCGCCCGTCCCGGGGGCGATCTTCTCCCCATTCCGCCCAAGCCCTCCTCGCCTGCGGAAGGCAGGCGCTCTCTTCAATGGACCGCCCCCGTCCCGGGGGCGATCTCCTCCCCCATTCCGCCCAAGCCCTCCACGCCTACAGCAAGCAGGCGCTCCATTAATCCAGATTTCCAAAAACAGGCCGGGTGTTGTATCCCTCTTCCTGGAGCTGCTCCCATAAGGAGCGCTCTCGCTGCCACAACATAACCTGCCCAGGATACAACCCGGCCTTTGTCGGATATCCAAAATATAGTCCCGGATCCTGCTGTAATGTCGAGGCCCTCGCGGTATGCGGTCCCAGTAGCTTCTACTCCATACTTCTCCCCTCCGCCCAGTGATCCGATTCAATTCTTTGGCTGAAAAACTTCTCCAGCTATGCATCAATTTCGGAAGGGTCCAAGTTTCCATCAGCTGAAATAAACAGTGGATGTGGTTCGGCATAATGACAAAGGCTTCCATCCGGGTCCTCTCCCCTTCGAAATGCAACAGAGTGCGACGCATGCATTCCTGACAAGCTTCGTGCTGAAGGATTCGCTCCCCCTTCCCCAGATCAAGCCATTTTTCCAAACGACCATGGAAACGGTAAAATACTCCTGTTCAACCTGAATACTCCAGGGCTGGGGATGCCTTTCCAACCAAAGAGATCGTTGCTTGGCCAAACGCTGCAGGGCTTTTGCAGGCAAAGCATCCCCCAAAGACCAGGTAACAAACTGAAAGCGGTTATCCTGATGCCAATGAGGTAAGTCATGATGAAATCGTTCGACAGCTTCCCGACAATCCAGAAAAGGTGTTTTCTGCATGAAATGCAGGATAGACTATACATAAGAATATGTTCAAGAAGTTTTTTTGGGGATATCGCCTGCGGGACGCAGGCGCTCCATTCAATACTTTGCTCCCATCCCGAGGGCGATCGACTCCCAATTCCGCTCAAGTCCTCCTCGCCTGCGGGACGCAGGTGCTCTCTTCAATGGACCGCGCCCGTCCCGGGGGCGATCTCCTCCCAATTCCGCTCAAGTCTTCCTCGCCTGCGGGACGCAGGCGCTCCGTTCAATAGATTGCTCCCGTCCCGAGGACGATCTCCTCCCCATTCCGCCCAAATCCTCCTCGCCTGCGGTACGCAGGTGCTCTCTTCAATGGACCGCGCCCGTCCCGGGGGCGATCTTCTCCCAATTCCGCTCAAGTCCTCCTCGCCTGCGGGACGCAGGCGCTCCATTCAATACTTTGCCCCCGTCCCGGGGGCGATCCCTCTTCAGGCCAAGCCCTCGCGCACCCGTTTGGGCAGCAGCAGCGTCTGCGTGAACGCAGACACCCAGCGGCAGCGGATGCGGGGATACAGGGCCACCACGGGCGCAAAGAGTCGGGACCGCTTTAATCCATTCTGCTCACGAACATGTTCAGGCACGAACCAGGACATAAATTGCAGTAACAACCAATATCGAAAGGCTCCCAGATCCTTGCGGTAGGCTTCAAACAGGGGTTGACTGTAGTCATTGTGCCGCAATTGTTCCGGCATTTCCCGCAGACGACGTTCCTGAAAGGCGGGATAATCCGGCTCGTAGCCTTCGATGCCCATGAGGGTGAAAAACTCGCGTTGATCCTGGTAGTGTACTTCGCATTCCTCAGCGCTGAGCTCGCGCCCTTCGAGATAGGCCTCGGCCCGTAAGGCATAATCAATCAACATATCCCCAACGGCCCGGTAGGCTTCATTGGAAATCCGGCGTTCCCCGCCTTCCTCCTCACTTCGTTGATGTTCAACGGAACGATGAAAGCCGCGAATGGTGCCGGCCAGCTTGGCCATCTCCTCCTGACTCCCCAACACCAAGCGTTTGTTCCAGGCAAAGGTGCTGACAAAGCGGTCCCAGGGCGCCCCGGGTAATTTTCCGGTGTAGAAGAGCCAATGATTCTCTTCGACCAGAGCAAATTCTGCGGCAGAGCCCACATAGATGAGCAGAATATGATCCATGCTACTCCACATCTTGCGGGTAAAATTGGATCCATAGGGGGTCATGGCCTTAGGTCCAGACGATGCAGCAGCTCCTCGCTCAAGTCCGCCACGCTTCGGCCTTCCGTATCCAGAGAGGGAAAGAGCTCATAAAAGGGCTGTCTTTCTTTAAGCCGTCGCTCCATCGCCTCGCGGTCCTTCAGCAAGGGCCGATTCGGATCGCCGGAAATCCGCCTCCAAATTTCGTCCGCAGAAGCGACCAGACAAAGAACCTTCTCTTGTTTGAGGAGCAGACTACGGTTTTCAGACCGCAAAAGTACGCCCCCACCACAGGCCACCACCTGCTGTTCCTGTTGAGCCTGTGCGGAGAGGGCTTGGATTTCGAATTCGCGAAAGGCATCCTCCCCTTCTGCCTCAAAAATCTCAGGAATACTCCGGCCGGCCTGTGACACAATTTCTTCATCAAGATCCACAAAACGCCAGCCCAAGCGATTGGCCAAGTCCCGGCCCAGCGCACTTTTTCCCGTGCCCATAAAGCCCACCAGAAACACGGAACTCACAGGGCGCCCCCACTCACAAAATCGAGGTAGGCGAACGCGACATCTTGCCCTCCCAGAATCCAGGTCAGCGCGGCACCGGAGAGATAGGGGCCAAAAGGAATTTTACCACCGAGTTCACTTTTCTTCATCAGGATCAGCGTTACACCGACCACCGCACCAATTAACGAGGCCACAAAAAGAACATAGAGCAAGGACCAGGGCCCCAAAAAGGCGCCAATGGCTCCCATGAGCTTTACATCTCCAAAGCCCATGGCATCCTTCTTTAAAGCCAGGGTACCCAGTTCCCCAACCATCCAGAGGAAATAAAACCCCAAGGCCGCACCGATAACCGAGATCTGCAAGCTGGCGAGCAGGTTATCGGCCTGATGGAGAGAAGGAAACAGGAGGCTCAAGGCAACCCCGATGAGGTTCCCACCGATGGTCACCCGGTCCGGAATCCAGAATTCATCCAAGTCCACGCCGGATCCAAACAGCAGCCCGAAGGTGAACAACCAGTAACACAGGACCCGCCAGGAGGGGCCGCCTTCCACCAGCCAGATGGCCACAAAAAGCAGAGCCGTAATCAGCTCAATGATCGAATAACGCATGGAGAAGGGTTCTCCACAGTCACGGCATTTCCCTTTCAGGATAAACCAACTGAAAATGGGTACATTGTCATACCAGCGAACGGGTTTTCCGCAGGCAAAACAGTGTGAGCCAGGATGCACCACCGACATCTTTTTCGGAATGCGGTAGATACACACATTCAGAAAAGAACCCCAACAGGCTCCGAACCAGGCAACGAAGAGCAGGGTGATCGGATGCATCCATACGTAATCCGGAAGGTTGGTGTAGAATTCGATCATGAGGAGCTTTCTCCGTAAACGGCCTGCTGCAAGGCCTGGCGCATCGGTTCCACCGGAACCTGCTGACCGGTCCAGATTTCCAAAGACTTGACGCCCTGATGCAAGAGCATGCCCAGGCCATTACAGGCCTCCAGACCGGCGGCGCGGGCCGAGGCCATGGTTGGAGTTTCCTGTTGCACGTAGGTCATATCCAACAGGCGTTGTTCTTTGCGAAAACTTTCGGGAGGCAACAACGGGGGATCCCCCGCCTTCATCCCGGCAGCACTGCATTGCAGCAACACATCCGAGTCGGCCAATTCCGTCGAAGTGGGAGGCCAGCTACGAGCCAGTTCGATCTTCAGCGAGGGAAACTGAGTACGCAATTCCTCCCCCAGACTCTCCGCCCGGCGGAGGGTGCGGTTGGCCAGAAGCAAGGAGCGGGCTCCCGAACTGGCGGCCTTCAGTGCCGCGGCCCGACCCGCACCACCGCAACCCAGAACCGCCACGGACTGCTCCGAAAAAGCTACGCCAAAGGCCTCGCGAAGCGCTTCATGAAGCCCATAGCCATCTGTGCTATGCCCCTGCATGCGCCCATCTTCCAGAAAACGGATGGTGTTTACAGATCCGGCCAGACGGGCTTCCTCCGAAATATCGCTCAACAGTTCGAAGGCGACTTCTTTGTGAGGAATGGTGAGGTTGCAGCCCAGAAAACCCATCTGCCCCATAGCAGGCAGGACCTCAGACAGCGTTTCCGGCTTCACATCAAAGGCCAGGTACATCAGATCCAGGCCCATGGCTTGCAGTGCTGGGTTGTGCATGGCCGGACTCAACGAATGAGCGACGGGATGACCCAACACGGCTAAATAGCGGGTACGGCCGGAGGGGATGGGAAGCGAAGGAGAGATCATAAGAGGAATTGCAGTAGCGGGCTAAAACTATGCCACGCTCATCGGAAAAGCGAAATCGAAATCCCGATTGAAATCACAGCACTCCCGCCGCGGGACGCGGCGCCTCCTCTTCAGCCGGACGCGGACCCTCCCGGCCCGCCTCAGTTCAGCACCAAATCGTAGACCCCGGGTTCATCAAAGCGGTGTTCGATGTACGCCCCCTTAAGGATGCGATAGCCCCGCATACGCAAGGCTTCACTGCTTTCGGCCAGTTCCTCTTCGGGAATTCCCTGCACTTCGGTACCGCCGCCTTCGCTGAGCTGTCCGCTGATCTTCACATTCGCACCGGGAACCGCACGGACCACCAGGGCACATCCGGCATCGATCTGTACATCTTTGAGGCGTAGATCAGGGCCTTCCAAGATCAGGGTCCCCTCCAGGCGGCCTCCGGAAATCTTGCTATCCGCTTCGGCCAAACTGACGGCAAAGGAAGGGTGCAACAAGACCCGGGGGCCGGGGGTGAAGGGAATCCCCAGCCACTCCTGTTCGGCTTCAACCGGAACCTCCATGCCCGCATGGGTGAGCATGCGACGAGCTTCTTTGTAAAAATCGCTTTCGGCCGTGGCCGCAGACTCCGGGGGAGAATGTTTTGCGTGTTTTGCGGCAGCGTCGATAACGTTGTTTTTGTTCGGAGAAAAACACCAGCTTCGCTCAAAAATCGTAACGCCCACTTTCTGTGCCGAGCTAAACAGCTTGGGCAAATCCTGCATCATGGTTTCCAAACGGGTGGGTTTCTTAAAGCTCGTGCGGGCTTCGTCGGCATATTTGGGATTTACAAACTCCGCAATCAGACCCTGACTGCGTTCAAGGACCTCCACATAGGCTTCGCTGTGCACCATCAGTACATTGATGTTGCCTGGAAACATGGAGAAGCCATTGGGGCCCGCCACATCCCCTTCCGGGGATACCGTATCCCGCAGAAGCGGATCCAATTGATTGTATTCCACATTGAGGGTCATGCTCTCCTCCCCTTTAACCAGACGGGCCAATCCCCCTACCGCCTCTCCGGGCACGCGGTTCACCGCCAGAGAATTAAAGGAAAAGCCCCGGTCCAGGGTCGCACCCAGTGCGGCGGGAATGGCATGAAACACTTGCCCGTTGGTATCCTGAATGAAGGCGAGAACTTCGATGCCCTGATCTTTTAGTTTCTGTGCCACCCCACTGCGATGCAGGAGCATGTGTACATCCCCGTGGCCGTGTGGTTTCAGCTGAATCGCATACGGGCCTTTTGCGGCAATGCGGGCCTCATTATCCATCAGCGCCGGCACCAGTTCCTGTTTCAACAGAATGACCTGATCGTGACGCAGGCCAAAGTAGTGATTAGCCTCCAGACAGGCTACCGTTTTTTCATGCGTATCCCCGGAGGTCATGATCACAAAGGGAACCGCTTTGGGTTCACTCATCCGTTGTTCATAGGCCAGCAGGTGTTTGGCGTACCAGGAGAGATACATGGTCTCCTCCAGCAGCTCAATGGGTAGTTCCAATTTGATACCCGAATAGCCCAAACGCTCACCCAGGCCACCCGCGACCAGCACGACCCCCAGTTTATCGAAGGAATCACAACCCAGTGCTTCCAGGCGTTCATACTCAGCATCAAAGTCAGCCAGATCCACACAATCCGGTTGTTCCGGGCGAAAGCCTTCAAAAGGATTCGCGCCCTCCCGGGCGGAAGCCAGTAACGAGCGGGCATTGTTGACGTAGGCCGCGATGCCCCCCGGGTAGTTCTCCTCCACCCGAAGCAGTTGATCCCAAAACGCTGCTTTCTCAGCAGAGTCCTCCCCATCGGGCGACCAGGCCGCAAACAAATGCTCCTGACCAAGGGTCAAGAGGCTGTCCAGTAAGGTCCGGGCAGCGGGGGAATGAGCAGATGCAGAATTCCGTACAGCGTCCATGTGGGTATGTCTCCAGGGGGGTTGCTCTCTTCTGAATGGGGTAACTCGCCTTCAAAGTCCAGTCAGAACCTTCGAAAGCCTGCCCCTCCTGCCGAAAAGGAATCACAGAGAGGATGAGTCTGCATCCGCTTTGCATCGACAGGAACGTTACGGTCGTTATGGTGCCGGGATGATCATGTTGGACCTTTGCCCAGAGACTTCCGTCCCGCAACGTACCCGCATCCTCCAGGAGGCTTTGGACAGCTGCGCCCGCGAGGGCGGTGGAGAGGTGACCCTGCCCCCGGGTGATTGGGAAATCAGTTCCTTCCATCTTGGCGACAATACCACCTTGCGTCTGACTGAAGGCTGTCGCTTGCTGGCAGCCACAGATTTGGAACTCTATCCGAAAAGCACGAATCAGGATGCAAATAAAGACCGGCAGCCCTATCACCTGCTGGTTGCTGAAAATGTGGAAAACATCCGAATTCTCGGTCCGGGTTGCATTGATGGACAGGGACCTTCGTTTTGGCATCGCTCGATGCGGGAACTCGCGGCAGAAGGCGTGGATATTGAGGCAATTTGTGATGCGGAGAATCTTCCGGACGTCTATCGCAACCCACAGCACCCTTGGGCCCGCGAGAAAAAACAGCGGGTTTCGCCTTTGGTGGAAATCAAAAACTGTAGAAATGTCCATGTGGAGGATTTAGAAATCCGCAACTCTCCAGGCTGGACCTTTCATGGTCACAATGTGACCCAGATGAAAATCATCAACAGCCGCATTCGCAATCACATGTACGGTCCGAATACGGACGGCTTAGACTTGAATGGCTGCAAGGACGTCGAAGTCAGCGGTTGCGATTTGGTCTGCGGAGATGACGCCGTGATCATTAAGGCGATGGATGACACCCAGGGCACAGAAAATATTTATGTGCATGATTGTGTCCTGGCCAGCAATTGTGCCGCCATTGGTTTGGGTGCCGAATGTATCCACCCGATGCGGAATGTGCGCTTTGAAAATATCGAAGTAAAACAGGCCTTACGGGCCTTTCAAATCGAAATGTGGGATCCGGGCCTGATTGAACAGGTACGGGTCAAGAACCTTCATGGGGTCTGTCATACCGAAATTCCCTTGCAACGTGCACTGTACATCAACGTGGGCGACAACCCCTTCGACCGTAGTCTTCTAGGCAAACGAGGCTACGGCAAGGTACGGGATGTGATCATTGAGGAGGTCCGGCTCCGCTGTCGCGGCCGCAGTCTGTTCACCTCTCCGGTAGAGAATGGGATTGAGGATCTGCAGGTACGCAATGTGTGCATTGAAATGGAAGCGATCGAGGATCCCGCACAAACGGTTCCAGCATACCCCTCCTCCCAAATGAGCAATCATTGCCCGGAAGCCCGGGTGGCTCAAGCAGGCGTGGTCGCTCAGAATGTGAAAAATCTCCAGCTGGACGCATACCGGATTGAATGGCCAAAGAACCCGGAAGTGGCCGAGCAGCTGAACCAAAACCCGATCAATCCGCACTACAGCAATCCGCCGATGAAAGGCCTGTGGCAACAAGGTTGTGTGGATCTGCAGATGCAGAGTCCGGAATTGACCGATTTCGAGGGGCTCTAGGCCCGCAGCCCTCCGGGCCGCTGTATTTTTTTTGGGGACGGCTACACCAGGGTTTCACCCTGGCCTAGAGCCCTGCAGCCCTCTGGGCCGCCTTTCTGAAGTTCTCGCAGGCCCATGAAACATGCATTGTAGGGCCTTGGCAGCCTGTCGGACGTTGGACTTCGAAACGAAAATTTGCGTGTTTGAGTCGGAATTCAGTCTGATTTAAGGCGAATAGCACCGCTATTTCACTAAAATCAGACTGAATTTTGGCCAAATCACGCGGATTTGCAGTCGGAGATTCCAAAGTCCGACAGGCTGCTAGAGCTCTTAAGAATTCTGGGCCGAGGTGAAAACCCCGGTATACCAAACCTAACTCAGATACTCGCCCCAGAGGGCTGCGGGATACTAGGCCGGGGTAAAAACCCCGGCATACCAAAACCCAA
>DIYK01000020.1 GCA_002429005.1 Verrucomicrobia bacterium UBA6056
TGACCCCTGACTCCTGACTCCTGGCCAATGACTCCTGACCCCTGACTCCCCACCCCCACCAATGCCCCCAACCTACGTCATCACCAGCTTCGGTCCCTTTGCAGACATCGACCCCAACCCCAGTCAGTTGGTAATGGAGTCCCTGCAACAGCATGTGGCGGGGCAGGGGGGCTTTCGCTTGCAAACGCTTCCAGTCAGCTACCGGGCTGTGGACGCATGGATCGCAGAACGGCAGCTGCATCCGCCCAGCGCCCTGCTGCATCTCGGCGTGGCCAGCAACAGTCCGCAAATGCGCCTTGAACTTCAGGCGAAAAATCTGGCGGAGCATGTCGACATCGACGGAGAGGGTCCCTCAGCTGCTCTCATTCAGCCCCAGGGAGCTCCACAGCGGCATAGTTCTTTCACTCGGGCGGCCCTCGAACGTTTGCAACAGCAGCATCCGGATCAAATTCAGATTTCCAACGACGCCGGCAGCTACCTCTGTAACTACCTTTATTACCAAAGCCTTCATCACTTCAGTAGCCAGGGCATACCCGTACTCTTTGTGCACATTGCCGACACACGACTGGCGGATGCCCCGGATCTAAGCACCCAGGCCAGCTATATCGCGGAACTGATTTCCACGCTGGCAAATGGAACAAATGTCACTAAAAAGACAAAGGCATGAAACAAATCGATGTCCATGTGGATGCCTGCCTCCGCGCAGCCGATTTTGCCAAACTGGAACGGAATGATCACCTCCAGGCCTTCGATATTCAGCGGGATGAAGCCGAGGCCGGAGTGTGGTTACGCTATGATCTAGTGGAAGAGCTTCTGCTCGAGCAACTGGATTGGCAGCGGCTTTCAGATCGCCTGAAAACCCTATGTGATCACTACCGCTTTCTGCTCGAGCCCTGTTGTATCGAGAAGCGTCTGGATCTAATCGTGTACCATTCGACTTACACTTGCACGCTGGAAACGCCCCCGGAGTTTCTACATCGTCTTGCCCTGCTCGGCTTTCCTTATCGCATTGCCTGTTATCCCACCGAGTTTTAGAAGCCGCCTCGGCTCTCAGTATGCCATCTTGCTGGCGCGGTGAAGCCGCTCTGGAGTGCGGAAGCAACGCTTCCGCTTTCCAGAACCTAAGCAGAGCCACCCCCGTTGTTTCGTATGCTCCGCAAAAGCGGAAGCATTGCTTCCGCACTCCAAAGCGGCTGCGCCGCGCATGCGCTCTGCAATCGCTCTACTTCCATCCATGCAGCAGCCTTTCAGGCTGCGAACACAGAAGCCCCGAACAACCAGCCGAATGCCGTCCCGGCCCACCACAGAACCTCATCACCCAAAACCTATCCGCATATCGGACACATTAAAAAAGTGTGCATCATATTCATCAAACAGATACAGTTCTTTTTCTACCATAGGCGATGCCTTACACATCGTAAGATGATTCGGTATTTCGCCTAAGCCATGTCGATATTGCGTACATAAACGTGCATATAATTAGATGCATACAGAAGGATGATTACGAAAGATTGGTCAGATTTGTATCGGATTAAGCCTGGTTTACGTGGAATAGGTGTTCAAAAATGAGCATATTTTGAATGCTTACAAAAAAAGTTTCAGAAATGATTTACTCATTCCATCTAATTTGCAATGGGGCTCCGCATGAAAAAGTGTGCACTCTTGCTGGCCCTCTCGTTGTCCGCTCTTCTCCATGCCGA
This sequence comes from Verrucomicrobia bacterium UBA6056, assembly GCA_002429005.1. Classification (GTDB taxonomy): domain Bacteria; phylum Verrucomicrobiota; class Kiritimatiellia; order SS1-B-03-39; family UBA6053; genus UBA6056. Next base: position 1,701 of record DIYK01000020.1, read on the forward strand.
ACCCATGCCCCCACCGGCGATGCTGGAGCATCAGCAGTTGCCCCCAACGCACAGCTTTGCATTTCCTATCATTACAGAGATGGATGCCAGTTTCTGGCAGCAGATTCTTTCTCTGTCTCAGCCCGGGGAACAGCTCAGTGTACAGAAGTGGGATGCGCTGCAACAGGATTGGGTAGATCTTCTTCAAGCTCCAGCCAGTGGAAGCGTGTTGTGGCTGCAAGTATCCCAGCCTCAGAGTCTGGAAAATCGATCCTTCTATCTGGGCGGTGTGCTGCCTGAACAGGAGCAGATCCGTCTCTTTCCGGGACACAATGAATTTGTGTTGCCTTCCCTGCAATCCCGTCCGGTGCAGAACTTTGGCACCTGGCCTTCTCAAGCCGGTCTGCCACTTTCGGGCTTTGTGGAACAGCCTTGGGTTCTGTTGGAATGGGGAGATCCGAATCCGCCTCCCTTGTACCCTGGCTTTCTCTACCAGATCACGCTGCAGGATCCGGAACCGCTTCTTCTCGGAGCCGAGCCCCTTCGTTACTCCGTTGAAGCGCCCCGCATCAGCCATGTGGCGCTGATCAACGGTCTGGTGGCCCAGTTGCAGGTGCTTCCCGCTGTGGAGCAAAGTTCTGTGGAGCTGTACCGGCGGAACTGGGAAGGCGAGGAGCAGGAAGACCTGAATCGGGGCTGGAGTCTCGTAGGACGTTTTGCGTTGGATGCCCCAGGCGCTGCGTTGGAACTCTTTCAAGTGATTCCGGAACTTCAGGTGGGGGAAAAAGTACTCTACCAGGTGGGAAACCCTGCGAAAGATGTTGATGATGATGGGATCTCCGACCGCATGGAAGAACTGGTCACGGGCACAGCTCCCGATAACCCTGATGCTGATGGGGATGCATTGTTGGATGGAGCCGAACTTGCCGCGGGAACGGATCCCCATAATGGAGACAGCGATGCCGATGGCATGGCTGATGGCGAGGAAGTGCAACGAGGCTTGAACCCCTTGAGTCCTGATCACCCCGATGTGGGGCTGACCGTATTCACCCCGCTTCGCTGAGGACCGTATCATGTTCCGAATCTGTCTTCTGGCCTTGGGCCTGTGTTTCTCTGTGCCTGCATGGGCCGAAAAACCATTAATTCTCGTCAGCAACTACCCCCTCCAATGGCTTTGCGAGGTCTTAGTGGCTGGGCAGGCTGAGGTGATCAACCTGACCAAAGACGCAGAGTCCCCCCGGGACTGGGTACCTGATCCTCAAGCGCAGGATTTGATAGAACGGGCGGATCTGCTCGTGCTTCAGGGCGCAGGATATGAAAACTGGGCACGGCATCTGGAGCTGAACAACGCCTTCCGAAGTTCGGAAGCCGTGTTTGCGGCCTATTCCGAACATCGGAAACTGGAGGCGGAAGCCCAGCATCTGTTTTATCAGCAGACTCAGGGTCGCACCTGGCTGGATCCACTGCACCTCAAGTTACAGGCAAAAGCGATTTCCGCGAAAATAGATGCACTGGGGCTGAACAGCGCGGCCGCACTGAAAACGATCGGGAACGAATTGGATGCCGTGACACAACGTGCCCGTTCCCGTGAGCGCGTGCTGCAGGAATTTTATCTGGGTTTGGACCCGGTGCTTGAGCTTACCCTGGCCCGGGAATGGGGCTGGCGTATTCGTAGTGTTGACCTGGGGGAAGGGGAATCCTTTCAGGAAGCCTTTGAAGAACGCTACAACACGGCTCCCGGCCGCAGCGCCTTCCGCATCCAGACGGCTGCTCATCCGCAAGAGGAATGGATGCAGCAAAAGTGGCGTGTTTGGACGCTGCACTTCAACTGCGGGGAACGGGTTCCCCAGGCGGAACAAAGCTACCCGGAACTTTTAAACGAAAACATAAGCAAGCTCTTTTCTCTCTACACGCGATGAATCCTATGAAATCTATCTTTGCCCTGCTGACCCTGTTCTCTTTGCCTTGGTTTTCCGTAGTCGCTGGACCCATTGAGGACAGCAGCGTGTTCGATATTTATGTCTACCAGGCCAAAAACCAGATCGATTACTGGACGGGGGGTTCCAAAGAACATGGCCGTGCCGCAGGCATCACCTATGTTGGAGCCCTGACCCGTGGTGAAATCGGATGCGACCAGCTCTCCATTACCTTTCAGGGTGCCGAGCCCCGGGTCATTCATGCCCCGAGCGGGGAACCTTGCCTGGTGTTACAGCCTGAGCTGGATCTTCCCGATGAATCAGATCCCTCGGTCGGGACTCTCGACAAGAAACCGGAGCTTCAAGGGAATAACCGTTCTCTGACCTTCGTAAACTATACCAATACCTCACCCAGCAAACGCTGGCAGATCTGGAATGAGTGTAAAACGAAAGATCTGGGCGGCATGCCCGAAGATACCTTTGCCATGTTCGGGTTCTTCGTGGTTCGCCGGGATGGCTCGACGCGGGATGAAAGCCTGGAAACCGAACTCATCGATCAGCTGAATCGGCGCAATATTCATCCCCGCTGGATGGAAGAGGAGCAGATCGAACAGGCCTTCCGGGATCTCAATGAAAGTGGAGGACGTGCTTATGCCTATGCCGTCAGTCCGCGTGCAAAAAGTGCGGTGGGGGTAGGTAATTTTACCGTTTCCACAAAACTGACTCTCCCCGGTGGTTGTGCGGCCTGTTCGGTATGTAGTAACAGTGTCGATGCGGGACGGGAGAACTTGGATGTCAGTGTCCCGGTTACGGACGAGATGGATCTTCGGATTCGTTCCGACCTTCCCCGGGCCAACTATGATGAGGCGGATGTGGTTCGTGTAGCCATTCCGCAGGGTGCGGATGTGGGCTATGAAGATGGAAAGCTTCGGCACATGGAGCTGGAAAGCGAAGTGGTGACGATTTCGCCTCGCGCCGGTGGCGGGCTGGAGCTTTCTGTATATCACAAACCCAGTGCCAGCAAACCTGGATCGGAGGATCTGGCTTCCGTGATCGCAGCTTCTTCGTTGATCAATCGCGTCCGTCTGGATTCCCTGGCTGCCGATGGTTCCCTGGTGGAGCTGACATTGGACAAACAGGGTCAGTACCCCCGCTCCAGCAAGGTCACTTACCAGTTTATCAGCGACGATGAAGGGGCAGAGGGCTGGCTGGTCCGGGATAGCGACGCGGCTTCCGGGCTCCCATTGAAAGTCGACCTGGTGACCCGTAAAACCGAAAGCATCGACGGGATGGAGACTCTAACTGAGATCACCCGGGTAATGGATCCCTCGGATTTCCTGAACGAAGATGCCGCGCTGCTCGAAAGCCGTAAGGTGTTTACCGCTTATGAAATTGAAGGAAAACCCCGCTGGTTCCTGACCCGCTCCGTACGGGGTCTGGGGGCGGATGAGGAAGTCACAAGCTATGGCTATGTGGATCCTCTTTCGAGCGCTAAGGCCGCAGGAAAATTGGCCTGGCAGAAAAATCATGATGGCGACTGGGTCTATTGGGAATATGACACCGAGGGTCGTTTACTCCGGGAGATTCGTTCTTACTTGGCCAACAGCTTCGATGAGACGGCAGAGTACGGCGACTTGACTGCGCTGGCGGATGCAAACCGGGTAACGGAATATGAGTACAGCCCGGTGAACGCCTCGGATGTGGGCGGGCATGTTCTGGTGCCGCGTACGGTCATTCAGAAGCTTGCAGGGCAAGTGATTTCCAAACGCATGACCCTGATCACCGCAGATGCGGAATACATGCAACGGGCCGTATCGCCCACAGCCGGCTGGGATGCGGCGGGGAATCTGGAGGAAATCGAGTTTCACCTTTGGCGGGATAATGTGGCCTACACCGAGGATGGCCTGCTCCGTCATCGCAAAGTCCGCTACGAAGGCGATATCCAGCGGATCATTGTGGATACCGGTGTACCGTCTTTGGGCAAACATGAAGCTAGTTCTGCTGCACGCGTGATCAAAGGCTACCGTACAATCACGGAATATGATCAAGCCCATGATGACCGCATGCATTCCTCTGCGAACTACCGCATTCATGAATCTGGTGAAAAAATTCTGCTCAGCGAAGTGACCTATGAATATGGCCTGAGCGACCGCTATGATCACCGCGTGACCCGGAAGGTATATTGGGATGGCACCAGCGAAAGCTACGAATATGCCTGCTGTGGTCTGGAGGCGATGACGGACCGGGATGGTATCCGCACCGAGTATGCCTATGATACGCTGTTCCGCCGCATTCGCAGCACGCGTGCCGGAGTCAGTTCCCATACCGAATTGGATGGAGCCGGCCGGGTGAAATTCAGCTACAGCAGTCCAGCAGATGACTTCAGTCAGCAGCTGGGTAAAGCTACGGCCGCCCCCGTGTATAACTCCTTGGGTGAAGTTATTGAGCGCAGCGATGCGGTGGGCCGGGTCACACTGATGGACCGCGCGGAAAGCGGAGGCGTGGTGACCTACAGTACAACCCTGCCGGGAGGCAGCACCCGCATCGAGCGTAGCTATGCCGATGGTACCCAAATCGAGACTCTGGGGACAGCCCTGCGCCCCATGAGCTATACGGAAAGCTGGGACAGTAACGGGCAGCGAGTGGTGTTACAGGCCTACAGCGCCGCTCCGGATGAATTTACCCGCACTGTGTACGATTTTCTTGGCCGCATGATCCGCAGCGAGCGACCAAGTCCGGGCGGAAACGGCTTGGCAGTGACGCAGACCGAATATGATCCGTTGACCGGGCGCATGCGTGCCAGCATAGACCCTGCCGGCCTGAAGACCCTTTACCTCTACAATGATCTGGGGGAACAGGACGTCACTGCGATTGATGTGAATGACAATGGGGTCGTTGATGTTGCCGGACCCGACCGGATCAGCAAATCCCTCGAGGACTATGTGTACCTAAACGCAGGCTCTGAACTCTCCGAGCTGTCCGCCCTCTCCGAACTTCCCGAGCAATGGCTGCGTCGATCCCGATCCTGGGTCTGGCAGACCGCCGCTAGCGACGAAAGCACGCTGATCGCCAGCAGGTGGAGTACACTGGACGGACTGATTTCGGTGGATGACCGTTTCGGACTCGTCAGCAGCCGGGAACGCATACGGGATGTGACCAATGCTGCCGTGCTGGTGAAGGAATTCGCTTCAGATGGCTCCTCCACCCAGCAGTTCAGCGTAGATGGGCTGCCTCAATGGACTACACGGCAGGATGCCCAGGGAAATCAGATTGCCCGTCAGGACTTTGGCTACGATGTTTGGAACCGTCGGAATCAAGTGACGGATGCAGGCACAGGTACCCGGACGACGACCTTTCATGACGACGGTTCCGTGGAAAGTGTAAGCACTCCGGATCCGGATGCTGCCGGTCCGCTGCAGCCGCAACTGACCCGTCGTTGGAGTTCCGGGCTGAATGGGCTGGGATATGCCAATGGGGGTCGCATCGAAAAAGTGCTGCTTCCCGATAACACGGAAGTCACCCGAACCTATCTGCCTACCGGAGAACTGCTGCGTCAGGAAGGTTCCCGTCAATATCCGGTAGAGTATGCCTATGATCACGCCGGACGCATGTCCGCTATGAGCACCTGGCAGGACAAATCCGCTGAAACTGGCAAAGCCACCACCACCTGGAGCTACAACCCTGCCGGAGCGATGACGGCCAAAAGGTATCAGGACGGACAAGGGCCGGACTACAGCTATGATGCCCGCGGCTTGTTGCTCAGCCGGACCTGGGCCCGTGGGCTTCGCAGTGAATACGGCTACAATCTCTTGGGAGAACTTGAAAGCGTAGATGCTTACGATGCCCTCAATCAGCCTCTCCAAGACGCTTTGGTCCGCAACAGCTACGATCGTCTGGGGAGACTCCAGGAAGTGCAGGACAACTCCGGGACCCGCAGCTATCTCTACAGCGAAAACTTACAGTTGCTTGAAGAAGAGTATACAGCAGGAGAACTTGCAACTTGGAAACTTCAGCGCAGCTATGACAGCTTGCTTCGTCCGGCGGGGACTCAGCTGCAACAGGCCGCCACCCTGAAGCATGACCTTCAATATACCTATGATGGGGCCTCCCGTCTGAAAACAGTTCGCGGCCATGGTCTCGAACACACCTACAGCTATGCCAGCAACCGTCCGCTGCTAGCTTCTCTGGACCAAGGGGGCATTCAGGAGGTGACCTGGAGGTATGATGCACTCAACCGCCTCACGCAGATCCAGACCGGGAGCAGCAGCGGAACTCTTAGCTCGCATCACTACGAGTACAATCAGGCCAACCAGCGGGTCAAAGCCACATTGCTGGATGGAAGTGCCTGGGTCTATGACTATGATGAACTGGGTCAGGTGATTTCCGGAATCAAGCAGGACAGCACGGGTGTCGCCATCCCGGGTTATCAGTTTGGCTACGAGTTCGATGATATTGGGAACCGCAAGCAGTTCAGCGAAAACGGAAGCGTGACCAGCTACACAGCGAATCTGCTGAACCAATACACCACGATCTCCCGTCCGGCCCAGACCTTCCTTCGTGGGAATCGCGGTAGCGAAACGACAAAAGTTGAGGTGGATCTTGTGGGGGATGCAGAAGATCCGGTGGAGGCTGAATACCGGGGGCGCTTTTGGTCACATGCCCAGGACGTCACCGATCTGGTCAGCGAATTCAACATTACTGCCACGGAAAATGGCAATAGCCACAGCAGCAGTGGTGTTCTGCTCACCCCGAACGGGGAGGAGCAGCCACAGCTTGATGTGGATGGAAACTTGACCCGGGATCATCTCTGGAACTATGTTTGGGATAGCGAGAACCGTCTCGTGCAGCAAACGCATCGTAGCGATATCAGCCTCGTACCCCTACAGCCCAAACGCATGAGCTATCTTTACGACAGTCAGGGACGTCGTTTCAAACGCATCATCAGCAGCCTGGATGCGCTTACAGGGACCTATGTACCCGAAGAGATCCGCTTCTATATCTACGATGGCTGGAACCTGCTGGCTGAACTGGATGAAAACGGAAATCTTCTCCGCGACTACGTCTGGGGAAGCGACCTCTCGGGCACCATGCAGGGTGCCGGGGGTGTAGGAGGATTGCTCAGTGTAGATGCAGAAGCCGCCGTCGCTCTACCCGTCTATGATGGCAATGGTAACGTCATGGCCTACACATCCAGCAGCAGCGGCGCCCTGGTAGCCGAACACGAATACGATCCCTTCGGTCGCCGCATCAAAAGCACCGGAAGCCAGGTGAATGAATATGTTCACCGTTTCTCAACCAAGGTTGAGGATACGGAAACCGGGTTGTTGTACTATGGCTTCAGGTACTATGACCCCGAAACAGGGCGCTGGCTAAATCGGGATCCGATTCAAGAGTATGGTGGTGTCAACTTGTATAAATTCATTGGAAACAAAGGTCTTAACGCAATTGATATCTTGGGGTTGAAGTTGAAAGTCTTCCAATTGATTGGGGAAGATCGCTTTACTGTTTTCTACAGAAACAACTTCAATGCTTTTATTCTATCATCACTAAAACTAATTTGTAGTTCTGCTCGTATCGAGGACGATGGGACAGTCACTGTTGCAGGGAAGCCAAATATACATCAACGTGATTACTATGGTTGTTGTTGCCTTTATGAGTTGACGACAAACAAGTTTGATAATTTGATCCTCTTTAATAATAATCAAAAGTTGAGGGTGGAGCCAGTAGCCTTCGGTGATGAATTGCTTCGCCACTTACCGAATGGTTTCCATGGTCCGCCATCTCCGGGTATAGGTACTGCTGGCAAAGTGTTGATTGATCCATCAATTGTCATCCAGGAAAAACGAAATAATAATTTTGTTGATGTCCCACCCTTTATTATCCTTGCTCATGAGTTATGCGGACATCTTGTGTTGTTTAACAGAGGGACGCAGAGAGCTTTTGGACCACCGAATCCTAATCATAAGCCACCTAATCATGAAATTGATGCTGTCCAGCAGGAGAATATTATTCGTCGTGAAAACGGCCTTCCGATTCGGACCACATATGGAGGCCCAAATCGAAGGGCGGGACGTAAGCAATGGCCATAAATCTTATGAAAACGATAACCTTGTTCCTTATCCTTCTTTCCTTTCAACTGAAAGCAGATGTGGCTGCCCCTGTAAACCATGGATATACAGCATGGGAAAAAGCTGCAGTTGATGTCTGTTTGAAATTTCAGAAAAACCAAAAGATTTCGTTAGCAGAAATAATCTTAAAATGTGGCCTTCCCTCTAAAAGGGAGAAACGGTCAGATCAAATTCAATATGTATGGAATAACAGTCCAAAGCTGCTACTTTACGTTGCAGTCAATCTCGATGATGTTGTCGTTGTATGTAATATTTCGCAATCTTATTGATTCTGATGGTTAAGATTCTGATGTTTATGTTTTGATCGGATTTGCTAAATTTTGTTAAATGAAATACGTTGTCAGTTCCGGGAAATATAAATTTATTTTCTTCAATTGGTTCATATATTTGCTTTGTCCTATTCATACCTTCGCGTCTGATTTGGTGCTAACCGCCACAAATGACACGGTTACCTATACTGCAAAGGTGGATAAAGAACTTCTCAAGAAAGTAAAATATTGGAATTATCAAAGGGATCCCTTTGAAGGAGTTAGTCCGGGAAAAGCCATGCAAACTGCAGAACATTACATACACGGTCTGTTTAAAGCTGATAAGTTCATACCTGATGAAGTTTCTCTGGTGAGTACAAAGGATAAATGGATATATATTGTAACTTTTACAAATATGGCTGACGGATTATTGAATAATTCCTACATAGGGGTACTTCCAGATGGCACGGTAGTGGAAATGACACTGGTTGAATAGGGATGCAGCCTTAAAAAGCCGTTGTTATAGGAATTGGGCCGGGCTGTCTTCGTGTAAAGTGTTCCTGTGCACTCGCAGTCCCCATGGCCCAGTATAGCGCCTCATGTTTCATCTAACTGACGAGGTGAGCAAGTAAAAAGCGGCTATGCAACACGAACTCTCTGTATGTAAGCTATGATCGCAATGGCAACGTCATGGCCTACACATCCAGCAGCAGCGGAAACCTGGTGGCCGAACACGAATATGATCCCTTCGGTCGCCGCATCAAAAGCACCGGAAGCCAGGTGAATGAATATGTTCACCGTTTCTCAACCAAGGTTGAGGATGCTGAGACCGGGTTGCTTTATTATGGATATCGCTACTATGACCCTGAAACCGGTAGGTGGTTGAATCGGGATCCGATTGAGGAACGAGCTGGTTTAATCCTGGTAAATGGCCTTCTCCTATTCCGGCCTTTCATTGAACCTATTAACAATTTATGGTGACGAAAATATGAAACTGTCTGTTCCAAATAATATTGATTCGGCAAAGCTGGAAAGAAAAATTTTGATCAAAACTATTCCCATATACAAATTTCGATCTCTTGCCCTATGGGTAGTTTTGTCTTTTATCTCCTTTTGCATAATTATAGTTAATAATTCTTCAATGAAGATAAATGAATTATTTAACATAACCATTATCAAAGAAGGTTCTTATACGGGACTTTATTTAATTGCCTTTTTGGGCTCTGTTCCATTGGCATTTCTCATTAGGTGGCTTGTTCAAGGTGGCATTAACGCGTATATTGAATCGGATATTCAGCAGAAAATATCAGGTGAAGGCGATTTTCGAACTTATCATCTATCCGATGGTGGATTACGTATTGAAAACGAGACCTATGAAGTGTTATATAAATTCACGAAGTTTTTGAATTTTAAACGTATTGAAAATAATTTATTAATACTTTTTAAAGGTAAAGTAGTTGCTATTGTACCTAAAGAACTCTGCAATGATGAAGAGGAGTTTGAGAGTTTTGTTAGGCAGGCAACAAGCCAGCAGGTAAGTTGATGTTAACAGCACGATCACCCGCCCGGCCCAGGCCTTCCTCCATGGAAACCGCGGTACGGATAGCACAAAAATTGAGGTGGATCTTCTAGGGAATGCGGAAGAACCAGTGGAGGCTGAATACCGTGGGCTCTTTTGGTCACATGCCCAGGACGTCACTGATCTGGTCCGCGAGTTCAGCATTACCGCCACGGACAATGGCAAGTGCCACAGCAGCAGCGGCAGCCTGATCACCCCCAGCGGAAACGAAGAGCCGCAGGTAGATGCGGATGGAAACTTGACCCGGGATCATCTATGGAACTATGTTTGGAACAGCGAGAACCGACTGGTTCAGCAAACGCATCGTAGCGATATCCGTCTCGCACCGCTACAGTCCAAACGCATGAGCTATCTTTACGACAGTCAGGGACGCCGTTTCAAACGCATCACCAGCAGCCTGGATGCGGTAACGGGGACCTATGTACCCGAAGAGATCCGCTACTTTGTGTACGATGGGCGGAACCTGTTGGCTGGAATAAATTGCTTCAAGTTGAAGTTAAGGAACGATGACTCTACATGAATTACAAAATTATTACTATTAAAGCTTCTATAACATGTATTTGGGTATTATTTAGTTTAAGCTGTAGCTCAGGTACAAATAATGATATTATTTATTCAATTGAAGTTGCTGAAAAAAATATGTTAGAGATAACGGGTCTAGTATATGAAATGCAACATAAAGATGTTTTGTTTGAAGATGAATATTTAATGGATTTATCTCGGAAACTTAAAAAAATAAATGGTGAAATTAAAATTTATGTTGGGCATGTGGATGGTAAGGATGATGAATTCGTTTTGAATGTTGTGGGGGGAGTGGATAATCGACAATTAGGGCATTTTCTTGTGAGTAAAACTAAAGACGTCTGGAGAGTTGCCGATATATATTCCGATTAAGGGTCAAAGTGTCAGTTAATATGATAGGCGAAGACCTCAGGTGAATAGCGCGACATGGTACGATGCAGAAAATGGGTCAGCCATGAATGCCACTAAGTTAAGGGGTTCTATGGAGTGGTTTTAGGCCTATAAAATCAGTGAAAGCCGGGGTGAAATTGATAGTGAAGTTGAATGATCAAACCCAACCTCAACACAACTCCATTCTTCCCGATTTCTAGCTTCTCTGGACCAAGGGGGGGCTCAGGAGATGACCTGGAGTTATGATGCACTCAATCGCCTCACGCAGATCCAGACCAGGAGCAGCAGCGGAACTCTTAGCTCGCATCACTACGAGTACAATCAGGCCAATCAGCGGGTTAAAGCCACATTGCTGGATGGAAGTGCCTGGGTCTATGACTATGATGAACTGGGTCAGGTGATTTCCGGAATCAAGCAGGACAGCACGGGTGTCACCATCCCGGGCTATGAGTTTGGCTACGAGTTCGATGATATCGGGAACCGCAAGCAGTTCAGCGAAAACGGAAGTGTGATCAGCTACACAGCGAATCTGCTGAACTGAAAAGTTAAATATTAGGGATGCTGCTGTTTTTGTTGTTGAAACTATTAAAGCTATCCCTTTTCAGAGTAGTGCTGGTTCGGCTATTAAAGAAAGAAATGATTTTTCTGAGGCTAAACGAACCTCAAAAACAAATGAAGTCAACTAAGAATCAAGTTTGCCGAAAACAGATGAAATTTTTCTCCTCAAAGAAGTTGGTCCTGATGTACACACAATCATGCAAAATTAGTGTTATACTTCTCTATACCGCCGTGTTTCTCACTGGTTGTACAACGGTTGAGCCTGAGGGTTCTCTTTCCGAAGAGTACAAAATTATTATGCAACATCACTCTAGCATAGCTTCTATGCGATTGGCTGCACTGGATATATCCGATATTCCTGAACAACCAGGTCTTACTGATGATTTGACTCAGAAAATCTATGTTGGAGAAGCTAAATCTTTTTCTATAGCTCTTTTTATGCGGGCTTTGAGTTTATCCGCAAAAGGTGAGTTTATTGAAGCTGATCAAATCAATGAACAGGCGATCCGATTATGGCCTGAACACCTGCATCCATACTTGTTGAGATGCGTTCTTTTAGATTTAAAAGGTGAAACGTTTAAAGAGTACAAAAAACAACTGGAGGATAATCCTGAAACCCGTGGTTTGGCAGGTTATATTTTAAGTGGGTATTTTGGAGGTGATGTTGAGGCACCAGAACATATTGCCCGGCATCAAGAGATGTATGAATATTTTGTTAAACTTCGATCGGTGATGGATACTATGTCGGATATACGTCCCGATCAGTAAATTGTGAAGTGACTAGGTGTAACCGACCACGCTGACACCGTATCGCATTCCCAAATTGACGCCGTACGATTTCGCCCGATTCCCACGCTGTGACCATACGAAAGGTCCCGTTGCCGTCGTACGCCGGAGCGCAATGATCTTGCCCACGCCAAGGCGTGGCAGGCAAAGCCATCATAGATTTTCTTTCATGTTGCCGAAGCCGTCGCATCCAACCTACGTAAGCGTCACGCATAGCATCTTGCTGGCGCGGCACAGCCGCTTTGGAGTGCGGAAGCAACGCTTCCGCTTTTCAGAACCCAAGCAGAGCATTCCCGTTGTTTTCGAATCTTCCACTTTCCAAAACCTAGACCCTCCTCGCCCCCTCTCTTGGGCCAAAGCAAAGCCATCGCGGCTGACTCGTACTGTGAGCGTCACAGAAAATGCATGCAAATCCACTTGCATTTAAACTGTAACATTTCATATTACAGATATGAACTTCGGTATGGCATTACATATTCTGATGGCCTTGGCCTACAATCCTGGTCTGTGGTTGCCCTCGGATCAACTGGCCAAAAGTATCAGCGTGAATCCCGTGACCGTTCGCCGGGTGCTTCGAGCTTTATCGAATGCAGGATTAATCCGTTCCAGTGTGGGGGCGGGTGGGGGCAGTCAGTTGGCGTTGCCCCCGGAACAGATTAGTGTGCAGGATGTGTATGCAGCCATTGGTGAACCGGGCCTGCTCCCCGCTCATGGCCGGGACGTGTATGAGGTCTGCCCCGTGTCCACCTGCATGCCTGGGGTGTTTGATGAAATCAATCAACAGCTCCGTGAGGTCTGCAAACCCGCATTGCAGCAGCTCACCCTGGCCCACTTTCTGAAAGACCATCTCAACATCCAGAGCTGATTTTTTATTTCCCTAAAACTGTAGTGTATAAAGCTACAATAACCTACCCTAAGCAAGGAACATCCCATGACCCCTCCCACACGTTACCTCATTACTGGTGCCACCTCCGGCATTGGAGCCGCCACCGCCGAATATCTTGCTGATGCAGGACATCATGTACTGGCCACCGGCCGAAATCCTGAAACCCTGGAAGCCGCGAAAACTCGCTTTGCAGGAAAGAACATTGAAGTGATCCAAAGCGATGCGGCCGATCTCGACTCCATTTCCGAGTTGCTTCGTTATATATCCGAACAGGGCTACCCCTTGGATGGTGCTTTTCTCAATGCGGGAATTGCGCCCTTTGCCCCGATCGAACATACGGATGAAGCGAGTTTTGATCGCCTCTTTGACGTGAACGTCAAAGGCCCCTTCTTTCTCGTGCAGAAACTGATTCCGCTGCTCAAGAACCCCTCCAGTTTACTGTTCAATACCAGCGTGGCTGCGAATATCGGCATTCCCAACTCCAGTGCGTATGCCGGCAGCAAAGGCGCTTTGCAGTCCATGATGCGGGTGTTTGCCGTCGAGTTGGCCTCACGGGGAATCCGTTCCAATGCCATTGCGCCTGGACCGATTGAAACCCCGATCTACGGAAAACTCGGACTGCCCGAAGAAGAAGTTCAGGCCATGGGGGCCCATATGGGATCCCGGGTTCCGCTGCAGCGTTTTGGTTCTGCGGAAGAAACCGCAAAGGTCGCCGCCTTTCTGTTATCCCCGGATGCAGCCTACGTGAACGGATCCGAGTATGCGGTGGACGGCGGCATGCAACTGAATGTGGTCTAAACCGCAAGCTCGCCTTCCCTCTAAGGAGCTGCCCGCTCCGAGGAGGGGAGGACGTCACAGCCGGACGCGGGCCAGGACGGCCTGCTGCAGAGCCACAGTGTTTCATCCTGTTGGCGCGGCGCAGCCGCTTTGGTGCGAAAGCAGCGCTTCCGCTTTCCAGAACTCAAGCAGAGCGTGATTGCTTGGACTCCATGCTCTCCTCGCCTGCGGGACGCAGGCGCTCCATTATGGAGCGGCGCCGTCCCGGCGCCGATTGCATAGCTTAACTCTCTCCAGGCCATGGAATTGCAGGCTGAACCCAACAGCCGGACGCGGGCCGTCCCAGCCCGCTGCAGAGCCTCTGAGCTCCATCCTGCTGGCACGCTACCCCTCCACAAGCGCCACGCCCAGACTGGCAATCCGCTCTGCGTCCTGCACCCGTTCCCGCCAGGCACGCGGAATGCCGGAAACGCCATAACAGGCCCCGGCGAATTGCCCGTAAATGGCGCCGGTGGTATCCGCGTCATCTCCCAGGTTCACTGCCAAGAGTGCACCCGACTCAAAGCTATCGCTTTTCGCAAAAGCCCATAGGGCCGCTTCCAGGCTCTGCACCACATAGCCGGTGCCGCGAATTTCGGGCGGATCTTTTGTCTGGTAGCTGCCGGACACGACTTCTTCGATGTCTGCACAAAGCCCGGGTATCTCGGCCAGCTGCGCCAGGGCCTTTTCCTTGTGTTCCCCCTGAAGCAGCAGCAGAATCAGCCGGGTACCGACCCGACAGGCATCCAAACAGGCGGGGGCCCCATGGGTACAGCGGGACATCTCCATGGCCCGGGCCTCGGCCAGTTCCGCATCCGCATGATAGCACAAGGGAATCGGCGCCAGGCGCATGAGGGAACCATTGCCCGCAGAGTAGGGGTCGGTCGAACCCGCAAACGCATTTCCAGTTCGTCGAAAGCGTGTCAGCGCATCCCGCACGGTATTACCGATATCAAAACAACGGCCGGTGCTGCTATTTTCGCCGTTGCGGTACCAGCGCCAGTAGCGTTGCATCTGATCTGTCGGATCCCAGCCCGAGGCCAACAGCGAATCCGCCAGACACAGCGCCATACTGCAGTCATCGGTCCACTGACCCGCCTTCAAATCAAAGGGCCCGCCCCCCAGCATATCCTGAATCGGCACAAAGCTACCCGGAGGCTTGAACTCCAGCGTGGTGCCCAGGGCATCCCCCGCGGCCAGTCCCAAAAAACATCCGGCAGCCCGGTCCTGTAGTGAAATCATAGCAAAGGCCTTTCTGTAAGCAGTGCCTGAAACCCTATCAACGTAGCATCAAGCTGAACAGCCTGATTGTTGTATCCTGCTGGCAGAGCGCGATTGCTTAGACTCCACGCTCTCCTCGCTTGCGGGACGCAGGCGCTCCATGATGGAGCGGCGCCGTCCCGGCGCCGATTGCATGGGGTAACTCTCTCCAGGCCATGGAATTGCGGGCTGAACCCAACAGCCGAACGCGGGCCGTCCCGGCCCGG
>DIYK01000036.1 GCA_002429005.1 Verrucomicrobia bacterium UBA6056
CGTACTCGTACGCGTACGCGAATTCTCTGGCTTGGGTAGCGGCCTGTGGCCTGAAGGCCTACAGCTACACTGGGGGGGGGCTGGGGGTTGTGCCCGCCTGGAACATCGTACTCGTACGCATACGCCAATTCTCTGGCTTGGGTAGTGGCCTGCCTGCCCTGAGCTTGTCGAAGGGTGGCCTACAGCTACTCCGAGGGGGGATTCTCCGGCTTAGTCACCGGCACGGGTAGAATCACATAACTATGGGCCTGACCGTGGCGCGGGGTGATCTTGATCCCTTGTTCTGCCAGCTGTTTGTTCAAGGCCCGGATTAGTTCCTCAAAGGTGATATTGGTGGCATTCAGGCTCACGGGAACTTCGAGGTTCACCCCTTTATACACACTGAACTGATACTTCACCTCGCTGCTTCTGGTGATGACGGTGATCATATCCCGCAGCGACAGGTTTTCGGCCTGAATGGTGAAGGCTTGTGAATTCGCAAAGAGCGGAAGCAATGCGCTAAGCAGCAGAACAGGCAGGAGTCGTTTCATGGTGTGCCCAAGTCTACTCCTGAGTTCTGGGACTGGCAAGGAGGAAGCCGGGAAGGCCCGGCTTAGACCAGTTTCAGGAAACGGCGTTTGCCCACTTTGAGCACGCCGCTCTGGCCGGCACTCAGTTGCAGCAGGGGATCCGTGATCGCTTGGTCATCCAATTTTACCGCCTTTTGTTTCACCAGACGACGGCCTTCCCCTTTGCTGGCGATCATGCTCTGTTCGTGGAGTAGATCCAGCAGGCCAATGTCCGCTTCGAGATGAAGTTCCGGCGTGTCCTCGGGGAGAGCGCCTTTGGAAACCGCGGCAAATTCAGCTGAGGCGGCTTTGGCAGCGGCTTCGTCATGGAATTCGGTGATCACGGCCTGGGCCAGTTCATCTTTCACCTGACGGGGATTCCGTTCGCCGGCTTCTACGGCACTGCGCAACTCGCTGACCTGTTCATCGCTCCAGCCCAGCACCAGGGAGAAGTATCGCCACATGAGATCGTCGCTGATCGACATGATTTTGCCGAACATGTTTTTGGGCTCTTCTGAGATTCCCACGTAGTTGTTCAGACTCTTGGACATTTTCTGCACGCCATCGAGCCCTTCGAGCAGCGGCAGGGTCATCACGACCTGCGGCTCCTGGTCAGCGGCTTTCTGCAGTTCACGGGCAAGCAGCAGGTTGAACAGCTGGTCGGTGCCGCCCAGTTCCAGATCGGCTTCGACCATCACAGAGTCGTATCCCTGAATGAGGGGGTAGAGGAATTCTACCAAAGAGATGGGTTGCTTGCCGGCGTGGCGTTTCGCGAAGTCATCCCGCTGCAGCATCTGAGCCACGGTGACCTGGGCACTGAGGCGGATGACCTCTTCAAAGGTCATGGGCAGGAACCATTCTCCGTTAAAGCGCAATTCGGTTTTTTCCGGATCCAGAATCTTGAAGACCTGCTCTTTGTAGGTTTCCGCATTGGCGGCAACCTCTTCACGGCTCAAGGACTTCCGGGTTTTGGATTTGCCGCTGGGATCCCCGATCATACCGGTGAAGTCGCCGATGATGAAGACGACCGTATGGCCGCAGTCCTGGAACTCGCGCAGTTTACGCAGTCCCACGGCGTGGCCCAAGTGAATGTCCGGAGCGGAAGGGTCTGCGCCATACTTGATGCGCAAGGGGATGCCTTTCTCCACCGAACGGCGCAGTTTCTTTTCCAATTCCTCGCGGCTGTGCAGATCAATGCTGCGGGCGCAGAGGCGTTCCAGTTGTTCCTCGACAGACAGATTCATGGGCGCGGGTTATACCGCTCCCAGGGCAGTTTGGCAAGAATCAGGCGTTCTGAGTGTCGAGCATGCTGTCCAGCAGATCCTGAACCGTATGATTGGCCTCCAGAGGATGGCGCAAGGCCATGTCTCCCTGAATATGGTAGCGTTTGCGGCGTCCGAGTTTTTCAGCCTCGAGCACACCGGCATCACTCAGCTCCTTTACAATGCGCTGCACCGCTCGTTCGGTGATCCCCACCTGCTCGGCGACTTCGCGCATGCGCAACTCCGGATCCCGGGCCAGGCAGATTAAAACATGACTGTGATTACTGAGAAAGGTCCATGTATGCATTCGTGAAATTCGTTTCGTGAATTAACCAACGCAATGCAAGAAAAATACGTGGAAGGGCCTGGGAAAGATGACTCCACCGCGTCCCTGGAGGCCTGATTGCGCTACACAATCGCAGAAAAGGGATCTCAGAGGCAACTCCTCTCGATCTCGAAACCTTTTTTTGGTTGCGCTTTCAGGTGGAAGGCGTTGATTGCCAGTGAACTGTTCAACGATCAAGGAACTCTTTATGACTGAAGCGCGTACTGTAGTCGCCATTCCTGGAGATGGCATTGGACCTGAAGTAATGGCCTCCGCACGCCGGGTACTCGAAGCCGCGGGTGCTCCCCTGGCCTGGGTAGAGCATCACGCAGGATTGCGGGCCATGCAGGATGGCGATCCGGTTCTTCCGGAAGCGACGCTGGAAGCCGTCAAAGAACATAAGGTGGCGCTCAAAGGTCCCTGTACGACCCCGGTAGGCAAGGGCTTTTCCTCGGTGAACGTACAATTGCGGAAAGCGCTGGATCTGTATGCGGCGGTGCGGCCCGTGCGCTCCCTGCCCGGTGTGAAAACCCGTTTTGACGATGTGGATCTGGTGATTATCCGTGAAAATACCGAAGGCTTATACAGCGGTGTGGAAAACGTGGTGACCCCCGGGGTGGTGATGTCCATGAAAGTGGCGACCGAGAAAGCCTGTGACCGCATCTCTGCCTGGGCCTTTGATTACGCGAAAAAGCGGGAGCGGCGTAAGCTTACGGTGTTTCATAAAGCCAACATTATGAAGCTCACGGACGGTCTGTTTATTCGCTGTTCCCAAGCTCAGGCGGATCTGAATCCGGAAGTTCCCTATGAGGAGGTCATTATTGACGCCGGCTGCATGAAGATGGTGCAGGATCCAACTCAGTTTGATGTGCTGGTGCTGGAGAACCTCTATGGTGACGTGGTCAGCGATCTCTGCGCCGGTCTGGTCGGAGGTCTGGGAGTGGTGCCTGGCGCGAATATTGGCAACAGTGAAGCGGTGTTTGAGGCGGTCCATGGTTCCGCTCCGGATATTGCCGGCCGGGATATTGCCAACCCTCTCGCTTTGATCATGTCCGGGGTGATGATGCTGAATCATCTGGCCGATACAGAAGGGCGTGAGGAGATGCGTGCTGCGGCAGGGCGTATCAAAACCGCTTATAACGGCGCGTTGGAAGATGGCGAATGCACCCGGGATCTGGGTGGCAGCCTCGGCACCAGCGCCTTTACCGACGTGTTGGTCCGGCGGATACAGTCCTGAGGAACTCTGAATGCGTGATGTGATTGCTTATATCCATGGAGTCACTCCGGAGGAGGCTCCGGGACCCCATGCGAGTATTTTTCAGCAGCTCCATCAGGCGGTGGCCTCGCTGCATGAGGGCTGGCCTGCGGATTTTCTGCCCATTGAATGGGGCTGGAGCCGGCGCGAAGGCACGCCACGCAGTGAGGAATTGCTCAGTCAGGCACAACGACAGTTGGGCAAACGGATGCTGCCCACGGTCGCCAGTGCGAAAGATTTCTCCATCAATCCCGGCCGCCTGGCGGTGGATCAGCTTCGCGAGATCAATTTCTTTGGTTTCAGCGACATGTTCTACTATTGCTCCGAATCCGGTAAACATGCCATTCGCCGGGCGGTCTGCGAGCAGTTGGCTGGCTACATGAACGGGGAAGAGGAGCCCATTCGGATTACCTGGATTGGTCACAGCGCCGGCGCCGTGATTGCTCAGGACCTGCTCTTTCACTTGTACTCCCCGGATGAACTGTTGCCCAACCGGCATGCCTTTGTCGGTGGGGAAGGGGATGAGCTGGCCTTGCAGCTTCGGGAACTGGCCCAATCCGGGCAGTTGCTGTTGCGGCGTCTGGTCACGCTGGGCAACCCCTTAGGCGTGATGTCCCTGCGGCATGACCGGGTGTTGGAGACGCTGGCAGCAGGCGAGGGCTTGAATCCCGCTCACTATGGCTGTGTTGTAGATGAGGAGCTTCCCGGTCCCCGCTGGATGAATATCTGGGATCGGGATGATCCTCTGGCTTGGCCCGTGGAGCCGCTGTTTCATACAGGAAACGAAACGGTCAAAGATGTCTATGTGAACGTATCGGACTGGATTACCCGCGCTCATAATTCCTACTGGAGCAGCAAGGCGGTGCATAAAGCGATCGCCGAACGCTGGTAAAAAAAAGACGGCGCGGGATGCGCCGTCTGGTCTAGCTTGGATCCTCGCTTCCGTAGAAGCGGGGGGGAGCTCAATAATGAAGGCGAATGCCGAGCATGCCCACGACAGTGGTTTTCTCGAGTTCGCCGTTATCCTGCCAGAAATCCTCACTGCCAATTTGGTAGTTCACTTCGAGGAAGAGACTGGGGATTTTTCCGAGTTTATAGGTCAGACCCAAACCGATTTTGGCAAAGACACCGTCTTCGTCTTCGTCCGCGATATCGTCACGATCCACCCACATCCAGCCCAGACCTGCCACGCCGTAGGGGACAAACACATCTGAAACGGGGTAGTGCTCTTCAAAGGCCAGCATCACATAGTTTTGCTCATAACGGTCATCGGAGGCATGGCCATAACTCGCGATCATCTGATCAATGAGCATGACACTGGCCGCGTAGGAAATTTCAAACCCGATCAGTTCATCCCCTTGGTAATCGCCTTCGTGGTCATAGGTCATGCCCAGGCGGATATTCGGGTTAATCGGTTCCTGATTAACAATGGGACGATAGATGTTCGGATTCTGGGTGTTGGACGAGTATTCCTTCGACATCGGATCGGTCTCCGCAAACAGCGGGGCGGCCAAAAAGGAACTTAGGGCGAAAAGGCTCAGAAACATACGCATGGGGATTCTCCAGGTGTTGAGGATTATCAGTTTTTAGGATTAGACAGAGTCTGTCAAGCCACGCTTCTCAAATCATGGAAAAAGAAGACATCCTGACGGGGTTTTGAGAAAGAGCAGGATTGTTGCCAGCCTCCCAAGGCGTTCGCCTTGGGAGGAGTCAGCCCTGCCAGGCTGAAGCCTTGGCAGGCGTCATTAGTCAGGAGTCATTGGTCATTAGTCAGGAGTCATTAGTCATGAGGGCTTGTCGTTCGCGCAACCGTTAGCAGGCTTTCAATGACCAATGACCAATGACCAATGACCAATGACCAATGACCAATGACCAATGACCAATGACCAATGACCAATGACCAATGACCCAGGCGATCCGCG
>DIYK01000011.1:0-179 GCA_002429005.1 Verrucomicrobia bacterium UBA6056
CCGTGCTCGGACAGGTCCAGACCAACCATCTCTTCTTCTTCGCTGACGCGGAGCATGCCCACAGTCTTGAGGATGAAGAACAGGATGAACATCGTCACAAATGCGTAGATCGGGATCACAATGGAACCGGTCAGCTGTGCGCCGAAGGAACCGGTTTCTTCACCGTAGTCACCGAAGAT
>DIYK01000011.1:238-35391 GCA_002429005.1 Verrucomicrobia bacterium UBA6056
TCACCGTAGTCACCGAAGATGGCCACAGCGATACCACCCCACACGCCGCAGAGGCCGTGAACGGGGAATGCACCAACGGGGTCGTCGATTTTGAGGCTTTCGAGCAGTTTGGTACCGCCGAAGACGATCAAACCGGCGATCGCACCAATCACAATAGATTCCATGTTGGTCACACCGTCAGGCAGAGCGGTGATACCCACCAGACCGGCGAGGATGCCGTTCAGGGCCATACCCAGGTCAGGTTTTTTGTCCACGATCCAGGAGATCAGCATAGCGAACACAGCACCAGCAGCAGCGGCCAGAGTCGTGTTAACGGCAATCAGCATCACAGCGTTCAGGTTGTCATAACCGGTGATGGCGAGCTGAGAACCGGGGTTAAAGCCGTACCAACCGATGAGCAGGATAAACACACCCAGAGCAGCAAAGGTCATGTTGTGACCAGGCATGGGGGTCTTTTCGGAGCCAAAACGACCAATACGTGGACCGAGTACGATCGCACCAGCCAAACCAGCGAAACCACCCACAGCGTGTACGAGGATCGATCCGGCGAAGTCATAGAAGCCCATGCCGTCCAACCAGCCACCGCCCCATTTCCAGGAACCGGAGATCGGGTAGATGATCCCAGTCAGGAACACGGTGTAAATCAGGTAGGCGCCGAATTTCATACGACCGGCAACTGCACCGGAAACGATGGTCGCGGCGGTAGCGGCGAAGGCAGCCTGGAACAGGAAGTCGACCTGTACGTGCAGAGAGCCACTGGCGACTTCTTCAACCGCAGCAGCTTCGGAACCGGCAACACCACCATAACCGATGAAACCATTGAATTCACCCGGGTACATGATGCCGTAACCAACGAAGAAGTACAGAAGAACCCCAAGAGAGAAGTCCATCACGTTCTTCATCAGAATGTTGACGGTGTTTTTGGAGTGGTTCAGACCGGATTCCAGAATGGCGAAACCAGCCTGCATGAAAATAACGAGAATCGCAGCCAGCAGCAGGAAGAGGTTGTCGATCACGTAATCGTTAACGTTGGCGGCATCCACTTCCTGGCCAAAGGCCATTCCGCTTGCCATCAGAGTTCCCACCATGGGGAGCAAGAGTTTTTTACTCATGTGTTCTATCCTTAACTTAAGGGTTCTTGGGTTTTTGTAGCGCCTGCCTCAGGCGCCAGGTTCGGAAATCTTGTTCTCAATGTGAGGCGCAACACACTAAGCAAAGCCAATGCCAACTATTCATATAAATATTTAAACCCTTTATAATAAAGGCTCTGCAGAATTGAGAGTTTACGAGCCTCAGTGAAACTCCCCTATTTCGATTACATTTTCGTATTCATAACACTCCCTAAACACAAAACTG
Organism: Verrucomicrobia bacterium UBA6056; assembly: GCA_002429005.1. Lineage (GTDB taxonomy): Bacteria > Verrucomicrobiota > Kiritimatiellia > SS1-B-03-39 > UBA6053 > UBA6056. The sequence goes on from DIYK01000011.1 coordinate 1,595, forward strand.
TTTTCGAATAGAGCCCAGAGCGCTTTGTCATTGCCACTTGCGGGCATTCCCTCAAGGTGAAGCCGAAGTTGTAGCCCGCCACACGCTTATGAAAAAGTACGTACCCCATCAGGACCCGCTTCGCCGGGACATCACGGACCGCCCCCTGCCCGAGCCGGCACCCGGGGGACATTATCGCTACGGCATTCCCGAAGAATTCAAGGAAGGGGGAGGCGGTATTCTTACCAAGGTGACGGACCCTTACTTAGGACGTGAGGTCATCGTAAAAACCCTGCGGCCTGAATTTAACGAAAATGCCGACGTACAGCTTCGTTTTCTGCGTGAAGCCCGGGTTACCGCGTTGCTCGAGCACCCTTCCACGATTCCGATTTACGAAATGGGTCGCGACAGCGAGGGCAATCCCTATTTCACCATGAAGGAGATTAAGGGCGTGTCGTTACGACGCATCCTCTCCGGGATTGCAGCACATGACCGGGAATTCGACCGCTTCCGCTCCCGGGAGAGTCTCATTGATATCTGCATCCAGGTCGGCCAGGCCCTCGCCTATGCTCACGCCAGTGGGGTGGTTCATCGGGACATTAAGCCAGGCAACATTATGGTAGGAGCCTTTGGCGAGGTCATGGTGATTGACTGGGGTGTAGCGAAAATTCTCGATGGCGAAGAGGAGCAACACGATCCAAAACCGGCACCAAGCCTGATGCACAGCTTGGAAGACATCGATACCACAGAGTACGGAAAAGTGTATGGCACCCCCCGTTACATGGCTCCAGAGCAAGCTCGTGGCCATGTAGATCTGGATGCGCGGGTGGATGTGTTCAGCCTGGGCGCTGTACTCTATGAATGCCTCACCCATCGTCCGCTCGTCTTTGGCGCAAACCGGGAAGAGCTGCTGAAAAAGATCTGCGAAGAGCCTTTTGTAGCTCCTGCCAAAAAAGAACCCTATCGTATGATTCCTCCGGAACTCGATGCTCTGGTCATGAAGTCTTTGGAAAAAGACCCGAAAGATCGCTACAGTAGCATGGAGGCCTTTGTGGATGATATGCAGCGTTTCCGTCGCGGCCAGGAAGTTTCGGTCATGCATATAACGGCCCGCGCGAAAATTCAGCGCTGGGCCAAACGCAAACTCGACCCCGCCCTCACCCCTCTCCTCCTGCTAGTAGGCTTCCTCGTGGGCTACATCCTGCATTCGCTGGGCAGTTAAGTGCTCTTCTCTTCATAACGGGAATCAATCCAGAGCAGGCGGCCTCGATCTTCCATGCTTCGCAATACCCGCCCCTTGGCCTGTTCACGACGGGTTCGGGCTATGCGCTCGTAGGCGTATTCAAAACCAGGTTCGCCCTGAGCCTCCGCCCAGGTCCGCAACAATTCCTGTTCCGGGGAAAAGGCCGGATAGCCCATCCCCACAATCACCACCTGTTCCAGCGCCTCCCCCGGCAAGTCGATCCCTTCATTGAGAGCTCCCCCCAATACGGCCAAGGCACAGCGAGGCCCCGCCTCTTCCCGAAAGGGCCTTAGAAAGAGCTCGGTTTCTTCTTCCTGCAGTCCCCGTGGTTGAGCCTGAACCGGCCCTATCCACAAATCGTCCGTGGGCAACCTGGCCTTCACGTCCTCCATTAACTGATACGAAGAAAAGAATAACAGGGATTTGCCCGGTTTTTCCTGGAGAAAGCGTAGAATGCGCTGCGCGAGTTTGTCAGGCAGATCTTTACGACGATCCGCATAACGCAAGGAGATCCCCCGCTCCACTTCCTCCTGAAGCGCCTCTGCTGAAAAGACAGCCGGCAGCAGAAGTTCCTCATCCATGCGGCTGCCCCCTGTCCAGCGTTTAAAATGTTCCAGGGGTTCCAGGGTGGCGGAACAGAAAACCACCGCCCGGTAGATGTCTAATTCCGTTGCCAACCAATCGCGAACGTCTCTGCAGAGCCAATGCAACAGCCGCCCCTCTTGATACAAGACATGAGAAGCATCCCGATCCTCAACACAGCGCTGAAAGTCCAACAACCGCCTCAGTTCCTCCAGACGCTCGGCGTTCGGCTCCAGCAATTCCAGTTCCTCCACCCTGCGCCCACAGGCCTGGGCCAGACGAAAGGGGGGCTCTGCATCCGGTACAGGTTCCCCTTTCTCTCCCAGTAAGTCATTCCGGGCACGATTCCATTCCCGGTTCAGCTCTTTCGCCCCGGGGATACGCGGAAGGGATGCACTGCGCATGCCCCGCCCCCGTTCCAGAACCTGATGAGCTTCATCAATCCACAACACCGTGTTTTCCGGATCCTGCTCCAGCCAGCTCTTTAGTTTCGCTGTAGGGTGCAGGAGCAAGTTGATATCCCCGATCAACAGGTCCGCCTCCTGTGCAGCCCACAGCTGGAAGGCATAGGGACAGAGCTGATGTTCAGCAGAAAGTGCACGCCATCTGGACAGGGTCCACAGCGGCTGCTTGCGTAAAGCCTTTACCCCTGCAGGCAAGCGATCGTAAAAGCCTTTTGCCAACGGACAGCTTTCCATATCGCAAGCTCCCCCTTCTTGCTGACAGAGACGATCCCGGGCCTGCAAGGTGAGTGCACGCATCTGCAAACCATCCTCCTGCAAGCGCTCCAGTGCCTCTTCATGCACCTCTTTGACCGCATTCCGACAGGTAGCAATAAACACCCGGCTAATCTCGCCCCGGCTGAAAGCCTGCAACAAGGGCCAGAGCAACCCCATACTTTTTCCTGAACCGGTGGGAGCCTGTGCATACAGTCTCACCCCTCGCTGAATCACCGCTTCAGCAGCCTCAGCCAACTCCGGCTGGCCCGGCCGCCACTCCGGAAAGGGCCAGCTGAGAGCAGCGATACTATCCCGACTGCGAGCTTTAGCCCGCTCCCCTTCTCGCCAAGTCTCCGCCCAGGCTTTGAGGGCTGCATCCACCTCCTCCAGTTCAGCCTGCATGGGAATGCGTTTCCAAACCTGTTCCCCATCCGGACGCAGGTAAATCAATTCTCCACCCAGCGTGTCCCCATGTAGCTGCTGCCACATCCACAGGTAGATTTGCAATTGCATTCGATGTATGCCGAAATCCAGGGGAAGCTGCTCCCCCTCTTCCCGGGTGGTTTTCAACTCCTCCATCACCCCATCACTCCGCAGTCCATCGACCCGCCCCTGCAGTCGCAGGCTCAGCCCCTCCAACTCCACATCCAGTTTGAGTGAAACTTCAGCCCGATAGCTTTCCTCTTGAGCGCGTTGCCACAAACGATGGGCACGACTCCCCTCTACCCCACGAAGCACAGAAAGACTGCGCCGCCCCAAATCCCCCGAACGCCCCGCCCATAAGGCCAATTCGCCAACGGAAAGGGTTCGAAACACGGATTCAGACATAGAATCGATCTGACAGCAGAAGGAACAAAGCGCAACTTAAATGAGGTCGGGGTCACGTATCAGGACATAAAAAAACGCAGCCCTCGTGAGGGCTGCGCGGTTAGGCCTGCCGTATCTCCGTTGGCAGAATAACCTGAAAGGAATGATTAGCGAACTTCGGGTCCGCCCCAGGAGAATCCAGCCTGCAGCCAGATGGCCTGGGCGCTTTCACCGTCCTGATCATCTGCGGTACCCTGAAGCTTGAAGGTCACTTCCGGATCCATGGTCAGGTAGAATTTCACTCCCAGAGCGCCGCGAACCCAATCACCTGCGCCGGCGTCGCCAGCGATGTAATCAAAACGGGCGTAGGGAGACCACTGTTCGGTTACAGAAAACTGAACTTGCGTGCCGAAGCCCCAGGTGGAGAGATCTTCACTCTCTTCTTCCCCATGCTCATGCTCGTCTTCATGTTCTTCCTCTTCGTGCTCTTCTTCCTCATGCTCATCATCGTGACCGTGCTCGCCGCCATCACCATTCAAGAGGATCAGTTCGCTGCGCCAGGACAAGGAACGACCGCCGGCTTCCAGTCCATTTTCACGCCACACGTATTCTTTAGCAACAGAGGCATAGTAGGAGGATTCACCCATTTCGTTATCACCGAAACCGGCAAAGGCAGCCAAGTGGAGTTTTTTGAAATCATCGAAATCCAAGCGGTGGCGCAGATCCACGGTGTACACATCGTCCGTCAGCCAGTAGGCTTCGTACACCTCACGGGGTCCACCATGACCATGCTCATCTTCGTGACCATGCTCTTCGTCTTCATGCTCGTCTTCATCATGCTCTTCCCCTTCTTCATCATGATGCTCTTCTTCTTCTTCATGACCATGGGCATGCTCGTGGGAAGGGGCATTACCAAAGCTGAAGGTCAGAGCGGTAGCCCCGCCGTTTACATAAAAGGTAGTATCCACACCTTCAGTCACCTGACCATGTTCCCCTAAAAGCAGAGCCTGCGTCAGAGGCACTTCCAAGGTGAGTCGGCTGTGCAGGTGCTGGCTGTTATGGAAGCCCAAGCGGTTCAGGAAACGACCCCCACGGATTTCCCAGGCTTCGGGATCGACCAGCACTTTACCGAAGTACTCTTCGAATTCCCAATCCAGTTCTTCTTCTTCGTTGGTGAAAGCTACGCCATTCACAAAAGCCTGGAAGCGCTCGCTGTAGAAGGAAAGTCCGGGCTCAAAGGCCTGAAGCATAAAATCACCGCCGGAACCGGGATCGTGTGCGCCGGGGGCAAACTCTGCGGCATCATCAGCCGTGCTGCCACCGCCTACGACATACAAGTGAATGGTGGGAACCCACTGAACTTCTTCTTCAGCAAAGAGGCCCAGGGCCAAACAGGATAATAAACATGCAAAACGCTTCATAGGTGCCTCCGTTATTGAGAAGGGAGTATCAATACTCCAAACCTACTCCTAATGCAATTGAATTATCATTATCAATACCCACAAAAAACCCCCGATTTGATCGAGGGATAAATCGTTCTTATCTATGGGATTACACCCGTTTCAGGATCTCGGCCAACACATCACAACAGCAACTGAATTCATCCAGATCTGCGTACTCCTGTTGGGTATGCGGATTGTGCTGCCCCGCGCCCAAGGTCACCGTCGGAACGCCCTTCAAATTCAGAAAATTGGCGTCCAGACCCCCATCGGTGATCTCCGTTACGAGCTCCAACTCCAACGCAGCCATGGCCTCACGACACACACGAACCACCGGGGCATCCTCTTCCATTCGGAAAGAGTGATAGTCCTCGCTCGACTGGAACTTCACCGAACCGGTAAATCCATCCACGCTGCTTACCGAAGCCGCCGCCTGCTCAAAAGCAGCACAAATCGTATCCGTAATTTCCCGTAAAAATTCAGCATCATGACTACGGGACTCCCCTTTGATTCGGATCAACTCGCACACCTGATTGGTAGCATCTCCCCCCTCAATCACCCCCACGTTACTGGTGCCTTTGCGGCCATTGAGTTCAATTTTCCCAAAGTAGCCTTTTGCAGAAATATCGGCAATCGCACGTGAGGCCATCAGAATCGAGGAGGCCCCATGTTCCGGGTGCACGCCTGCGTGGGCCGATTTCCCCAGCACCTCCACGGTCCAACGATGAGCGCCGATGGCGCCAATGACCGCCTTTGCCGGATCACCGGAATCAATATTGATGCCCAGTTCAGGTTTGCCCAAATCCTCAAACGAAACTTCTTTTGCGCCAAACAGACCAATTTCTTCGCCCACCGTGAACAACAGGGTCATCGGCGGATGATCCAGACCTTCCTTGAGAATGCGGCACGCACAATACAAGATCGCAGCACAGGCCGTACGGTTGTCTGCGCCCAGGGCCGTCGTTCCATCGGAGACGATGCGCCGTCCTTCAAGCTGAGGTTTTACCCCCTGGACCAAAGGAACGGTATCCATATGACCCGACAACATCACTCTGGGTCCCGGGCGGGTGCCTGGAAGCTTCACAATCAGGTTTCCCATTTCAAAATTCCCCGGGATACGCGTATGGGCATCATCCTCAAACAGAGCATCTTCCGGGCAACCTGCTTCCAGCAGGCGGGCTCGGATAAAGTCAGCCACCTGACGTTCCTGACCACTCAGGCCCGGGATGTGCAACAGGTCAAACAACAGAGATTCGGCTTCAGTATTCATAGCTTCCCCATACGCAATGCGATCAAAATTGCAGGCCCCAAGCATGAACTATTTCCCAATCACTTCACTCAGGCTGAGCTAGCTCGTTTCTTGACCGCCCCCCTCCTCAGGGAGTAGGGCGAGGCATGCTGCGTTTCCGTCCATCCCCTCTGCACCTCTTTGCGCTGTTTCTGATTCCCTTTAATCTGATCCTGTTCCGCGTCGTGTTCCCGGTAGAGGAGACCTTGCAGTCCGCTGATTTCAATTTCGGCCTGATCTCCTTCTATAAGCATGAGCTGCCCACTTCAGCCCTGAGTGGCTTCTGGAGAAGTTTCCCCTTGCTCGGTCGAGTGGGACACATGCCCCTGACCTTTCATAGCCTCTTGCTCAGCCTTCTTCCGGCTCAGTTGTTTATGGATTGGATCTATGCGATCGACCTTTCTGTAGCCGCCCTCTTTCTATTCGCTTTCCTGCAACGAAGGGGGCTCGGGCCCTGGAGCTCTGCCTTTGGCAGTCTTTGCGCCTTCTACCTGGGCAGCAATTTGACCCTCATCCTGCCCGGGCATTTGGAGAAATATGGCGTCCTGCTTTTCGCCTCTGCATCCTTGTATTGCCTGCAAGCTTATCTGGACAAGCCCTCACCCCGCCGGGCCCTGCTCGCGGGAGGCAGCGCCTCTTTCATGTTTCTGCATCAGGCTGACTTGGCCTTGTTTTTCGCTTTGTTTCTCGGGGCCTTTTTTCTGTACGAACTCCTGGCCCGGAAACAAAAACAGGACTGGGTTTGGATCCCTCTCATGCTGCTACCCGCCCTTCTGATTCTTCAGGAATCCTTTCGGGAAAACATGAACACCCAGGTTCGCAATGTCAGCATCCTTCAGGAAGGCACGGCTGAAGAGCAATGGAATTTTGCAACGCAATGGAGCTGGCCTCCCGCGGAAAGCCTCGATCTCATTGCACCCGGATATTGGGGGTGGCGAAGTGGCCACCCTGAAGCGCCCTATCATGGCGAAATGGGGCAGACAGCTGACTTTCCGAAAACCGGACAAGGCTTGCCGAATCTAAAAAGCGAAAGTCAATATCTGGGACTGCTCCCCTTATTGCTGTCTTTAAGCAGTTTGCTGGCTTGCTTGCTGTGGAGAAAAGATTCAAATCGCCTGTCCGCCTTCAAAGTCTGGCCGCTCCGTTATCCTCCGGAACTCTTTTTTGCCCTCGCCTGCCTGTTAAGCTTCCTGCTTGCCTGCGGGGACTACAGTCCACTGTATGGGTGGTTCTACCGGCTCCCCTTGGTCTCCTCGATTCGAAACCCCAATAAATTCCTTCAAGTATTTCAACTCTGTGTCGGGATTAGCGCGGCCCATGGGCTTAGCCTCCTGGAGCAGGAACGCAGTCCCTGGCTTAAGCAGGCCCTCCCTGTACTCTGTCTACTCAGCGGATTCCTCTTGCTGGGCAGTTCCTTCTTCATTCAAGGAGAACCCCTTCGGCAAGGCATCTGGGCATCCGCAGCGGACTCCATTCTAGAAACCCGGCGAAATGCTCTATTTCACGCAGGATTGATCAGCCTGTTCTGCGCTGCAGCCTTCGCAATGCGCCTCCACGCGCGAAGCAAACGCTTCGCCCTCCCCAGCCTGTTGCTCCTCCTCAGCCTGGATGCCTTCCTCTTGGGAAGACACTATCTGCTCCCCGAAAACATCCACTATATCCGCGAGAACCCGCTCGCCGACTTTCTGGAAGAACGTATCGGCCCCAATCGGGTCCAAGTCCTGGACCAAAGCGGGATATACAACCTGATGCTGACTCGCCTCTTCCCTGCCAGAAACATTGCCTTTGCCAACATTGCCGTAGCTCCACGACTTCAACAGGAATATCAGCAGTATTTCCAGGAGATGAGGAATGCCCCCCTCCAGCAGTGGCGGGATTTCGCTTCGGCTTACCTACTCGCTCCCAGAAGTTTATGGAATCAACTACAACGTAATCCCGGCATCACTCAGGTTCTTCAGGAAGTCTACAGTTATGATGTGGCGATGAATGCCGAGGAAGCTCTGCAGTTTCAAAGCCGGCCTCTTTTTCAGGGAGGACAAGTGGTCTTGGAGTTCAACGCCCTGCAACCCCGCTTCTCGCTTCCGCAGGGAGCGGGAAAGGTTGAAGAGGTCTACAAGCAAGGCTCAAGCTGGCTCCTCAAGGTACAGGTCACCGCCCCGAAGGCCACCCTGCGCCTGTCCGACCTCTACGATTCCCGAATCCGCTACAGTCTGAACGGCGAAGAGGCACAGATTCCGGACCGCGAAGGACTGCTCTTTGCCAGCATTCCGCTCAAGCAAGGCCAGCATGAGCTGGAACTGGGTTTCCGCGGAAATACCCCGCGAAGGTTCCTGCAGCATCTGGGAATCTTGCTTACCATATTGGCCTGTATTCCCTGGAAAGGTCTGCAGCTTGTCGGAAAACGGGGCAATTCATCCGAAGTCTGAGTCGGATCCTGAACCCAAAGCTTGCCTGATGCGAACGCTCAAGCTAAGGTGACGCATGCCTCACTCATCGGATTTGGACCCCACCCGCTGGTTGCGGGACCACGGGGATGTATTGTATCGTTACGCACTGGCCCGCTTACGGGATCCGCAAACCGCAGAAGATTTGGTGCAGGACACCTTTTTATCCGCCCTCAAAGCTGCGGACTCCTTTGCCGGTCGCTCCTCCGAGCGCACCTGGCTGGTTGGAATTTTGAAGCACAAGATCATCGACCACTTCCGTAAATCAAAACGGATGTTTCTCAGCGAGGATCTGGAAACACGCGAATTGCCTGCAGGCACCTCTGTAGACCCGAAAGGCACCTGGACCCTTGGTCAGGCGGAATGGATTACCCAGCCCGAGAAAGCCTATGAGCGGAAAGAACTGTGGAAGGTCCTGAACCGCTGTATTGAAGCGCTGAATGAACGACACAAAAAAGTGTATGTCCTCCGGGAGCTTCAGGAACAGGATGCAGAAGAAGTCTGTGAAGCATTGGATATTAGCCCCAGTAATCTCTGGGTCAGCCTGCATCGGGCCCGTCTGCAATTACGGGACTGCTTGAACGAAAACTGGGTCAACAAGGGTCCCGCTGAAGCATGAAGCCCCAGGTGGCCTATTGGGACAATCTGGCCGCTCAATATCAGGGCGAAACCAGAATTTCCCTTCAGGATTTTCACTTTGGCCCTCTCCTGCCCGGAGATCGGGAACTGGGGCTTCTGCCCAAGCAGCTTGAAGGCCTCCGCTGTCTGGAGCTCGGCTGCGGCGCCGGACAAAATTCCATCTATCTGGCCTCCCAAGGAGCACAATGCTGCGCCATAGATTTCAGCCCCAAGCAACTCGATTTTGGTCGGAAATTGGCTGAACAGGAGGGGCTGAACATTGACTGGCGTGAAGCGGATATGGAATCCCTTCCCCCGGACTTAAAAGATTTTGACCTGATTCATTCGGCCTATGGAATTCCTTTTGCCCTGGATCCGGCACGCCTTATTCTCGATCTGGCCGGGCGCATGGCTCCCGGTGCCCGCTTGTTGTTCAGCATGGGGCATCCCGTCTACGCGGGAGAATGGCTGGAATTGGACGACGAGGAACAGGGCATTTTTCTTCAGAGTTATTACCACCCTCAGCCAGATGTCCGTGAAGGCGAGGAAGATTCCGAAAGCAGCGCCCGTGCCTATCCGATTTCGGAGTGTGTCTCCTGGCTCAACACTGCGAATCTTCAGCTGCTCGATCTTCAGGAACCTCGTGCCCTCCCCGTCTCCTCCATGAGTCCAGCCGAGCGAGAGCGACGCGTCCCCTATGACAGTGAGGCCTGGGCCGAACAGGAAAACGAACTACGTCGTTTCCCGATTGTCGCAGTCTTTTCTGCAGAAAAAGCCTAAGCAGGCCCGCCCTTTCACAGCTCGATTGGATCAATCGAGGCAGTGAGCACCTGTTCAAGGGCGTTTGTAACGGAAGTACATCACCAGCCCTAAGAAAAAGAGGGCGGTCGCCGAAGGCTCCGGAATTTGGATACTGGTGGCCAATACATCGGTGGCCGATTCCTGCACGAAGGAAGCTCCGGCCAGAACCTGGCCAAAACTCATGGCTAAGGCCATGCAAAGTGTCGTGATAGTGAAGCGTTTCATGGAACTATTCCCGTTGAGGTAGAGCTACACTACAAGCCTACGAACACTGAATAAATGCAGGCAATATCTTTTTTGAATTAAAAATTTAACAAATTCAGAAACGTTCAGTTATGTACAAATATTACGTAATATCCCCAGTCCAATTTTGAACATCACTCTTCCCAGACCCAGGACATGCTCAAAATTTCGGCTCCTGCCTCCCCGGCAACCAGCCGCAATTCCTTCTCCACAGCACCCGGAGGCAGTTCCAGCATCTGAAGCTCAGCCTGCTCCGAATTCATGGCTCCCACCGGGATGGGAATGACTTCCCCTGCCCCGTGAAGTTCCATGGATCCTGTTGCCACATAACGGAGAAACACCCGGTCCACATACTTCGGTCCGGAAAAAGGCAGCTTTTGCTCTTCACCCGCCTTCAAAGCTTCAAAGGAAAAAGGGAGCATGGCCATATGCTGCTCCCGCACCCGGGAGGGTTGATAGCCTTTGCGGGTCAGGCGAAGCCGTAAGGCGGTCCTGCCGGGGACATCGACGAGCAACATGCCATCCTTGAGGCGGGGCAGCACCTTCCTACGCTCCACCTTTCCTTTAGGAATCTCGGGCAGACCTGCTCCATCCACATCGCGGATCTGGAGTTCCACATCCGGCCCCCGGGTGAGGAAGAGTTCCAGATCAGCCACCCGAAAGCCCCTCGGCATCGGCAAACGCAAACGGGCATCTTCCCATCCTGTATACAATGCAATGAGTTGCAATTCCCCCTCTTGTGGATGGGAGGCCAAAGGTAAAATGAGTTCAGTATCCGCAGATACATCAATCAACTGCCCCCGCAACGGGGCCATAAAGGGCCATAAGGCCTGCTCCCCGGAATCCCGCAAGGCTCCGCTCCAGCAGGCATGCAAGGCCCTGCCCTCTGCCAAATCGGGTTGCCAACGGGCCCAATGCAGAATCTCGGCCAAATTATAGAGGGCCTTCCCTGCGGAAGAAGCGCCGAGGTCATTGACCTCGGTATTCACAAAAGGAACCTGTTTCTGATGCAGCTTCCACATCGCCGCACGATAGACCTCAATGGCTGCTGCGGAGGTGTAGGGATTCCCTCCGTAATGATGCTCGGAAAAGAAATCCAATTCATCCCCACACTGCTCCAGAATCCGCAGGGTATAGTTCCGGAAGTCCGCATAATTGTAACTACGCAAATCCGGAGCGGAGGGCCCTCCCAGCTTAAGATGAGGATTGGCTTCTGCTGCAGCTGCTTTTGCCCGTAGGAAGATCTCCGACCAGCGCTCTGCCCCCACAGCAGCCGGTAAGTAGCCCGGTTGGGTGGGGTCGACGACCTCCTTGCGGCCCGGAGGATTGCGGAAGCCCATATTGATATGCCGCCCCCACATAAAGGGTTCGTTCCAGACTTCCACATGCCGCAATAGATTTTCCGGTGTTTCCGGACTCCAGGCCTTTTCGGCCAGGCCGGTGAAATAACGGTCAATTTTCGTCAGGAACTGTTCTTTGGGCTCATCCATCCATGCCGGACGTGCCCAGAGATCACTGGTAAAACACCAATACACCCGATCCTCCACGCCCCCGGCCCTCGCCCGCTGGGCAAAGAGAGAATCCGGATTCTTCCAGGGTCCTCCAGCCGGCGGAGAAGAGAAATCCGTATGGGTGAGCGGCCGCAGCAATCCAGGCTGCCACTGCTCCATCTTCTCAACCGCATCATTCAACGTGGTCTTATTTTCATTCACATCATGAAAGCCAAACAATCCCGGCTGAACCTGATCTGCGCCATTGAAACGAAACGCGGTCTCTGGGCGCAACACCACCCGATACTCCGGCAGCGGCTCCACAGGCTTCGCTGTACGTTGAATACGGATGTCCTGAATGTGCAATTTCTGTAACCCGAGCCCTTCATAGCTTCCCAGCCCAATACGAAGACCGGTCAACTTTTCTCCGGCAAAGGGACGCCAAGCATCCCCTAAGTCAGATAAATCCAGATCCAGGTTCCCCTTGCGGAGCAGAACATCCTGTTGATACCAACCCCGAGTGGTTTTCGCCGCGACCCGGAGAACCCGATCTTCTTTCTCCACCGTGCTCACGTGAAGCCGAAGCGATGCCCCCGTCAAAGCCACATCCAGATCTTGCCGTTCGATCCAGCCATGGGTGCCATAGCGGGCAGACTGCTCCGGAAGATAGGCTCGAAACGCTAACACACCTGAATGAGCTTCATGGAGCACGCCCACTCCCCTCGCCGACCACCCGTTAACCTGTGCTGGCCGCCAGGCGCCACGAAGGGTGCCCTGAAGTTCCTGTACCTTCGCTTTCCCAGCTTGAGACCAGGTACCGGAATAGCGACCCAGGCTCTTCCGTCCCACGGGCAGAGGCGTATCCTTCCGCCACCACGGCATAAAGGCTTCCCGATCCAGTGGGATTCCAGCCGACTCTTCTTCATGTCTGATGGAAAGTTCCAACGCAAAGAGATCCGAAGGCGTGGGAAAATGCTTCCGTCCCCGACGGGCCCCATCTGCTGTAATCTCCAATTCCAGCTTCAAGCGGCGTTCCCCGCCCTCGACCGTATCTGAGAGAACCTGGACGCTATTTTTGCTTTTTTCGTTATAATCCGCAAAAACCGACCAGTCTCCATCCTGCAACTGCAGATGTAGATTCCCAGCTGCATCCCCTCCCATGGGACGAATGTCTTCCAGGATGAGAATCATATTTTTTAAAGCAGGCGCCTGCTCAGCAGAGATCAGGGAGAATTCTGCAGCCCCGAGAGGGCTAAACACAGCACAGCCCAGTGAAAGCAGCACAGCCCTCAAGAAGTGAACCGAATCGTTAAAAAAGAATCCCAAACCGTTCGCAAACATTTTACCACCTAACGAAAATTACCAATTGCGCCTATCACGCAGCAGCCCTATGATGAGTATCAGTCATAACAATGCCGAGACTATCATAAGATGCAACGGGATCCGATTCTGAATCCTGGGGAGGATCTCTCCCGGGAAGAATTACTTCATCAACTGGAGAAACGTGGGCAGTTACTTGCCGACATGGGCGCTCTAGCTCAAATGGGCTATTGGGAGGTCAATCTCGTGGACAACCACATTTTCTGGGACAAAGTGACCCGGAAAATTCATCAGGTGGGCGATGACTACGAACCCGCTCTGGACCAGGCAATTAACTTCTACCGGGAAGGCGAGCACCGCGACCGGGTGACGCGAGAAGTCGAACATGCCATGAAAGAAGGTGGCGGTTGGGACTTCGAATTACAGCTTAAACAGGCCCGCAGTGGAGAATACGTTTGGGTTCGCGCCATCGGTCGTGCAGAACGTGTAGACGGGGTATGCACCCGCCTATACGGCGTATTTCAGGACATCGATAAAGAAATGAAAGAGCGCCTGGCACGGGAGCGTCTTTCCTATAGTTTGAATATCGCAACCAGTGCCGCAAAAATCGGCATTTGGAATTTTGATATTCTCAGCGGTGAGCTGACCTGGAATGATCAAATGTTTGAAGTCTATCAACGTGACCGTGATGACTTTAACAACAGCTATGATGATTGGGCCCGTTCTTTGGAACCCATGTCCCGGGAGATCGCAGAGAAAGCGTTTGAGGAGTCGCTGCGAACAGACAAAGTCTTCGACGAAGTCTTCAACATCATTTGGCCGAACGGGCAAATCCGACAGATTGAAACCAAAGCCAAAATTATCCGGGATGGAACGGGTCAGGCCATTCAAGCCGTAGGGACAAACCGCGACATTACGGAACAGCGGAATTACGAAAAACACCTCAAAGAGGCCAAACTGGCAGCGGAGCAGGCCAATCAGGCGAAGAGTAGCTTTTTGGCAAACATGAGCCACGAAATACGGACGCCCTTGAACGGGGTCATAGGCTTCACCGAATTACTGCAGGAAACTCATCTCGATTACTTGCAGATGGAGTATGTAAAAAACGCATCTAATTCCGCAGCCAACCTGCTGAACGTTCTCAATGACATTCTCGACTTCGCCAAAATCGAAGCTGGAAAGATGGATTTCATCGATGAGGAAAACGATCTCATAGATCTGATGCATTCCGCCATGAATGTATTTAAATATGAGGCGGAACGGAAACGTCTGGAATTCATTCTGAATGTCGACAACAGCATTCCCAGTGACGTCCTCATTGACGGCATCCGTTTTAAACAGGTCATCTCGAATCTGATCAGCAATGCGGTGAAGTTTACCCAGGAAGGCTTTGTCGAACTACGCTGTACGTTTCGTAAGAACAGCTTGGGCCGGGATGTGTATGCCTTCCGAGTGATCGACACCGGGATCGGCATCGCTCCAGAGAAACAGCAACAACTCTTCCAGGCTTTCACTCAGGCAGACTCCTCTCTGAGTCGACGCTATGGGGGCACAGGATTGGGTCTGGCGATTTCGAGAATGATCCTGCAAAAAATGGGCGCATCCTTACAACTGGATTCCATTGAGGGCCAGGGAACGGAATTCTATTTTGAGCTCGAGTTGCCCCACCGCTCACTGGTGACCCAACCCTTTACCCTGAAGAATCATCTCAAGACGGTGGCCTTGATCAGCAGTTCAGCTCGTAGCGCTTCCATTCTCATGCGGCAACTTCAGGGCATGGGACTCACCTGCACCCAGTACGAACAGGGTACCGAATTTCTGGCAGACCTCGCCAAAGACTTGCGTCCCGACGCGCTGATCGTTGAACAGGAACTTCTGCATCCCCATCGGGTGGAAGTGCTTCTTCGGGCGATCCGCGAACAAATGCATTTATCCCGCCTGGATCTCCCCGTCCTTCTGATCCACAGTTCAACGGATAACACCGAGTTTCTCAATGAGGGCATGCTCCTTGGAGTGAACCAATATCTGACGAAACCTGCATCACCCCGTGGACTTTTTCACGCATTGAACAGTCTGCAGGGATCCGCCCAGAACCCTCCGGGAAAAGCATCCGGAAAGAAAATTCTTTCCAATAGCGCAGCACCTAAAATTCTCATTGCCGAAGATATCCCTCTGAACCGACAGCTTATACAAATTCAGGTATTAAATTTACTACCCAAAGCCATCATACGTGAAGCTGAAGATGGGAAGGAAGCGGTAGAATGGTTCCAGAAACAATCCTTTGACCTCATTATTATGGACATCCAAATGCCGCATATGGATGGAAAAGAGGCTACAAAAACCATTCGAAGCATTGAAGAGCAGGAAGCTCTGGACGCAACGCCCATTATGGCCATATCGGCTCATGCTCTGAAATCGGAGGAATCTCAAGCTTTGAAGGCCGGCATGAGCAGCTACCTGACCAAGCCGGTTCCAGCAGAAGCACTGGCAAATTGTCTAAGCATGTATTTACAGCTAGGCCCCGAGAATGAGGCCCAGAGCCTTGAAGAGGCCTCGATCGCAGAAGAGCCATCCAGAGTGCTTCCCGAGCCGGTCTTTGATTACAACGAACTGCTCGAACGTCTCATGGATGATGAGGAAACCCTTCGGGTCATGTTAGGTAAAGCAAAGGGCATGCTCAAAAACATGATGGAAAAAATTGAGCATTATTACTCCAGCGATCAGATTCCCGAGCTGAAAGTGGAAGCCCATTCGCTCAAGGGATCCGCCCTGAACTTCTCTTTCCATCAGCTTGGTTCTGCGGCCAAGCGTTTGGAACGCAGTTGTGAGGGGAGTAAACAGGACCGCATGGAAGCCTTTGGAAAATTGGCCCGAAGTTATGTCGAACTTCGCTCCCTGCTGACACGATACGAACAAAAGGACTAAGTTAAGTCCCCCCGCGCTGAACCGCATCCCGTCCGTAACGTTCCCTTAGCTGATCCAGGACTTTATCCAGTTTGGCCTCTTTGGCTTCAACCGCTTCCGGAGCTTCAAACAGATCCAGTTGCCGTGCTTTAAACTCCGGATGGTCTGTTAACTGGCGGGCACCGACTCCGAGTAAACGCAGGGGCTCCTGAGCATCAAAGCGATCCAACATCTGTTGCGCCGCAGCCAACAAATCCAGATCCCGCTGAGTAGGCTCATCCAAGGCCCGCTGCCGAGTATAGGTTTTAAAATCGCGGGTGCGGACTTTGATCTGAATGCCCCCTGCCCACAGCCCCGCCTTGCGCAGACGCCGGCCAACCTTTTCTGAGAGCTGCAGGAGAGTGTGGTGCCAGACCTCCGGATCAATCTGATCTTCGTCATAGGTGTGTTCTGCAGAAATACTTTTCTCCGCTTCTCCTTCACGAACCGGACGTTCATCCCGCCCGAAACTCAAACGGCGTAAATGCTCGGCACCATTTTCACCCAGCCATTGCTTTAGGGTCGCCTCCGGGCAACGCTGAACATCCTCCACTGTATGCAGGCCCAGGGCCCGCAACCGTTGCTCCGTTTTTTTACCAACCCCCCAAATACGACCAATGGGCAATGGCGCTAGAAAAGGGGGAATCTCCTCAGGATCAAAAGGAACTTCCGTCAAGCCATCGGGTTTATCAATGTCGGAGGCCAACTTGGCCAGAAATTTATTGGGCGCAATCCCTACCGACGCCGTGAGATGACAGCTACGCTGTATTTCTTCACGCAATGCCTCCGCTAACTTACGGGCATCGCCTCCCCAGAGATGGAGAGCCCCGCTGACATCCAGAAAAGCTTCATCCACCGAAAGGCCCTGAATCAAGGGGGTATAATGCTCAAAGATTTCAAAAATCTGTCGAGAGGCTTCCTTGTAGGCCTGCATGCGCCCGGGCTGAAACACGGCATGCGGGCAACGTTTATAGGCCTGGCGCAGGGGCATGGCCGAATGAATGCCATATTTCCGGGCTTCATAACTGGCAGCAGACACCACCCCTCGCCCATCAGGTGATCCCCCCACCACTACCGGTTTCCCCTTCAGTTCCGGAAAATCACGCTGTTCCACCGATGCAAAAAAGGCATCCATGTCTACATGCAAAATACAACGCCCGCCTGGTGGAATCATCCTCCACCCACCTGAAACATTTGCCGGACCTCATCCGAACAACGGGCAAACACGTCTTCAAAAGCTCCCGTCCCATCGATCCGGGCCACCCCATGCACCTCTCCATATTTCTGAATCACCGGAACCGTCTTCCGTTCGTGTTCCCGCAATCGCCGCACAATCCGTTCTGTACCCGTATCATAGGGCATACAGGCTTCGCTTCGACTACGGCGGTCCAGTCGCTCCATCAGTTCCAGAACGGGAACCTCAATATCCAGCACTTTCACAGCAGAACAGCCATGCTTCATCAGCAGTCCATCTAAGATATAGGATTGCACCCGGGTCCGGGGGAAGCCCTTGAAAATAAAGCCGCGCTGATGTTTTGCCTGTTCGATTCGTTTCTCGATCAGAGGGATCACCATTTCATCCGGCACCAGGTCGCCCCTTTCATACAAGTTTTGAATCCGTTGTCCGAGTTCTGTACCCGCCGCGATTTCCTCATCCAGCATCTGCCCGGTGGCAATACATTCCAGATCAAAGGCCTCAGCCAAGGCACGGGCTTGAGAGCCTCGTCCCGAACCGGGATACCCAAACAACACCAAGGCAACAGGACGCTTACTATATTGCGCCTGAACAATACGCCGAATCTCCTGCTGAACCTGTTCGACAGATTGAGTTCCATCCACATCCACTCTCAAGCCCTTGTCCGCATAGAAATCCAATACGGGATGCGTCTTTTCATGGTATTCTTTGAGGCGGTTGAGAATAACCTCTTTGTGATCATCACTGCGTCCGGAACTTTTCCCGCGTTCCAGCAGGCGACGAAGACTTTCCTCATCAGGAACCTGAAGATTAATGAGTACATCCAGACTGCTATTCAGTTTGGTCATTAAACCGTCCAGGATGTAGGCTTGGATGGCCGTGCGGGGAAACCCATCGAACAAAAACCCATTGGCCCGGGGATGAGCCGCAATGGTTTTTTCCAGGATTTGCACAATGATTTCATCCGGGACCAAGCCCCCGGAAGCGATGATATCCTGAGCCTGCTTGCCCAGATCACTTTGTTCACGCAACTCCCGGCGAAGAGAATCCCCTGTAGAAACATAGCCGAGTTGGACCTGCTCCACCAAGAAACGCGACTGCGTTCCTTTGCCCGCTCCCGGCGGGCCAAACAAGGCGATATTCAGCATAGAGATCTCCTGGGTTCCACAACCAATAGTCTAGAACTCTGATGCCGAAATCAAAACCCTATTCGCGTTGGAAATCAGCTTTCATCACTAGCCTCCGGCGACTTAGAGCGGCTCCACATCCAGAACATCGATCTTCTCCGGAGGCCTGCCTCCCTTTCCCAGAAATTTGCCAAGCAAAAACAGCACGAGATACGCAGGTGCCCAGGTCAGCGTAACCTGAATTCCGACTAAGCTCACCGAAGCCTTCCGGAGCTTGCGCAACTCCTTGAGGGCAGGTTTTTGCAGAAATTCCTCCCCGGCAACAAAGGCCATTCCCCCCAGGCTCACCGCTTGATCGGGGTAACGCTCTTCCAGCAGGACCAAGGCCGACTCACCCTTCTTTTTCAAATCCTCCAGCTTGGCTCCGATAAACCAGCGATATACCCGGGCAATCAGTTTCTTTCCAGGGAGCTTACTCTTTTCAATCATCTGTTCGGAAAGTTCATCCCGAAAGCGACGAAGCATCTCATCGTCAAACTGCTGCAGCTGAGTCTCCAATTCCGTCACGGTCCAGGTTTGAGCCAAGAGCTGTTCCAGGTCCTGCCGCTGCGGATCTGACGCGTCCAACTTTTCCAAGCCTTCCTCTAACATGGCTGGGACATAACGCTCCAGATAACGGCCCACCAGGGCCTGTGTCCGGATCTGATGGCTCACACTCAAGAAGCCCGCATAGGTTCCTCCGGCAACAAACATTCCCGGTAAAACCAAGAGCAGCGTATACAAGAAGAAGAGCCCGCGGGCCAGAGGCGCCCAACGGGCATCTGCAGGATAGGCTGCCTGTTTCCAACGCTTCAACATCCATAGCGTTGCGAACAAGCCCAGGAGCAGAGCGAGGATTCCACCCAAAATCATCCAGATCAAGCCGCCTGCGGCCAGGGAGAGGATTTGAAAAAGATCAATAATACTCATCTGACTTAGCCGTCCTTTTGAAACAGACGAATATCCTCCACCCCATAGTAGGCGAGGAGGAAACTTCCCGGTGAGGCCATCCGCGAGAACAGATCAAAGATTTCTAATTCCTGATCCGGCCAGGGATACACATAAATCAAATCCGCTTTTCCACACAGATCATCTAATTTGGGGATGCTGTTGGGTTCACCCGGAAAAAAACTGCCCTCATGAAAAGCAGCAGGTAAGGCAAATTGACGAACCAACTCACGACTGCGTTGACAAAGCAAAGG
Source organism: Verrucomicrobia bacterium UBA6056 (assembly GCA_002429005.1). Classification (GTDB taxonomy): domain Bacteria; phylum Verrucomicrobiota; class Kiritimatiellia; order SS1-B-03-39; family UBA6053; genus UBA6056. The sequence continues at coordinate 21,074 of DIYK01000011.1, forward strand.
CTGAATCTCCACCCCGTCGGCCTCCCATCCCAATGCAGAAGCCAACAGAGTGGCCACCCCCAGACCACTCCCCCACTCCAGGTACCGTGGGCGTCCCGTTGGCATGAGTCTGCGCAAGGTACACAGGGCATCAAAAATAAGCACATAATCTGCGGGCACAAAGTGATAGCGTTCACTCCCCCCCTGCCAATCTGTGAGTTCTTCTGCGGTTTCATCCAACAACACCTGTACGTGATAGGGAATTTGTGCCGGATCGGGTTCCAGTGAAATTCGTCGAATGCTCATAGCATTAGTGCCCTTTTTTCCATTTTCCGTAAACAAGTACCGCAATCAAACCCAGCGCGGACAGAACCCGGAACCAACCCTGTTCGTGATCATGATCATGCTGAAGCTCTCCCTGTAAAATGGGCAACATCGGCGCCAACAGATCGAGCAGCATGCCCATCCCCAAGGCGAGCAGCAAGGCGCATCCCAGATAAACCAAGGCTTCCTTGCGACCGATGAGCTTGGAGATGGTGGTAAACGTGGCCGCATTGGTCGCGGGTCCCGCCATCAGAAAAACAAACACCGTTCCCGGTGACAATCCCGCCAGGAGCAAAGAAGCCGCAATGGGGAGCGAAGCCGTAGCGCAGACATACAGCGGTGTGGCCGCCAACACCACCAACAATTTGGCCGTGAGACCACTGCCCATACTGGAAAACTGATTGGGGTCCACCACAGCGGAAATCACTCCCGCCAGGAGCACGCCCACACTCAAGGGAATGGCAATATCTCCGGCAATCACCACAAAACCATGGCGGAATACCTTCTTCCACCAGGGCAACGCGTTAGCCTGAGAGCGATCCTCATCCCCGGGGGCAAAGCCCGGATCCGGGAAGCGGTTCAGGATCAGCCCCAACACGACGCCGGACACAAAAGCCGCGAAAGGAATAAACAACGCAAAGCCCAGCCCCAGCAGACCCAGCGCAACCAGGAACCCATCCACTCCAGTCTGCGGAGTCGCTAAAAGAAAGGAACCGGTTGCCCCTTTCGAGGCGCCGTGACGACGGATCCAGGTCGCCACCGGCAACACCCCGCAACTACACAGGGGCAACGGCACTCCCAACAGAGCACTTTTCAATACTGAGGCTTTACCGGGTTGAGCCAAATGCGTTTTCACCCAGGACACCGGGAGAAGAACGGCCATAATCCCGGAAAGTAAGAAGCCCAGCAACAAATACGGAGCCATCATTTCCAGCGTGTGCCAACAGGCTTGCAGAATGTCCAAAAGCATAATCCCTTCCCCTACGAACAAAACCGCGAAACTCAACCCCTAGACGAAACACTTCTCTCCATCGATTTGCAAGTTGCCCACCCCGTGGGATCGGAACATGACGGAGCCGGGGATTATCTCTGAAGGGCCTCTAATGCGGCGAGGGTCTGTTGTGCACATCGTTCCCAGGAAAAGCCCTGTGTCCACTCGGCCACGCCTGCGGGTAGTTGAGGAGGTCCTTCCCGGAGCACATCCCGTAAGGCCTGACTCAAGGAGTCGTCCTGCTCAGGGTCATAATAATGCACCATATCCGCACCCACTTCCGGCAGAGAGCCACAACGGGTACACAGCACCGGCGTTCCGGCCAACAAGGATTCCAATACAGGCAAGCCAAAGCCCTCATACAAACTTGGAAAGACAAAGAGGTCCGCCTGTTGATAGAGGTCGATTAATTGTTCCCGACTCAACCCGGAAAGGCGCAAGACACGCTCCGGATGCTTCAGCGTTGCCAATGCGTCCTCCACAGCGGCTTCCCCTAAACGAGGGCGGCCCACCCACACCAGACGTTGAGGAATCTCCTCCTCAACGGCAGCATAAGCACGAATGAGCTGATCCACATTTTTATGAGGATAGCTGTTCGCCACACAGAGGAGGTAGGGTTCGTCCAGTAGGGGTTCAACCTGCTGCGGGAGGGAGAAGGCCCCGTCTGCAGCTAAGGGAGTTACGCTGATGCGTTCTGCCGGAGCTGGAGTGAATTCCTGGATTTCCCGTTTGGAAAATTCTGAGATCGCCAACAACTGCCCGGCATGTCGGGCTGCGGCCTGCACCAACAGTTCCGTGCACCAACGCGCCACCCGGGACAGATCCTGCGGGAAGCGCTTGTACTGCATATCCAGGATACTCACCCCCTGCGGACAGCTGCAACGAATGGGCGCGGTGTATCCCGGCGACCATAACACATCCACTCCCGCCGCATGCACCCGCCTCGGCAACTCCCATTGCTCGCGTAAAATCCGCTGTACCCGGTTCCGGGCAGCAAAGGGGCTGAGAATACAGCTCCAGCCCTCGCCTTCGAATTCGGAACTCAAGCGCTCATGATTTTCCAGTTGAGTAAATATCATCACCTCATGGGCAAACTCGCTCCGCTTCCAAACCCGGAGAATCTCCAGTAAATAGGTTTCGGATCCACCCACTTCCCCCGGGAGATAAAACAGGGTATTGACTCCCAGTTTCACGTCTTTCTCCGTTTCTGCATCAGACTATACGCCCCGATAATCCCCCATTTCACAAACCAGTGGATCAGCGTCTGCAGCGAGAAGCTTCCCGCATCCGCCCGGGCCGTATCAAACTCTTCCGCGAATTGTTGCTGAAAATGTTGCCCACTGATGGAGCCCTCATGCCAGCAAAACGAAGCCAGGGGATTCCCCTTCACTTCCAGACCGGGCCCTTGGCGCCACATGCGTAACAGGAATTCATAGTCCCAGGCCGCTTTGAGATCCAATCGCAAAGGCCCCGCCTCGCGCAGAGCGGAAGCCCGGAAGAAACAGGAAGGCTGGGAAATGTAGTTAATGCATTGAAAGGTGAAGCGGCTGGAACATGGGAAAAAGAACTCTTTAAAGCGGGTGATCCCCTGACGAATTTCCTTTCCCTCCAGGTCAATAATCGGACAGCGGCCAAACACAAAGGAGGCCTCGGGTCTCCGCTCCAAGAGCTCCCGCACCGCAGCCAGTGCATGGGCTTGGTAGAGATCATCTGCATTCAACCAGCTCAGCACATCACCTTGAGCCTGAGCAAATCCCTTATTGATGGCATCCGTAGGTCCCTTATCCGGCTCTGAAACCCAGCGAATCTGATCCCCATAGCTTTCCAAAATCTGCAGCGTTCCATCCTGGGAAGCTCCATCCATGACCAGCACTTCCAAATCGATCCCCTCCTCCCGCTGGGCTAGAATCGAATCCAAGCAGGCTGACAAAAAGGATTCTGCTTGGAAACAGGGGACAATCACACTGAACTTCATGGCTTCCCCCTAGCCCAGCTACATGCAGAGACAACCGAAAAGCTCCCCCCCTTCCCAGAAGAAAACGCCAATTCTGTAGCTTTCCTCTACAGTCGCGGCTTGTTTTTTTGGGAGACTAGAACATGATGGGGTATGCGTTTTCCGATTATCCTGCTCTGTAGCCTTCCTCTGCTGGGCCAGCCACCAGAGCTGGACCTGTGGCCGGAACCTTTGCCCTTACCCACAGCGGCACCCACAGCCACCCCTGAACTGGTAACAGAAGAGGCACGAGACCTCAGCCTCTTCATGGAACAACTTCCTTTGGAAGCTCAAGCTCTGGAACTCCCCGAGGAAGCTCCCCCCGTAATGGAACTGGTGCTGGAAAGTCAGGATGCGGTCGTCATCCCCAATCCGGCCCATTTACCCCGTGCCCTCGAAGTCTTGCAAGCCCTGCGCGGATCGGATCAGATTCCCGAACGCAGTTCCATGCTGTTGCGCCTGCATGCTGACAATAATTTCAGCATTGCCCTCCCTCTACAAGGATCCAAAGAAGCACATCTCCCCGCCGGGAGTGACTTCAGCCCCCTGCCCGCTACCCGTTTACTGGGTGTACCGATCCAGCTCACACGCTTGGACCGCAAGAACCCGGAGTTCCTCTCCGGATACCTGCGATTACGCCAAAAACTGCAGCGTTCCGGTGAGAAAGCGCTGTCCCGGGATTTGATTCTCCTTCCCATGACCGAGGACCGCTGGTTGCTCGCCGTAGAAGTCCCGCAAAAGAAACCGTAAGATTTTCACAGTTCAACGGACAGATGGGTATGAAAACATTAGCCCTCCTCCTCACCCTGTTCCTTGCTGCCCCCTTGTGGGCTGAAGCTCCTGCGACCAAAATGGAAGTCGCCTCTTTCGGCGGCGGTTGTTTCTGGTGCATTGAGCCCTTCATGGAAAAACTAAACGGCGTGGAATCCGCTGTATCCGGCTATCAGGGTGGCCACGTGGACAACCCAAAGTACAAACAGATCACCACCGGACGCACCGGTCATGCCGAGGTGGTACAGGTCACCTTTGACCCCTCTAAGATTGCATACCGGGACCTGGTGAAGGTCTTCTTCGACATTCACGACCCAACCACCCTCAACCGCCAGGGTGCTGATGTGGGTACACAGTACCGCTCCGTTATCTTTACCTATGGTGAAGAACAGGCACGCATTGCCCGTGAAGTAAAAGCGGAACTCACAGCAGAAAAAGTCTTCCGTGACCCCATTGTCACCGAAATCAGCGAAGCGCCAACCTTCTACAAAGCCGAAGAGTACCATCAGGATTATTTCGCGAAGAATCCTAATGCCGGTTACTGCCGCTTTGTGATCGCGCCGAAACTGAAAAAGATTCAGCTCCCGGAGAATTTGCTGAAAGACTAAGCAAACCTTGAGTTCTATCCATTCCGGCTCCATACTGAGTTATGGAGCTGGACCTCTGGACGATCATCATGACGCTGGGCGGTGGCCTGGCGTTTTTTCTTCTCGGCATGAGTTACATGACCGAGGCCTTGAAACGCGCGGCCGGTGACCGCATGCGCGACCTGCTCGGTAAGCTGACCCGGAACCGCTTCAGTGGTCTGCTTTCCGGGGCCTTGGTCACGGTAGTCCTGCAATCCTCCTCGATCACCACCGTGCTATTGGTGGGATTTGCCTCTGCGGGATTGATTCAGATTCAGCAATCTGTGGCTGTGATCATGGGTGCCAATATCGGCTCCACCGTCACCGCTCAAATTATCGCCTTTGATGTGGGTAAATATGCTTTGCTCATGGTGGCACTGGGTTTTGCGTTACACGCGGTACGGAAACGTCCCCGGCTTCAGGATTCTGGAGCCATGCTCCTCGGGCTTGGACTTATCTTTTTCGGCATTGCTTTAATGAGTGACGCTACCCGACCCTTGCGGGAATATCCCCCCGCGGTGCAACTCCTGGGTGACATGCAGAACCCACTGTTGGGCCTGCTTGCCGGAGCCATCTTCACCGCCGTGGTGCAAAGTAGTGCCGCCACCACCGGGCTGGTCATCGTCCTGGGCAGCCAAGGATTATTGAATTTGGAAGCCGGCATCGCTCTCGCATTGGGAGCCAATATCGGCACCTGTATTACGGCCTTGCTCGCCAGCCTGGGAAAAAGCGCTACTGCGTGGCAAGTGTCCGTGATTCACATTCTATTCAATGTGGTCGGCGCTCTCATTTGGTTGCCCTTTATTGAGCAACTGGCTCAACTGGCGACCAACCTGTCCCCCAGTTTCCCGGAACTCAGTGGCACGGCCAGGGTAGCCAAGGAAATGCCTCGGCAACTGGCCAATGCACACAGCCTCTTCAACATCCTCAACAGTCTCTTACTCATCGGCTTCACCGGGCCCATTGCCCGGTTGGCGGAAAAAATAGTTCCGAATCGCAGTTCGGATCAACCGGATCCCTTCCGCTCCCAGTATCTGGATCCCACCCTGCTGCATTCTCCCAGTCTCGCCCTGGGACAGGTTCAGCTGGAGTTGAAGCGCCTCAGCGAAATCGTGCTGAAGCAGTTGCAGGATGTGCTCCATGCACTCGATGTGGATGCCCTGCCCGCTCCCCAGGAGCAGGAACCCCTGGACAGTTCCCCCCTTGCCCAGGAAGTGGTCGCCTATCTGCGTGTACTCGGCAGAAGTACGCTTTTACCCAGCGATAGCCGCCGCCTAACCGCCTATTTGAAAATGAGCAATCATTTGGATATGCAGCTGCAGCTCATCCGACATCAGTTGCAACGGGTCAACCGGGAACGGGCCAATGCATCCCTGCAATTCAGTGCGGAAACCCTGAACACCCTGAGCGAACTGGGCGAGAAGGTTCTGCAGAGCCTGCAGCTCCTGCAACAGGCCATTGAAAGCGGCAGCGAAGAGGATGCAAACGCCGTCCTGAGCTACAAAGCGGAAACCGACCACGCGGCCGAACAGGCCAACCGCCATCTGGAAAGCCGGCTGCTCTCCGACGATCCCAACCGCAGCGAACTCTACCGCCTCGAAAGTGACCTGGTCAACGGACTCAAACTGCTTGCCTATCATAACCGCCGCATGGCGCGGAGTTTGGAGAACTGAGCTACTTGTATCGCAGCAAAGATGGCATCGAAGCTCCAATGAATCGCAGCTCAAGATTCGTTAAGATCCAGGAGCTTTTCTGCTCAGAACCGTGGCAGTCCTCTGCCGCCTTCTGCCTCGATAACGTTTAATCAAATGCCACCAAATCCGAATCGTAACATACACGCAAAACGGAAAATATATAAAGAAGCCGGCCATATACTGCGGACCGTATCTGCCGCTTTCACGTGAGAGAAATTCGAAATCATTCATTCCGAATGAGCTTAAACACAAGCATGCAAAACCTATCGAGAGCAAGGAGATCAAAAACAAAAACCAGGAAGCACGGAAAATCCGCATGGCCCTTTTTCGTATAAAATTCAGTACACTCATTATGACTGCATGGTATTCTGGCACGCTTTCACGAAGGCACTAGCAGTCTGTCGGGCTTTGGACTTCGAAACGAAAATTTGCGTGTTTGTGTCGGAATTCAGGCTGATTTGAGGCGAATAGCGCAGCTATTTAACGAAAATCAGACTGAATTCCGGCCAAATCACGTGGATTTGCAGTCGGAGGTTCCAAAGTCCGACAGTCTGCTAGGGCTGAAAGGTTGCGGTTGCGCCCATCACCGTGTTGCGCATCGCATGCTCCGAGGTGCCGACATACACGACATGCAGTATGCCATTGATTTCCAGAAGAGTTGCCGTGTCCACCTCTTCGGAATCAGGCTGATCAGAGGCTCCCACCGACAGAACCTTCTCTGCCCTTCCGATAAGAGTCACCCCGTCCGGGGCCATTTCGACCTCATACAGTTCAACGCTTCGCTCCATACTGCCTGCGGCGCGGGTACTCACTGAGCCCAGAACCACATAGTTCCCATTAGAAATCGGACGGATACTTTCAGGAGTAATACCATGCCAGATGAAGATGGTTTCCGGATCGGGCACATGTTTCCCCTCCTCCGCATCGAACACCTGATGCAACTTCCAATTCCGGGCATCATCCGAGACCCACATGGCCGATTTAAAATCAAGAGCCCCCTCGTACAGAGAATATCCAATATATGCGGCATCCACTTGAGAAAATGGATTTTGGGTCCAGCGGAAATACCCGGTGTGGGGATGAGGAACCTGCTCTTCATTAGCATGACGGAGAACGACCGAATCCTTCTTCCCGTGAAGGCGTTCAAAATTCACCCCATCGTTCGAGAGCGCCATTAACGTAGCTTGGCCATGGCAGAGATTGTTTTTATGGTAGCTGAGGAACACCTGCCCATCTACAACCTGAGTGTAGGGTGTTTCGGTGTGACCTGCTCCCTGAAGGCTTTCCTGAAAGATTGGATTTCCTTCAGGTTTACGGGCTAAGTGATCAAAACGACCGGCCTGCAGCGCTTCATCGTAGGAACTCCAGGCTTTCGGGTCGGAAGGATCCCCATCACACAAATACAGCCAGATTCCACCCTCACCATGATGATGGTCCGTTGAGAAATACAACGCAAAGGGAGCAGGAAAGATATCCAATTCCCTCGTATCCAGGAGGCTCACATAATAGGGCCCGGGTTCAGGCATTTTCTCGGGAAGCTCAAATAAAGGGCCGGTTTTCTGAAAGGTGTAATGTGGCATTCGAGCACCAAACCATAGATGCAGAAAGCCCTCAAGACGGAATGGAAGGCAAGCGGATCCGTACAGCTTCAGCTCTTACCCTTGTTCGAAACGCGCAGTCAGGAAGCCTGGTACATTTCGCGCAGCACCTCGGCGATGATCCCGATGCCTCGCTCCACCCGCTCTGGATCCATCGCGGTATGCACCCGAATGCATTCATCCGCCTCTGCCGGCCGTTCCTCTAATCCATAGAAGAAGGGATCCCCCGGAATCACCAGAACCTTGCGCGCTTTCAGACGCTCATAGAGTTCACGGGTACCTCCGGGAAGTCCGGGAAAGCGAAGCCAGTGAAACATAGACCCCTCCGCCTCATGCCGCATCCAGGGAACGCTCTCTCCCAGGGCCTGCTGCCAAAGCTCTGCCGCCCGCACACTGCGCTGCTCATAAAAGGGACGAATTTCCTGCTGACATAGCTGCTCCAGTTCACCACTGCGCAGCATCGGCTCCACCAGGGCCTGCCCAATGTTGCCACTGGCCAGACCCGCCACCGCATGCACGGAGGCCAGCATGCGGATCAGTTCCGGGTCGGCCACGATGATCCCGGTACGCGTGCCCGGCAAGCCCAGCTTGGACAGGCTCATAGACAGCACAATATGCGGTTCCCAGATGGGTTGAATGTCACGGAACAGAATCCCCGGAAAGGGCGCTCCATAGGCATTATCCAGCAGGAGCGGAATTCCATGAGCCTGCGCCAGGGCCGAGAGTTGCTGCACTTCTGCATCGGTAACCACATTTCCGGTGGGATTGGTGGGACGGGACACCGCGATCGCAGCATCGCCCTCCCCCAGCTGCAGGCGATCAAAATCAATACGGTACTTAAAGCGATGCGGTCCGGTTTCCTCTAAACGTCCATGCACCGAACGAAACAGCCCGGGCTGCATCCCCTGATCCGCATAGCCAATGTATTCCGGAGACAGAGGCAGTACGATCTTGCGCCCTCCTCCGCCAAGCAGATTGAACAGATAGAAAAAGGCGCACTGACTCCCGTTACAGATGCCAATATGGGCCGGCGTAATTCCCCAGCCATATCGCTCATTGAGAAAATCAGCCAATGCCTCCAGAAAACGGGGTGAGCCCTGCGGGGTATCATATTCCCCCAACACCGCATTCACCCGCCCTGCATCCGCTCCCAGATCCTGCCAGGCCTCTCGAAAGCGTTGTTGCAGCGCCGGAATGGGGGCCGGATTCCCGCCCCCCAGCATACACAGCTCCGGATCGCCCCCTGCCATCGCCTCTCCCAAATCCTGCATCAATTCCAGAATACCGCTGGGCTGTTCAAAGTGCCTGCCAAAAGGGGACCAGTTCCAATTCATTCCTTTCTCTAGCTCTTAACCCCTGCTCTGGCGAGCTTAAGGAAGCTCTTGAAAAGCGGAATCCCAGCGACCCGCTCCCGAGCCACTTTCCCTTTGCCTTTTTGAGAGATCCTGTGCAAACAGGGTCCATGTCTGACACACTCTGCGTAATTGGTGACGGTGGCTGGGGAACCGCTCTGGCTTTAGTATTGGCACGTAATGGACACCAGGTTCGCCTGTGGTCCCATGACCCGGACTACAGCCGGGAAATGAAGGAGGCCCGGGAAAACACCCGCTATCTCGCCGGAGTCCCGTTCCCGGATAACCTCAGCTGTGTCTCGGACCCAGCCGAAGCCATCTCCGGCTGTGATGCCGCCGTGATTGGCATTCCCTCGAAGTTCTACCGGGGCAGCCTCTCCCATTTTGAAGGACGTGTATCCGCTGACTTGCCCGTGATCAATGTCTCCAAGGGACTCTTAGACGGACGCCGTCTGAGCGAATGTGCGCAGGAACAGCTGGGACTCGATCACATGTCGGTCCTTTCCGGCCCCAGCCATGCTGAAGAAGTCGCTCGCGAAGCACCGACCGCGGTAACCATTGCCTCCTCCTCCCCGGAACATGCCCTGAAATTTCAAGAATACTTCAACGGGGCTCGCTTCCGGGTCTACAGTTCCAGCGATGTGGTCGGTGTGGAGCTGGGTGGGGCCCTGAAAAACGTGATCGCCATTGCCGCAGGCGTTTGTGACGGCCTCGGTTTTGGAGACAACAGCAAAGCGGCCCTGATTACCCGCGGACTGGCAGAACTCATGCGCGTCGGGCACGCGATGGGCGGGCGCGCGGAGACCTTTACCGGTCTGAGCGGGGTCGGCGACCTCATCGTGACCTGTGGCAGCACCCTGAGCCGAAACCGCGGCTTTGGCGAGCGCATTGGCAAAGGTGAAACCCGGGAGGAAATCGAGAGCGGGATGCTCATGGTGGCCGAAGGGGTATTCAACGCGAAAAGTGCCTATGAGATCGCTCAGCAGCGCGAAATTGAATGTCCGATCATTGAAGAAGTCTACGCGATTCTCTACGAAGGCCGGGCACCCAAGGATTCTCTGTCCAGCCTGCTGGCCCGGGATCCCAAACCGGAACATCCCTAATCCGCAAGGCGCTCAGCCATAGGCTGAAGCCCCCTTTTGACTCGCCTCCCCCTCCCCTTCATTGTAGAGGGAGCCCAACCCACAGGAGAGCTCTATGTTCACATCTATTTCCCCGGCACCGCCCGATGCCATTCTCGGTCTTAACGAAGCCTTTCTCGCAGACAACAACCCGGATAAAATCAATCTGGGCGTAGGCGTTTACAAAAACGATCAAGGTCAGACCCCGATTCTGGAATCCGTACGCAAAGCAGAAGCGCTCATCCTGGAACAGGAAACCACCAAAAGCTACCTCCCCATCTCCGGCTCTCAGGCCTATGCCACAGGGGTTCAGGGCTTATTGTTTGGCGAAGAACATCCTCTACTGAGCTCGGGGCAACTGAAAACCGCACAGTGCCCCGGCGGTACCGGCGGCTTGCGTGTTGGCGCGGATTTCCTGAAATTTGCCGCAGCAGATGCCAAGGTCTGGATCAGTAAACCCACCTGGGCCAATCACCGGAGTATCTTTGCTGGTGCAGGCTTCGAACTCGCAGAATTGCCTTGGTATGATCCTGAGACCCGCGGATTGAACTTTGACGGCCTGCGTGAAGCTCTCAAACAAGTACCCGCCGGGGACATCGTGCTCCTGCATGTATGCTGCCATAACCCCAGCGGGGTCGATCCCAGCCCGGAACAATGGGCTGAAATCGCCGATCTGGCCGAGGCCGGCGGCTGGTTCCCCTTCTTTGACTTTGCCTACCAAGGCTTTGGCGAAGGTCTGGAAGCGGACCGCGCACCCCTCCTGCTCTTCGCAGAGCGGGGACTCCGTTTTGTTGTCGCCGCCAGCTGCTCCAAAAATTTCAGCCTCTACAACGAGCGTGTAGGCAGCTTCACCTTGCTGGCCGCAAGCGCCGATGAGGCCGAAACCGCCTTTTCCCAAGTCAAACGACTCATCCGCAGTAACTATTCCAACCCGCCCCGCCATGGTGCGGCCATCGTGGAGACCATTCTGAATACAGCTGAGCTGAACAGCTTGTGGCGTTCGGAACTGGATGAGATGCGGAACCGGATTCATAGCCTGCGCCATACCCTGCAAGAGGCGTTGGAAGGCCGTGGTTTGGGTGATTTTTCCTATATTGGTCGCCAAAAAGGCATGTTCTCTTTTAGTGGCTTGAGTGATGATCAGGTCAATGCGCTCCGCAAGGAGCACAGCATCTACATTGTGAAAGGCGGCCGCATTAACGTGGCCGGGATTCGCAGTGAAACCCTGGAACGCCTCTGCGACGCGGTGGCTGCTGTCAGCTGATGCGTTTTCTGCTCAGCCTCCTGTGGCTGCCTCTGCTGCTGCAGGCCCGCCCGATCCAGGTCCATCTTTGGATTAGTGGCGGACTGGAGGACCTTCTCTACGCCTCAGAGAAGGCTCCAGGCTGGCTGGCTGTGATGGCCCATCTTGAAAAAGAGGAAGGCTTCTGGCTAGATCACGGCGGGCATCCTCCTCCAGCCGGAATTCCGAGTTCCCTTCCTCGCCCAGATGCGGCCGCTCCGCACCTGGATGTCATTCAGGCCTCCGGTCTGAAAACACTTCAAGCGGATTCCTATCCTCTTACCCTGCTCAACCTCAAGGCCTTGCCGCAATTCCCGGGAACAAGCAGCGCCCTCCCCTCTGAAATCAGGCTCAGCCATCCGGATGGCCCCGAGATCTGCATCCAGGCCTTGCTCCATCCCCAGGCGGGGCGTCAGCTCCTGCCACAGGCCCTGCAACCTTGGCAAGTTACGGATCCGCTTCCCATGTTGGCCAAACATGCGCCCGGTTCTGGAAAAGAGTTTCCAGTATTAATGTTGGCAGAGGGTGCCTCTGCACGCGAAGCCTCCCGCAACTTTCCAGGCTTCCCGCTGATGATTGAAGCCCCCGGAGCCACTCCGGCTATTCAGGAGTTAGATCAGGGCAAGCGCTTGCGCGTGCGCCCCGCACGTCATGGCCGGGCCTTGATTCATGTTGAGCTCACCTGGGATTCAGTGACCCGGAGTTATGCTACGCCTGAGGCCGAAATCGTGTGGCTGCGAACTCCGGCCCTGGAAGAGCTGGAGGTCCCCAAAGAGCTATTCCCGCAGTTAAGACCCTGCCCGCCACCCACTCAGCAACTGTCACAGCGACTTCAGGGGCAAAGTGATCTCATTCTCCTGCCCAAGAAAAACCGTCCCCTTCCCCGCAATCCAGGACTCCCACATGCCTTGCGCCTGCATTTGGCTCCGGAGAACCGGGTCTGGGTCAAATTGGAGTGCCCCGTGACTCCATTGCGCAGCCTGCGGAACCTGCCATCTGAAGAATGGCAGTGGCTCGGAGAGATGCCGGGAGCCGGACTCTGTTCGGTGATTCTCCCCGCTGACCTACTTGCGGGAGCCGCTCATGGCGGTTTCAGCGCACGGGAAATCCTTTCACATCCGGACAGCCGCATCGAGGTTCTGGAACTGCGCAGCCGGGACTGGCTGCTTCCGCTGGAGGACTTGAAATGAAGGATGCCATCCTCAACTCGATACGGAGGGATCCCTTCCTGGCCATGCTCTGTCTGGGTTGGATGATTATGCCATGGAGCAACGCCATTGGACAAGTGCCTTTATACCTGGCATCCGTTTGCTGGGTGATCGTCGCCTGCCGTAGCCGCAAGGTGGAGCCTCTCCTGCCCATGATATTTGCGGCATGCTTCGCAGGCTTGATTTTGTTGAGTCTGCGGGGAGCCGAGCATGCAGAACAAGGGATCGATAAGCTCAACCGTTTTCTCTACTTCCCCCTGCCCGGGGCCGTGCTGTTGATGTTGCGCGGGGGTGAACCGGATAAACGCATCGCGTTTATGAAGGCCTACCTGATCGGTTGTGCATTGATGTTTCTCAACGACTGCATCCGCATTCCCATTGGCATGATACGCGATGGGCGTTCTTTCTTTGATATGGGGAACATGAGTTCCCCGCAATTTTACATGTGCGGTTTGGTGTTTGCGATCGCTCTCTTCGTGGCCCTTCCCCATGAAGAGTGGGAATGGAAAGGTCCGGGTTGGCTCCGCAAGCTTTGCCGCGTCAGCCTGCCTTCCCTGCCCGTTGGATCCTGGAGATGGCTGTTGCCCATGATCATGATCACGGCCGCAGGCATGTTACTACACAACAAACGCGGAGTATGGATGGCCGCCGCCTTGAGTACGGTGATCTGGATGATCTGGAACCGTCAATGGAAACTACTGCGCCTCACGCTGCTCGCCTTTCTGGTGGCCATTGCCCTGCCCACGGTGCGGGCACGCCTGTCTTCAATACCGGATCAATGGTCTTCCAACCACGGCAGCCGGGGCACCTTATGGAAAGAAGTGGCCCCCCGGATGATGGAACGGCATCCAGACGGATTGGGCTATAATGGGAGCACCTACGAGGAATTCCGAGAAGTCCTGCCCCGCGAATTTCATCTCGAAGTCGGACTACGACACCTGCACAATAACTATCTGCAAATCCGCCTGGAACTGGGCTGGCCCGGGGTGATCTTATGGAGTCTGTGGATGCTGTGGTTCCTGATTCAGAGTTTTCGGGGACCAAGGTCTCCTTTACGCAGCGCCGCCAGTTGCGCGCTGTTTGCTTTGCTGATCAATGGCATCTTCGAGTACAACTTCGGAGATTCAGAAGTGCTCATGCTCTACATGACCTTATTCGGATTAGTCCTGCCCCCATCCCCGGAGGATGCCGAGCTCCCACTGCCCACAGAAGCCTGAGCTAGAGCATTTTAATAAAAACTGTAGCCGTAGGGGCGTAGCGAGAGGGGCGAAATCAAGGAAAGCGAAGCAGGAATAGCAACGCTATTTCGATGGAGCTTGACGCGGAGTTCGCTCCTCGCAGTAGCCAAAACGGCTATAGTTTTATTTAATATGCTCTAG
>DIYK01000073.1:0-783 GCA_002429005.1 Verrucomicrobia bacterium UBA6056
TGGTATTGTGACCGGGCCGGGACGGCCCGCGTCCGGTTGTGAGGTACAGTGGAGGCGGCGCGTCTCGCGCCGGTGAGTGTAGCTTGTGACCAGAACTCAGGACCTTTAGATGCAGGCGGAGCCGTTGATATACGGCTCCTCATGTAATTTACCTGTACAGATCCAGGATGGCGACTAGGCTTGGTTGCTTCAGATTGGAGTTGTTATGAAGTGTTCGATATTCTGCTTGCTGGGGCTATTTTTCTTTCCTGTATGGAGTGCGGCACCGGACGCTGCTGCCTGGCCCGTGAATGTGCCGGATTTTGTGGAGCCTGCCCCTGGAGAACATCCCCGTTTGTTTTTTAGAAAAGCAGATGTACCCGCGCTGCGGGATCGTATGAACACGGAAGAAGGGAAAGCCATTCTCGCCCGTCTTCGACTGCTGCTGGGCCATGAGGGCAAGGCCCTGCCGGATTCCCGAAACCGCTATCATCCGGTCAATATCCGTGCCCGTGGCCAAGAGGAGTTGCCTCTGGGCAGTTTTACCATCTCTCATGCCGCCGGATATGGCTTTCTATATGTACTCACGGGGGAGACGAGCTATGCGGAGCTTGCGCAAAAATCTCTGGAGCTGATGTTTGATGATGATTTGTATTCCGTGAGCGGCGACGTGATTCAAGCGGAGCGGGGGAAGCTCTTTCAACCCAGAACAGAACGCTGGGAAGGTCGGAGTCCTTCTCAGGTCATTACCCGTTACGGTCAGCCGGATCGGGATGAACGCTACACCTGGACCCGTCCCGGGGC
>DIYK01000073.1:852-13716 GCA_002429005.1 Verrucomicrobia bacterium UBA6056
ACACCTGGACCCGTCCCGGGGCGAAATTGCGTCTGGGTGCCATGATGCTGTCTGTGGCCATGGCCTATGACTTTTGTTACGAGGCCTGGTCCCCTGAGTTCCGACTACGGGTGGTGAATGAAATTCAGAATTACGAGCGCATGCCGGTTGATTACGATAAGTATGCTGAGGGGCACAAAGGCCTGGCTACGATGGATGTCCTGGTCAACCCAGCGTTCCCGCCACGAAGTAATCATCATGGGGCCTATGTCGGTGGGGCCGGGATTGCGCTGCTGGCTATCCGCAATGATCCGGGGGCGGATATGACGCGGATTCAGCCCTGGCTAAAACAGGTGGAACAGGAAATGATTCGCGTGATGACGCAGGGCTTTGGAGATAAGGGTTTCTTTGCCGAAGGCCATGGGCCCAGTCATATGGCCGCAAATAATGCCTTTGTACCCCTTCTACAAGCTGCCCGGGTATCCTGGGGGAAGGATTTCATTTCTCCCCGGAGCAATGCCCCCTGGATCAGCTTGCGCTGGGCGATGGAGATTATTCCTCATGCAGAGAAAGCCTGGTATCCCAACTATAAACTCAATGCCTACGGATCCGATCATAAATGGCGAGGCAGCATGTCCGATGGCGGAGACTGGTCACAGGGTTTTGGCGCGTTGGCAAATGAAGCGCAACAAGCCGCGATGCTGTGGATGTATGAAAACGCGATTGAGAAAGAAAAACCTCTGCAGGAGTTTGATGCCTGGACCTATCCTCACCGGGCTGTGTTTGCCTTTATCAACTGGCCGATCGGGCTGGAACCCCAAAACCCGGGCAACGTGTTGGGGCATGCTAATGCGGATATGCTGATCGGCCATTTCATGTTTCGTAGGGAATGGAAGGATGCTGATGATGTATATGTCACCTTTTTGCTCAATAAGGACCCACGGCGGGGCTATGTGCGTAGTTCCTCGGGAGGGCATATCACGATCTGGGGGCAGGGAATCCGGGAACGTGTGTTTTTTCGCTGCAATCAACGGGCTCGGATCACGGCCTATGATCCCCGCGAAGATGGCAGTGGCGTGATGGCCTTTGAGATGAACGGGCAGCATCACAGTTTGGCTGTGGACTTTGGGAAGGCATCCTCAGCAGAGGCTGTTGTGATTATTGCAAATCCCTGGTTCGAGGCACCGGAAGCCTTTTTGCAGAAGCGGAAAGAATCCCTGAGCAACCTGGAGAAAGACATCGCTTCCGGGAAAAAGGGTGATCCCGCCGCCCGGATGCAGTTTGCATACTTGGACGACGGGAACACCGCATTTATGGTCATGAACCTGCACCCGAAAGGAGTCCTTCCAGACATCCAACAACAGGGAAGTCAACTCCAGGTCGGACAACAGCGTTACCGCTTTGACGGCAAACGCTTGTTCATAGAACCTTAAATCATGGAGGCTGAGCCTTCTCGCTTAGCCTGCCTTTCGGCCACGCACTACAAAGCCCGTCATTGCAGCCGAAAATTCATTTTTCTCTGCATGCAGATCTCCTTCATGCAGCCAATGTTCGGCCTGATGTTGAGTCCAAATTCGGTCCGAGACCATGCGGTTGACCGCATCTTCCAGTCCCCAAATGGTTTTGGCGACATTCCAATTGTTGATGCTGACGGAATCCGCGTAGGCTTGAATATCCTTGAGGCCTGCCCGTTGAAAGGCGCCGCGAAGTTTTCGGCCTGCGCGTCCATTGACATGACTGTCCCGGATGAAGTCCACTAATTCATCCGTGCGGTCTGCAGAGGGGTGATCCAGAATCAGGCTGCCCCAGTCCACATCCACAACCAGGACCCGGCCACCGGGTTTAATCACCCGAATCATTTCTTTGAGCGCAGCATCCGGATTTTCCAAGTGTTGGAACATACGGTCACAATGTGTGACGTCTGCGCTTTCATCGGGCAGGGGGAGGGAGCGGATTTGTCCCTGGAGAAAGTTAATACGTACACCCGCTGCTTTCGCCCGGGCCCGGGCACTGTTCAGAGAGGCGGTGTCGAGTTCGATCCCGGTTAACGTGAGTTGCTCTGGAAAGGCTTTGGCCAGAACCAATAGATCATCACCCGGACCACAGCCCACGTCGACCAGATGTTCTCCGGCAGAACAGTCGAGGAAGTCCAGGGCCCGTTGCTTATAGCCGGCAAAGAGTTCGGCGATCCGGGAGAGGTAATCCACCGGATTGGTAGGGTAGGGAGATGCAAGAACGTCAGTCATAGCTGTGTAGGGGTGGAGATAGTTGGTATCCAGGTTGTGAAAGTACTGCCTTTTTCAGGCTGGCTGCTGAGCTCAATTTGACCGCCATGTTGTTCAACGATTCTGCGGGTGATGTTGAGGCCTAAGCCACAGCCACCCTGGTCACGTTTGGTGGTAAAGGAGCGTTGAAAAATGCGTTGTTGGTCTTCTTCTGAAATGCCGCAGCCGTTATCTTGAACACTCAAGTACAGGCGTTCTTCTTTGACAAAGGCGCCAATGCGTACCCATCCGCCTTCTTCGGGAAGGGCTTCCAGAGCATTGCTGACCAAATTGGTAAGCACCCGGGGGTACTCCTTCGGGTTGACCATGACTTCATGCTCTTGAAAAAACTGAATGTTTTCATTCAGAGTGATGGAACGCTCCTGAGCCATGGCCCGGATTTCTTTCATGACCGGCGCCAGCAAGGCTTCGACGCTGATGCACTGTAAGGAAGCGGTGCTCTCGCCCATATTTTGCCAGGTCTCCAGCAGGTTCCTGCAACGCAGCAGAGAGTTTTCCATGATATCGAGATAATCCATGGCATGCTGGCGGGGGCCTCCGATGTGTGCCCCGCTGTCATCCAATTTGCGTAATTCAATGGAGAGCAGGTTCACGAAACCCATCACAATGGTGAGGGGATTTTGTAAATCGTGTACCAGTTCCCGGGAATTCTGACCTAAGGAGATCATTCTTTCGCTACGACGCAGTTCGGCCTGCAACTTTTGATTCAGACCCTTTAGTTCCAATTCCGCATTACGTTTGCGCCGGGCATAGGCCGAACGTTCCACGTTCTTTTGGATGACTTGGGCCATTTCTTTGGCATCGAAGGGTTTCTTCAGGTAATCGTTGGCGCCCAGTTGCATGGCTTCCCGGGCCGTTTCCAGCGAGCCATACCCGGTCAACATAATCACGGCGACATCCGGATCGAGATTCCGCAGGTGCTTTAAGCCTTCGATTCCGGTCATTCCCGGCATGCGGATATCCATGACCACGCAGTCAATGGTTTCCCGCTCCAAGATACTGAGGGCTTCCACCACTCCTGCGGAGCAATGCACCCGGTAAAAGGGCTTGAGGAGCATGCGCATGCTTTCCCGTGGCCCGGTTTCATCATCAATGATCAGCACCGCAGCTGCAGTGCTGAGCTCAAGTTCATCAACTCGGTAGTCAGAAACGGCTTCCATTCAGTGGTCCTCGCTCTGTGATAGGTGGTTAGGTGAAGCTGAAATCCGTAAAGGTTGCATCGGTGAAATTGTGGCTAACGCTACGTTTGTTTCCAAATCCCTATGCAAGAAGCATGCCAGATTACATAAGAGTGCTCTGGCCACAAAAATGAAGCACTTGTGAAAAGTTAGGTGCATCTGAACTGGACAGAAATGAACAAGATCCTCTAGTGTTGTTCGTAATTGTGCAGATTGTGTACACTATGCTTATGAACAGATCTTGGATAATGCCGCCTTCTAGGCCGAACCCGGCTGCTGCCCCTTGTGAAAGGGCTCGCTTGTACTACGCTGCATCTAGGTGGCTGCTGAGGGGCAGGGACCAAGGGGAGGAGGGCCTGTGAGCTCATCTCGGACCCATCGTGTGTTGAGTGATCTGTTTTTGGCCATCAGTCTGCTTTGTGGGTATCTGCTGTTGAATTTGCTGCTGCAAAAGCTGTTCCAGCCTCTCGGAGACCTTTCTGTAGCGATCGCGAACTTGATCAGTACAGGGGCGGTGGCTTTGTTCGTCATCCCCGGGAGGCAGCTGTTTCAGGGGGAATGCAAACGCTGTAAGCTTCGGGCTTCCTCCGAAGAAACTGAAGAAGAGCCTGAGCTCTCTCAGCTTGCAGAACAAGGTTTGGGCGTTCTGCAACGCCCTGAAGTGAAACAATTACTGGATTCTCTTGGCAATGCGGTCCTCACGGTGGACGTGGAACAGCAGATTTGGACCAGTAACCCCGAAGCCTGTCGAATCATGCGTCTGGAAGAGTCTGCTCTGATCGGGCAGCCACTGAGCCTCCTGCCTGAAAAACTTCAGGACCTGTTATGTGAAAGTCTGGAAAGCTCCGCGGTTATCCACAATCGGGAAATGTTGTTGCATGTCGGGGATGGAGAGACGCTGAATGTGATGGCCTGTGCTTCTCCCTTTCTCTGCCCAGAGGGGAACTTGCAGGGGGCACTGTTGATGATGCAGGATCAGAGTGGAGTACGGGAATTGGAAGCCCAGCTGAAGCGTTCCGGTCGTCTGGCAGGCCTGGGTGCTCTGTCTGCGGGTATGGCTCATGAAATCAAAAATCCCTTGGTGACGCTCAAAACCTTTACCCAATTGCTACCTGAGCGTTTTGAGGATGAGGAATTTCGGGAAACCTTTACCCGGCTCGCAGGAGGGGAAATTGAGCGCATTGATCGTTTGGTTAATCAGTTGCTTACGCTGGCCCGCCCCACCAAACCGGATTTACAACCCGTCGCATTGCATGAACTGCTTCGGGATCATGTCCGCTGGTGTATGCAACAACCTCATAGTGAGAATCTAGCGCTTCCTTCTCGATTTGCGGCCCCCCGGGATGTGCTTCGCTTGGATCAGGGGCAAATGCAAAAACTGCTTCAAAATCTCTTTTTATACGCGCAGCAGGCTATGCCGAATGGAGGGGAATACCGGGTGAGCACCCGACTGGAGGGGGAGGAACTCGAACTTTGTATTCAGGACAATGGTAAAGGAATTCCGGAAGAGGAGCTCGGGAATATTTTTGATCCCTTCTTTAGCTCGAAACGGCGTGGGACTGGATTGGGACTGGCGGTAGCTCATCAGATTCTCAAAGCACATCATGCCCGGGTTGACGTGGATTGTCCTGGCGATGAAGGAACCCGCTTTCGCATGTATTTCCCTCTCGTTGCGGTAGAGGCGGAACGGTAAGCAGAGCAAAGGGTTAGGTACGATATCTATGAAACGCTTATTAATTGTGGATGATGATCTGGGGGCCCGTGAGTCATTACGGATGATTTTCGGAAAAGAGTTTTCGCTCAAACTCACCACGAATGCTCGTGAGGCGCTGGGGGTGTTGGCGTCACAATCTGTGGATCTCATTCTCCTGGATGTGCAGATGCCCGATCAGGACGGGATCTCTTTGCTGAAAGAACTTACGGCGCTGCATCCTGAGACCCCGGTAATCATGATCAGTGGTTCCAGCAACGCAAGACCCATCGTGGAATCCATGAAACTGGGGGCCGTTGATTTTGTGACCAAACCCTTTGATGTGAAGGAATTGCGGCATTTGGTGCAGCGAGCTCTCGAACATCAGCGTCTTCGCCAACGGGTACGGGCCATGGAGTCGGATATGCAGCGCATGTTTCCGGAGGAGGGCCTGATTGGAAAATCCCCGGTCTTCCAAATGGCCCTGCAAAATGCCCGAAGGGCTGCCCAAACGGATGCTACCGTGATGATTCACGGAGAGAGTGGAACGGGCAAAGAAATGATTGCCCGTCAGATTCATACCTGGAGCGAACGGGCTCACGAACCCTTTGTCGCGGTGCATTGTGCTTCGATTCCTGAGTCCTTGATGGAAAGCGAACTTTTTGGTCATGAGAAGGGTGCTTTCACGAATGCGGATCGCCAAAAGTTGGGGCGCTTTGATTTAGCGGGTTCCGGTACGCTGTTTTTTGATGAGGTCGGCGAGATGTCACTCAATACGCAAGTAAAACTCTTGCGGGTCTTGCAGGAGCGCGAGTACATGCGTTTGGGAGGCAATCGCGTGTTACATAGCAACGCACGGATCCTGGCGGCAACCAACCGGGATCTCTTGCGTCAGGTGCGCAAAGGTGCCTTCCGGGAAGATTTGTACTACCGTTTGAATGTGGTGCCGATTGAGGTGCCTCCCTTGCGCAAACGGCTGGATGATGTGGTCCTCTTAGCGACCCATTTTCTGGAGCAGTTCCGGAGTAACCTGAATGCTCATACCAAGGAATTCGAACCGGCAGCCCTTCAGGCCCTGCAAGATTATGAATGGCCGGGAAATATCCGCGAACTGCGCAATGTGATTGAACGTTCGCTGGTGTTGCATGGGCATCAGGCAACGCTGCCCCGGCATTTGTTACCGATCGAGTTTCAGGAGGATGCGCCCGATGAAACCCTGACGACTCAGGTGCTCAAAGAAAACCTCTCGGCCTCTGTCGATCAGGTAGAGCGGGAACTGTTGATCGAAGCTCTCCGTTCCTGCAACGGGGTGCAGACCCGTGCCGCAAAAAAACTCGGGACCACCCGACGCATTCTGAAATACAAAATGGACAAGCTCAACATCACCTTGCCTCTGGATGAGGAGTAGGGGCTTACAACAACAGGCTCAATGGGCCTGGGAGTAAGGTGACCGCGAGATCTCCGTACTTCCGGAGTGTAATGCGCGTGGGGTTCTGGCCGAGTAGGAAACCCAGCGGCCCTAAACTGGCGGAGGTGATAGCGAGAGCCAGATGTTGGGTGAATACGCCGCTGATCAAGCCTAAGACCGATGCCAGCACGACCAGGGCGGCACCAGCTTTTGCTCCGAAGCGGGGGGTAATCCCGCGTACCCCGTGTTTGCGGTCCTCCTCCACATCAGGAATATCGCACAGCACCGTGTTCGCTACCATGATGCAGAACACACAGAATACCGAGCCCCAGTACGCCGTTTCCTGCCTGGGCGCATTGGCAAAGGGCAGGGTGCAGGCTCCTAGCGTCCAGGAGACGGAGGTAAGTACATTTTTTGGGATATAGCGTTTGAGGGGCACATAGGCGGCTGAGATCAGTCCCAGCACTACACAGATGCGGAATCGCCACCAGGAACTGAGGGCGAGGAGGCCGCCGAGGGCCACACAAATCAGAACACAAATCAGCAGCAGTTTCCGGAACGAAGCCGATTCGTTGGGGCGATGATCCACCCAGCGGTCCAGGCCATAGGCCGCCGCTGTAGAAAGAGCCAGCAAGGCAATTCCAATGGGATCCGGGTCCCCGCGCCCTACCGCCATGGCCAGAGACATCACGGCCAGCGCAGGCCAGCCCAGGGTGAGGAACAGATCTTTGGCCATGTGGTTCATGCCTTCTCCTTGCTTGGAGATCTGCAATCTGCCAAGCGCAGAGCGCCTCCGTTTGGTGAGAAGTTGATGTTCCTCACCTTTTTGGGGAAGAATGGCTAAGAATCCCTCTGGCTTCGTCGTCTATCCTATATGATCCAGATCCTCAACGTTCGCCCGCTTGTCCTTCTGTTCCTATGTTGCCAAGTGTTACGACTTTCTGCGGCTTCCATGTATCTCCCGATCAGCTCAGTGAGCATCCGTAGCCAGGCGATTGGCAACCGGGATGCCTGTGAGGCCACACTGGAACTCGACCAGGACCGTCGTCTGATCACCAAGGCCAGTCTGAAGATTGGAAAACGCCGCTATGACATTCCGGCGGAGGCATTGAAACAGATTGAATTTCCCAACCTGAACACCATTCAGATCGAAACCGAGACCGGTATGGATGGAGAAGAATGGTATTCCATTGTGATTACCCCTCTTAAGCAGCAAAAAACGCATCAGTGCTATCATATCTCCATCGTCGGCGGAGAATTTAAACAGGTGAGTATGATGTGGGATGAAGTAAAGGAGACTCACATTCACAGGCATTTTGAGATTCTGTATACGCCAGCAACTCGGAAGGGTTCCAAATAAGAAGCTCAGAACGCTTTATATGCCTGAGGTCAAGATATGCATAGAATCACTCTCCGGTAACTGCAAAGGGGAGGCTGACCGCCGTTGCTCAGATGTAGGATGAGATGAATCCTGCGGCCTCCTGCATCATGAGGAATCCGGAACCCGAGGATGGCATGGGTATCGCATTCGATGTGAATGGGCTGGGGGTAGTTTCCGGCTTCCTCGTACATCCACCACTTAAAATACAATGGGTACCCCTGGGGATCCCAGGAGCTGGACGCATCCAGTTCCAGATAGGTTCCAGCCAGGGGCTGTAGTCGCATCACCCTGGATTCGCGATCCCCGTTGAGTACAATGTGGGGCGGGTAGTTGGCTTCTTCCGGGGAGAGGATGCACCAATCCATACGGGCGGCAAAATCCTGTTGAATCTCTTTCCGCCAGCGCAGGATGCTGTTGTAGACATTGCAGGTGGGGCGTTGCTCCCAACATTGCCAGATACAGCGGTCGGCGGCATCGCTGTACATGAAAAAATCACCATATGCCTGTTCATCCGTCACCGGACATCCGCCTGACCACACATTGCGCTGAGGCTCCGCATGAAAACGACCTCCCCAGCCGCCCTGATCGGGTTCACAGGGGTCGTGCAGGCCCGGATGCAGCAAATGTAAGAAAGACGCTGTGTCTCCTTCATGCAGGTAACGCGCATCGGGATACATTGCCCCCAGAGGACCATGATCCTCTTGGATATGTTTACGGAACCAGGCCGGACTGACCAACTCTTCATGGTCCCCACGGCTTTCGAACCATTCATGATTCACATGGCGTGAGATGCCCCGCCAGGCATACTGATTCCGCATATACTGGATCTCTGGAAACTGGGTTGCAATCCAAGCCCCGGCATCGTCCTGTCCCTGTATGTCATACACCCACAGCTTGTGCAGAAGAGGCCGCAGTTCTTCCCGGGGTAACTGTTTTCGCAGTGTCCACAGAGCCTGGGCCAGGGTACTCGCTCCTCCCCAGATGCCCACCCAAAGTGGGCGAGGATCCTCGGCCAGAATCCGTTGCCTCAGGAGTTCAGAGCCTTCTGTCTGAAAGGCGTCACCCACGGAAAGCATATCATTCCCATTGCCCACTGCGACCTTCTGACGCAAGGAGCTGGCCGAAGGGTATTCCGGACGATGTAAACGCAACGCATCCTCTACCTGGGCATAGGCGTCCAGTACCTGATGAATATATTCCGGCCTCAATGGGCTGTGGTGAATGGCTTTCCATTGGGAGGAGCAGGCCACTAAGCCTTCGATCTCAATGTCGCAGGCATAGAGTAACAACCGTACGAGAGATTGCTGATCATCCGGCTCTTCATCTGAAATATCTGTGAGAACAAAAAAGCGGGGGGCTAGGGCAGGCAGCTGAGACGCAGACATCCTCTAGAGCTAATTCACGAGGTGGTCTGGGTCAGCTCCATGTCTTCTCCCATTTGGTAAAACAGTTCACTGCTTGCGGAAATATCCTTTGAAGCAACGGTCTCATGATCAGGAGACTGAATCCTGGATTTCAGGGGCTTGAGTCTTTTTTCTCTCATGGCACTGTGTACAAATGGACTCAGCGATGAAATACCGTCCTGAGGAATCCTTTTTACAGCCCATCCGTCCGGAAGATGTACCTGGTCTGGTCTGCTTTTGGGATTTTCAGCAGGGAGGCGAATGCTTTCCTACCAGTCAGGGCTATGACTACAGGCTTCAATCCAAAACCGGAGCCCTGGAATGTGTGGAGGATGCCACGGCTCCCTTTGATGGCAAGGCATTGCGAATCGGGGAGGGGGACTGGTTGAATCTTCCCCGTGCGGAATGCCCGGAATTGGATTTTCATGGCGAGCAAAGTGCTTTCACGCTGATTGCCTGGCTGAAGCGATCCCGGAAAAGTATGCGTCAGTGTGAGTTCATCGCCGGCCAATGGAACGAAACCCATTTGGGTCGGCAGTATGGTCTGTTTATCGATATCCCGGTGTGGGGCGCCGAACATCGCGTTTTTGGTCACCTTTCCAAAACCGGGGGTGCGACTCCGGGCTACCAGTATTGCATGGACGGCCCCATGAGTGAAGAGCCGGTGCCCTGGGACGAGTGGTGCATGATCGGGATGAGTTATGATGGCGTTCAGGGCTTTGCCTGGATGAACGGTATGCTGCAGGCCATTCCCGGCTTAAACCCCTACAGTCTGGCCGGAGGCTTGCATCATTCCGGCCCGTTGGGATCCGACTTCACCGTGGCGGCTGTGGACCGCAGTGGGGAAATGGGAAACTTTTTCTGCGGCCTGCTCAGTGCTCTGGCCGTATACCGTCAAGCGCTTAGCCCGGCGGAAGTGTATGGGCTAAGCCGTTGTGGCAACCTGTAGGCCTGAGTTGATCCGCTTCTTTGCGTGAAACGTTCATCGCTTCTCGCAAAAGAGACATGTATGCTGATTTGCATAGCTCCGTTCTGTGCTAGCATGCTTGCAGATAAATGGACACAAATTCCCCAGTCTACACTCGAAAAGCACTCCTGTTGATCCAAGAGGCTGAACAAAAGTGGAATGCAGTCTATCTAGAGTGGCGGATGGCGTATCGCAATACATAAATACGCGTCTGCTGAATCTGACCCCTCGTTGGTGCCTACTTTGATGAAAAACGTTTTTCCATTCCTGTGTTTGTTGCTGTTGATGTCAGGAAAGCTTCTTGCAGAAAAACCCGCGGTTCTGGTGATGGCCACGAAGGGCTTTAATGCCTCTGAATTTTGGGGGACCTATGTCGGGTTGACGGCCTTGGGGTATCGCGTGGTGGTGGCTGCGGAGAGTCTGGATCGGATTGGGCAGAATCGGGAGGCCCCAACGCTCTATCGTGGCGTGCTTCCGGATCTCCGCATCGATCAGGTGCAGGAAGAGGATTATATGGGCTTGTTTGTTCCGGGTGGTTACAGTCCGGGATTGTTGGAAAAAAATCCTGTGGCGCTTCAACTCGCGGCCCGTTTCCTGAACAACGGAGCCCCGACTGCGGCGATTTGCCATGGGCCCCGCTTATTTATGAGCGCGGGTTTGTTGAAGGATCGGAAGGTGACGACCTTGTACACGGTGGCGGATGAATTGGCGGATCAGTGGGCTGCACGCGAGTTTGGTCGCTATTACGACCTTCCTGCCATTCTGGATAGAAATCTGCTTACCTCGCGTTACCCGGGGGATGTTCCGGAATTTACCTATCACTTCGCCAAAATGCTGGAAGCCCGGGGAGGTATTGCCGTCAAAACCAACGAGGCCCAGGTGGCGCTGATCCTGGATTCCAACTTCGATGATCTGGAGGAGGAGGCCCGTCGTAAAGCCTATCATCACAATCGCTCCCTCTTCATAGGCTTGGGCCACTGTTTGGGCGGACGTTGGGAAATGGGGGATGTGACGCATATGGAAAAAGCGCTCAAAGACGGAAAGATCAAGGCCGACGACGTAGATCTGTGGTTGGTTGATGTCCCGGAGGGGGCGATTCAAGAAGGGACCGCAGTACACCGTGCTTTAAGGGCAGCTGCCAAAGCGGGAGACCGGCTTTACGTGGTTCAAGGTGGTCAGCAATTTGACTCAGGAATTTCGTATGAGGACCGTTCCCTGGAGCATCTCTTACCGATGCTGTATGAGGCCGCGCTGGAACTACGGCCCAGTGAGCGGGAACCCTTTGTGTTATCAGAAATTCCCAAGCCCGCTGAACCCATCCTAAGTGCAGTCTATGAAGCAGGGAAGCGCTACGATGCGGTACTTGCGTTGACTGAAGGATTTGATGAACAGGCCGCTGCGGAAGCTGTGAACGCATTGGGTGCTGGGACAGAATTGCTGGTTCTGGGGCCTAAATCCGGAAAGCTACGGGGGGTGAATGGGATGGAGATGGAGGCCGCTGCGAGCTATGGAGATTCCATTCTACTGAACCCGTCTGCCATCATTGTGGCTCCCGGATTTTTCTGGCCCCGCCACAATCCAAAAGCCCGTCAGGCCATTCAGCCGGAATGGGTGATAAAGCAGGAAGAGCAACACCGCATCCGCGAAGAATGGCTGTTGCGCTCACATGGGCAGGGGGCGAGGCTTCTGCTTGTCGGTCAGGATGCTTTGTGGATTGGTAGACGAGCAGACTTCAAAGGAAAACGCTTTGCATCCACACCCCAAGTCCGCTGGTCTTTCGGGAAAAAAGGCGGGAAATTCAGCTCAGAACCTATCCATGCAACTACAGAACGAATGGTTACAGCCAGAGGTTTTATGGAGGTGAAACGCGCAATTGAGCTCTTGTACCAAGATGCACCTTAACGGGTGAGGATGAACAGAGCTTTTCAGATTTTTGCGAATCCTACATAACAAATCGAATTCAAAGACCGACAAGCTGCTAGAGCATTTTACTAAAAACTGTAGCCGTAGGGGCGTAGCGAGAGGGGCGAAATCAAGGAAAGCGAAGCAGGAATAGCAACGCTATTTCGATGGAGCTTGACGCGGAGTTCGCTCCTCGCAGTAGCCAAAACGGCTATAGTTTTATTTAATATGCTCTAGGACCTACAGGGGAGGTCATCACGTTGCCGACGGAATGAAGGGTCAGATACTCATCCTGCGGAAGCGGTGTCACTCCGTTGGGGCTCTGCGTGGCTTTCGGCGAGATTCCCAGGCCTCATGGCCTGGGCGATGATGTGTCACGCCGTTTTCGCTGTCAGAGAGGCATCTGTTCTGGGGCTGATCTTTATGCCACCGCATTCGCTTTGACTCAACCTGCGGGCTTATGCTTATGGCTTTGGTTGCGGTCTGTGGCCTGAAAGGCCTACAGCTACTTCATCCCGGCTGGTACTCCCAGGTAGCGGGCGGGCATGTTGAGCATATGTAAAGCGCTTCCCCCCGAGTGTTTGGGGGAAGAAGAGACAAAAAAAGCTCCTCTTGCGAGGAGCTTGAAAATGGGGTGAATGACGGGATTCGAACCCGCGACATTCGGTACC